>CAIQJF010000040.1 GCA_903872075.1 uncultured Caulobacteraceae bacterium | reverse complement strand
TCGATGGAGAAGAAGAAGCAGGAGGGCTATTTCTGATGGCCCACCAATCCGATCTCATCGCCGAGGATATCGACGCCTACCTCAAGGCCCACGAGGTCAAGAGCCTGCTGCGTTTCCTGACCTGCGGGTCGGTTGACGACGGCAAGTCGACCCTCATCGGCCGCCTGCTCTACGACTCCAAGATGATCTTCGAGGATCAGCTCGCCGCCCTCGAGGCGGATTCCCGCAAGGTGGGCACGCAGGGCGGCGAAATCGACTTCGCCCTGCTGGTGGACGGCCTCGCGGCGGAGCGCGAGCAGGGCATCACCATCGACGTCGCCTACCGCTTCTTCTCCACCGACAAGCGCAAGTTCATCGTCGCCGACACGCCCGGCCACGAACAGTATACCCGCAACATGGTCACCGGCGCCTCCACGGCCGACGCGGCTGTGATCCTGATCGACGCCCGCCGCGGCGTGCTGACCCAGAGCCGGCGGCACAGCTACCTTGTGAGTCTGCTGGGCATTCGCCACGTGGTCCTGGCGGTGAACAAGATGGATCTGGTGGACTGGTCGCAGCAGGTGTTCGACGACATCGTGGCCGACTATCGCCTGTTCGCCGATCAGATCGGCATCCGGCACTTCACCGCCATCCCGATGTCGGCCCTGAAGGGCGACAATATCACCGAGCCGAGCCCTCTCTCGCCCTGGTACGACGGCCCGCCGCTGCTACGGTGGCTGGAAGACGCGCCGGTCGAGGATGTGGTGGCCGAACAGCCGTTCCGCATGCCGGTGCAGTGGGTGAACCGCCCGAACCTGGATTTCAGGGGTTTCTCCGGCTTCATCGCCGCTGGGACCGTCTCGCCGGGCGACAAGATCAAGGCCCTGCCCTCCGGGCGCGAGAGCACGGTGGCGCGGATCGTCACCCTGGACGGGAACCTGGACCGCGCCGTCGCCGGCCAGTCGGTGACCCTGACCCTGACCGACGAGATCGACGTTTCGCGCGGCGACGTCCTGGCCGCCGCCGGCGATCCGCCGGGTGTCGCCGATCAGTTCGAAACCACCCTGGTGTGGTTCGACGACGAGGCGATGATCCCGGGCCGGCCCTATCTGATGAAGATGGGCGCGCGCACCGTGTCCGCCCAGGTCACCGAGCCGAAATACAAGGTCAATGTGAACACGCTCGAGCATCTGGCCGCCACGCGCCTTGAGCTCAACGAGATCGGCGTGTGCAACCTGTTGCTCGACGCCCCCATCGCCTTCGACCCCTATGCGGAAACCAAGGACCTCGGCGGCTTCATCCTCGTCGACCGGATGACCCACCGCACCGTCGGCGCCGGGATGATCCATTTCGCCCTGCGTCGCAGCCAGAACATTCATTGGCAGGCCCTGGACGTGAGCAAAGCCGCGCGGGCCGCCCAGAAGGGCCAGACCCCGCGCGTCGTGTGGCTCACCGGGCTCTCGGGCGCAGGCAAATCGACCATCGCCAATCTGCTGGAAAAGCGCCTTCACGCCGCCGGGCGGCACACCTATCTGCTCGACGGCGACAATGTCCGCCATGGACTCAACAAGGATCTCGGCTTCACCGAGGAGGACCGGGTCGAAAACATCCGTCGCGTGGCGGAAGTGGCCAAGCTGATGACGGAGGCCGGTCTGATCGTGCTGGTGTCGTTCATCTCACCCTTCAGGGCCGAACGGCGGATGGCGCGGGAGCTGATGGCCGAAGGCGAGTTCCTGGAAGTGCATGTTCACGCACCCCTCGCCGAAGCCGAACGCCGCGACGTGAAGGGTCTCTACAAGAAGGCCCGCGCCGGACAGCTCAAGAACTTCACCGGTGTCGACAGCCCCTATGAGGCGCCGGAGAGCCCCGAGATTCGCATCGACACCACGCAAATGACCGCGGAAGAGGCGGCCGAACAGATCTTCACAACGCTGACCCTTTAGGACCGCACCGCTCAATCGGGCGCCTTGACTAGCCCCGGGGACCTGAAACTGTGATCGGTGACCCCCGGGGAAAACAGCGATGACGATCGAACTGACGATGCTGGCCTATTCGGTCGCCCTGTTACTGGGCCTGATCGCCCTGCAGGCCACCGTCGGCGTGCTGTCCCAGGGCCTGATACCCATGGCCGGCGCACGCGATCAGCTGCCCCCGCCGAAACCGTTCCAGGCCCGGACGAAGCGGGTTGTTGACAACCATCGCGAGGGCCTGACCCTGTTTGCGCCGCTCGTGCTCATCGCCGCGGCGGCCCACATCCATACCGGCGCCACGGCCCTGGGGGCGGAGATGTTCTTCTTCGCTCGTCTGGCGCACGCCGGGCTCTACCTTGTGGGCGCGCCGCTGGTCAGGCCCCTGGCCTGGGCCGTGGGGATCGCCGGAACCGTCATGATCCTGGCGGCGGTCATCGGGGCTTAGGGCCACGGCGGCGCCCCTCGCCGGAACCGAACCATAAACCTTTCGTTTTCCTCACCGGTTTAGTCTGGCGACGGACGTGCGTCGGGTCCGCTTTTATGGTGTTCTGACCCGGAGCGGGAATGGGGGAGCGGGGCATGCACGCAGCCGGCAAGGAAAACCCCTGGGTGCGTGACGCCCTGGGCGCCCGTCGGCGAATGCCAGCCTGGCTCGCGGTCGCCGTGGCCGCCGGCTATTCCGTCGGCATCCTGACCCTTTTCCGCAGCCAGGCCGCGGCCCTGCAGCAGACCTTCGCCGGCATGACGAGCGGCGTTCCATCACCCTGGAGCGACATTCTTGTTTCCGGCGCCCTGCAGGGAATGGTGTTTGGTCTGTTTCTGCTTTTCGCCCTCCTGGCCACGGGATGGGAGCGGCGGCCGCTACTCCGTCCGGGAACGGCGCCTGTTCCGTATCTGGCTCTGGGACTGACCTGCGGCGGCCTGGGCTTCGCCGCCGCGGTCGGCCTCGCCTATCTGGCCGGCGTGGTGACCCCCGCCGCCCCTCAGCAGCCGCTTGCCGGTCCCATCGCCGTCGGCGCCGCGCTGGTCGTCGCACAGTCTCTGGCCGAGGAGGCGTTCTTCCGCGGCTGGCTACAGCCGATCGTCTGCGCCCGCTGGGGTGGTTGGATCGGCTTGGTGGTGACGTCGCTGCTGTTTGCCGGCCTTCACGTCATCGCCGGCGCGCAGGGCTGGCTGGCAGTGCTCAATCTGTTCCTGGGCGGTCTGCTGTTCGGCCTGCTCGCCCTGCGGACGGGCGGGCTGCTGGCGCCCGCGGCGGCGCACTTCGCCTGGAACTGGACGGAATCCGGCGTCCTCGGGTTGGTCCCCGACCCCGCGGGCAGCCTGGTTCAGCTGAAGCTGGCAGGTCCGGTTCTATGGAGCGGCGGGGCCGACACCATGAACGGCAGCCTCGCCACGACCCTGGTCCTGGCGCTTCTCACCGGCGGATTGCTGCTGTTGAGGCCTCGGCCGCAAACCTGACCGACGCGGTTGCGGGTACGGCCAGGGCGTCGCTGGCGTCAGGCGCCCGGCATTGGCCGGTCGCCGTCCCCCACCACAGTGAATGGCGCCCAGTAGTAGGGATGGGAAAAGCGCGGCTCGCCCATCAGGGTGCGTTCGGCCTCCGCCAGGGCGCCAGCCTGGGAGACTCCGCGGCGATTGAACAGCGCGATCATCAGTCTCTCGGTGGTGCCGGAATCCACCTCCCAGTTGGACACCACCACGTTGCGGGCGCCGGCCTGCACGAACGAGGTCACCAGACCACCAAGCGCTTCGCCGCCAGCCCCCCCGATACGCGGAATCGCCACCAGTTTGGCCTTGCCTGATTTGTCGGCGTCTTCGGCCTGACGACCCTTGGCGTGACCATTGCTGCCGGTGTTGCAGGCGGAGAGCACCACCATGTCGGCGTCGAGGTGAAGTGACGTGATCTTGGCGAGCGTCAGCAGGGCGTCGCTTCCATCGCCGCCGTAGGACGTGACGAGGGCGGTGCTCAGGCAGGGGTTGTCTTCGTCGAGCAGACCGTGGGTGGCAAAGTAGACAACCCGGTATCCGCCAAGATCCGTCTTCTTGATGACGCCGGTGTCGGTGAAATCGGCGCCGAAAGCGTAGTTCGCGCCCGAGGCGTCGCCGCCCACGGCCTTGGCCACGTCGACCACCTCGGTCCGGGTTTCCTTGAGCGCCGGCATCTGCGCGAGCGAGTAGCGATAGCGGTAGCAGAGATCCTCATCCGCGGCCGTGGCGCGGCCCTTCGGCCGCACGCTGGCGAAGACCTGGGGATCGCTGGGGATGACCGGATCGCCGTAGCCATAGAAGGCGTTGACCGCCTTGGACGGCTTGGCGATGCGCGCCTGGTAGAAGGCGGAACCCGACAGGGCGATGGAATTATAGGAGTGGGCCCCCAGCCAGGACACGCCGACATAGTCGAGCGGCCGGGGCGCGGCGAGCTTGGCCTTGATCAGCGCCACGCTGGCGTCGTCCGTCACCAGGGCGCTGATGGGCGCAGCGATCAGGGTGGCGTCGGGCTCGTAGATGATGTGCTTGGCCGCGAGCACCTGCGCCTTCACAGGTCCGAAGGTCCGCTCGAACAGATCGTGGGCGAGGGCGACGTTGAACGCCCCATGCGTCGTGCGCCCGCTCTTGGATTTGCCGGGCGAATCGATGGGCAGACGCAAGGTCCGCACCATGTCGCCGGCGCGGTCGCGCGTGAGATTGACCCGGTAAGGGACGGCGGCGTCCGGCGAGATGAGCATCCCATAGCCGCCCCCGGCCAGCAGGAACACCTTGGCGTAGACCTCGCCGGGGCGAAGCGCCTTTTGCAGTTTTTCCAGGTCCACCAGGGTGTGCAGGGCCGAGGTGTACCCCGGATCGGCTTCCAGGAGTTGCCCCTGCAGCTTGGCGTTCTGGCCCGCGAGCACCTGTTGCTCTTCGCGCAGGCGCACAAGGTCCGCGCCCTGATAGACGCCCTGCTCATTGAGCTTGCGGATCGCGGCCTCATTGGCGCGCTGGCGGCTGTCGGTGTCCTGAAGCGCCCGGGCCAGGGCGGCGGTCTTGTCGTCCCCCGCCTGAGCGGTCGCGGCCTGCCGCTTTGCCGCCTCGGCGCTGGACTGGGCGATCAGGGCCTGGGCGGCGTTGAAGAAGCTCTTCACGTCGTCCGCGTGAGCCGCCGGCGAATTGGAAATCCGCCGCAGGAGGAAGTCGAAATAGGGCCGGGCGAGGTCGGCGGAATCGGCCAGGGAACCGCGCTGATCAATGAAGATCGCGAAGGCCGCCTTGTAGTCCTCAACGGCGCGGTCATCCTGACTGACACTGGCTTCCGCGCGCGCCTGCTCCAGGAAGAAACCGGCCAGGGGCAGGGATCCCGGGTGCTTGGCGCCGAAGAAGGCCACGGCGGCCCGGAACTGACGCTCGGTGTCCGCCTGCTGCGGCGTGCCGCGGTCGAGGCGCAGCAGGTCGGCCCAGACCCGGGCGTTGAGCCACGGCGCGGCCTGGCCCAGCACCAGCGGCTTGGCCGAGGACTCGGATACCGGGAGCTTCAGATCGAGCAGGTCCCGCGCCGCGATCAGGACCTGACGGGCCTCGGCCGCACGTCCTCCAGCCTCAAGCGAGGTGGCCTTGATCTCAAGGGCCTGTACATCCCGCAGGCGTTCGCGATCTAGCGAGGTGATGCGCTGGGTCCCATCCGAGGTCCCAACTTCAGGAATGACAATGCCCTTGTCCGTGGCGTGCGCCCCGCCGGAGGTCGCCACGCCGGCGCGCGCGGCGATCGCCTTGTCGGCGAGATCGATCGCGCCGTCATAATCCTGCTGATTGCGGGCGTCCGCGGCCCGATAGTTCAACGCCAGACCGACCAGGCCGGCGTCGCCTCCCATGGCCAGGGCGTCGGCCTGATCGAAGAAAATCGCCGCCTTGTCGAAGCGACCGTTGTTCGACGCATTCAGGGCCTGATTATAGAGCGCCTCGGCGCGTTCGATCTGACCGCCGGCGCCGTCATGAGACACCGCAAGGTCGCCGAAATCGAGTTCCGCCTGGTCGAATTGCCAGTCCTGCCCATGCTTGTAGGCATTGGAGCGCCGGCTTTGGATTGACGGAACCTGGGCCGCGTCGACCGCGGCGAGCTGGCTGACCGGGGCCGTGGAAACGCTGGACACGGCCGCGGCCTGTTTGTCGATCGCTTCCGGCTCCGGCAACGCGCCCGACAGATACCGGACGCCCTTGGCGAGGACGTCGTCGATCGGCCCGCGCCCTTCGGCTGCAATCACCCCGCCACCTCGCGGCAGGCGGTAGGTGACATAGGTCAGACCCGCGCCATGGGTCTTGCAGACCAGCTTCGCGCCGACACCGGGCTCGGACTTGGCGCCCGCCTTGGCCGGATCGCAATCGGTGCGCCCGGCGAGGTCTTGCCGCCAGGCCGCTTCGGCGCGGCGGGCCTTGGCGCCGGGAAACAGATAGAGATTGCCCAGGACACTCGACCAGCCGCGGCAGGTGACATTCCAGACCCGGCCGCCCTTGTCGACGACCACACCGTCAAACCCCCGAACCGCCTCGCAAACGGCGCCGTTGCCCGCCTGACCCAGGTTGAACTGCGGCTTGAACCCGTCGAATTTCTTGCCGTGGCTGGCCGCCGCGTCGGCCGGCGCGCTAGTGAGCAGCGCCACCGCCGCAGCTGCAAGAACAAGCCCGCCAAGACGAGCCTGCGTCACGATGCCTTTGAGGTTCATTGACGATCATCCGGCATACGCCAGATCTCCTCGTTGGGGGCGCCGGTAATGGTGGGATCCTCGACATCCAGCTCGTCGCGGCTGAGCAGGGCGCCGCGGCTGAGCTCGTCAAGCGGAATGGAGGTGATGCCGTCGCTGGTGGGCGTACAGTTGCCCAGCTGGCCGACCACACAGCTGTTCACGCGGTACAGGGCCCGGAACGGCGAGCCATTGAGGCTGGGGTCGATCGTGATTTGCGTCACGTCCGCCGCCGCCGCGCCCGTGATCGGGATCGTCGACCCCGGCTTGGTGAAGACCCCGAACAGGTCGATGGCCACGGGGAACGGGGTATAGGCGCCAAGGGTCAGGTTGCGCGTGATGTAGTAGCCCGTGCCGTTGGTCGTCCGAAGCCCCGTCGTGTTCTGCTGAACGATCATGCTGCCGGCCGTCAGGCTCAGATCGCCTACCGCGAGCATGATGGCGCCGCTGGTGTTGGCCTGGGTTGTCGGCACCGGCCGGCTCGGATCGATAAGCCGCTGCTGCGCCACGGTCGTCTGGCTGAGGTTGGCGTCGACGAACTCCTGAGACCCCGCCAGAAAGCCGTTGGTCGCGAAGAGCGTGGCGGAATGGAACGTCTGCGGCGTGGTCGAATAGACGCCCGTGCCCGTCACCGTGGTGAAGCCAATCGCGCCGTGAGGCGTCCCGGACGGGTCATTGATCACCTCGACGTTGGTGGGCGTCCAGACGTTCAGGGTCTGATCCCCGACGGTCAGGTCCACCGTATCGTCGGTCGCCGGGGCGAACTTGCCGGTCACCTTCACCAGGCCGTCGGTATAGAGCTTCATCGTCGTCACGGGGCTGTTCACCGTGGCGTCCCCGACGGTCATATCGCCCTTGGTCTCGAACAGAGTCACCGTCGGCGCCGCAAGGGTGGAGGCCTTGACCCAGCTGCCGGAGGTCGGCTTGGCGTCGGCCAGCACCAGACCCGTCTTGTCGGTCACCGAGATTGCGATCGCCTTGCCGGCCGTGAGGCTGGAGGGTTGGGTCCTGCCATAGCCCTTGTCGGCGAAACTCGCCGCCCCGACGAAGATGGTCTGCGGGGCCTGCACGAACAGGCCCTTGAGCGGCGCGCTGACCGTGCCGAACAGGGTCTGGCCAATCCCGGCGCCCGCCGAGCCCGAGGCCGAGGCAGAACCATCGAGGGTCACCCCACCCGACTGTGCCACCAGGACGATCGCGCCGCCGGCCGAGAGTGAGGTCAGGCCGACGGAGCCATTGGCCGAACGGGCCGCGATATCGCGGCCGGCGCTGGTCGCGCCGCCAACGCTGATGGACCCCTGTGTGGACGTGCCGCCGCCCGTGGCGTCGAGCGCCACATCCTGACCGGCCGCGATCGCCCCCGCCACGCCGAGCACCGGCGTGCCGCCATTGTCGAGGCCCTTGGCCACGATACGAACATCCGAGGCTCCGCCCGTCGCCGTCACGCCGCCGCCGATGGAGACGGCGCCGGACGCCACGACGTCGACCTGAGAGCCGCCGGTGACCGACGAATAGCCCTGGCCGAAGATCGACATGGCTTGACTGGGCGCATTGGTGAGGAAGGCGTCTGCGAGACCCGACGTCTCACCTGACGTTCCGGCGGTGAGAGACCCCGTGACAGACGCGCTTGCGCCTGCGCGAATAAGGAGATCGTCGCCGGCCGATGCACTGACGAGGCTGACGTTACCGACGGCGGCCCGGAGCACCACATCGCCGGTCGTGGCCGACACGGTCTGGAGCGTCACATCTCCTGAGGCCGCCTGGGCCGCCACGTTTCCACCGGCCGAGAGGACGTCGGACGAGGCGGACCCGCGATCGATCGACGTGGCGGCGTCCAGAATGATCGCACCGCCGGCCGTGATATCGGCGGTGAGAATCCCGCCAGAGACCGCCTGGAGGCGGACGTCGCCGGCGGCGTTGAGGGCCGAGGCCAGGGTGATGTCGCCGCCGGCCGCGCGCACATCGATGTGCGCGTCGTCCGTCAGACTGGAATAGGCCTTCCCGAACACACTGAGGGGCGAGGCGGCCGCGAGCACATCGCCTGTCGCCGTGGCGTCGGCCTTGTCGACTGTCGAGGCGCCGCCCGTCGCCGCCAGCGGACCCGAAACCGACACGGCGCCGGCGGCGCGGAGAACGAGATCGTCGCCGGCCGTGGCGCTGTTGAAGGTCAAGGCGCCGGCGGCGCTGTTCAGAGCGACATCGCGCCCCGCCGAGAAGGTCCCGGTTCCCGTCAGGGATCCGGCCGTGAGCGTCACGCCGATGTCGCGTCCCGCCCCGGTTCCGCCAACGGCGTTGTCGATGCCGCCGCTGACGGCGAGCGAGGCGCTGTTGGTCAGCATCACCGCGCCCGAGGCCTGGTTGACGAAGTTCGTCAGCGTCGAGATGGCGTTGGCGTCCGTGAGGCTGGCCCCGCCGACGGAGGATCCAGAGAAGGTTCCGGTCGTGATGATCCCCGCCGTCTGGGTCAGCACGCCTGCCGAGACCAGATCGAACTGAGTGGGCGCCGTGAGACTGGCGGCCAGGGTCATGGGTCCGCCGTTCGTCGTCGTCAGATGCAAAGCGCTGCCGGAACCGGCGTCGACCGCCGCTGTAACAGCCAGTCCCGAGGCTTTGGCGTCGAGGACCGACACATTGCCAGAGCCGACATTGGTGAAGCCTGCGAGAGTGTCGAACAGGTTCGCGTCCGTCAGTGACGCCCCGCCGACCGACGAGCCCGTCAGAGCGGCCGTGGTGATCACGCCGGCCGTCTGGGTCAGAGCGCCGGCCGAGACCAGGTCGACCGCGCCGGAGGCCGCGGTCAGGTCGGCGGCCAGTGTCAGCGCGCCGCCATTGGTCGTGGTCAGGGTCAGTGTGGCGCCCGGTCCCGCGTCGACCGACGTGCTCACGGTCAGCCCCGAGGCCTTGGCGTCGACGATCGAGACATTGCCGGCGCCCGCATTTGTGAAGCCCGCCAGAGCGTCGAACAGGTTGGCGCCGGCGAGGGACGCCCCGCCGACGGAAGACCCGGTCAGGGTTGCGGTGGTGATCACGCCCGCTGTCTGAGCGATGGGGCCGGACGCGATCAGATCCACCGTCCCCGAGGCCGCTGTGACGTTCGCCGCCAGGGTCAAAGCACCGCTATTGGTCGTGGTGAGGGTAAGCGTATTGCCCGACCCCGCGTCCACGGCCGCGCCGACCGTGAGACCCGAGGCCTTGGCGTCGGTGATCGCGACGTTGCCGACGCCGGAGTTGGTGAAGCCGGCCAGGTTGTCGAACAGATTGGCGTCGGTCAGGGACGCGCCGCCGACCGAAGAGCCCTTCAGAGCTGCCGTGGTGATCACACCGGCCGTTTGCGAGAGGGCGCCGGCGGACACCAGATTCACCGTACCCGACGCCGCCGTGACGTTCGCCGCGAGGGCCAGCGGCCCGCCGTTGGTCGTGGTCAGGGTGAGCGTATTGCCGGCGCCTGCGTCCACCGCCGAGGTGACCGTCAGCCCCGAGGCCTTGGCGTCCAGAATGGACACCGCGCCGACGCCCGAGTTTGACAAGCCCGCCAGGGTGTCGAACAGGTTGGCGTCGGTCAGCGAGGCGCCGCCCGCCGAAGAGCCGGTGAGGGTCGCCGTGGTGATGACACCGGCGGTTTGCGACAGGGCCCCGGCGGACACGAGGTCCACGGCGCCCGACGCGGAAGTCAGATTCGCGGAGAGAGTCAGGGACCCGCCATTGGCGGTGGTGAGCGTGAGCGTATTGCCCGCGCCCGCGTTCACCGCCGAGGTGACCGACAGACCGGAGGCCTTGGCGTCGGTGATCGACAGATTGCCGACGCCCGTGTTGGTGAAGCCCGCCAGGGTGTCGAACAGGTTCGCGTCGGTCAGCGAGCCGCCGCCGACCGAAGCGCCGGTCAGGATCGACGTCGTGATGACGCCGGCGGTCTGCGACAACGTCCCGGCGGACAGGAGATCCACCGTGCCCGAAGCGGCGGTGATGTTGGCCGAGAGCGTGAGCGGGCCACCATTGCTCGTGGTCAGGGTCAGGGTGTTGCCGGACCCGGCGTCCACCGCCGCGTTCACCGTGAGGCCCGAGGCCTTGGCGTCGGTGATCGAGACATTGCCGACACCGGTGTTGCTGAAGCCCGCCAGGGTGTCGAACAGGTTCGACCTGGTCAGGCTTGCCCCGCCGGCCGACGCGCCTTTCAGCGTCGCGGTGGTGATCACCCCGGAGGTCTGAGACACCGCCCCCGCGGACACGAGATCCACCGCGCCCAACGCGGCCGTGACGTTCGCCGCAAGCGTCAGCGGCCCACCATTGGTCGTGGTCAGAGTCAGGGTGTTCCCGGACCCGGCGTCCACCGCCGAGCTCACCGTCAGGCCCGAGGCCTTGGCGTCCAGAATGGACACCGCGCCGACACCCGAGTTTGAGAAGCCCGCCAGGGTGTCGAACAGATTGGCGTCGGTCAGGGCGGCGCCGCCGACCGACGAGCCCGCCAAGGTCCCGGTCGTGATGATGCCCGCCGTTTGAGACAGGATGCCCGCGGACACCAGGTCCACGGCCCCTGAAGCGGCCGTGATGTTGGCCGCAAGGGTCAACGGCCCGCCATTGGTCGTCGTCAAGGTGAGCGTATTGCCCGCTCCCGCGTCGACAGCGGAGGTCACGGTCAGCCCGGAGGACTTGGCGTCGGTGACCAAGACATTGCCGGCGCCGGTGTTGGTAAAGCCCGCCAGGCTATCGAACAGGTTGGCGTCCGTCAGCGTCGCGCCGCCCGCCGAAGACCCGGTCAGGCTTGTGGTGGTGATCACGCCCGTCGTCTGCGACAGGACACCGGCCGAGATCAGGTCGACGGCTCCCGCCGCCGCCGTCAGGTCGGCCGCAAGGGTCAGCGATCCGCCATTCGTCGTGGTCACGGTCAGGGTATTGCCTGCCCCAGCGTCCACCGCCGACGTGACCGTCAGGCCGGACGCCTTGGCGCCGGTGATCGAGACATTGCCGACGCCAGTGTTGGTAAAGCCCGCCAGGCTGGAGAAGACATTGGCGTCCGTCAGCGACGCGCCGCCCGCCGACGAGCCGGTGAAGGCCGCGGTCGTGATCACGCCGCTGGTCTGAGCGAGGGACCCGGCGGAGATCAGGTCCACGGTGCCCGCCACGGCGTTGAGGTCAGCCGCCAGGGTCAGAGGACCGCCGTTGGTCGTCGTCAGAGTCAGGGTGTTGCCCGCGCCCGCGTCCACCGCCGAAGTCACCGTCAGGCCCGACGCCTTGGCGTCGAGGACCGCGACATTGCCGGCGCCGGTGTTCGTAAAGCCCGCGAGGGTGTCGAACAGGTTGGCGTCCGTCAGAGACGCGCCGCCCGCCGAGGACCCGGTTATTACGGCGGTCGTGATGATCCCCGCCGCCTGAGTCAGGTTCCCCGCGGAGACCAGGTCGACCGTCCCGGACGCCGCTGTCAGATCGGCCCCCAGGATCAGAGCCCCACCGTTGGTGGTGGTGAGGGTCAGGCTGTTGCCCGAACCTGCGTCCACCGCCGAGCTCACACTCAGGCCGGAGGCCTTGGCGTCGGTGATCGAGACATTGCCGACGCCGGTGTTGGCGAAGCCCGTCAGCTGGTCGAACAGGTTGGCGTCGGTCAGCGAGGCGCCGCCGGCCGAGGACCCGGTCAGAGCGGCGGTGGTGATCACGCCGGTCGTCTGAGACATCGCGCCGGCTGAGACCAGGTTCACGATGCCCGCCGCCGCGGTGAGGTTCGCCGCGAGGGTCAGGGTTCCGCCGTTCGACGTCCTCAGGGTCAGGGCGTTCCCGGCGCCCGCGTCCACCGCGGAGGTGACGGTCAGACCCGAGGCCTTGGCGTCCAGGATCGACACCGGACCCACGCCGGTATTGGTGAAGCCCGCCAGGCTGTCGAACAGGTTGGCGTCGTTCAGCGACGCGCCGCCGGCGGACGAACCGGTGAGGCTGCCGACGGTGATCACGCCGCTCGATTGGGTCAACACGCCGGAAGACTGCAGGTCAACCGCGCCCGACGAGGCCGTCAAATCGCCCTGCACAGTCAGAGAGCCACCGTTCGTGGTGGTCAGGGTCAAGGTGTTGCCGGAGCCGGCGTCCACAGCGGCAGTCACCGTCAGGCCCGAGGCCTTGGCGTCGGTGATGGACAGATTGCCGACGCCGGTGTTCGTGAAGCCGGCGAGGCTGTCGAACAGATTGGCCCGCGCGAGATTGCCGCCGCCGACCGAAGACCCGGTCAGGGTGGCGGTGGTGACCACGCCGGAGGTCTGGGCAAGAGCCCCGGCCGACACCAGATCGACCGTCCCCGCGGCAGCCGTCAGGTTGGCCGAGAGAGTCAGCGGACCGCCGTTGGTCGTGGTCAGGGTCAGGGTGTTGCCAGATGCGGCGTCCACCGCGGCCGTGACGGTCAGGCCGGACGACTTGGCGTCCGTGATCGCGACATTGCCAACACCCGCGTTGGTAAAGCCCGCCAGGCTGTCGAACAGGTTCGAGCCGGTGAGGCTGGCGCCGCCGAGCGACGTCCCAGTGATGGCGCCGGTGGTGAGAATACCCGCCGTCTGAGCCAAGGCGCCGGCCGAGACGAGGTCCACGGTTCCCGAGGCGGCGGTCACGTTGGCCGCAAGGGTCAACGCCCCGCCGTTTGTCGTGGTCAGTGTCAGGGTGTTGCCGGACCCACCGTCGACGGCGGAGGTAACCTTCAGCCCGGAGGCCTTGGCGTCCAGAATGGAAACCGCGCCGACGCCCGTGTTCGTGAACCCCGCCAGGGAATCGAACAGGTTGGCCTTGGCCAGAGAGGCGCCGCCGGCCGAGGACCCCGTCAGGGTGGCGCTGGTGATGACGCCGGCGGTCTGCGAGAGGGCGCCGGCCGAGGCGAGACTGACACTGCTGGAGGCGGCCGTCAGATTGGCCGCGAGGGTCAGCGGGCCGCCGTTGATCGTGGTCAGGCTCAGCGAATTGCCTGACCCAGAGTCGACGGCAGACGTGACATTGAGGCCCGAGGCCTTGGCGTCGGCAATCGCCACATTGCCTACGCCGGTGTTGGTGAAGCCCGCCAGGGTGTCGAACAGATTGGCGCCGATGAGCGAGGCGCCACCGGCCGACGACCCGGTCAGATTCAGAGCGGTGATGACGCCAAAGGTCTGATTCAGCGCGCCGGCCGAGACCAGGGCCACGGTTCCCGAGGCCGCGGTGACGTTGCCCGTCAACGTCAGCCCCGAGGTCTTCGCGTCGGAAACCGCAATCCCGCCCGAGCCCGCGTTGATGAAGCTACTCAGGGTGTCGAACTGGTTCGCGCCCGTCAGGCTGGCTCCGCCGGCCGACGCCCCGCTGAGCGAGGCCGTTGTGACAACACCGGAGGACTGGGTCAGGACGCCCGCGGACACGAGATCCACCGCGCCGGACAGCGCCGTGAGATTGCCTTGCAGCGTCAGCGACCCGCCAGCGGTCGTGGTGAGGGTCAGGGTATTGTTCGAACCGGCGTCGACCGTGGCGCTCACCGTAAGGCCAGAGCTCTTGGCGTCGGTGATCGAAACGGCGCCCACGCCGGTGTTGATGAAGAGGGCCAGGGTGTCGAACAGGTTGGCGCGGGTCAGGGAGGCGCCGCCGGCGGAGGAGCCGGTCAAGGTCGCCGTGGTGATGACGCCCGTCGTCTGTGACAGGGCCCCGGCGGAGATCAGATTGATGGTTCCGGCCGCCGCGCTCAGGCTGGCCGACAGGGTCATCGGACCACCGTTGGTCGTGGTCAGGTTCAGGGTGTTGAGTGACCCGGCGTTGACCGACGACGTGACCGTCAGGCCCGAGCCCTTGGCGTCTGTGATCGAGACGTTGCCGACGCCGGTGTTGGTGAAGCCCGCCAGGGCGCCGAACAGGTTGGCCGCCGTCAGGGACGCGCCACCGGCCGACGTACCGCTCAGGGCGCCGGTCGTGATCACGCCGCCGGATTGAGTCAGCGCGCCGGCGGAGACGAGGTCCACCGCGCCCGAGGACGCCGTCACATTCCCCTGCAGGGTCAGGGAGCCGCCGTTCGTCGTGGTCAGGGTCAGGGTATTGCCGGAACCCGCGTCGATCGCGCCACTGGTGGTCAGGCCCGTCGCCTTGGCGTCGGTGATCGCGACGTTACCCACGCCGGTGTTGGTGAAGCCGGCCAGGGCGTCGAACTGATTGGCCTTGGACAGGTTCGCGCCGCCGGCCGACGAGCCGTTCAACACCGCAGTCGTGATCACGCCGGCGGTCTGTGACAGGGCGCCCGCCGAGGAGAGGCCGACAGATCCGCCCACCGCCGTCAGGTTGGCCGAAAGGGTCAAAGGGCCGCCGTTGGTGGTCGTCAGGGTCAGGCTGTTGCTGGTTCCCGCATCGACCGCCGACGTGACCGTCAGTCCCGAGGCCTTGGCGTCGGTGATCGACACAGCCCCAAGGCCCGTGTTGGTAAAGCCGGCAAGGCTGTCAAACAGGTTGGCCTTGGCCAGGGTCGCGACGCCGACCGACGATCCGGTGAGGGCCCCCGTGGTGATGACGCCCGCCGACTGAGCAAGGGACCCGGCGGACACCAGATTGATCTGGTTCGCCGTACTGGTGGTGAGGTTGGCCGCGACCGTCAGGGTTCCGGTGGCCGCCGTCGTCGTCAGCGCGATATCGCCGGCGCCGGCGTTGATCGCGGTCGACACGGTCAAACCGCTAGAGATCGCGTCGCTGAAGCTGAGGCTTCCGGCGCCGCCGTTGGTGAAGGCGCCAAGCGAGGCGACCTGATTGGCGCGGGTCAGGGTGGCCGCGCCGTTCGTGGCGCTGGTCAGCGTCGAGGCGGTGATGATCCCGCTGGTCTGGGTGGTGGCGCCGCCGGAACTGAGATTCACTGTCCCGGACGCGGCCGTCACATTGGCCGAAAGCGTGAGACCGCCCGAGCCGGTGCTGGTCAGGTTCAGGGTGTTCGTCGATCCGGCGTCAACGGTCGCGCTGACCGTGAAGCCCGTGGTCTTGGCGTCGGTAAGGGTCACCGTGCCCGCGCCGGTATTGATGAAACCCGCGAGAGTGTTGAACTGGTTGGCGGCGCTCAGGTCCGCGCCACCCACCGACGAACCGATCAGGGTGGTTGCCGCGATCGTGCCCGCGGTCTGGGACAACTGACCCGCGGACACCAGATTCACCGTGCCCGAGGCGGCGGCGAGAACGGCTGACAGGGTAAGCGAACCGCCATTGGTGGTGGTCAGGGCAATGCCGCCGGTCCCGGCGTTCACCGCGCTGGTGACGGTCAGCCCTGTCGCCCTGGCGTCGGTGACCGAAAGGCCGCCGGCTCCGCTGTTTGTGAATCCGACGAGATTGTCGAACAGATTGGCCTGGTTGAGGCTCGCCCCGCCCACGGACGAGCCACCGAGACCGACGGCCGTGATCACGCCGCCGGTTTGGGTGATCGTTCCCACGGAGGTGAGGATCAGGTTGCGCGGCGCGGTAATGCTTGAGGTGAGGGTCAGGGGCGCGAGCGCGTTGATCGTGTAGTCGCGGCCTGGACTGAAGTTCGGACTGAAGCTCTGGCCCGTGAAGGACAGCGCCGTGATCGAATAGTCGCGGACGATCGTCGGCGCGGCCGCGAGGTCGAGGGTGGCGCCCGCCGAAAGGATGAGGTCGACGCCGGAATTCAGCGCGGCGCCCGTCAGGCTGAGATTGCCCGTCGATGACAGACTGATCGACCCAACCGCGTTGGCGATCGCGTTCGTGGTCAGAGTCTGCGCGTCATTGAAGACGATATCGCCGCTGGTGGTGTTGGTGAAGGTGCTGAAGGTCGCGACCTTGTTGGCCCCGCTCAGCACCGCGCCGCCGTCCGACGCTCCATTCAACGTGCTCGCCGTCAGGATGCCGGTCGATTGTGAGATGGCGCCCGCCGACACCAGATCGATCGTCCCGGACGCGGCCGTGACATTGGCCGACAGCGCCAGCGGCCCGCCATTGATGGTGGTCAGGGTGACAGTGTTGCCGCTTCCGGCGTCCACCGCCGACGAGACGGTCAGGCCGGACGACTTGCCGTCGGTCATCGAGACGTTCCCGACGCCGGTATTGGTGAAACCCGCCAGGGTATCGAACTGGTTCCCGCCGGTGAGGGTCGCGCCGCCGACCGACGCGCCAGCGATGGCGGACGCCGTGATGGCGCCGCCGGTCTGGGCGATGGCGCCCTTCGACGTCAGGTTGACGGTCTGGCCTGCGGCGCTCACGGCGCCGGTCAAGGTGATCGGACCACTGGTCGTCGTCGAGAAGGTCGTCGCCCCGGACGTGGCCACGGTGTCCTTGACGGTCAGGCCGGTGGCGGCCGTCAGGGTCAGCGCGCCGGCGGACGCCGTCAAAGTCGCGCCGGTGGTGTCGAGCGCCCCGGTGCTGGTGACAGTCAGACTGCGGGTGGCCGTGATGCTCGACGTCAGGGTCATGGGCGCGAGCGAGTTGATCGTGTAGTCGCGGCCCGGGCTGAAGGTCGGGTTGAAACTCTGGCCCGCGAAGGTCGTGGCCGTGATCGAATAGTCGCGGACGATCGTGGGCGCCGAGGCGGCGTCGAGCGTGGCGCCCGCCGAGAGGTTCAGGTCGAAGCCGGAATTGAGGGCGGCGCCGGTCAGGCTGAGGTTGCCGGTCGACGACAGATTGATCGAGCCCACCGCGTTGGAGAGCGAACTCACGCTCAGGTCCTGAGCGTCGCTGAAGACGATGTCGCCGCTGGTGGTGTTCGTGAAGCTGCTGAACGCCGCAACCTTGTTGGCCGCGCTCAGCACCGCGCCGCCATCGGACGAGCCGTTCAGAGTGGTCGCGGTGACGATGCCGGCCGACTGCGAGACGGCGCCCGCCGACACCAGATCGATCGTCCCCGTCGTCGCCGTCACATTGGCCGAGAGGGCTATGCCGCCGCCGCTGGTGGTCAGCTTGAGCGTGTTGCCGCCCGCCCCCGCATCGACCGCGGCTGAGACGGTAAGACCGGTCGGCTGGGCGTCGGACACCGAGACATTTCCCGCGCCGCTGTTGGTGAAACCCGCCAGATTGTCGAAGAAATTGTTGCCGGTGAGCGACGCGCCGCCCGTGGAAGACCCTGACAGCGAGGCGGTGATGATCTGGCCGGTCGTCTGGGACAGGGCGCCTGCCGACGACAGAACCACCGCCCCGAGCGGCGCTCCGAGAGTTGCCGAAAGCGTCAGATCACCACCGGCCTTGGTGGTCAGGGTCAGGGTGTTGCCGGAACCCGCCTGGACCGCGCTGCTCACCGTCAGGCCGGTCGCCTTGGCATCGGTAATCGACAACGCGCCGACGCCGAGGTTGCTGAATCCCGCCAGGGTGTCGAAGAGGTTGTTGTCGGTCAGCGAAGCGCCGCCGGCCGACGTCCCGGTCAGGGACGCCGTGGTGATGACGCCGGAGGTCTGCGACACGGCCCCGGATACGGCCAGATTGACCGAACCGGCCGAGGCGAGGAGGTCGCCCTGAAGGGCCAAGGCCCCGCCGTTCGTGGTGGTCAGATTCAGGGAGTTGCCCGTTCCAGCGTCCACCGCCGCGGAAACCGTCAGGCCCGTCGATTTGGCGTCCTTGATCGACAGATTGCCGGCGCCGGTGTTGGTGAAGCCCGCGAGACTGTCGAAGAGGTTGGCGTCGGTCAGCGTCGCTCCGCCCGCCGACGAGCCGTTCAGGGCCGCCGTGGTGATGACGCCGCTGGTCTGAGACAGGGCGCCGGCCGAGACCAGGCTCACCGATCCGGTCGCCGCCGACAGGTCCGCCGACAGGGTGAGCGCGCCGCCGCTCGTGGTCGTCAACGTCAGGGCGTTGCCTGACCCCGCGTCGACGGTGGAGGACACGGTGAGACCGCCCGCCTTGGCGTCGGTGATCGACACCGCCCCGACGCCGGTGTTGGTGAAACCCGCCAGGGTGTCGAAGGCGTTGGCCTTGGTCAGGCTGGCGCCGCCCACGGACGAGCCTTGAACGGTCGTGGCGGTGATGGCGCCGGCCAGGGTCTCACTGATCGCGCCGGCCGATGTCAGGGTCACCGACTGCCCCGTCGCGTTAACCGCGCCGGTCAGGCCGATAGCCCCGCTGGTGGTCGTCGTGAACGACGTCGCCCCGGCCGTCGCCACGGTGGCGCCCACCGTCAGACCGCCAACCCCCGTGAGGCTGAGCGTCCCGCCCGTGGCGGTGAGGGTCTGGGTGCTCGTGTCCAGAGCGCCGGTGCTGGTGACCGTCAGACTGCGGGTGGCCGTGAGGTCGGTCGCCAGGGTCAGGGCCGACAGGGCGTGGACCGTGACGTCGCGCCCGGGCGTGAAGGCCGGCGTCAGGCTGTTGGTGTCGAAGGTCGCCGCCGTGATCGTGTAGTCACGGACCACAGTCGGACCCGCGGCCTGCGTCAGCGATGTGCCCGCGCTCAGCGTGAGGTCAAAACCAGACGTCACGCCACCGCCGGTCACGTCCAGGCTGCCGGTGGCGGCGATCGCGATCGAGCCGACCGCATTGGCGATCGTGTCCGCGGTCAGGTTCTGAGCGTCGGAGAAGCTCACATCGCCGCCAGTGGTGTTGGTGAAGTTCGAGAAGGTCCCGACCTTGTTGGCGTCGGTGAGGGTCGCCCCGCCCTTGGACGATCCGCTCAGCGTACCGGTGGTGATGACACCGGTCGATTGCGACAGGACGCCCGCCGACACCAGATTCACTGCGCCTGCGCCGGCGGCCGACAGGTCGGCGGACAGGGTCAAGGTTCCGCCCGCCGTCGTGGTGAGCGTCAGGATGTTGCCGGACCCGGCGTCCACGGCGCCGGTAACCGTCAGACCGGACGCCTTGGTGTCCTTGATCGAGACGTCACCAACACCGGTGTTGGTGAAACCCGCGAGGCTGTCGAAACTGTTGGCGCCGGTCAGGGTCGCGCCGCCGACCGACGTCCCCGTGATCGCGGCGGAACTGATCGTCGCCGCGGTTCCGTCGACAACCCCCACGGAATTCAGGGTCACCAGCTGGCCGGTGGCGGTCACGGCGCCTGTCAGGGTGATGTCGCCCGAAGTGGTGGTGGCGAAGGTGGTCCCGCCCGATATGGCGGAGGTGTCGCCGACTGTCAGAGCCGTGGCGCCGGAGAGGCTCAACGTGCCGCCCGTCGCCGCCAAAGTGGCGCCCGTGGTGTCCAGCGAGCCCGTGCTCGTGACCGTCAGATTGCGCGTTGCCGTCAGGTTCGTGGACAGTGCGAAGGTCTGCAGCGCATGGACCGTGAAGTCCCGGCCCGGGCTGAACGTCGGTTGCAGAGTCTTGTTGGTGAAGGTCTTGCCGGTGACGATGTAGTCGCGGCCGATCACCGGGGCCTTCTTCAGGTCGACGGCGGTGCCGGCGGTGACGATGAGATCTTGACCCGGAGCCAGCGCCGAGCTGGCGACCGATGTCACCGAGCCGGTCGAGGTGAAGTTCATCGACCCGACGGTGTTCACCACCGTGTCGAGGGTCAGATTCTGAGCGTCGTTCACCACCACGTCGCCGCTGGTGGTGTTGGTGAAGTTCTTGAAGTTCGAGAACTTATTGGCGCCTGTCAGGCTGACTCCGCCGTCGGATGAGCCGGTCACATCCGACGATGTGATGACGCTGACGCCCTGGGTAATCGCGCCGGCGGCGGACAAGGTGACCGTCGCCGTGGCCGCGCTCAGGTCGGCGTTGAGGGCCAACGGGCCGCCATTGGTCGTGGTCAGGGTGAGGTTGTTGCCGGCGCCAACGTCGACCGCGGACGTCACCGTCAGGCCGGTGCTCTTGGCGTCGGTGACGCTGACATCGCCGACCCCGGTGTTGGTGAAGCCGGCCAGGCTGTCGAACAGGTTGGCGTCGGTCAGGCTGACGGCGCCGGCGGACGTGCCGCTGAGAGCGCCGGTCGTGATCACGCCCGAGGTCTGGAGGATGGTGCTCGCCGAATTCAGGCTCACCGCGCCGCCGGCCGCCGAGAGGTCGGCGTTGACAAACAGGCCCCCGGAATTGGCCGTCAGGGTCAGGGTGTTGCCGGATCCGGCGTCCACGGGTTTGGCAACGGTCATGAACACGATGGGCGTGTCGCTGATCGACACGTTGCCGACGCCGGTGTTGGTGAATCCGTCGAGCGTAGCGAAGACGTTCGTCTTGGTCAGGGACGCGCCGCCGGCCGAGGAGCCCGTCAGGCTGGCGGCGAGGATGCCGCCGCCGCTCTGGCTGATCGTGCCCACCGTCTCCAGATCGGCCGCGCCGCTGAAGCTGGTGTCGAGCGTGCCGCTGAGCACGATATTGCCGGTGGTGGGATCGACCTCGGCCCCGCTCGCCGTCACCGTGCCGGACAGGTCGATCAGGCCGCTCAAAGCGGAGAGTTGGGTCTTCAGGGCGGGCAGCGAGGTCTGCAACAAACTCAGGTCCAGGACGCTGATGTTGTTGGTGGCCAGAACGCCCGCCGCCGTCACGCTGCCCTTGATGAACACCCCGGCGTCGGAGAGGAACCAGATGTTCCCGCCCTGAGAACCGCCGACCTTGCCCTGAACCAGGCCGCCGGTGTCGATATTGATCGGCACCGTGGTCGGCACGCGATTCACCACGATGTCGGTGGAGGCGCTGAAGTTGAACGTCAGCGTGTTACCGGTTCCCACCTCGAACGTGGTCCAGTCGATCAGCGTGCGGGGCGCGGACGTCAGGGTCACCGCCGCCGTGGCGCCCGTGGAGGTGTAGGTCACCGTGCCCGGCGTCACCACGCCGCCTGACAGCACCTTGGTGGCAAGGCTGCCCGAACCCGTCACCGCGAGGTCGACTGCGGCCTGGGTGGGCAGGATATTGGCCGCATCCGCGCCATCACCGAGCGACAGTAGGGCGACGCCGCAAAGAGCCGATCCGCCCAGCAGAAGGGCTTTGAACGCGTCCTGGGGTCGTCCCGCGGAGCGGGCGGCGCTGGCAGACGTCATGAGTCTATCCTTCAGCGGGAACATGCGCGGTCAGTGAGCTATGATCATTTGGACGAGGAACCGCTCGTGCGGCTTCTCCTGCGCGGTCGGAATGGGCCTATCCAGCGGCTTGGCGTAGCCCAGGTCCAACCGGATCCTGTGACCCCGTTTGTCATAGGGGAAACGAATCTCCAGACCGCCGCCGAGCGAGCGGAGGGTCACATCCTGCTCGCCGGACTGCAGGTACCCGACGTAGGCCAGATCGTAGAAGGCGTAGGGCGTCACCCGCACGGTGCGGCTCAGCGCCATCGGACCAACCTCGATCTTCAATTCGCCGGAAGCGACGCGATCGCCCGAGGCCGCGTTGGGATCATAGCCGCGGCCGATGGTCAGATTGCCAATCGACTGATCCTCATAGGCCAGCAGCACACGGTCGGCCCATTGGCCCTGGAAGTGACCGCTGATGGTGATCGGGACCAGACGCGGATCGTTCGGCGTGATTCGCAGGGAGGCATGACCGTCCGCCCGCACCACCCAGGCATCCGCATGGCCCTCGCTTCGTGAGAGCCCCTGCGCCCCGCCGGACCGGCTGGCGCCCAGCGCGTCAATTCCCTTGCGACCTTCGACGGAGAGATCGACCGCGGTCGTCATCAGATTGTCCATGACCGGCTGATCGGCCCACACAATTCCGCCCGCCGCCTTCAGCCACGCGATCCGCAGGGAATCGTTGGCGAGAACCTGACCGCCGGGGAAGGTCGTGTCCTGATTGACGAGGTCAATACCGGTCGACAGCACCAGATTCTGCCGCTGCAGACGGATCAACGGGTAGTCGAGTTCGAGGGTGCCCACGTAGGAGTTGCCGGTCAGGTGCAGCTCCTTGAGCACATCGCCCGGTCGCGAATGACCCCAGGCGAAGGACGCCTGGGCGAACAGGCCGCTGTCGCCCAGCCTGGCGGTCTCGATGATCTGAGCGACTTCCTGGCGATTGTTGCCGAGGGTGCTGTAGGCGATCAGCGAGGTGCGCTCGCCGAACGGCGTGAAACCGTTGAAATCGACCCGGGTAATGGCGCTCCAGGGGCCCAGGGTCTTGGCGTTCGAATTGGAGATCAGGCCGAATTCATCGATCGCCGTGCGCTTGATCGACACGATCAGATCGAGGCCTTCCGGCGGCGCCCCGGGGGTGGTGGAGTGGACGATCTTGGCGTTGGCTTGAATGCCGGGGATATCGTTCACCAGCAGCAGCCAGCGCTGGGCGGTGTCGAGGTCGAAGCGGTCGCGGCGGCGCAGATGGTTGAGGTAGGCCTCGGCCTTGGCCTGGGCCGGACCGACGTCGGCGCCGTCGAAACGGACGGAGATGATCTTGGCCGCGATGACCCGGAAATGCACCGTGCCGGCGGAGATGGTCTGTGGCGGGATGATCACCCGCGCCAGGACGCCGCGGGCGAAGATGCGCGTGGCCAGCCGGTCGCGGATTTCGCAGAGTTCGTGGGGGGTGATGCGATGGCCCAGCGCCCCGCCCCAGGCGGTCTGTTTGTCGCGCTCGGAGAGAATGTGGGCGTCGTCGTCGATCACGCCTTCATGGAAATCGAAAGCCAGCGTCGGGGAATCGGAGAGCTGGCAGACTTCCTTCGCCGGACCGGAGAACACGTCGGTCGCGCGCTGCCGCCGCACAGGTTCCGTCCGGGCGGCGGGATTCACGAACTCGCGTGACTGTTGCTGTGTCTTTTGCTCAATAGTGAGATTGGGCGGGAGCGGCGCGGTCTGTGGCAGCGCGACACTCGCCGCCGCGACGGCGCCAAGCGCGGTGATCGCCGCCAGACCGGCCCGCCATGCGCGTGGTGAAATCATAGTCCCCCCGGATCGACCCCGTTTCGCCCCAGCCATGGCTTGGAAGCGTTAATCCTCGCGGCGGCGGGCACCAAGGTCTTAGTTCAAAACCCGAGCTTCGACCCGACGGTTGCGCGGATCGGTGGGCGCATTGGGGTAGGCAAGCCCCTCGGCCCCGTAGCCCTTGGCCTGAAGGCGTCCGGTGTCGACACCGTGCGCCACGAGGAAGGCCTTTACGGCCTCGGCCCGCGCCTGCGACAGGGCGCGGTTCTTGTCCGCGGACCCGGAAGCGTCGGTGTGACCGGCGATCTCGAAGCGCTTACGCACCAGGGAGGCGTCACGCAACGCATCGGCGAACCGGGACAGCTTGATCTCGCTGTCAGGCGTCAGCACCGATGAACCGGTCTTGAAACTGATCTTCAGGTCGCAAAGCAGGCCGCAACGCAGGCTGTCTGACGCCGCGGCGACAGGCCGCACCTCACGCGCCACCGCGGTCTGGGACGCCGGCTTCGACGGCGCGACCTGCGGCTTGGTCATGGAGCCGGAGAACAGGGTGAAACCACGTTGCGGCCCTGCCTCATCGACGACCGGGCAGGCGCCGTTCTCGTCGCGGGCTTCGCCGTTTTCGCACACCCCGGTCACCGGGCTCGCGCTGGGCTGCGTCGGGCCCGCCGCGGCGGTCTGGATTTCCTTAAGATAATCCTGGGCGGAGGGCTCGGCCGCCTGGGCGACGAAAGCGAGGCCCGACAGGGCCATGACTCCGGCCAGAAGAACCGGGACAGACTTTCTCATGAGGCACCCCTTAACGTTGCCACTAAACCTACCACGATCGCGGCACAGGCTCCTAGCACCGCGGCTCGCGCCGGCGACCACGACGGCCACCTCTGCGTGGCCGTGCTCTCGCCGCCGTGGAACGCCCGAAGCCCGCCTGGGTTCCCGATCGATCGCGCCGTCGGATCAGGCCGGAACCGTCAGGTCGCCCCGTCGCAGCATGGCGATCGTCTTTCCGACGAAATGACACAGCACCCGCTGATCGCGCTCCGGCCAGATGTCACGATTGATCACCAGCCCCTCGAGCGCGGCGTTGGCGTAGTCCATCGCCAGGGCGTAGCCGTCCGGATTTTCCGCCCATTCGGGGAAGGCGCGAATAATTTCGGCCAGCTCGGTCTGATCGAAGCGCCGCGCCTTGGGCAGGAAGATCTCGGCCAGATCAGGGTCTGTGCGGGCCGCGATGGCCAGTTCAAGATAGGCGGCGAACTCCCGCGTCAGCATGCTCTGGAAGGAGATCTCGATCCCGGCCATCTCGTCGATCCGGGCCGAATCCTTCAGGGCGCGGATACCCTCCAGGAAAACCTCCATCCGCTTGTAGACGGTGTAGTCGATCACCGACGAAATCAGATCCTGTTTGGTGGCGTAGTGATGCAGCATGGCGCCGCGTGAGATGCCGGCCATCTCGGCGATCAGCTGCGTGGTCGTGCGGCCGTAACCGTGCTGCTGAAGGCAATCGATCGCCGCTTCAAGAATGGTGATGCGGGTCTGAACGCTCTTGCGCTGCTGCCAGCTCTGACCTTCGGCATCCAGGCCTTCAGGCTCCAGCTGGGCCAGTACGCGCAGGCTGATATCGTCCATTGATCGCCGTCCTCGGGCCAGATCGTCGAACCCCGCCGGGCCCTTCGCCTTTTTTTAGGCGGTCACGCGCCGCCCGGCTAGACGAGGGTGGATCATCCCCTATAGTCCGGCAATAACAAACAAGCTTGTCGGTTTTTGCCGGCGGATCATTCAGGGAGCAAACGCGATGGATCTCGGTCTCAAGGGCCTTAAGGCCGTTCTGGCGGGCGCGAGCAAGGGTATCGGGCGCGCGACGGCGGAGGCCCTGGCGGCCGAAGGTTGCGATGTGGCGATCTGCGCGCGCGGTCAGGAGGGCGTGGACGCCACCGTGGCCTCGCTCAGCGCCAAGGGCGTCAAGGCGCTCGGTGAATCCGTGAACATGGCCGACGCGGCGGCCTACGGCGCCTGGGTGGCCCGGGCGGCCGAGGGCCTCGGCGGCTGCGACATCTTCATTTCCTTTGCCTCCGCCGGCGGCGGCCCGGCCAGCGAGGAGACATGGAAGAACACCTTCGAACTGGACCTTCTGGCCACGTTCCGCGGCGTCCAGGCCGCCCTGCCCTTCCTGGAGAAGTCGAAGAACGGTTCGATCGTCGCGGTCTCCTCGACCGCGGCCCTGGAGGATTTCTTCGGCCCGCAGGCCTACAACGCCGTCAAGGCGGCGGTGATCAACTACGCCTCGGCCCTCAGCCAGCAGCTCGCCCCCAAGGGCATCCGCGTCAACACCGTCTCGCCGGGACCGGTCTTCATCCAGGGCGGATCGTGGGACATGATCAAGACCCACATGACCCCGCTGTACGAGCAGACCGTCAAGTCCGTGCCCATGGGCCGGCTCGGCACCGGCGAGGAAGTGGCCAAGGCCATCGCCTTCATGGCCTCGCCCGCCTGCCCGTTCATGACCGGGACCAACGTCGTCATCGACGGCGGCGTCACCAAGCGCGTCCAGTACTGAGGGCCCCATGTCCGACCCCTCGCGCAAACGCATCAACGCCGTCCTCGTCGCCGGCGGGAAGTATCACGACATCGACCACGCCCGCCTGGAACTCCTCAAGCTTCTGGCCGAGGACGACCGGGTGCGGGTGCGGGTGTTCGAGGACTATTCCAACCTCGAGGCCATCCGCGCCGCCGACATCCTGGTGACCTATACCTGCGACGTCACGCCCCGGCTGGACGAGCAGGAGGCGCTGCGCGCGTGGCTTGAGGCGGGCGGGCGCTGGTACGCGCTGCATGGCACCAACTCGATCCTGCGGTTCCTGGCCACCGGCGTCGACGCTCCCCGCTGGGCGCCGCACTTCATGGAGACCCTGGGCTCGCAGTTCATCGCCCACCCGCCGATCCAGCCCTACACCGTGACAGTGGCCGATCCCGACCACCCGTTGGTCAAGGGCGTCGAGCCCTTCGAAGCCACGGACGAGCTCTATCTTTCCGACCTGCATGGCGAGCGCCACGTGCTGCTGGAGACCGAGTTCGAGGGTGAGGCCACCGGCTTCATCGAACACACCTGGCCCAAGGCGAAGCACCCGGTGTTCTATCTGCATCCGGTCGGCGCGGGCGAGGTGCTCTATCTCACCCTCGGCCACTGCCGCGGCCACTACGACATGCTGCCGTTGATGGAGTTCTATCCGGTGCCGGAACCGGGCTCCTGGGCCCTGCCGGTGTTCTACGATCTGCTGCGCCGGGGCCTGGAGTGGACCAAGGAGCCCGCGATCGCCAAGGCCGCCGCTGCGGCCTGAGCTGAAGTCAGCTCAGGCCGGCTCGACCCCGAGGTTGCACCGTCCCGCCCCGGCGGGACGGTCACCAACGCCTGTCAGGCGCGCTCAAGGCCGACCCTTCCACGCCGCCGCGAAAAACGCGACGCCGCCCCGACACCGCCAATGCCGAAGAACATGAGCGTCCAGGTTGATGGCTCTGGAACGCTGAAGATCACGTTTCGAGGAGCGCAGTCGCCGCCGACACTCCAGCACCCCTGGTAAGATCCCCCAGCATAGTAGAGTTGATAGCTATCGTTCGGATCGACGGAATAAGAAAATATAAATCCACCAGTTGTAAGGTGTGCAGCTGTCGGATTTGCAATCAGAGTACTTGGACTAAGTATTTTGTTGTCAGTGGGACCATCTCCCGATGACAGATCCCCGAATGGTCCACTATTCGCTGGGTCTAATGTAAGGGAGGTAAAATACGTATCCGGTTTGCCGCCCGTGCCAATCTCTCGGAAATTTCCCCAGATCGAGGTTATGTCAATCGGTCCAGCATCGGAAATTCTCTTGTCCGAGTAGAGCGCCACGTGAGCGACGCCAGCGCCCACGTCGACATCCAGATAGCCAATGAAGTTACTGGTTGCGTACGCCGAAGTGATCGGGACGCCCAGGGCGATCGCGGACGATATCCCGGCCAAAGCCGTTGATAGCCAATTCTTGCTCATCTGTCTAAGGTCCAATTGCCCGGGAACTTATCGTTCCGCGATTGAACCCCCCACGCCATTATTTGAACATGACACGGCAGAGTCCGGAAGACGCCGCAATTTAAAAGTCCATCACCTTTCCGTTACATCTTCGACATGATATATATTGAGAGTTATTCGCAAGCGCTTGTGGGCCTGGATCACCCGGCTGCTTACCCCGCCGGCGGGCGCGGCTTGTTGGTCAGGCGCCAGTCCTGGCGCTTGGCCCAGTCGCGCATGGTCTCCAGTTCGATCGGGATGCGCTCCAGCACCGGCCCCATGTCGACCTTGAACGGCGTCAGGGGGGTGTCGTTGTTGTAGTTGTAGAAGGCCTCGATGAAGGGCTCGGTCACCGCCCGCTCTTCCGCCGACATCTCATCGCCGAAGGCGTCGCACAGGTTCTTGGCGAACTGTTTGGGCGTGCTGGGATCGTATTTGATCGGCCGGCCCACAGCCTCGGACAGAAGCTCGGCCACCTGCGGCGGATAGAGCACTTCCGGACCGCCGATGTTGAGCCAGGCGCCTTCCAGATCCGGCCGGTCGATGGCCGCGATCATGAACTTGGCCACGTCGTCCAGGCTGATCCAGCTGGCCTGCATGGTCGGCTTGTGGGGATAGACGTAGCGGCCCTCGCCGACGATGAACGGGAAGGCCCAGTTGGTCAGCAGATTGTCCATGAACAGGACCGAGCCGAACACCGTGGCCGGCGCCCCGGTGCGGAACAGGGCGTTGAGCCCGGCGGTATTGCCGGCGTAGCTGAACGCATCGCCGGGCCGGTCCGGGATCCAGCTGGAGGTGTTCCACACCACCCGCTTGAGCCCGGCCCGCACCGCGGCCTGGCCAATGACGGTGACCCCCTCGATCAGACTGACCGGGGCTTTCAGGGGATGGGTGTAGAACGCCGCGTCGGCGCCCTCCATGGCCGCGACCACCGACTCGATATCCCGCAGGTCGGCGGGGCGGATTTCCACCTCGCCGAAATCCTCGCCATAGAAGGGGTCGGCGCGGCGCGAGATCGCCCGCACCTGATGCCCCGCCCGCTTCAATTGCCGGATCTGGGCGAGACCCTGCCGTCCCGCCGCCCCGAACACCGCCACCAAGGCCATCGTTGTCTTCCCTTTTTCCGTGTGTCTTTGATCTTGAAGGTCTGGAGGCTCAGCCGGCCGGCGGGCGGGGCTTGTTGGTCAGGCGCCATTCCTGGCGCTTCGACCAGTCGGCGAAGGTTTCGAGCTCGATTGGAATACGCTCCAGCACCGGTCCCATGTCGACCCGGAAGGGCTTGAGGGGGCTGGCGTTGTTGTACTCGTAGAAAGCGCCGATGCCCTTGGCGAGCACCTCCTTCTCGGCGTCGCTGATCTCATCGCCGAAGGCGTCCGCCAGGTGGCGGCCGAACTGAGCGGGGGTGCTGGGATCGTATTTGATTTCCCGGCCGACCGCGTCCGTGAGGTGCTTGGCGACGGTCTGAGGCTGCAGGATTTCCGGTCCGCCGATGTTCATCCAGGCGCCTTCGAGGTCGGGGCGGTCGATGGACGCGATCATGAACTTGGCCACGTCGTCGAGGCTGATCCAGCTGCACTCCAGGTCCGGCTTGTGCGGATAGACGTAGCGGCCCTCGTTGACGATGAAGGGGAAGGCCCAGTTGGTCAGCAGATTGTCCATGAACAGCACCGAGCCGAACACGGTCGCGGGCACGCCGGTGCGCCAGAGCGCATTGATGGCCACGGTGTTGCTGCCGTAGGTGAAGGGATCGCCGGCTTTGTCGGGGATCCAGCCCGAGGTGTTCCACACCACGCGCTTCAGATTGGCCCGCTTGCCGGCCCGTCCGACGGTCGTCACCGCCTGCACCCGGTCGACGCGGGCGCGCAGGGGGTGGGTGTAGAAGGCCGCGTCGGCGCCTTCCAGGGCCGCGACGCAGGAATCCTCATCGTAGATGTCGGCCGCAACCACCTCGACCTCGCCGAAATCCTCGCCATAGAACGGATCGGCGCGGCGGGAGATCGCCCGCACCTCATGTCCCGCCGCCTTCAGTTGGCGCACCTGCGCCAATCCCTGCCGGCCGCTCGCGCCGAACACCGCCACCAAAGCCATCGTTCCTGTCTCCCAGTCTGTTGTTTCGTTGAAGTCTGTCGTCTCGGTCGCCGCGGCCTCAGCCGGCCGGCGGTCGAGGTTTATTGGTGATCCGCCACTCCTGCCGCGCGGCCCATTGGGCCATGGTCTCCAGTTCGATGGGGATGCGCTCCAGCACCGGCGCCATGTTCACCCGGAAGGGTTTGAGCGGGGTCGTGTTGTTGAATTCGTAGAAGCGCCCGATGGTCTCCGCGAGACCTTGCTTGTCGGCTTCGGGAATCTCCTCGCCGAAGGCGTTGGCGAGATTCCGGCCGAACTGAGCCGGCGTGCTGGGGTCATATTTGATCGGCCGCCCCATGGCGTCCGACAGGATCCGGACCACTTGCGGCGGCTTGAGAATTTCCGGACCGCCGATGTTCAGCCAGGCGCCTTCCAGATCGGGCCGGTCGATGGCGGCGATCATGAATTTCGCGACGTCATCCAGGCTGATCCAGCTGCACTCCAGATCGGGATGGTGCGCATAGACGTAGCGCCCCTCATTGACGAGGAACGGGAAAGCCCAGTTGGTCAGCAGATTGTCCATGAACAGCACTGAGCCGAATGCGGTGGCGGGGGCGCCCGTCCGCCATAGCGCGTTCAAGGCCACCGTATTGGCGCCATAGGTGAAGGGATCGCCGGCCTTGTCCGGAATCCACTCAGAGACGTTCCAGACCACCCGCCCGACGCCGGCCCTGACCGCGGCGCGGCCGATGGTGGTCACCGCCTGCACCCTGTCCACCAGCGCGCGGACCGGGTGGGTGTAAAAGACCGCGTCAGCCCCCTGCATGGCGCGCACGCAGGAGTCCTCATCGTAGACGTCGGCCGCCACGATCTCGACCTCGCCGAGATCCTCGCCCAGGAAGGGATCGGGGCGGCGCGCAATCGCGCGGACCGCATGGCCGGCAGCCTTGAGCTGCCGCGCCTGTGCGATGCCCTGCCGACCGGCCGCACCGAAAACCACCACCAGAGCCATGTCTGAGCGTCCCCTAGGTCCGAGTCACGACGTTCACCGGTCTCACCCGGCCGGGGGGCGTGGCTTGTTGGAGAGGCGCCATTCCTGGCGGGCGGCCCACTGCTCCATGGTCTCGAGCTCGATAGGGATCCGCTCCAGCACCGGGCCCATGTCCACCTTGAACGGCTTCATGGGGCTGTTGTTGTTGTACTCATAGAAGGCGGCGATGGAGGGCTCGATCACGGCCCGCTCGGCGTCGCTCATCTCGTCGCCGAAGGCGTCGGCCAGGTGCTTGCCGAACTGCTGCGGGGTGCTGGGATCGTATTTGATGTTGCGTCCCACGGCCTTGGTCAGCATGGCCGAGACTTCGGTGGGCTTCAGAATCTGGGGACCGCCGATGTTGAGCCAGGCGCCCTCCAGATCGGGCCGGTCGATGGACGCGATCATGAACTTGGCCACGTCGTCGAGGCTGATCCAGCTGCACTCCAGATCCGGCTTGTGCGGATAGACGTAGCGGCCCTCGTTGACGATGAACGGGAAGGCCCAGTTGGTCAGCAGATTGTCCATGAACAGCACCGAGCCGAACACCGTCGCCCCCACGCCCGTCCGCCACAGGGCGTTGATGCCCTTGGTGTTGTTGGCATAGGTGAAATGGTCTCCGGCCTTGTCCGGAATCCAGCTTGAGGTGTTCCACACAACCCGCTTGACCCCGGCGCGATAACCGGCGCGGCCGACGCGGGCCACGAGTTCGACCCGGTCTTCACGGGCGCGCAGCGGATGGGTGTAGAAGGCCGCGTCGGCGCCCTGCAGCGCTTCGACGCAGGAGTCCTCGTCGTAGAGATCGGCGGGCACGACCTCGACCTTGCCGAAGTCCTCGCCATAGAACGGATCGGCGCGGCGGGAGATCGCCCGCACCTCATGTCCCGCCGCCTTCAGCTGCCGCACCTGCGCCAGCCCCTGCCGGCCGCTCGCGCCGAACACCGCCACCAAAGCCATACCGCGTCTCTCCCCGTGTCTTCTTATTGAGTCCCGAACGATCCGTCGGTCAGCCGCCGATGGTGCGCTCTGTGGGCCAATAGGGCCGCCGCAGGTTGCGCTTATTGACCTTGCCCATGGCGTTGCGCCCGAGATCGGCCACCACATCATAGGACCGGGGGCACTTGAACCCGGCCAGATGCTGCCTGGCGAAGGCGTCGAGCTCGGCATGGGTCGGCGGATTGGCCGGATCCTTGGCCATGATCAGGGCCTTGACCTCCTCGCCCATGGTCTCGTTCGGGGCGCCGATCACGGCCACGTCCACAACCTCGGGATGGCGGATCAGCACCTGCTCGGCCTCGGCCGGGTAGATGTTCACCCCGCCGCTGACGATCATGTCGCTTACCCGGTCGGTGATGAACACATAGCCGTCCTCGTCCACATAGCCGACCTCGCCCAGGGTGAAGACTCCGGGGCGCAGGTGCGCGGCGGCCGTCTTGGCGGGATCGTTGTGGTAGATGATCCCGCGGCCGGTGGTGTCGCGGAAATAGAGCTGGCCGACACCGCCCTGGGGCACTTCCTCGCCATCCTCGCCGATCACCAGCAACTCGAAGGGGGGCAGGGTCTTACCCACAGAGCCCGGCTTCTGGAGCCACTCCTCGGAGGAGATCATGTTGGTGGTGCCGGACTCGGTGCCGCCATAGGCCTCCATCAGCACCGGCCCGAACCACTCGATCATCGCCCGCTTCACGTCGCGCGGACACGCGGCGCCGGTGTGCGGGACCGCCACAAGGCTCGAGACATCGTATTTGGCGCGGACTTCGACCGGCAGGGCCAGGAGTCGCTGGAAGTGGGTCGGCACCATCAGGACGCTGGTGATCCTGTAGCGTTCGATCGTCGCCAGAACCGTCTCCGGATCGAAGCGTCGCAGGGTCACCAGGGGCTTGCCGCCGCCCAGCTGCCGCGTCGAGCCGAGCGGACCGGTGTGATAGAGCGGCCCGACGGCCAGGCCAGGGCCAGGCGCCGCAAGAGCGACCTGGTCGCGCAGGGCCTGAAAGAAGTCGGCCACATTGTCCGCGGCGGGGAACATGGTCGGCGGCGTCACTGCGCCCTTCGGCCGGCCGGTGGTGCCGGAGGTGTAGTGCAGATAGGGCCGGGGCGCCTGGGTGATCGGCGGCTCGACATCCGGGCCCGACGCTACGAACGCAAGCCAGGGCCGAACGCCGGCGGCCTCCGTACGCCAGCCGATGACGATCGGCACGCCGGCCAGCTTCGCCGCCTCGACTCCGACCTCGGCCGTTTCCGGGCCGACGAACAGCAGCCCCGCCTGCGCATCGGTGAGGATGTAGGCTACTTCCTCGGCCGTCAGATGGAAGTTGATCGGTATCGAGGAAATTCCCGCATGCAGGCCGGCCAGATAGGCGAGCACGGTCTCGGCGCTGTTGTTGGCGAACACGCCGATGCGCTGACCCTCCGCCAGACCGGCGGCGAGCAGGGCGTTTGTCGCCCGGTTCAGGATCGTGTCGAGCTCGGCCCAGGAAATCGGGCCCTGCTCATCGGCGAGAGCCAGCTCATTGGGTTGGGATTTCGCCTTGGCGGCGGCGGCAAGGGACATAGACGCGACGGTTCCGTTTAGCTGTGAACGAAGGAGACTTCAGGGGAGACCGGGGTCGGCCGAAGGGTCAAGACCGCCAGGACAAGGCCTGCGCCGACGGCGACCGCCAGGACCATATAGGCGTCCTTGAACGCCCCCAGGCCCGCGCATCCCGACAGGCCCAGGACCGACAGGGCCACGCTGGCGCCCAGGGGCACGCCGATCTGCTGGGCGGTGATCAGGACGGCCGAGGCGGCCCCCTGCTGGAGCGCGGGAATGTCGGATGTAGCGTCGGCCATCAGGGCCATGAACGCCGTGGTCGCGCCCAACCCGATGGCCACCGACCCCAGGGCGATGGCCAGCCAATAATTGGGTTCAAGGCTGAGCACGGCCAGGAGCGCGAGACCCAGGCCATAGAGCCCGAAGGCGCCGAACACGATCACGCGATGCGGCAGCCGCGCCATGATCGGCGCCATGGCCTGGCCGGACGCCATCACGGCCAGGGCGTAGGGCATCATGCCCAGTCCCGACTCCATGGCCGACATTTTCAGGCCGGTCTGCATATAGACGTTGAGAAGAACGAAGACGCCGCCGACCCCGGCGAGATGCAGCAGCAGGATCAGGTTGGCGACCGTGAAGTTGCGGCGCCCGAACATGGACAGCGGCGCCAGCGGCGCGCGGACGCGTCCCTCGGCCACGAAGAACAGGGCGAAGGCGACAAGCCCCCCCGCCAGCAAGGTCAAGGGCCGCGTCGCGGTCCAGCCCTCATGGCCCATCATCGACACCGCTGTGAGCACCAGCGCCATGCCGGTCATGATCAGGACAGCGCCCGCCCAGTCTATGCTGCGGTCCGTGGCGGCCAGAGCCTTGCGCGGGACAGCCTTCAGGGTGATGGCGATGGCCAGGGCGGCGATCGGCGGATTGAGCAGGAAGACGCTGCGCCAGCCGAGATGGGTGGTGAGCACCCCGCCGATCATCAGGCCGATGATCAGGGACAGACCTTGCATGATCCCGAACACGCCCATGGCCTGGCGGCGCGGCGCGCCCTCCGGCACCAGGGTGTTGATCAGGGAAAAGTTGGCCGGCTGGAGAATGGCCCCGCCGAGGCCCTGGAAAGCGCGCGCCGCGATCAGCACGGTGAAATCCGGCGAGAGGGCCGAGACCACGGAGCCCAGCCCGAACAAGGTCAGGCCGATCAGCAGGCACAGGCGCTGGCCCAGGATGTCGGCCGCGCGGCCGGCGAGAATGAGAAACCCGCCGCCGGTCAGGGCGGCGGCCGAAATCACCCAGGACAGCATCTCGGGCGGCACGTGGAGCTGGCGTCCGATGGACGGCAGGGCGACGGCGATGATCGAGAAATCCGTGGTCACGATCAGTTGGGTCAACCCAACTAGGAAGATGACCAGCCGATAGTCCGGCCCCTCCCGCGCCATAAAAAGCCTCCCTGCTTGTTTTCAGCGAGAGTGATGCTTTTGCGAGAGGTTGGCAATCGCCGAATTTCGCAACGCGGTTTTGAAATCGCCGGGGCGCGCCCCGGCGCGGGACTCAGACCACCGCCGGACCGGGCCGATGCTCCTGCACAATGAACGGCGCGGGATAGCCCGCCGCGCCGAAGGTGGCTGCGATGAGCTTATTGGTGTCGAAATAGACCTGCCAGTAGTGGTCGGTGTGGCAGTAGGGGCGCACGGCCAGGACCGTGCCCAGGGCGTTGAAGTCGAAGATCTCCACGTCCGGCGCGGGATCGGCCACCACATTGGGGATGGCGGCCAGGGCGGGCTTCAGCCGCGCGATGGCGTCAAGCGCGTCGACGCCGAAGGCCAGTTGCGCCGTGCGGTCGACGCGGCGGTAGGAATGGGCGCTGAAATTCTTGATCGTGTCGCTGGAGACCTTGGAATTTCCGACAATGGTGGTGACGTTGTCGGGGGTCAGAAGCGTGGTGTTGAACAGGCCGATCTCGGCGACCGTGCCTTCGATCCCGCCGGCCACGACATAGTCGCCGACCTTGTACGGCCGGAAGATGATCAGGAACGCGCCGGCGGCGAAATTGGCCAGCAGGCCCGACCAGGCCGCGCCGATCGCCAGGCCGAGGCCCGCGAGCAGGGCGGCGAAGCTGGTGGTTTCCACGCCGAAGTAGCCAAGGATGGCGACGACCAGCACGATGTTCAGGGCAACGCCCAGGATATTGGCGATGTAGCGTTGCAGGGTGGCGTCGAAGTTGCGGGCCGTGAGCACGCGCGAGAGCAGCCCGACCGCCATCTGGATCAGCCAGCGGCCGACCATATAAAGTATGACCGCGCCAACGACCTTGAAAACCACGGCGGTCACCAGGGGCGCCGCGGCGCTCCACCATCCATGAACGTCCATCGTGCTGAGGCTCCCCGCCCTGTGTTCCCGCGAGAATTAGCGAGAAATGCCGGGGCCGCCAAGCCGCGATCAGGCGGGACCGCCTCCAGGCTCGGAAAAGTCGAGGACCCCGGCGTAGATCTGCCCCACCATCTGACGCAGGAACGTCCTCACCCGGGATATGCGGGCCGGAGAATCCCAGGCGTCGTGGTTGAGCGAGAGCCCCTCAAGCACAGCCTCGACGAGGTCGCTGGCCCGCGCCAGGCGCGCCTGTTCGCCGGCCCATTCGGGGAAGATCCGGATACCCTCCTGCCGCCAGACCTCGGTGAACCGCCGGGCCTGCGGCGCGAAGCTGTCGCGGACCTCCGTGTCGGTTCGCGCGGCGATGTTGAGCTCAAGATAGGCGCGATGCTCCCGGGTGAAGAAGCTGCGCCACAGAATCTCGAGCCCGGCGAATTCCTGGATCCGCTGCAGTTCGCTGATGTTGCGCACGCCTTCGGCGAGCATCTGCATGCGCTTGTAGAAGCAGTAGGCGATGATCGCCGAGATCAGCGCGCCCTTGGTGGGATAGTGATGCAGCATGGCGCCACGGGAGATTTCGGCGGTTTCGGCGATCAGCTGGGTGGTTGTGCGCGCGTAGCCATGAGTCGCCAGACAGTCGATCGCCGCTTCCAGGATGCCGATCCGGGTCTGGGCGCTCTTGCGCTGCTGCCAGCCGGGCCCTTCCGGCCCGAGCCCCTCGGGCTCGAACCTCGCCAGCAGGCGGTCGAAGTCGTCCGCCTGCGCATCGTCGACACCCCGGGGCGACGTCAAAGGCGCCATCGTTACCGGTCGAACTCGATGTGCAGTTCGGCCACGCCGCGGAGGAGCATGTTGGGGCTGTAGCGGAAGGCGTTGCGACCGGCGGGGAAGCGCGGGTTCTTCAGCCGGTCGAGAATGATCGGGAAGGCCGTGACCATCTCCTTGCGGGCCAGCTGCGCACCGATGCAGGTGTGGATTCCCGCGCCGAAGGCCAGATGTTCCCGAGCGTCCGGGCGGGCCGGATCGAAATCGTCGGGGTGCGGGAAATGGCTCTCGTCCCGGTTGCCGGAGCCATAGCGGACCAGCATGATCTCGCCCTTCTTCACCGGGAAGCCGCCGATCTCTGCGTCCTGCTTCACCACGCGCCACATATTGTGGCTCGGCGTCAGCAGCCGCAGGGTCTCCTCAACGAAGCTGGGAATCAGCTCGGGATCGGCCGCCACCCGCGCCCGCAGAGCAGGATCGGCGGTGAGATAATAGAGGCCGGCGGTCAGGGTGTGGGCGGTGGTCTCGTTGCCGGCCACCAGCAGCTGCTGGAGAATCGACAGCAACTCGGAATAGTCCATCGTCCGGGCGTCGCCCTCTTCCGCCAGGGTGGCATGGACGAGGTCGGAGATCACGTCCTCGGTGGGATTGGCCCGCTTTTCCTCGATGCGGTCGATGAAATAACGCTGGAACTCGACGATCCGCCGGGCGGCCTCAAGCCGTGTCTCGCGGTCTGAAACGCCGCCGAGCTGGACCACGAAAGCGTCCGACCAGCGGTGGAACCGGTCCATGTCGGACCGCGGCACGCCCAGGGAGTCAGCGATGACGATCATCGGCAGGTGGTTGGCGAAGGCCGATTTGAACTCGCAGGCCCCCTGATCGACGAAGCTGTCGATGAGGTCGTTGGTGACCTTGGCCACATAGGCGCCCATCTGTTCGACGCGCTTATGGGTGAAGGCCTTGGCCGACAGCTTGCGATAGCGCGTGTGCGCTGGCGGATCGGCGGTGAGCATGGTGTCCACCACCGCGATCCCGTCCTTCATGATCGCCATTTCCTCAGGATCCATGGTCCCGGTCGACCCCGACCGGAGCGCTTCACCGAAGGCGTTGGAAAACACCGACGGCTGGCGGTTGACCTCCATGATCAGGTCATAGGTCGAGACGGAGACGATGCCGGTCTTCGGATCCCGGAACACCGGCGCCTCGCTGCGCAACCGGCGATAGTAGGGATAGGGATCGTTGAGGATGGCGGGATCAAAGGCGTTGATCTCGGCCAGGGGGCAACGGGCGATGTCGAGGGTCGGCGCCGCGGCGGCGTCATCGTGAGCCATGGGAAACAATCCTTGCGTTAAGGGTCAGGCCAGATAGCCGCCATCGACCGGCAGATCCGCACCGGTGATGTAGCCGGCCTCGTCGGACGCCAGGAACACCACCGCCGCGGCGGCCTCCTCGGGGCGGCCCAGGCGCTTGAGGGGGTGAACGGAGGCGAAACCGGAAATTACGTCCTCGCGGGAACCGCCGGCCGCCTCGCCCGCGGCGATATAACCTTCGACCATCTCGGTGTGGATGGCGCCCGGCAGGACCGCGTTGCAACGGATGTCGTAGCCCTGTTCCGCGCAGTGCAGCGCCACCGACCGGGTCAGCAGCCGCACGCCGGCTTTGGACGACGAATAGGCGGGAAAGATCGCGCCGCTGCGCGCGCCCAGGGTCGAGGCGATATTGACGATGGCGCCGCCCTTGCCGCCCTTGAGCGCCTCCACCGCGATCTTGCAGCCCAGGAAGGTGCCATCGAGATTGATCGCCATCGTGCGGTGAAAGCCGTCCAGGGTCTCATCCTCGATGCTCGCCGGAATCGACACGCCGGCCGAGTTGACCACCGTGGTGAGCGCCCCGAAGGCGGTCAGGGTCTCGACGAGCGCCTCGCGCCAGCTGGCCTCACTGGTGACGTCGAGGCGAACGAAGATGGCGCTGTCGCCCAGGTCGGCCGCCAGGGCCGCGCCCTTCTCCACCTGAATGTCGCCGATCGCCACCTTGGCCCCCCGGCCGGCGAAAATCCGCGCCGCCGCCGCGCCGATGCCGCTGGCGCCGCCCGAAATCAACACAACTTTGGAACTCATGCCCCCGGAATCCGCCATACCCGACCTGCTCGCCTTTGAATTCAACGCGGTCTCTTTGCGACCGTCTTTCGACAGCGACCATAGCCACAGCGCACGCAGCCAACAACCGGCCTGCTTGAAACGGCCATTGCCGATTTAAACAAACAGGCCTGTCTGTTTTACAGGCGACGACGTCGTACGACGCCGCGCGCCGCGACGGCCATGCCCCGGACCAGGACGTCACGTGAGCGACGAAAATTCACGTAGCGTCACGCGTCCGTAGCGGCGCCGACGGCTTCGTCCCGAGGCCGCCGGCTAGAACTTGGCCTGGAGCTCCACCAGGAAAGTGCGCGGATCGCCCCAACCCTGGAAATCCACGGCCGCCAGGGTGTTGGACAGGTAGAGCGCGTTTCCGAGGTTCTTCCCTGACACCGTCAGCTTGTAGTTCTTCCAGGCGTAGGAAATGGACGCATCCACGAGCCCATAGGCATTTTCGTAGTCGTAATAGGGCGCGCCCAACCCGCCGATGATATATTTGTCGGTCCAGTGATAGCGGACGCTGAAGTCGACGACCCCAGGGCCAAGCGGGTGGCTGTAGTCGCCGCTGATCTGGAAGTTCCAGGGCGGGGCATTGGCGAAGGCGCCGGCGACCACGGGGTAGACCGATCCTGGCGCTCCCGCCTGGCCGCCCGGCCCGATGGGAAAGTAGATCCCGGGAAGACTCCCCGTGGGGGGCGTGCCGTGCTCATAGCCGCCGGAGAACGCCAGGGTCAGGCCGGGGACAGACTGCGGCCGCAAGGAAGATTCGAGTTCGACCCCATAGATCTTAATTTGCGGCAGATTGACGATATAGGTGTTGGTGCCCGGCCCATAGCTACCCGTCTGAACAACGCTCCCGGCCTGGCTCCCGTCATCCAATGTGTAGAATCCGACCAGGTTCAGGGTCAGTTGATTATCGAAGAACCGGTTCTTCGATCCAACTTCAAATGCGCGGTCCGTCTCGGGGTTGAACGCGAGATAGTCCGCACCCGGGGTATAGTTGGTCGACGTGGGCTGACCCTCAGACAGTGTGCCGCGCGGTGAGAAGCCACCCGAGCGGAACCCTTCCGATACGGTGAAATACAGCAGGTTTTCGTCTGTCACCTTATATTCGATGGCGAACCGCGTGATGGGTTTGGACCAGGAGGCGTGATCATGCACGTTGATCAGCGGTATATTGAAGAATAGATTGTTGTAGGCGTTATGATATGACGTGGACTCATCGATGTAACGTATGCCCGCCGACAGTTTCAGCCGGTCCGTGACATTGTAGTCAAGGTTCCCAAACACAGAGATGCTGTGATTTGATTCCCCGGATATCTGGTTGGTCCAGACCTGATCGTAGGCGAGGAACGGAAGGCCGAGCCGCGTCAGCTGTACCGCCGCGATGTCATGATGGAAATAGTACGCCCCAACCATGAGCTTGGCCCGCTTGCCGAAGTCGTGGCTGAAACGCAATTCTTCCGTGAACTGGTCGTATTTCTGCGGTCTGGAGGTATGCAGATAAAGCCCACCCAACGACGGATTGCCGATCACATTGCACGGCGCCCTTCCGGGCGGGGCGTTGTAGGCAAAGCAGCTGCCGTCGAAATCCTGGTCCGTGGCGTCGTTCTGCTTGATGAAGGCGGTGATCGAGGTCAGTTGCCCATAGGGCGTGTCCCAGACCATATTCAGGCTGTAGCGCTGCTGCGACAGCTGGTTGCGGTCGGGGAAGGCGGCCGCCGACTGGCGCACGCCGAGCGGCACGGTTACGCCAGGGATATAAGGTGATCCGACGTTGTTGAAGAGAATAGGCACGCCCAGGAAGTTCTTCCCGGCGGCGTAGTCGGCCCCGTTCTTTGCAGCGAAGGCGGGGTCGCCCATCGTTACCGGCGTGCCCTCACCGTATTCATGCGTGAAATCGGCGCTTGCCAATATGTCCAGGTTGGACGTGGGCTTCCAGTCGAACTCGATGTTCGCTGTTCCCAGGGCGTCACGGCCGTACGGTTTCTTGGTATAGACATTGTAGTCGAAACCGCCGCGTTCGCGGAACGAATAGCCGATCTTCAGGCCTGCGTTGGAGCCGACCGGCGCATTGGCGATTATGCGGCCCTGATGCTGCCCGTAGTCGCCGATCGCGGCGTCAACGCTCAGGCCCCACTGGTGGGTCGGCCGGCTGCGATGAATACTGATCGCCCCGCCAGTGGTGTTCTTGCCGTAGAATATGCCTTGCGGGCCACGGTCGATCTCGACCTGCTGGATGTCGAATGCGTCGATCAGCTGGGCGGTGCTGGTGCCGATCACGACATCATCGATCAGCAGGCCGACGACCGGATTCTGGCCCTTTTCAATGTCGGCGTAGCCCAGACCGCGAATGAAGATGGCCGACGCGCCCGATCCCGCCGTGTTCAGACCGATCAGCACGTTCGGCGCCTCGCCGGCGAAGTCCAGCAGGGTCCTGGGTTTCAACGCCTCGATCTGGGCGCTGGTCACGGCGGTCACGGCCACCGCAACATCCTGCAGCTTCTCCGAAGACCTGCGGGTGGTGACAACCACCTCCTCGACCCGGTTGGCGCCGGCAGCCTTGTCCTTGTCGCTCGCCGCCTGGGCGGCGAAGGCGGGAAAACCCGCGGCCAGAGTGATCGCCGACCCGGCAAAAAGCGCAATGCGCAGGCGTGCTGTATTCGACACGGTTTCCTCCGGTTTTTGGCGGCGCTTCGCGCTCGATTTACCGGATGACGAGACTGAAGGCTTAAATCAGAAAGTCAAGCTTGCGGGTTTGGTTCGGGTCCCGCCGGTTTTTTCGGGTAAATGTGGCAGTCACCGCGTGGAAATGGGCAATCAACGCACGCGCCGTGTCGCCAGCTTCCGCCGCACTACCGGTCAACGGCGCCCCGTCAGGCGTCGAAAGCGATGTCCAGCGACAGCACGCCGCGCAGCAGCACGTTGGGGCTGTAGCGCATCTCGCCCTGGCCGGCCTGCAAGCGCGGGTGCTTCAGGCGGCGCAGCAGGATCGGGAAGGCGGTGACCATCTCCTTTCGGGCCAGCATGGCGCCGATGCAGGTGTGGATGCCGGCCCCGAAGGACAGGTGCTCGCGGGCGTTCTCGCGGCGCGGATCGAACCGGTCGGCATCGGGAAAATGCGCCTCGTCGCGATTGGCCGAACCGTACCTGACCAGCAGGATCTCGCCCGCCTTCAGCGAATGACCGCCAAGCTGCGTGTCCTGTTTCACCAGCCGCCACATGTTGTTGACCGGCGCCAGGTAGCGAAGGGTCTCTTCTATGAACCCGGGCGTCATTTCCGGATCGGCGATCAGGTCGTCCAGCAGGCCCGGCTTGGTGAGCAGGTAGTACATGCCGGCGGTGATCGAATGAGCCGTGGTCTCGTTGCCGGCGACCAGGATCTGCTGGAGCATGGAAATCAGCTCCGCATGGGTCATCTTACGGGGATCGCCCTCCTCCGACAGATCGGCGTGGACGAGATCGGAGATGATGTCGTCGGTGGGGCGGACGCGCTTCTCCTCGATCATGTCGACGAAATAGTGCTGGAACTCCACGATCCGCCGCGCGGCGTCGAGGCGTTCGTCGCGGGTGGCGACACCGGACAGCTGGGTGATGAAGCCGTCCGACCAGCGCTTGAAGCTCGGCATGTCGGCGCGCGGCACGCCCAGGGCGTCGGCGATCACGGTCATGGGCAGCAAGTCGGCGAACTGGGTCTTGAACTCGCAGCGGCCGTCGGCCGCGAAACCGTCGATCAGGCTGTCCGTCACCTGCGCGATGTAGGCGCCCATCTGCTCCACCCGCTTGAAGGTGAAGGCCTTGGCGCCGAGCTTGCGGTAGCGGGTGTGCACCGGCGGATCGGCGGTCAGCATGGTGTTCACCGGCGGCAGGCCCTGGCTGACGATGGCCAGTTCCTCGGGGTCCATCTCGCCGCCGCCAGCGCCGCCGCGCAGCGCCTCGGCGAAACTGTTGGAAAAGACCGCCGGCTGGCGATTGACCTCGTTGATCAGCTCATGGGTCGAGATGAAGACGATATTGGTGCGCGGATCGCGATAGACCGGCGCCTCCACACGCAACCGGCTGTAGGCCGGATAGGGATCCTGCAGAAAGATCGGATCGAAGAAATCGATCGCCGACAGGGGCTGCTGCGACATGTCCATCCTCCAGACACCCCGTCACGGCTGGACGGCGTTGACTTTTGAACAGACCTAGCCTCGCCTGTCCGCAAAGAACAGGGAGAAGTCCAGTGACCGATACGCTCATGCAGCGCGTGCCAGAAACCGCCATGACCGAGGCGCACAAGGCCGCCCGGGCCGGGGCGATCGCCCTGACCGGGGATGCGACGATCATCGAGGTGTTCGCCAATTCGCCCAAGGCCAGCGACTTCTTCTTCAACCATTTCTACCAGGGCCTGTTCTTTCAGGGCGACGTGCCGCTTCGCTACAAGGAACTCCTGCGCCTGCGGCTGTCGAAGGCGCATGGCTGCTGGTTCTGCAACCGTAACAATGAGGCGGGGGCCAAGGCCGCCGGCTTCACCGACGCGCAGATCCAGGCCATCGGCGGCGACGCCGAGGCGGACTTCAAACCGGCGGAGCGCGCCGTCCTGGCTCTGGCGGACGAGATGGCGCTGACCAACATGGGCGGCCGGCTGACGCCGGAGCTCTATGCGGCGTTGAAGGCCCATTTCACCGACGGCGATATCGTCGAGCTGTCCATCGTCGGGGCGGTGCTCGGCGGCCTGAACAAGGCGGCCTTCGTGCTGGATCTGGTCCAGCGGGAAGACTGGTGCCCGTTCCATCCAGCCGAAGCCGCCTGATCGGCCCAGGCCGGCAAGCGTGGCGCCAGAGTCACGCTCGAGGCATCTCTTCCCGGCCATATTGACGGCCTGTCGGGCCAAGGTCATTGCCCCCCTCCGCACCGCTACACCGCTACGCGCTGAACGCGCGGGCCATGACATGGAGGGAAACCCCTTTGAAGACGACGACCCCGCTCCGGACGATTCTCCTCGCCGGTTCCGCCCTCGCGCTCGCCGGCGCCATACCGGCCGTCGCCTCCGCCGCCACGGCCGCGGCCGCGACCTCCAGCACCAAGGTCGACGAAGTCATCGTCACCGCCCGCCGCGTGGCGGAAAAGCTGCAGGACGTGCCCTCGGCGATCACCGCCGTGAACGCCAAGCAGCTTGAGACCCTCAAGCCGCGCACCCTGGAAGACCTCAGCGGCTTCGCCCCCAACGTCGAGATCGGCCGCAGCGGCGCCGGTCCCGGCACCTCGGCCATCTATGTGCGCGGCCTCGGCTACTCCGACGTGGAGAAGGGCCAGAACCCGGCGGTGGAACTGATCATCGACGACGTGGTGATCGGCACCAACTTCGGCCAGTTGGTCGATCCCTTCGACGTGTCTTCGGTGGAAGTCGACCGCGGTCCGTCCGGCATCTTCTATGGCCGCAACTCGATCGGCGGCGTGATCAACATCCACCGCACCAAGCCCACCCGGAAGTGGGGCCTGGACCTGGACGTCGGCTACGGCAACTACAACCAGAACGTCGAAAAGGCGGTGATGAACGCGCCGATCGGCGACACCGCCGGTCTGAAAGTCTCCGCCTCGCATCAGCAGCGCGACGGCTTCCTCAACAATCTCTACACCGGCGACAAGGCCTATGGCCGCAACGAGCTGACCACCGGCAATCTGCAGTTCGACTGGAACGTGACGCCGAAGTTCGAGGTCAACCTCGGCCTGACCCTGACCCACCAGAACGGCGAGGGGACCCCCGTGTCGCAGGGCGACGCCCTCGACGCCAAGATCTTCGGCCCCTACCTGCTGGTCGCGCTCACCGGCAATCCCAACGCGCCGCTGGTGTCCTATAACCAGTATGGATCGGCCTATATCCCTGGTCAGACCGTTCCGATCGGCCCCTGGCAGGTGGCCAACGACTACGCCGACCGCAACAACCTGACCTCGCAAATCTACAGCCTGAACATGAACTGGGATTCGCCGCTGGGTCAGATCACGTCAACCACGGCGTTCCTGAAGGAAAACGACAACACCGAGCAGGACTTCGACGGCGGCTGCGGCGTTTCCAAGCTCGGTGGCAAGACCTGTAACGTGCTGGCCAACCCCTTCCTGGGCTTCCTGCACACCTCGCGTCCGCAGAAGTATGACCAGTTCTCCGAAGAGCTGAAGATCAACCACGACTTCGGCAGCCGCGCCAAGGCGCTGTTGGGCTTCTACTACTTCCACGACGATATCTCGGCCGTGCAGCTGACCCGCACCGGCGTCCCCGGCGTGCCGGTGAACGCCGTGCTCACCAACCAGATCTCGGGCGATGTCACCGAATCCAAGGCGGTGTTCGGCAACCTGATCGTCAACGTGACCGACCGCCTGCACATCAGCGGCGGCTTCCGCTACATCGACGAGGACACCACGTTCCACCAGGCCTACAACCTGCTGTACATTCCGGGCGTGGGACCGGCTCCGGGACCGGGCATCCCGACCCTGGCGCCGTTCACCGGCGAGAAGAAGGCCAGCAAGGTCGTCAGCAAGTTCACCGTCGACTACAAGCTGACCGACAACAACCTGATCTACTTCGACCGTTCGATCGGCTTCCGCTCCGGCGGCCTGTCGCCCCGGTCGACCCTGTCGGAACAGGTGCCCACCTCGCACAACTACGATCCGGCCAATCCGAAGGCCAACTACTCGACCTTCGATCCGGAAACCGACACCTCCTACGAGATCGGGTCGAAGAACACCTTCTTCCACAACCAGCTGACGGTGAACCTGTCGGGCTTCATCAACGAAGACCACAATCACCAGGCCGGTCAGGTGGTGATCACCCCCGGCTACGGCCCGGGCACCAACACCTATGTGGTCAATATCCCCAACGTGGAGATCAAGGGCGTCGAGGGCGAATTCAGCTACCGGCCCGAACAAGTCCGCGGCCTGACCCTGTCCAGCGTCGTGGGTTGGGAAACCGCCAAGATCACCAACGGCAAGGTGGCCGGCGTGGAATCGGCCATCGGCCCGGGCAACCAGGCCGGCGCCCCCGGCTCGGTTGAAGATCTGACCGGCCAGACCCTGGAGCGCGTGCCGGAATGGAACTTCACCCTGCGCGGCGACTATGTGCGCGAGGTGGGCCCCGGCACCCTGGACCTGAACATCGGCTACAAGTGGTCCGACAAATACGTCTTCGGCTACCTCGCCGGGCAACCGGACTATCAGCCGTCCTTCGGCCTGCTGGACCTGTCGGCTAGCTATGCCTGGAGCCGGTACAAGTTCATCGTCTCGGCGAAGAACCTGACCAACCAGGTCTACTATTCCAACACCCTGGCCAGCGTCTTCTTCCACGGCTGGGGCGACCCGCGCACCGTGGTCGGCGAGTTCCAGGTCCACTTCTAAGACACCGGCCCGGCGAGCCCCCGCGGCTCGCCGGTTCGACGCGACGACTTCCGGGCCCGGTCGGCGGACACGCCGGCCGGGTCTTTCGCGTGCGGCGCAGCGCGCCGCGACAACTGGACCCTTGCCCCGGATCGCCGAACGGTTGTGAAATCAAGGGCGAAGACGGACGGATTCCCAGGAGGACCCCATGGCCGATCTGCTGGCGATGTCCGAGGCGATCATCGACGGGAAGATGGACGCCGCCGGAGTCGGCCCGATCAACCGGATCAATCACCAGCTTTCCGAGATCGGCGACGGCGTGGCCATGGTGGAGGCCTTCTCGCACTGCGTGCTGTTCGAGACCGACGACGGCCTGGTGGCCTTCGACACCTCCAACCATCTGGGCGGCGCGCGCGTGGTGGAGGAGATCCGGCGCTGGCGGCAGGACCGGTTCAATACGATCGTCTACACCCACGGCCACATCGACCATGTGGGCGGCTGCGGCGCCTTCATCGCCGATGCGGAGGACCGCGGTCACCCCCGGCCGCGGGTCGCGGGCCATGACAACGTCGCCAAGCGCTTCGACCGCTACGACCTGACCGACGGCTACAACCGCATCATCAACGAGCGCCAGTTCGGCCAGTTTCGCCGCGCAGGCTACGGCCTGGACGGCGGCGACCGGTTCCTGCCGCCCTCCTCGCCCAAGCCCGACACCACCTATGCCGACACCATGGGCCTCAGCGCCGGCGGGCTCGAGATCGACCTTCGCCACGCCAAGGGCGAGACCGACGATCACACCTGGTCCTGGATCCCCCGCCACAAGGCGATCTGCGCCGGGGACTTCTTCATCTGGAACTTCCCCAACGCCGGCAATCCGCAGAAGGTACAGCGCTATCCGGTGGAGTGGGCCCGCGCCATGCGCGACATGGCCGCCCAGGGGGCGGAACTGTTCCTACCGGCGCACGGCCTGCCGATCGGCGGCGCGGCGCGGATCAGGACCGTGCTGGAGCAGGTCGCCGACGCCCTCGACCACCTTGTGGGCGAGACCCTGGCGATGATGAACCAGGGCGCGCGCCTGAACGACATCATCCATTCGGTGACCATCGATCCGGCGGTTCTGGAGAAACCCTATCTTCGGCCGATGTACGACGAGCCCGAGTTCGTCATTCGTAACATCTGGCGCCTCTACGGCGGCTGGTGGGACGGCAATCCGGCCAATCTGAAACCCGCCCGCGACAGCGCCCTGGCCACCGAACTGGCCGACCTGGCCGGCGGCGCCCTGAGGCTGGCCGAACGGGCGCTGGAGCTTTCGGGCGCCGACCCACGCCTCGCCTGCCACCTGGCTGAACTCGCGGCCCTGGCCGCGCCGACGGACAGCCGCGTCCACCAGGTCAGGGCCGAAGTGTTCCAGGCCCGCCGCGAGCGGGAGACCTCGCTGATGGCCAAGGGCATCTTCGGCTATGTGGCCAATGAGTCGAAGGCGCTGTCCGGAGACTAGGCCCCGGGAAGCGGTCGCCGGTCGGGCAAAACCACCTCTCCCGCCTTAAACCGGCACGCTTGACTTTTCTGGGTCCAAAACCGATCACTGCCCGGACCTGACAGACGATCAAACGGAGGCGTTCGGACGCCCCGCCACAAGACCAGGGAGGGCCGGCCGATCATGCAAGACACCGCGACGCCCGTGCGCCTGGCGGCTATCTCCGGCGGCGATCCGGCCCTGCGTGAGGCGGTCGCTCTCCGCCTCGCGGCCGAAGGCTTCGCCCTCGCCGACGACCTGACCGCCGCCGCGGCCCTCGACGCCCTGATCATTCTCGCCGAAGCCAAGGCCCAGAGTTTCGCCGGAACCTCGACCGCCGACTTTTCCGCCCACATGGGCGGCCAGCTGAAGGCGGCGTTCGTCGCCCTGCAGTCAGGCGTGGCCGCCATCCGCGCCAAGGGCGGCGGCGGTGCGGTTGTGGTCCTCGCCCCCCCAGCGGGCGCGAACAGGTCGTTTGACGGCCTGCAGCAAGGCCTTCGCCTGCTCGCCAAATCCGCGGCCCTGGAACTCGGCGCCGAAGGCATCCGCGTCAATGTGATCCTGCCCGGCGCCGGCGGCGGACCGCTGGGCGAGGGGCCCGCACCCGTCGATGTGGCCGCCAGCGTGGCCTTCGCCGTCTCCGAACGATCGCACTTCATGACTGGGGCGGACGTCGTCGTCGACGACGGGCGGATGGCGGCATGAGCGGGGCGCTTCAGGACCGCGTGGTCATCGTCACCGGCGCCACCAAGGGCATCGGCCGCGAGACCGCCCGCCTGCTCGCCCGCGAAGGCGCGAAGGTCGCCTGCACAGGCCGTAACCGCGACGATGGCGCCGCGGTCGTCGCCGAGATCGCCGCCGAGGGGGGAACCGCCATCTTCATCCCTCACGACATCGCGCGCGAAGCCGACTGGCGCGAGGTCGTCCGCCGGACCGAGACCGAGCTGGGCGGCGTCTATGGCGTGGTGAACAATGCCGGCGCCTTCTTCGTGAAGCCCCTGGCCGAGACCACCGAAGCTGATTTCCAGGACATCTACGACATCAATGTCCAGGGCGCGTTCCTCGGCGTGAAGCTCGGCTTCGAGGCCATCGCCCGCACCGGATCACCAGGCGCCATCGTCATGGTCTCCTCGCTCATGGGCCAGGTCGGCTTCCCGGGGGCCACCGCCTATTGCGCCACCAAGGGCGCGGTCACCGGCCTGACCAAGACCGCCGCCCTCGAGGGCGCGACCATGACCCCGAAGGTGCGGGTCAACTCCCTCCATCCCGGCGTGATCTGGACCCCCATGATCACCGGACAGTTCGGCGACGATCAGGCGCTGCAGGACGCCTTCGCGGCCGACACGCCTTTGAAGATCATCGGCCTGCCCCGCTACATGGCCGACGCCATCCTCTTCCTCCTCGGCGACGACTCCGCCCATGTCACCGGTATTGAACTCACCGTTGACGGCGGGCGCGGCGCCGACTGACCCCTTCACCCACAGGAGCCTCTTCATGCAGCTGAGCCGAGACGACCTCAAACGGGCCTATCGCAGCATGTTCACGATCCGCACGTTCGAAGAACGTGTGGTCAAGGAATTCGCCCAGGGAAACATCCCCGGCTTCGCCCACGTCTATCTGGGGCAGGAAGCGTCGGGCGTGGGCGTCTGCTTCGACCTTTCCAACGATGACTACATCGGCTCGACCCACCGCGGTCACGGCCATTGCATCGCCAAGGGCTGTGACGTGCACGGCATGATGCTGGAGATCATGGGCAAGGAAGGCGGTCTGTGCGGCGGCAAGGGCGGCTCCATGCACATCGCCGACATGTCCAAGGGCATGCTGGGCGCCAACGCCATCGTCGGCGGCTCGCCGCCCATCGCCGTGGGCGCGGCCCTGACCCAGAAGCTCAAGGGCACCGGCAAGGTGGCCGTGGCCTTCTCCGGCGACGGCGCCTCGAACCAGGGCACGACCTTCGAGGCCCTGAACATGGCCGTGGTGCTCAAGGTTCCGGCGATCTTCGTGTTCGAAAACAACGGCTATGGCGAGCACACCGCCTCCAGCTACGCCGTGGGCGGTCCGTCGATCGTCGAACGCGCCAAGAGCTTCGGCATGCCCGGCGAGGTTGTGGATGGGTCGGACTTCTTCGCGGTGCGCGAGGCCATGGGCAGGGCGCTGGAGCGCGGCCGGGCCAACGAAGGCCCCTACGCCCTGGAGATCGTCTGCTCGCGCTTCACCGGCCACTTCGTCGGCGACCCCCAGGCCTATCGCCTCCCGGAGGAGGTGGCCAAGGCCAAGGCGAACGATCCGATCCCCCGTTTCCGCAACGCGGTGACGGAGGCGGCGCTGCTCGAGCACGCCGATCTGGATGCGATCGAACAGGAAGTGCTCGCCGAGGTCGAGGACGCGGTGCAGGTCGGCATGGCCGCCAACCGCCCCAGCCTCTCCACCCTCGAAAAAGACGTCTACGTAAGGTACTAAAATGGCAAAGAAATCTTATCGTCAGGCGATCAATGACGCCCTCCGCCAGGAAATGCGCCGCGATCCGAACGTGATCGTGCTGGGCGAGGACGTGGCCGGCGGCCACGGCGCCTCGGGCGAGACCGGCGGCGTCGGCGGGGTCTTCGGGCTCACCGGCGGCCTCTACAAGGAGTTCGGACCGACCCGGGTTCTGGACACCCCGATCAGCGAGAGCGCCATCATCGGCGCGGCCTCGGGCGCGGCGGTCACCGGCATGCGGCCCGTGGCCGAGATCATGTTCGTGGACTTCGTCGGCGTCTGCTTCGACCAGATCTACAATCAGGCCGCGAAATTCCGTTACATGTTCGGCGGCAAGGCCAAGACGCCCATGGTCATCCGCACCGCCATCGGCGCCGGCTTCCGGGGCGGCGCCCAGCACAGCCAGACCCTGCACCCCCTGTTCACCATGGTGCCGGGCCTGAAGGTGGTGATGCCGGCCAATCCCTATGACGCCAAGGGCCTGCTGATCAGCGCCATCCGCGACGACGACCCGGTGATCTTCATGGAATCCAAGGTCCTCTACGACATGGAGGGCGAGGTTCCCGACGAGGCCTATCGGATCCCGTTCGGCGAGGCGAACATCGTCCGCGAAGGCAAGGACCTGACGTTCGTGGCCTTCGGGGCCATGGTGCCCCGCGCCCTGGCCGTGGCCAACACCCTGGCCGCGGAAGGCATCAGCGTCGAGGTGATCGACCCCCGCACCACCTCGCCGCTGGACGAGGACACGATCCTCGAAAGCGTCGCCAAGACCGGCCGTCTGGTGGTGATCGACGAGAGCCCGCCGCGCTGCGGTCTCGCCGCCGACATCTCGTCCCTGGTGGCCGACAAGGGCTTCCGTTCGCTCAAAGCCCCGATCGGCAAGGTCACCTGCCCGCATACGCCGGTGCCCTTCGCCCCGAACCTGGAGGACGAGTTCATGCCGAACCCGCGCCGGATCGAGGAAGCGGCGCGGGCGGTCCTGGCCTATAGCTAGGCGCCGCCTGCCCGACCGGAGCGTGACCTCATGACCGAGACCTTCGCCGACCGCCTGCACCAGACCCGCCTGGGCCTGGGGCGGCGGATCGTGGAGCATATCCGCAGCGGCACGAGCGATCTGGCCGACTCCGCCATGCGCAACGCCGTGTCGGTCTATACCGACCCGGCGCGGCATGCGGTGGAGCGCCAGAAACTGTTCCGCGAGACCCCGGTCGTGGCCTGCCTCTCCAGCGACATCCGGGAGCCAGGCCAGTACCGCACCTTCGACGAGACGGGCGTGCCCATCGTCGTGGTGCGAAGCCGGGACGGCCAGGTCCGCGCCTTCCTCAACGCCTGTCTGCACAGGGGCGCGCGGCTGGCGCGCGAACCGGCGGGCAAGGCCAATCTGTTCACCTGCTGGTTCCACGGCTGGTCCTACGCCAACGACGGCCGCCTGGCCGCCGTCCCCGAGGCCGAGCGGTTCACCGACGCCTGCGGCGCCAGCGCCCTGGGCGACAGCGATCACCTGATCGCGGTCCCGGCCGAGGAGCGCTACGGTCTTGTCTTCGTCCAGGCGACGCCCGGCTCGACCATGGATCTCGACACGCACCTGGGCGATTTCGGCCCGCAGCTTGAGTTGTTGGAACTCGACAAAGCCGAGCGGGTGAAGGACGGCGTCCTGCCCGTGGCGTCGAACTGGAAATACGCCCTGGACACCTACGGCGAGGGGTACCACTTCGCGGCCCTGCACAAGCAGACCCTGGCCCCCTATTTTCGCAGCGACATCACCGTCTACGACCAGTTCGGGCCCCATCACCGGGTCTTGTTCGTCGGGCGGGAACTTGAGGCCTGGGTCGATATGCCGGAAGACCAGTGGGGCGTCGACGACGCGCTCGGCGGCATCCACTACATTTTCCCCAACACCATCCTGTTCGCCGGCGCGGTCTCGCCGGGGAAGCGCTACTACACGACCTTCCGCCATTTCCCGGGCGAAAGCCCCGGCGAGACCGTGACCCACAAGGCCGTCTACGCCCCCGGCGGGGTGCGTGACGAGGCGCATCGCCAGGAGGTCGACGCGGCGTTCGACGCCACAGCCCATGTGGTGACCACCGAGGACTATGTGGTCTCGGCCGAGGGCTATCGGAACATGCTGGCCATGCCCGCCGGCGCCACCGTGATCTACGGCCGCCAGGAAATCAGCCTGCAGAACGTCCACAAGACCCTGGCCGAGGCCATCGGCCTGCCTCTGCCCGCCGTCACCCCCGCTCAATCCCCGCTTCGCGAGGCCGCCGAATGACGCGCGCTCCCCAGATCACGGACCTCGGCGAGATCATGCAGCTGGCCTATGTGCCGGCCGATTTCGACGCCGCGCTGAAGTTCTGGATCGAGACCATGGGCGCCGGCCCGTTCTTCGCCATCGACGATGTCCGTCTGATCGACTGCAAATATCGCGGCGTTCCGTCGGATGTGCACTTCTCCATGGCGCTCGGCTACTGGGGCGACATGCAGATCGAGCTGATCCGGCAGCACAATGACGCCCCCTCGATCTACAAGGCCTGGCGCGACGCCGGTCATGAGGGCCTGCAGCACGTCTGCATCCTGGTCGATGACATCGCCCACGCCCGCGCGGTCTGCGCGGCGGCCGGCGCCGTCGTGGCCCAGGAGGGTCAGGTCGCCGGCGGCGGCGAGGTTATCTATGTGGACACAGGCGGCGGCCCCGGAACCATCGTCGAGATCCTGCAGCCCGGCCCGAACACCCGCGGCCTCTTCGCCATGATGCGCGAGGCGGCCCGCGACTGGGACGGCTCCGATCCGTTCCGCAAGCTCGGCTGACTCCAATCCCACAGGCGGCCGCTTAGGCCGCGCGCCCGTCCCATCCGGCCGGGCTTCAAGACCCAAGGACCTGACTCCCTATGACCCTGACCAATCGCCAGTGGCTGATCAACGGCCGGCCGAACGGCCGCAGCCTCATCGACGACGACTTCAAGCTGGTGGAAACCCCGGTTCGTCAGCCCGGCGAGGGTGAGGTCCTGATCAAGAACCTCTGGCTGGCCTTCGATCCGGCCCAGAAGGGCTGGATGGAGAACATCGGCGGCTATGTCGCCCCCACCGAGATCGGCGAGGTCATGCGCGGCGGCGGCCTGGGCGAGGTCATCGCCTCCAACGCCCCCGGCCTCGCGCCCGGCGACAAGGTCACCGGCATGGTCCGTTGGCAGGACTACGCCACCCTGCCCGCCAAGGAACTGCTGAAGGTCGCCGACGACGATCTGCTCAGCGCCAACCTCGGCGTTCTGGGCACCACGGGCCTCACCGCCTTCTTCGGCCTCAACAAGATCGGCAAGCCGTTCGCCGGCGACACCGTGGTGGTGACCGGCGCGGCAGGGGCCACCGGCTCGGTGGTGGGCCAGATCGCCAAGCTCGCTGGTTGCCGGGTCGTGGGCGTGGCCGGGGGCGCGGCCAAGTGCGCCTGGCTGATCGACGAACTCGGCTTCGACGCGGCCATCGACTACAAGAGCGGCGACATTCGCGATCAGGCCCTGGCCGCGGCGCCGGGCGGCATCGACGTGCTGTGGGACAATGTCGGCGGACCGGCCCTCAACACCCTGCTGGCCCAGCTGGCCATGCACGCCCGGGTGGTCGTCTGCGGCGGCATCTCGCGCTACGAGCTCGGCAAGATGCCGGCGGGTCCTGAGAACTACTTCAACCTGATCTTCAAGCGCGCCTCCATGGAGGGCTTCATCCTCAGCGACTTCGCCGCCGAATTCCCCTGGGCGCGCGCGCGGCTGGTGGAATGGATCCGCGCCGGCAAGCTTCGCTACAAGGAAGACATCCAGCATGGCCTGGAGAACGCGCCCCTGACCCTGCGCCGGCTGTTCCTGGGCGAGAACTTCGGCAAGCAGCTGCTCAAACTCTAGGGAGGGGGCCATGCCCGCCATCCGCTACGGCGAACCGCTGAACGTGCTGGTGGCGGCCAAGGGCCACCCCTATCTGCGCGATCCCTTCATGGCGATGTTCGACACCCTGCCGGGCATCGCCTGCACCCTGGTGGAACAGCCGGCGGTCCAGCGGTTGATGAACCCCGACGGCATGAGGGGTTTCGACGCCCTCGTCCTCTACGACATGCCGGGCCTCGACTTCGCCGCGCCGGAGCGGCCAGGTTACGTAAAGCCGGATCCCGCCTTCAAGGACGGGCTGCTGGCCCTGCTCGACCAGGGCAAGGGGGTGGTCGCCCTGCATCACGCCATCGCCGGCTGGCCGGCGTGGCCGGAATACGCCGAACTGCTCGGCGGACGGTTTCTGTATCGGCCGGGGCCGCTGCGGGGCGCCGACCGGCCGGATTCCGGGTATCGGCATGACGTGGCGCACACCGTCTCGGTGGTCGATCCCACCCATGCGGTGGTCGCTGGCCTGCCGGCCAGCTTCCCGCTGACGGACGAGATTTATCTGAGCGAAGTGTTCGAGGACCTTATCTACCCCTTGCTCGGCTCCGACGCGGCGTTCACCCGGGACGGGTTCTATTCGGCGAGCCTGGCCGTGAACGGCAGGATGTTCGCCAATGACGGCTGGGCCCACGCGGACGGCTCGAACCTGGTCGGCTGGACCAAGAAGGCGCGAAAGAGCCCGCTGGTATATCTGCAACCCGGCGATGGGCCGACGACCTACGACGATCCCAACTACCGGCGCCTCATCGAGAACGCCATCCGCTGGGCCGCCTCGCCGGAGGCCCTCACCTGGGCGCGCGCCTGATCCAACCGAATTGACCCAGGTCATGGCGACTGCCGGTGGGGGCGCCAGGATTTAGCCAGGAGCACGGTCGCGCGATGCGAGCCCGTTCCCCCGGAGTGTTCGCGTTGCAGGACGCGGGAAATTGATCAGGTCCCGCCTGATCGGGACTTTGACCGCTGTCGTTCTGGCGGCCTCCGCCGCCCCGTGGCCAGCCTGCGCCGGCCCTCCGTTCGCCACCGACGACCCCGTTCCCGTCGATCCGGGACATTGGGAGGTCTACGGCTTCTCGACCCGCGTGGACGGCGACGAGGACCGGACCGGGACCCTCGCCGGCGTCGAGATCAACTATGGCGCGGCGCCCAATCTGCAGCTCCACCTGATCGCGCCGCTGACCTTCGACGATCCCAAAGGCGGACCATTCAAAACGGGTCCAGGCGATCTGGAACTGGGCGCGAAGTACCGGCTGCTCAACGCAAGTCCGGCGACCGGGGGATGGCAGGCGGCCGTGTTTCCGCTTTTGGAGGTTCCAACAGGCAAGTGTCAGGAGGGTCTCGGCGACGGCCACCTGCGCGCCTTCCTGCCGTTGTGGATCCAGCGGGATTTCGGGGCGTGGACCACCTACGGCGGCGGCGGATACTGGATCAACCCGGGAGTCGGTAATCGCGACTACTGGTTCGCGGGTTGGCTGCTGCAGCGGCGGGTCGCCCCCCGTCTGAGCGTGGCGGGCGAGCTATTCTACCAGACCGCGGACGAAACGGACGGCCGGGATTCGGCCGGCTTCAATCTCGGCCTGATCTACGACATCACCGCGCGCTATCACCTGCTGATCTCGGCCGGCCGGGGCCTGCAGAACGCGCGATCGAACGCCTTTTCCTACTACGTCGGCCTGCAGAGCACCTTCTGACGCTCAGCCCCGCGAGCCGCCAATCACGAGGGCGGCGAACAGCAGCAGCCCCGTCCAGGTGTTGGACTTGAACAGGGTCAGGGCCCGGGACGGATCGTCCAGGCGCAGTCGGCTGGCCTGCCAGGCCAGGTGCAGCGCGACGGGGATGACGGCGGCGGTGAACCGCGCGCCCAGGCCGGAGGCCCAGCCGGCCAGCAGGGCGAAGGCGAGGCTGATGGCGTAGAAAGCTGTCACCGCGCGCGGCGCATGGGCGCCCAGGCGCCGGGCCGAGGATTTTACGCCGATCAGGGCGTCGTCCTCCATGTCCTGGACCGCGTAGATGGTGTCGTAGCCCAGGGTCCAGAACACCGCGGCGACATAGAGCAGCACCGGAGGCCACGGCAGAATCTGCGGCAGAACGGAGAGGCTTGTTCCGGCAAGGCCGGCGCCGGCCACAATGGCGGCGGTCATGGCGGTAGAGGGCCCGCCAAGCGCGGCGGCAAACCCCATCAGGGCGCCCCAGTTGAACGTCAGACCCAGCCACGCCTGCGGCCACCAGGTGATGCGCTTCATGAAGGGATAGGCAGCGACCAGGCCAAGCGAGGCGACGCCCAGATAAAGGCAAAGCAGGTTGAGGCTGAGCAGGATCGCCAGGCTGGCGAGCGCACAGGCCACGACGAAGACCCAGGCCTGACGCACCGAGATCTGGCCGGCGGGGATCGGCCGAAGGGCCGTGCGGCTGACCCTGGCGTCGAAATCCCTGTCGACGATGTCATTGAAGGCGCAGCCGGCGGCCCGCATCAGCAGCGAGCCCAGGGCGAAGCGGATCAGCAGGCCCACGTCCGGCAGGGCGCCGTGGGCGGCGGCGGCCAAGGCGATGCCCTGCCAGCCCGGGATCATCAGCAGCCAGATGCCCGTCGGCCGGTCCAGGCGGGCCAGCCGTAGCCACGGCCGCAGCGCCGCGGGGGCGAGTCGGTCGACCCAGTTGGCCGGGGCGGCGTCGGGAAGCGGTGCGGTCACGCGCGAAAGGCTCGGTTGCGGCGGCGCAAATCGCCAGGGCGGAGTCTCTATCGCATAAAAAGCGGGTTATGGGAGCGACCGAGGGGATCGGGCGCGGCGACATGGACCAGTATGACGACGACGAGGTCGCCCGGGCGCGGGTCCTCACCAACGGCCAGATTCTGGCGTTCATCGGCGGCTATTGGCGCCGGCGTCCCTGGCTGCTGGCCGGCACGCTCGTCCTGACCCTGGTCTCCATCGGCATCGAGATGCTGGTGCCCCAGGCCGCCAGAGCTCTGGTGGACGCCGCCGTGGCCGGCCCGGCGCACGCGGCCGTCACCTGGCGGGCCTGGAGCGTCTATGTCGCCATCGGCGTCTCGGTAGGACTGATCCGCAACACCGCCATGCGGTTCTGGAACCCGCTCTCTACCCGCACCATGCGGGAGATGACCGACGAAGGCTTCCGGCGGGTGCAGGGCTTTTCCGCCGACTGGCATGCCGACACCTTCGCCGGGGCCACGGTGCGGCGGCTCTCCCGGGCCATGTGGGGCTATGACGTGGTGGCCGATTCGGTGGTGATCTGGATCGGTCCGGCCCTGCTGATCCTGGTGGGGCTCTCGGCCCAGATGATTGTGCGCTGGCCGCTGATCGGGACGTTCTCCCTGGTGATGGTGGCCGCCTACATCGGCGCGACCGTGGGAATCACCAACCTCTATGTGCGCAAGATCAACCTGCGCGCCGTGGCGATGGATTCGCGCATCGGCGGCGCCCTGGCCGACTCCCTGGGATCGAACCCGACGGTAAAGAGTTTCGGGGCCGAGGCGCGGGAGGAGTCGCGAATCGCCCGGGTCACCGAGGACTGGCGGGCCGCCACCATCGTCAACTGGACGCGCTACACCGATGTCTGGCTGATCCAGAACCTGATGCTGGGCCTTCTCCAGGCCGGCCTGACCGGTCTGCTGGTCCTGCGCTGGTCGCAGGGCCGGGCGAGCGCCGGCGACGTGGCCTTCGTGATCACCACCTACGGGGTCATGAACGGCTACCTGCGCAACATGGGCGACAATATCCGCATGGCGCAGCGGGGTCTGGCCGATGTGGAGGACGTGGCCCGCTACGCCCGGACCGCCCCGCAGGTAGCCGACAAGCCCGGCGGCCCGGACTTCGTTCCGGGTCCGGGCGGGATCGTCTTCGAGGACGTCACCTTCCGGTACAAGGCGGCCGCCGCGCCGCTCTACGACCATTTCAACCTGCGCATCGCCCCGAAGGAGCGGTTGGCCCTGGTCGGCCCCACGGGCTCGGGCAAGTCGACCTTCGTGAAGCTGATGCAGCGGCTCTACGACCTGAACGGGGGCCGGATTCTCATCGACGGCCAGGACATCGCCGCCGTCACCCAGGGCAGCCTGCGCCGGGCGATCGCCGTGGTGCCCCAGGATCCGGCCCTGTTCCACCGCACCATCGCCGAGAACATCGCCTATGGCCGGCCGGACGCCAGCCAGGACGCCATCGTCGAAGCGGCCCGCCACGCCCGGGCTCACGACTTCATCACGGCCCTGCCCAAGGGCTACGACACCCTGGTGGGCGAGCGCGGGGTGAAACTGTCGGGCGGCGAGCGTCAGCGGGTGGCCCTGGCGCGCGCCTTCCTGGCCGACACGCCGATCCTGGTGCTGGACGAGGCCACCTCCTCGCTTGACGTGGAGACCGAGGTTCAGGTCCAGGCGGCGACGGAGGAACTGATGGCCGGACGCACCACGGTCGTCATCGCCCATCGCCTGTCGACGATCCGCGGCGCCGACCGGATCCTGGTGTTCGACTCAGGGAGGGTCGTGGAGCAAGGCCGCCATGCGGAACTGGTGGAGTCGGGCGGGGCCTATGCGCGCCTGCATGCGGTCACCCTAGGGGTCTGACCTCCGGCGCGCTCTGTGACTTTTCCGACACGCCGGCGCACGGAGTTCGCCGATTACCCTCGGCGGCCTTGCTCATTGTGTCAGGTTGGAAAAAGGAGGCCCGGCGAAACGAGAACTCCGCCGGGCCAGTTATGCCGCGAGAACGGGGGGGATACCCGCGGTCAACACATGATGCGTTGCCCGCGGGTCGTCGCGTCAATACGCCTCGTCATTATTTTTGCGTTAGAATCGCCGTTTGAGGCGGCGAATCGTCGTGACTTGGCGGAATCGGCTGCTCATTTGGCCGAGTTCCGGTATTTGCTTGAGCGGTGACACCGGAAAGCCGGGTCATCGGGGGCGGATGGGAGGAACAAAGGTTCGATGACTGAACATATCGCTGAAATCGCCGCGGCGATCCGCTGTCTCGACGACTTCATGACGGCCTTTAACGCCCGCGATCTTCCGGCCTTCGAGGCCACCTTCAACTTTCCAAGCGTGCGCCTGGCCTCAGGAACACTGACCCTGATCGAACGGGGCCACCACCAGCCGGCGATGTTCGAGACCGGCCCGCTGGCGGACTGGGGCCACTCGGCCTGGGAACGGCGCGACGTGATCCACGCCGGCCCCGACAAGGTGCATTTCGACACGCGCTTTACGCGCTACCGCGCCGACGACAGCGTCATCGGCGGTTTCAACTCAATCTATGTGGTCACCCGCGAGAACGGCCACTGGGGCATCAAGGCCCGCAGCAGCTACGCGCCTTAAGCGTCGCGCCGGAGGGGGCGTCAGCCTCCCGCGATCAGGCTGCGGACCAGGTTCTCGTTGAAACGGCGGAAGGCGGGACTGGCGAAGCCGTCCTTGCCCAGCCCCCAGACCCACCGCACCGAGCCGGCGTTGAAGACGCGGGCGCCGGCGGATGACCGGAACAGGGTCGCCTCGGCGAGGCCCGGACGGCCGTCCTGACCCACCGGCTCGCCGCGCATCAGAACCGTCACCGCGGCGGGATCGAGCGCGGGATCGAGGGACTTGGCCGCGTCCCACAGGCGCTTGCCGTCGCCGAGCGGATCGCGGTTGTCCCACTCATAGCCCACGACCTCGGCGGCCACGTCGCCGGCCTTCCAGCCGGTTCCGGCGAACAGCGGATGGTCGCCGACGACCTTGTACGGCGGCCTCTGGGGGCTGTCGGCGTCGAAGAAGTTCTGGAACGCGCCGCCCATGAGCATGGTCTCGGGCCGGCGGGCCCCGGTGCGGAAATTGTTGGTCGCCAGACGCCGGGGATCGGCCTTCCCGGCCCGGGTCAGGATCGGGTCGACGCTGGTCTTGTAGCAGATGAGCTGGCGGCCGAGATCCGGCGCGCCCGGCGCGCGGTTCAGATCGCCGTAGCGGATCTGGCAGTAGGCGGCGTCGGCGCCCAGGAAAGCGGTGTTGCGGCCGAGCTTGAAGATGCGCCGGCGGAAGGCGTCCATCTCCTCGCCGCTCCAGTATTCATCGTGCGAACCGGTGATCACCAGGAGGTAGCGCTCGATCAGGGTGGGATCGGTGTGGACGTCGAAATTGCCGGCATAGTCCACCCCGCCCAGCGAAGGGGCCAGGGACTCCAGCCAGGCGATCAGGAAGACGTCGTATTCGAACACGCTGGGGGGCGTGGGGCGGTCGAAGGAGACCAGCAGGCCGCGGCTTTCGTCATCGTCGTTGGGGTAGAGGCTGTGGCCACCCCAAGTGTTGTAGGCCTGATAGGTGTTGGTCCCCAGGCGCACGAGCACCGCGCCCGCGCGCTTGGGATTGGTGACGATCCAGAACGCCGCCTTCACGTCCCGGGTCGCCGTCGTCTGCTCGACGATATCGGCGTAGTAGCAGCCAGGCGCCCAGGTCGAGGTGTCGATGTCGGCGAAGGTCGGGGGCCAGCCCGGGCCGATGGCGGCGCCGCTCATGGTCGCGCCGCGGTAGCGGATATCGGCGAAGTCGCTGGTCCACACCTTCACCGGCGCCTCGGCGCCGATGCGGAACACCTCCAGTCGCGCCTTGCGCGGCGGCTGACCGGGCCCGCCCGCGGCCATGATGCTGAAGCGCTCGCCGGGTCGGACGCTCTGGCGGTCGGCATAGGCCCAGATGCGCTGGCCCTTGAAGAAGGGGGTCCAGATGGCCGATGGGGAAGCGGTCCCCGGCGCGGCCGCCGGTCCCTCGCCCTGGGCGAAGGCGGCGCGGGGGGCGGCGGCCAGTCCCGCGCCGGCGCCGGCGAGGCTGAGAAGCAGGCGGCGGGGAATCGAGGGCCAGTCGGACATGATGAACCAATATAGGGCCTCCGACGGCAAAGCGGCACGCGCAAGCGCGTCACCGCCGCCGGTGCTGGTGTCGGTCCAGGCCCTGCGCGCCCTCGCCGCCCTGGCGGTGGCGACCTATCACGCCCTGCAGTGGGCCGACGGCGGCTTCGAGGTCGGCCGGGCCGGGGTCGACGTGTTCTTCGTGATCAGCGGCTTCATCATGTGGCACGTCACCGCCGGGCGGGATGTGGACCCCGGCGACTTCCTGTGGCGGCGTCTGACGCGGGTGGCGCCGCTCTACTGGCTGGCGACGCTGGGCGTGCTCGGCGTCGCGCTCGTCTGGCCGGCCTTCCTGCCCGAGGTGCGGCCCGGCTGGACGCATCTGGCCCTGTCACTGGCCTTCATCCCCCATCTCGATCCGCGCGGCCTGCCGTTTCCGACCCTGCCGCCGGGCTGGACCCTCGACTATGAGGCCCTGTTCTACCTGATCTTCGCCGGCGCCCTGGCCTGCCCCCGCGCCTGGCGCGGGCGGATCGTCGCCGGCGCCCTGGCGAGCGTCACGGCCTTCGGGTTTCTCTGTGCGGAGCCGTTCTACTACCTCGGGGCCAACCCCATGCTCCTGCAGTTCGCCGCCGGGGCGGGCCTGGGCTTTCTTGTGGAGCGTCGCCGCCAGCCCGGACCCCTCTGGGGAGGCGTCATGCTCGCCGCCGCCCTGGGCGTCTGGATCGCGGAGGACGTGACCCACGCCTTCACAGAACTCTGGCGACCGCTGCTGTGGGGCGTCCCGGCCCTCCTCACCGTCGCGGGGGCGGTCTGCCTGGAGACCGGCGGGGTCAGCCTGCGCCTGCCGGCATGGGTTCGCAGGGCCTCATCGGCGCTGGGGGACGCCTCCTACGCCATCTATCTGCTGCACCTTCCGGCAACGGCCATCGTCGCCCACACGCTGGGCTGGACGAACCCCACGCTGTTCGTGGCCGTGTCGCTGGCGGCCTCCACCGCCGCCGGTCTGGCTGGCAGGGCCTTCATCGAGAAGCCACTGCTGCGGCGACTCCGCTCGAGGGGCGGTGGCGCGCCGGCCTAGGGCCACTTCACCTGCGGGGGCATGGAGGAGAGGATCGACTCGATATTGCCGCCGGTCTTGAGGCCGAACATCGTGCCGCGATCGTAGAGCAGGTTGAACTCCACATAGCGGCCGCGGCGGATCAGCTGTTCCTCGCGCTCGGCCTCGGTCCAGGGCTCGGCCATGCGGTCCCGCACGATGCGCGGATAGACGCCCAGGAGGGCGCGGCCCACGTCCTGGGTGAAGGCGAAGTCCCGCTCCCAGTCGCCGCTGTCGTGACGATCGTAGAAGATACCGCCGATGCCCCGCGGCTCGTTGCGGTGGGGCAGGAAGAAATAGTGGTCGCACTCTTCCTTGTATTTGGCGTGCCAGTCGGGGTGGTGCGGATCGCAGGCGCCCTTCATGGCCGCGTGGAAGGCGATGGCGTCCGGGAAATCCTGCTGGCGCTGATAGTCGAGCAGCGGCGTCAGGTCGGCGCCGCCGCCGAACCAGCCGCTGGTGGTGGCCAGGTAGCGGGTGTTCATATGCACCGCCGGCACGCGAGGATTGACCATGTGGGCGATCAGGCTGACGCCGGTGGCGACGAATCGGGGATCGTCCTTGGCGCCCGGCATGCTGGCGGCCATTTCGGGGGTAAAGGTCCCGTGCACCTCGCTGATGTGCAGACCGACCTTCTCGAACAGGCGCCCGTGCAGGAATCCCATCACCCCGCCGCCGCCGGCTTCGCGCACCCAGGGCTTGAGTTCGAACCGTCCGGGCTCGCCCGGATAGAGATCGGCCGGCGCCGCGTCCTCGAGGGCGTGGAAGGCGGCGACCAGGGAATCGCGCAGGGAATCGAACCAGGCCCGCGCCCGGGTCACGCGCGTCGCATCGAAATGGGCTTTGTCTGTCATGGGCTCCGGACGTCCAAATCAGGGGAACGCCCTGTTTTGCCGCAGGCCCTCGCCAAGCGCCAGTGTGGCTGCGGTGACGACGTTCAGAGACCGCGCGGCGGGGGAGATGGGAATCCGCAGCCGGATGGCGGCGGCGGCGTGAACTTCCGGCGGCGCGCCGGCGGTCTCCTTGCCCATCAGGATGACGTCGTCGGGGCGGAATTCGAGATCGGGAAAGCGCGTGTCCCCCTTGGTGGTGAGCAGGATCAGGCGCGCGCCCGGCACGAGCGTGGTCAGGAAAGCCTCCCAGGAATCGTGCCGCGTCATGTGCGCGATCGGGCCGTAGTCGAGGGCCGCGCGCTTGAGCGAACGGTCGTTCAACGGGAAGGCGCAGGGCTCGATCACGTCGAGCCCGACATTGAGGCAAGCCGATAACCGGATGGCCGCACCAACGTTTTGCGGAATGTCTGGTTGAAAAAGCGCAAGACGCATTCTAAGCGGAACCCCTATAGAGAGACCGTCGTGGTGGCCCATGGGCTGCCCGCTATGGTGCGGGCTCCCAACCAAACGAGGATTAGTTTCAAGGTGGCAGACAGCCTAGCGCATACGGCGCCCGAAACGGACGGCCCCGCCGATCCCGGTCGCCGCGATTTCATTCACATTGCCGCGGGCGCCGCGGCCATAGGCGGCATCGCCGCCGTGGCCTGGCCGCTGATCGATCAGCTGAACCCCGCCGCCGACACGCGGGCCCTGGCCTCCCTGGAGTACGACCTGAGCAAGGTCGCCCTGGGACAGCAGGTGACGATCTCCTGGCGCAAGCAGCCGGTGTTCATCCGTCACCGCACGCCCAAGGAAATCGCCACGGCCAAGGCCGACGACACGGCTTCGATGAAGGATCCGGCGACCGACGCGTCGCGGGTGAAGGCCGGTCATGAGGAATGGCTGATCGTCCTGGCCAGCTGCACCCACCTCGGCTGCGTGCCCACCTTCGCCCAGGGCGAATACGGCGGCTGGCTCTGCCCCTGCCACGGTTCGCAGTACGACACCTCGGCGCGCATCCGGAAGGGTCCGGCCCCGAAGAACCTCGAACTGCCGGAGTATTCATTCCTCAGCGCCACCAAAGTGAAGATTGGCTAGACCGCGATGAGTGACCATCCCAGCACCTACAAGCCCGGCACCGCCATCGAGCGCTGGCTCGATTCGCGCCTGCCGATCATCCGCTTCGGCGCCGACCTCATGTCGTTCCCGACGCCCCGCAACCTGAACTACTGGTACACCTTCGGCGGCATCCTGGCCTTCTGCCTGGTCGTGCAGATCGTGACCGGCATCGTTCTGGCCATGCACTATGACACCAGCGGCGCGGGGGCTTTCATCTCCGTCAACCGCGGCATCATGCGCGATGTGAACTACGGCTGGCTGATCCGCGGGCTGCACGCCAACGGCGCCTCGATGTTCTTCCTGGCCGTCTACCTGCACATCCTTCGCGGCCTCTACTACGGCTCCTACAAGGCGCCGCGCGAAGTGCTCTGGCTGCTCGGCTGCGTGATCTACTTCCTCATGGTTGTGACGGCCTTCATGGGCTACGTCCTGCCCTGGGGTCAGATGAGCTTCTGGGCCGCCAAGGTCATCACCAACGTGCTCGGCGCCATTCCGGTGGTCGGCGACACCATCACCACCCTGCTCTGGGGCGGTTATGCGGTGGACTCCCCGACCCTGAACCGCTTCTTCTCCCTGCACTACCTGCTGCCCTTCGTGATCGCCGCCGTGGTGGCGCTGCACATCTGGGCTCTGCACGTGCCGGGCAACGCCAATCCCACCGGCGTGGAAGTGAAGAGCAAGTCCGACACCCTTCCCTTCCATCCGTTCTATACGGTGAAGGACCTGTTCGCGATTTCGGTCTTCATGATCATGTTCGCGGTGTTCGTGTTCTATCTGCCCGAAGCCATGGGTAAGGTGGACAACTCGGTCGCCGCCAACCCGCTGCAGACCCCCGCCCACATCGTGCCGGAATGGTACCTGCTGCCGTTCTACGCCATCCTGCGGGCGGTGCCGGACAAGCTGCTGGGCGTCGTCGCCCTGGCCGGCGCGCTCGGCGTGCTCTTCGCCCTGCCGTGGCTGGACACCTCCAAGGTGCGCTCCATGCGCTACCGCCCGACCTATCGCACCTTCTTCTTCTTCTGGGTCGTCGCCTGCGCGGCCCTGGGCTGGTGCGGCGGTCAGGAGCCGGATGGCCAGATCATCCACGGCTTCGAAGGCCCGGTGCTGATCGACTACGACATCAACAGCGTCACCTGGCTGAGCCGCATCTCGGCGCTCTACTATTTCGCCTACTTCCTGGTCATCACCCCGGTCCTCGGTCTCACCGAGACGCCGCTGCCGGTGCCGGACTCCCTGTACACGCCCGTGCTGTCGCACCCGGCCGGCGCGCCGGCTGGCGCCGCGGCCGCTCCCGAAACGAAGGGTTGAGATCGATGCTGCGCAAACTCCTCGCCGCGGCGACGCTCGCGGGACTTCTCGGCATGGGCGCTCCGGCAGCCCAGGCCGCGAGCACCCAGGCCCCTCTGAAGGACGTCCACTGGTCGTTCGAGGGTCCCTTCGGTCAGTACGACCAGGCCCAGCTGCAGCGCGGCTTCAAGGTCTACAAGGAAGTCTGCTCGTCCTGCCACTCGCTGAGCATGATCGCCTTCCGTAACCTGGGCGACCCGGGCGGTCCGTTCTGGAACCCCAAGTACCCCAACCCGAACGATAATCCGGTCGTGAAGGCGATCGCCAAGGATTATCAGGTCGCCGATATCGACAGCGACAGCGGCGACGCCATCAAGCGTCCGGGCACCCCGGCGGACTATTTCGTGCCGCCCTTCGCCAACACCGCCGCCGCCCGCGCGGCCAACGGCGGCGCGGCGCCGCCGGACATGTCTCTGCTGGTGGCGGCCCGCGAAGGCGGCGCGCGCTATGTCTATTCGGTGGTCACCGGCGACGGGACCGACTCTCCGGCCGGCCTGACGGTGCCCGATGGCAAGTACTACGATCCGTGGATGAACGGCGACGTCAGCTCCTACTACAAGGGCAACCCGCACAAGACCCCCGTGGGCGGCTTCATCGCCATGCCCCCGCCGCTGATCGCCGACCGGGTGACCTATGACGACGGCACCAAGGCCTCCGTCGATCAGGAAGCCAAGGACATCTCCGCCTTCCTGCAATGGGCCTCGGACCCCAAAATGGAAGAGCGCAAGAAGATGGGCCTGTCGGTCATCATCTTCCTCTTCATCCTCTCCGGCCTGCTGTACGGCAGCTACCGGCAGGTGTGGCGCAACGTCGGTCACTGACCGGCGCCGCCCTCCACGACTGGAAATACAGAATGGCCCGGGGTTCCGCCCCGGGTCATTTTCTTTGGGCGGGAGTCAGGTCCAGAACGCCGTTCGTCTGATCCAGGCGCAGCCGCCAGTGGCTCCAGACCGACAGGCCGATCACGCCGAGCGCCGCATCGTCAGAACCGGGCGCCTGGGCGTCGGGACGGGCCGGAACCTGCTCGAACAACGTCCCCGCCACTTCCACCCCCCGCAGCCGGGAGGACGGCGGGACAGGTCCTGACGCTGTGGGCGCGGGACGGGCCAGCCGGGCCTTCACCACGGTGCTCTCCCACGCGCCGGTGCCCAGGGCGAAGCCGCCCGCGCGGATCCGCACGCCGTCAGTGACGCTCGCCTGGACGGTGGGCCGCCCGTTCAGCGCCGTCACGGTGAGCCTCAGCGCGCCCCGCGCCGGCGCCCGCGCGGGAGCCGCTGGAACGAGGCGAAGACGGCACGGGTCGGGATTGAGCTCGACCACATAGGCTCTCAGCGCGTCGGCGCCGATGACGCCATTGATCACGGTCCCGAAGGGCCGGGTCCGGGCGTCGAGATCGGCGACGGTCAAGGTGACGGCCGGAAAGGTCGCCCCGGCCAGGCGGAGCGGCGCGGTCACCGCAGGCTCCTCATGACCGGCCATGCCGGCGCGCGTGACGTGCAGCAGACCGCCCGGCGCCGCCAGATCGAGGATGAAATCACCGGCGATGTCGCCGAAGGCCGCCGGGACCACCAGGGCGCCGTGGTCGATCCAGCAGCGCGTCTCGCCGGCCCGCGCGGCGCCGGCCGCGACGGCGGCCAGCAGGGCCGCGGCGACGACGCCGGGCCGGGCGAGCCTGGACCAATTGCTCAACATTTCGCGCGACTTCGCCCCTCTTGACGGCCCCGTCGTATTCTTCCGGTCATGGCCGATGCGCAATGGCCAACCGGCTGAATTGCCGCCATATAGCCCCCGAAGTTGGAGACGAGCGCATGACATCTTGGGTCCTCGGCGTGATCGGGGGATCGGGGCTCTATGACATCGAGGGTCTGGAGCATCCCCGGTGGGTCCGCATCGAGAGCGCCTTCGGCGAGCCCTCAGATGAGGTGCTGACGGGCCGTCTCGGCGCCGTCACCCTGGTGTTCCTGCCCCGCCATGGACGCGGCCACCGCCTGCCGCCGAGCGCGGTCAACGCCCGCGCCAATATCGACATCCTCAAGCGGGCCGGCTGCACCGACATCCTCTCGCTCTCGGCCGTGGGATCGCTGCGCGAGTCCCTGGCGCCCGGCGACTTCGTGGTGGTGGATCAGTTCATCGACCGCACCTTCGCCCGCGAGAAGAGCTTCTTCGGCCCAGGGCTGGTGGCGCACGTCTCCATGGCCCATCCGGTCTGCCCGCGCCTGTCCGCCCTGGCCCTGGCCGCCGGCCGCGCCGCCGGCGCGCGGATCGTCGAGGGCGGCTGCTATCTGGCCATGGAGGGCCCGCAGTTTTCCACCGAGGCGGAGAGTGCGCTCTACCGGTCGTGGGGCTGCGATGTGATCGGCATGACCAACATGCCGGAGGCCAAGCTGGCGCGGGAGGCGGAACTGCCCTACGCTTCAGTGGCCATGGTGACCGACTACGATTGTTGGCGGGAGGCGGTGGCGCCGGTGGAAGTGTCTCACATCCAGGCGGTGCTGGCGGCCAACGCCGGACTGGCCCGCAACCTGATCGCCCATCTTGCCCGGGCTCTTCCCGACCATCGTGAGGCCTCCCCCATCGACAGCTGCCTGGACTTCGCCCTGATCACCGCCCCCGAGGCCCGCGATCGGGCGATGATCGACAAACTGGCGGCGGTGGCCGGCCGGGCCCTCGGCGTAGGGAGACCGGCCCATGCGATCTGAGATCCTGACCCTGCCGACCGGGGCGGTGCGCTGCTGGCGCGGCGGCGCCGGACGCCCCCTGATCCTGCTGCACGGCGGCATGGGCGATGCGGAGCTGCATTGGTCGGGACTGTGGGATCGCCTGGCCGAGCGTTATGACGTCATCGCCCCCGACCTGCCCGGCTTCGGCCGGAGCGCGGCGCTGAAGCGGCCGAACTGGCTGGCCCTGGTCCAATGGCTGGATAGCGTCCGGACGGCTCTGAGCCTGGAGGATGTGATCCTGGTGGGGACCGATTTCGGGGCGTCCCTGGCCCGGGCCTATGGCGGGGCCCACCACTACCGCACCCGCGGCCTGGTGATGATCAATGGCGGGTTCCTGCCCGGCCTGGTCGAGCAGGTCCTGGCCCGGGTGCGGCCGGGCGCCGGCGTCACCGGCGGCAAGCCCTCCGTCCTGTTCAGCCGCGAGCGCCTGACGCAGATGGTCGCCGATCCGGCGATCCTCACCGACCGATTTGTCGCCGCCTGCCAGGCCAACAACGCCATCGTCACCCTGGCGCGCCGCTGCGCCCTGGGGCCGGCGCCGGACCGGGAGGTGGTGGCCCACGCCCTGATCCTGTGGGGCGAGCACGACCGGATCCACACCCTGGAGCAGGGCCGCCGGCTGGCCACGGCGGCCAAGGGTCTGGCGTTCCGCGTCCTGCCCGGCTGCGGCCATCTGCCGGCGGTGGAGGCGCCCGAGGCCACGGCCGCGGCGCTTCTGGCGTTCCTGGACTAGGATCGCAGGCAAAACCTGAGCCCAGGCGCGGCTTTCGGCTTCGCGCCGGGCTCCCTCTGGCTTAGACCCCGGGGCTCAGACAGCTGGACCCCCACATGAACCTGCGCGATTCCATTCGGACGATCCCGGACTATCCCAAGGCGGGGATCATGTTCCGCGACATCACCACCCTGCTGGCCGACGCCAAGGCCTTCCGCCGGTCGGTGGACGAGCTGGTGCAGCCCTTCGCGGGGCTGAAGCTCGACAAGGTGGCGGGGATCGAGGCGCGCGGCTTCATCCTGGGCGGGGCCGTCGCGCACCAGCTCTCGGCCGGCTTCATCCCCCTGCGCAAGAAGGGCAAGCTGCCGCACAAGACCCGGGCGGTGGAATATGCCCTAGAGTACGGCACCGACATCATCGAGATGCACCTGGACGCGGTCCATCCCGGCGAGAAGGTGGTGCTGGTCGACGACCTGATCGCCACCGGCGGCACGGCCCTGGCGGCGATCGACCTCCTCACCCAGGCCGGGGCGGAGATCGTGGCCGCGGCTTTCGTCATCGACCTGCCGGAACTGGGCGGCGCCGACCGTCTGCGGGCGGCGGGGGTGAAGGTCTCGACCCTGGTGAGTTTCGAGGGGCATTAGGGGGGGCTGAGCGCCCCCTCCGTCACCTTCGGTGACACCTCCCCCGTGAACGGGGGAGGAGAGCCGAACTCCTACCCTGCGAAGCGGGGGAGGAGAGATGGGTGGGTTTGGAGGGGATTGGGGGATTGGCCTGAGCGCCCCCTCCGTCCGCTTCTCGGCCACCTCCCCCGTGAACGGGGGAGGAGTTGGGTCCTCCTCCCCTGCGGAGCGGGGGAGGTGGCGCGGAGCGCCGGAGGGGGCGCTTCAGAGTGTGAGTGAGAACGATGGCTGACAAATCGCCCTGGGGAATCTTCCGCAGCATGCAGGACAGCGTCCTGGCCACGGGTCTGCTGGTCTATGCGGCCGTGGCGGTGGACGCCTGGCATGTGCTGCCCGGCGCGAATGGGTTCAAGGCCAACCTGACCCTGCTGTTTCCCGGCGGCTATCTGATCGCCGTCCTGGTGGCGAGCCTGACGGTGCCGGCGGCGCGCAAGGCGGTGCGGCGGCATCTGCTGCTGAGCTACCAGACGGGCTTCGGCCAGAGCGTGATCTCGGTCCTGGTGGGCCTGGGTCTGCTGATCGTCGTGGCCGGGCTGATTTTCTGGCAGGTTCACCACCTGGCCGGCGGCGGGGTCTCCCCCGCCGGGGCGTTCTCCGGCTTCGGGGCGGGCCTGGGCCTGCTCGTGGCTCAGTCGATCCTGGTGCGCGGGCTGGAGAAGGGGCCGCCGGCCTGAGGCGCGGGGCTCAGAGCCCCGCCAGCAGGCCGCCGTCCACATAGAGGACATGGCCGTTGACGAATCCGGCCGCGTCGGAGGCCAGGAATACCGCCGCGCCCACCAGTTCCTCCACCTCGCCCCAGCGGCCGGCCGGGGTGCGGCGGCGCAGCCAGGTGTCGAACTCTTCATTGGCGGCCAGGGCGACGTTGAGATCGGTCTTGAAGAAGCCGGGGCCGATGGCGTTCACCTGCAGGCCCAGCGGCGCCCACTCCACGCACATGGCCTGGGTGAGCATCTTAACCGCCCCCTTGGCCGTGGCGTAGGGGGCGACGGTGGGCCGGGCGGCGGCGGTGAGCAGGGAGGCGATATTGACGATCTTGCCCCGGCCGCGCGGGACCATGTAGCGGGCAACCTCGCGCCCGACCCGGAACACGGCGTCGAGATTGATGTCCATCACCCGGCGCCAGTCGGCCTCGTCGATCTCCAGCAGAGGCTCGCGATGCTGGATGCCGGCGTTGTTCACCAGGATGTCGATGGGGCCGATCTCGGCCTCGCACCAGGAGATGGCGTCGACCACGGCCTGGCGGTCGGTGACGTCGAAGGCGCGGGCGACCGTGGCGATCCCCTCGGCGGCGAGGGCGGCGGCGGCGGCCTCGGCGGCCTCGGCGGAGCGGGCGTTGACGATGACCTTGGCGCCGGCGTGGCCAAGACCGCGGGCCAGGGCCAGGCCGATCCCGCGCGAGGAGCCGGTGACCAGGGCGATCCTGCCGGTGAGGTCGAAAAGGGCGCTCACTGGACGATCGGGATGGCGCCGGAGACCGGGCGCTCCGCCCCGACGGGCTCGGGCAGGCGCATGGCGAGGCTGCCGGTGGCGCCCTTCACCCGGGCCACGGCGTCGGCGATGTCGAAGAAGGCGGTCTCATCGAAGAGGCGCGGGCGGGCCGGATCGTGCAGCTTGGCATCCATGGCCTGGATCGTGTCGCGCCAGCCCTCGCGGCCGTAGGAGGGCCATTGGACCCCGGCCTGCATGAAGGCGATGTCGATGAAATAGCGCTTGCGGTCCCCGCCGCCCGGCTGGGCGCGGCGGGCGTGAACCAGGGCCGAATGGGCGAAGACGACGGTTCCCGGTGGGATGTCGTTGAGCACCAACGTGCCGGGAATCTCCTGATCGCCGAGGAAGGCCAGGGCGTCGCGGCGCATGACGGCCCGGTGGCTCTTGGGCAGCAGCAGCAGATCGCCCACCGTGCCATTCAGGCCGTCGAGATAGTGCAGCACATGCAGCTGCACATGGCTGCGGTTGGTCTGGGGGATCTGTTCGTAGTCGTGATGCCAGGCGATGCCGGGCAGGCCAGGGTCGTGGCGGGCGGCGTGGCAGTGGTGGAAGGTGAAGGCTTCCCCGCCCATGACATCGTCGGTGATGGCCAAGGTCTCGGGATCGACGATCAGATCGCACAGGCGATCATAGCGGGCGATGTTACGGCCGTCGAAGCGCGGCTCGGTCTCGACCCAGGTATCGATCTCGGCGGCCACGGCGGCGGTCCGGGCCGGATCGATCATGCCCGGGCGGATCACATAGCCCAGCTTGCGGAACTGTTCCTTTTCCGCGTCGGTCAATCCGGCCATGCGCCTCTCCCCTCGCCTATCCTTGCGCCGGCGCGCGCAGGCCGGACAGAGCCTTCATGCCCCAGCGGCCGTTCTCGCGCGCGATCACATAGAGAACGTCATAGGTCCCGATGATCCCGCCGCCAAGGCGGTGGCGGGTGACGCGGCAGGTGAGATGGACCTTGTCCGCATCGGCCTGGATCACCTGCGCCTGCTCAAGGGTGGAGTGGCTCCAGTCGGAGCCGGGGCCGACGGCGTGGAAGGCGGGGATGACGCCGCCTTCGGGCGTGACCACCGGGGCGCCAGGGCCGAAGGAGACATGCGGGAAGTGGATCTGGGCGGTGAAGGCCTCGAGATCCTGGGCGTTGAAGGCGGTCATATAGGCCTCGACCACGGCCAGGGCCGCGGCGGCCGCCGCGTCGGTTTCGGCGCTCATCTTCAGGCTTCCACGCGCATGCCGCTGTTGCGGGTGAAGAGCTGCAGGGTGCGCAGGCGGGCCAGGCGCGCGGCGTCGGGGCGGTAGTCGGCGCGGCGGTCGGAGACGAAGCCGTGGCCGGCGTCATAGACGTGGATCGGGATGTCCGGATACGCCTCGCCGATAGCCTCGACGGTTTCCGGCGGGATGGTGGGGTCGGTGCGGCCGAAGTGGAGGATGATCGGAACCTTGGGCGTCTCGGTCAGCAGTTCGGGGATGCGGCGGCCGTAGAAGGCGCTGGACGCGGCCAGGCCGGTGCAGCGGCAGGCGGCCAGCCAGGCGGCCGTGCCGCCCCAGCAGTAGCCGACGGCGAAGACGGGAGGCTTCAGGGCGTCGATGGCGGCCTGGAGATCGGCGGCCACCTCGTCCCAGGGGGTTTCCTCGGAGAGGGCGCGGCCTTTGGCGATGCCGTCGGGATCGTAGCCCGTGGCGAAGCCGGGGGCGCGGCGGTCGTAGAAGCTGGGGGCGATGACCTCATAGCCGGCGGCGGCGTAACCGTCGGCCAGTTCGCGGATATGGTCGGTGACCCCGAAGATCTCCTGGATCAGCACGAGGCCGCCGCGGCGGGCGTCGTCCGGGGCGGCGTGATAGGCGGAGAAGACGAAGCCGTCGCGGGGGCTGGTGAGGCGGAGGGTGGGCACGCCCTAGGCCGAGGCGAAGAGATCGAGCGTGCGTTGACGGGCGAGGAAGGCGCTTTCGGCGTGGAAGCGGGCCGGGTCCTCGTTGTTGAAGCCGTGGCCGGCGTCGTCATAGATATAGACCGGCACATCCGGATGATGCCCCTGGACGGCCGCCTTGACGTCGTCGGCGGGGATGCCCGTGTCGAGCCGGCCGAGGTGGACGATCACCGGGCACTTGGGTTCCAGGGCGGCGTTGGCCTGGACCAGGCTGCCGTAATAGCTGGAGGCGGCGGCGAGGCCGTGCATCTGGCAGGCCGCCAACCAAGCCAGCGAGCCGCCGTAACAATAGCCCACCACACAGACCTTGCCCCGTTCGATCAGCACCTTTCGCACCGCGCCGATGTCGGCCAGGGCCTGGTCCAGAGGCGTGGCGCGGGCGTGGGCGATGCCGGCGGCGAGGCCGTCGGGGTCATGGCCGGCGATGAATCCGGCCTCGCGACGATCGAACAGGGAGGGGGCGATGGCCTCGTAGCCCATGAGGGCCCAGCGATCGACATCGCGGCGGACATGTTCGTCGAGGCCGAAGATCTCCTGCAGGACGATCACCCCGCCCAGGCGCTCGCCCTGTGGCGAAGCGTGGTAGGCGTCGAAGGAGAACTTGTCCTCGGCGTCGCTCTGAATGCCGATGATGTCGCCCATGATGACCTCGCGTCAGACGTTGAAGCGAAAGTTCATCACGTCACCGTCTTTCACAATATATTCCTTGCCCTCGGAACGAAGTTTTCCGGCGTCCCGCGCGCCGGCCTCGCCGTTCAGGTGGACATAGTCCTCGAAGGCGATGGTTTCGGCGCGGATGAAGCCCTTTTCGAAGTCGGTGTGGATGACCCCGGCGGCCTGGGGGCCGGTGGCGCCCACGGGGATGGTCCAGGCCCGGGCCTCCTTGGGTCCGGCGGTGAAATAGGTGCGCAGGCCCAGCAGTGAATAGGCTTCGCGGATCAGGCGGTTCAATCCGGGCTCGTGCAGGCCCAGGGTCTCGAGGAACTCGGCGCGCTCGGCGGGATCGAGCATGGCGATCTCGCTCTCGATCTGGGCGGAGATGACGACGCTGTTGGCGCCGTCGGCCTTGGCGCGGGCCTCGACCAGGGCGGAATATTCGTTGCCCTCGCCGGCGGCGCCCTCGTCGACATTGCAGACATAGAGGGCGGGCTTGGAGGTGAGCAGCTGGAGCATGCGCCAGGCGCGTTTGTCGTCCTCGGCCACCTCGACCACCCGGGCCGGGCGGCCGGCGCGCAGGGGGATGAGGGCCATGTTGATCAGGCGCAGGGCGTCCTGGCTGTCCTTGTCGCCGCCCTTGGCGCGCTTTTCGAGGCCGGTGACGCGCTTTTCCAGGCTCTCCAGGTCGGCGATCATCAGTTCGGTCTCGATGATGTCGAGATCGTCGATGGGGTCGATGCGGCCCTCGACATGGGTGATGTCGGTGTCGACGAAACAGCGGGCCACGAAAGCCACGGCGTCGCAGTCACGGATATTGGCCAGGAACTGATTGCCCAGGCCCTCGCCCTGGGCGGCGCCGCGCACCAGGCCGGCGATATCGACGAAGGTGATGCGGGCGGGGATGATCTCCTTGGACCCGGCCACGCGGGCCAGCTCGTCGAGCCGCGGCTCGGGGACCGCCACCTCGCCCACATTGGGTTCGATGGTGCAGAACGGATAGTTGGCGGCCTGGGCCGCGGCCGTCTGGGTGAGGGCGTTGAACAGGGTCGACTTGCCCACATTGGGCAGACCGACGATGGCGACTTTCAGGGCCATGAGAGCTTCAAGACTTCCGATGCAAGACGGCCGGCGCGTCGCGGCCGGGGGCGACCTAGCACGCGGGGGCAGTCTGGCGAAGGGGGCGGGCGGCGCGGACGACCGCCGTCACTCACCACTGTCCGCGCGGCGGTTCGCCAGGAAGGCGTCGACGGAGGTCTCCGGCACGTCCGCCGTGTGCTGCCGGGCCAGCGCCTGGGCGTTGGCGATGGCCTGCGCAACCGGGACAAGGCCAGTGGCATCGAGGCGGGCCGGCGGGACCATCTCGGCTTCCGGACGATGGAACTTGCCGCGCGTCGCGCCCGTGAAGTCGTACTCATCCTTCATCGCGGGCTCCTTACTCACTGTCTCTGATCTTCCGACGCGTCGCCGGCCGCGCCGTCCTTGGCGATCACGTCGGCAGGCCGTTCTCGTCATAGCCGAGAATTTCGTCGGCGCCGCGCGTGTCCGCGTCCGGTAAGGCCGAGTATCGCGCTCCCAGCTCCATCAGGTCGTGGGTGACTCGCCCCACAGGTCTTCGCTCACGATGGTGAGGTGGATCTCGACCGTTCTGGTCGACGACTTCAATCGTTCGATCGCAACCGCGCGGCGGAATCGACGCGCCGCGCGCGGCGGCGGGCGGGCGGGGCGCATCGGTTGGATCGGGCGTCGCCCATTGGCCGGCTTCCCAGCGGTTCCAGTCGGGGGTGATGCCGAGATCGGCGCAGATGCGCAGCACGGTCTCGCGCAGTTGCAGATCGTCGAAGTCGACGATGGCGGGATCGACGGCGGCGAGGCGCTTGTCCAGCGCCTCAACCAGGGGATCGCGATCGCGATGTTCGGCCTTGGGACCAAACTCGCCTTCTGGCGCGTCGCGTTCGGCGCCGTCCGTCTCCGTCCGGTCGATCTCGGTCTCACGCACATCGCGCGCTGCGCGGCGGGCCTGCGCCGTCTCGGCGCGGCGTTCGCGCACGGCGTCGTCTTCCTCGGCCTTGGCCCGGGCGCGGGCCCGCGCGGCGGCGAGGTCGGCGGCGGAGCGATTGCGCAGGTCGGCCAGGCCGGCCAGGATCTGACCCAGCCGCATGGCGGCGACCACCGCCAGGCGCACGGCGCGGAAGATCCGCTCCGCCTCGCGGACCACCTTGTCCAGACCTGCGCCGCCCGACAAGGGCAGTTCCTGGGCGCGTTGCAGCCCCTGATCGGACAGCTCTTCGAACAGCCGCGCCCACCATTCGCCGCGAGCGATGGCGGCGTCGATGTCGGCGATGTCGGGGCCGGCGGGGGACATGAGCGAATGTTCTAATATTGCAATATGCAAGTCAATGAGTGCTTCGCGAGGTGAAACGCATCGGATTTGTGGCTCCGCGATGAAGCGAGTAGCGATCTTCCAGATAGGATCAGTTAGGTCAGAAGAGCGATGAAATCGGTCGATGACCTCCTGCGTCCAGACCCTCGGACGCACCGGTTGAGCGCCGCCCATGAGCCGATAGATGGCGATGGGCTGGTCACGACCGGCACCCGTTTCGGAAACCGCTAAACGTTCAGGCCCGTTCGAGCCATCAGCGCACTATGGGCGCAGACTCCCAGCCGTCCGGCACGCTTCGAGTGTGCCGTGGACAGCCGCTTTGAAGCCGTCAGTTCCGCCGCGGGGCCACCACCGGCAAATTCTGATACGCCCGTATGAAGGCCGAGTAGTTCAGCACCGGTCCGCCCACGACCTCGTATTCCTAGACGCGATACCCAGGCCTCTTCCCAGATGATGGTCACCTGCCTCTCGGCCACGCCGTTGCCGACGCAGAGCTGACCGGCGTGGCCGAAGGCCGCCCGCCAACTCCCCCTTTGAACCTTTCCCCCCCCTAACCGCCATCAACCCCCCGTGCGTGGTGGCGGCGCGCTGTCTTGGTCCTTTTGCGGGTCGTGCGCGGTTGAACATCTCATCTGATCCCGATCCGCGCCCCGCCAAGTCACCGCCGCCGCCCGCGTCTCCAGAAACACCCACCCCGTCGACGGAATAGTCGCGGCCGCGGGCCGTTGTTGTCTGCGCGATCACCCAAGTCTTCTCAGAGGAAGCCTCAGCCATGGACGTCTTTATCAGCGGATCCCCCGGTCTCAACGGCGCAAATGGCGTGCTGCCCGGCGAGGCCGGCGGCGCGGGCGGCGTGGCGCCGCCCGTGGCGTTTTCGTTCAGCGCCCCCACCGATCCGCGCCTGGCGGTGACGTTTGTGGGGGCCACCGGCGGGGCCGGGGGCGCGGGCGGACCCGGCGGGTCGGGGGGCGCGGGCGGGGCCGGCGGCCTGACCAACGCCACGTCTTCGGTGAGCTTGAGCTCGGTGCCGGCGACGTTCGCCTCGGCGATCTCCACCGGCGGCAATGGCGGGGCGGGCGGGGCGGGCTCCCTGCCCGGGATCGGCGGCAACGGAGGGGCCGGCGGCTCGGCCGGGGCGCACGCCACGGGGCTGAACGCCAGCGGCGCGACCCAGGCGATCGGCCAGGGCCGCGGCGGGTCCGGCGGCGCGGCGTTCGGCGCGGGCGCCACAGCCGGCGCGGGCGGGACCTCGGCGGTGACCAGCAAGGCCACGAGCCTGGCGCTGGGCGTGGGAGTTCAGGCCTCAGTGAGCCAGACCGGCGGGGCCGGCGGCACGGGATTCACCGGCGCCAATGGCGGGGCCGGGGCGGGATCGAGCGCTTTCAACGCGGCGACCGGCGCGACCAACGGCGGGGCCCTGTCGCTGACGCAGAGCGCGGTGGGCGGGGCCGGCGGCGGCGCCACGGGCGCCCTGGCCGGCGTGGGCGGCCTGGGCAGCTCGCGCATCACCCTCAACGATCTGACCAGCGCCTCGCTGGTGGTGAACCTTTCGGCCGTGGGCGGCCAGGGCGGCGGCGGGGCCGGGGCCACCGGCGCGGCCGGCGGGCTGGCGACGGTGGGGGGCATCCTGACCTCGGCCGGGTCGCTGCAGGTTTCGGAGAATGCGTTCGCCGGCTCGGGCGGCAGCGGCGCGACCGGCGCGGCGGGCGGCGGGGCCACGGCGACCGGGACCCTGATCGCGGCCGGGGCCTTGACCGCCAGCCTGCAGGCCAGCGGCGGATCGGGCGGCTCGGGTTCGGCGGGCGCCGGCGGCGCGGCGGCGGCGGGCACATCGACCTTGACCGGCAGCGGCACGACGGTGGCGATCAGTTCGTCCGGCGCGGGCGGCTCCGGCGGCGGCGCCTTTGGCGTGGGCCAGGCCGGTAAGGCCGGCGCAGCCGGCAAGGCCACGGCGGTCGTGACGGCCAGTTCGGCCGGGGTCTCCTCGGCCAGCGTGACGCAGTCGGGCGGCAACGGCGGCGCGGGCGCGGCGGGCGCCAACGGCGGGGCCGGCGCGGCCAGCACGGTGACCAACGCCGCGGCGGGCACGACGGCGGGCGGCGATCTGACCCTGTCACAGACGGCGCGCGGCGGCTCCGGCGGCCAGAGCGACGGCGGCCTGGCGGGCGCGGCGGGCGCGGCCACGGCGACGATGACGGTGGATGACTCCCTGGCCCTGGCCCACAGCGCCGCGATCCACGGCAATGAGACCGCAATCGGCGGCAGCGGCGGGTCGATCGTCACCGGCGTCGCCAATGGCGCGGCGGGCGCGGCGGGCCTGGCCAATCTCAACCTGAAGGGCGCCCCGATCCTGAGCGGCGCGGCGGCCGGCTTCGGCGGCTCCGGCGGCGGGACCTTGACCGGTATCGGCGGCGCGGGCGCGGCCGGGACGGCCAACGCCACGGTCAATGGCGATC
>CAIQJF010000039.1 GCA_903872075.1 uncultured Caulobacteraceae bacterium | reverse complement strand
CCGTTTTACGGGGGAGGAGTCTAATGTCCTCCTCCCCTGCGGAGCGGGGGAGGTGGCGCGGAGCGCCGGAGGGGGCGCGGCGGCGGCCGTGAGGTTGGGGATTTTGCGTCGTGGCGGCGAAGCGGCGTATGGCCTGACCGTCTGAACGGCGGAGAGTCTGGGCATGGGTTGGGGCAAGCGGATCGCCATCGGCGCGGGGGCGGTTGTCGCCGTGATTGTGATCGCCCTGGCCGGGGTGATCGCCGCCGACCAGCTGAGCCAGCCCCCTGCCCCCGACCCCAAGGCCCTGATCGCCAGGGGCGAGACCTATCACGCCCACATCCGGCGCGACGATTTCGGGGTTCCCCACATCACGGGCCCCACCGACGCCGACGTGGCCTATGGCCTGGCCTACGCCCACGCCGAGGACGATTTCGCCACCATTCAGGATGTGGCCCTGGCCACGCGCGGGACCCTGGCCACCGAGCAGGGGGCCAAGGGGGCGGTGACCGACTATCTGGTGCGGTTGATGAAGGTCTGGCCGGCGGTGAACACGCGGTATGAGCGCGATCTGCCCGACGACCTGAAGCGGGTGCTCACCGCCTATGCCGACGGGATCAACGCCTGGGGCGCGCGGCATCCGGACAAGGTGGTCCCCGGCTTCCTGCCGGTGACCGGGCGGGACATCGCCGCGGGCTTCGTGTTCAAGACGCCGTTCTTCTATGGCCTGGACGGCACCCTGAAGAAGCTGACCGCGCCGACCCACGGCGGGCCGATGCCGCCCCTGGGTTCCAACGGGGTGGCGGTGGCGGCCTCGCGGTCGTCGGACGGGGCGACCCGGCTGCTGGTCAATTCCCACCAGCCCTATACCGGGCCGGTGGCCTGGTACGAGGCGGTGCTGGAGAGCGGCGAGGGCTGGCATGTGGCCGGGGGGTTCTTCCCCGGCTCGCCGTTCATGTTGCACGGCCATAACGCCCATCTGGGCTGGGCCAATACGGTGAACGATCCGGACCTGACAGACGTCTACAAGCTCACCCTCAATCCGCAGAACCCGAACCAGTACCGGCTGGACGGCGCCTGGCGGGATTTCGAGAAGAGCGACGCGGCGATCCGGGTGAAGATCTGGGGGCCGCTGTTCTGGACCGTGCACAAGGCGGTGCTGTGGTCGGCGCAGGGGCCGGTGATGCAGACCGATCACGGGACCTATGCCCTGCGCTATGCCGGCATGGGCGAGGTGCGCCAGGCGCTGCAATACTATCGCCTGGACAAGGCCCGGACCCTGGCCGAATGGCGCGCGGCCATGGCGCTGCAGGCCCTGCCAAGCATCAACTATATCTATGCCGATGAGGCCGGGAACATCGGCTATGTCTACAACGGCCTGTTCCCCGACCGGAAAGCCGGGATCGACTGGACCGGCGTGCTGCCCGGCGACCGGTCGGACCTGATCTGGACCCGCTATCTGCCCTTCGACCGCACGCCGCAGATCTGGAATCCGAAGAGCGGCTATGTGTTCAACTCCAACAACACGCCCTTCGCCGCGACCGGGCCGGAGGACGCGCTGAAGCCCGCCGATTTCCCGGCGAGCATGGGCATCCAGACCAATATGACCAACCGCGCCTATCGGGCGCAGGAGACGTTCGGCGCCGATGCGAAGATCAGCGCCGAGGCGTTCCGCCGCTATAAGTTCGACATCGCCTATAGCCCCCGGTCGGACGTGGCCAAGGTGATCGACATGGTCCTGGCGCTCGATCCCAAGGGCGATGCGGACATCGCCGCGGCCCAGAGGCTGCTGCGGGGCTGGGACCGGCGGATGGCCGTGGGCGAGCGGGCCCCGGCCCTGGCCCTCGACGTGACGACGCCGATCGCCAAGGCCTGGGCCGACAAGACCCCCGCCCCCGACACCCGCGCCACCCTGGTGAAGGCCATCACGGACCTGAAGACCCGCTATCACCGCATCGATCCGCGCTGGGGCGAGGTGAACCGGATCATCCGCGGCAAGGTGAACCTGGCCATCGACGGCGGGCCCGACACCTTCCGCGCCGTCTATGGCGAGCCGCAGGAGGGCGGCGGGCTGAAGGCGGTGGCGGGCGACACCTATATCATGTTCGTGACCTGGGACCGGGCCGGGCGGCTGGACTCCGAGAGCGTGCACCAGTTCGGCTCGGCCACCCTGGACGCGACGTCCAAACACTATGCCGATCAGACCCCGCTGTTCGTGGCCATGGGAACCAAGCCCGTGCGCTTCACCGAGGCCCAGCTGAAAGGGCATGTGGAGGCGGACTACGTCCCTGGCCAGGCCCACTGAGCGCCGGCGCCGGGAGGCCTGGGAGCCCGAGGGGAGAGCGCGCGGCGCTGGCGAGGAGGCGGCCGGCAGCCTGCGGGGCGATGTTGGGGCGCTGCCGGGGCGCTGACGGGGAGTCGGCGGGCGCCTGGGCGGGAGCCTGCGACGCCTTTTGGGGCGGTTGGGGGCGGCCTTCGGGCGGCTCATCGCCGAGGTCGGCCGTCCCGAAGTCCTTGAAATCTTTCTTGATCCAGTACTGTTCGTCCGACCGCGTCTTGGTTAGCTCTGCCCGCAGGCGGGCGGCGTCGAGGATGGCGAGGCGCGCGGCGTTGACCAGGGTGGGGTTTTCGGAATTCTCCCCGGCCTTGATGATCCGGCGCAGGGAGGCGAGCAGGCCCATGGGCGTGACATCCTCCATGTCGGTTTGCAGGGCGCGAAGTTCGGCGATGCGCTCGGCCACCTCCGGCTTCCAGGCCAGGCGGCTGGGATGACCGCGATGACGCACGAAACCGGCGCTCTCATAGGCGTCGATCAGCAGCGCCCCCTTGGCGCGGGCTTGGGCGAAGGCTTCGTAGCGGGGGTTTTCGAGGGTGGGCATGGGGTGGGGCTCGGGGAACAATGGGCGGAAAACGTGAATATACATTGCGTTTTGATATTTTTCAAGTTGTCTAGCTGCCGACCTCACGAGTCCAAACTGTCACCGGCTACCTTCGACGGCGACCACTGCCCGCCCAACAGGGCAACGCGGCGCAGGCGGCGGCATTGGCAATTGGTGCCGCGACCGCTCGGGGGCGCGATATTCGATTCCTCAAGAGGAAGAGCTTGCCGACGCCAAGCGCCCAGACCTGCGCTTCCACGGAGTAGGCTTCGATGCCCCGGTCCCCGCAGAGCTGAAGCTCGCGGACAAATGGACCGGCCCACACTTGTTTGAACGGCTAAAAACTCAGTTATGCGGGGACTATCTGCGCGATAAGCGCAGCAGCCGAGGCATATTCTTGCTTGTGTACCAGGGGGTTAAGCAGGCTTGGGACCTCCCGGCCGGGACGCGAGCCGAGAGCTTCGGCTGCCTAATCAGCGCCCTGCAGGCTCAGTGGCAGGCCATTTCGTCTCAGTTTCCTGGGGTTGAGGATATCCGAGTGATCGGGATCGACCTCACTAAGCGCGGTATCGACGCCAAGGCCGTTGCAGTCGCCCGCCGCGCCAGAGCGGCGGACGCCAATTCAGATCATACGGATTCGCCCATCGAGTCGCTGGCGTCGGATTCATGAGCGCTGCGACGGGCCCCGTCGGGGTTATCACGCCCCTGCCCGGAAGGTTCACGCGCAGGTCCAGCGTGCCGCCGGCCGTCGCGACGAAGTGGCGCAGGGTGGAGAGATAGAGATCGGTCTGACGTTCCATCTTCAGCACCGAGGGCTGCTTGATCCCCAGGCCCTGGGCGACCTGTTCCTGGCTGCGCTCGGCGATCTCGCGCAGGGCTTTGAGGCCCTGCGCCTCGGCGAGCCTTTTGGCGGCGCGCGTCGTTCGAAACTCTGGTTTGCGGCCCTGGAAGTGCTATCTAGGGAAAGGAGGCAATCACGCTATGGCAAAGGGTCAGCACGTCGTTCCGAACAACGGACACTGGAGCGTGAAGCGGGCGGGCGCGTCGCGTGCGTCCAGCACGCACGAAACACAGGCCCAGGCCATACAAGCGGCAACCAAGATCGCCCGCAATCAACAGACGGAAGTCTACGTGCATGGGCGCGACGGCCGCATCCGCGAGCGTAAAGACCCCCCACCGAGGGGCTAAACTTGCCGCCGCCGTTTGACCGATCGGTCTTCATCAACTGCCCGTTCGACGAAGATTTTGCGCCCACACTGCAAGCCGTAGCGTTCTGCGTCGTCTATCTGGGCTTCTTCCCGCGCTTTGCGCCCGAGAATGCGGACAACGCGGCAGGCCGACTGGATCGTATTTTCGAAATCGTGCGCGGCTCCAAATTCGGCATCCACGACCTCTCTCGTTGCAAGGCCGACGCTGCCGGCGATTTCGCCCGAATGAACATGCCCTTCGAGCTAGGAATCGATCACGCTTGCCGCCGATTTGGCGCCGATGAGCTCACGACCAAAACAATCTTGATTCTTGAGCGAGAACGATTCGACTACCAGAAATCCCTATCCGACATTTCGGGATGGGACATCCAATCTCATGGCGGCGACTATGCGAAGGCTGTCCGCCACGTGAGAAGCTGGCTCGTCAATCAGGCCGGCGCTGCCGCCGTTGGAGCTGCCCGGATACTCGGCGAATATGCCGCCTTCCAGGAGTGGTACTGGGAGCGCGAACTCGCTGCCGGATCGTCTCAAGAGGATATCACGCAGTATCCAACCGCCGAGGTTGTTCGGGCCATGCACGAATGGATGGCTGGCGCCGACGGCGCCGCCCAATGACCTAGCAGCGGCGACCCGTCACCTGTTTCGCGCCTGAGGTTTGTTGTCGGGAATTTCCCCGTCACCGCCCCTAGCCGCCGCCCCGACACGCCTTCGGCACATCACTCAGGTCGATCCTCAGCACCCTCCCCCCAGTGAGATCCGTCAGCCACACAGCCCCACGCCCCACGCCGATGGCGTCTCCCCCCGCGCCCTTCCACTGGCAGAGGATGACCCCGCGGGCCGCGTCGACGGCCGTCAGCGGGGTGCCGATCATGGTGGTCCACACCACGCCGTCCGAATAGGCGATGTCGCCGCCGGCGCCCGGGGTGTTAAGCGGCACGGCGGCCACGGGCCGATGGCCGGCGGTGTCGATGCGGCTGAGAGAGCCGTCGCCCTGGTTCAGGGTCCAGACCGCGCCGGCGCCGGCGGTGAGGAAGCGCGGGCCCGGGCCCGTGGCCACATGGCCGACCACCTGGGCGGTCTTGGCGTCGACCACCGTCAGTTCGGCGCCCTCGGCGCGCGAGACCCAGACCCGCCCGTCGCTGAACACCGGGTTGTAGGAGCCTGGCGGAAGCCGCGTGACGCCGACCACGGCGCCGGTGGCGGGATCAATGCGGGCCAGGGCGCCCTGCTTGTCTGTCACCAGCCAGACGTAGCCCGCGCCGACCGCGACGCCGCCCTCCGCCGCCGCGGGGCCCACATCGAAGACCGCGCTGAGGGTGCGGGACTTCAGGTCGACCTTGGCCAGCTTCGGCGTGGCGCCGCACAGGGGCACCCACAGGCTGTCGGCGTCGGCCGCGAGCCCGGCGCAGGGATCGCCCGGCAGGGGCACGTCGAATACGTGGTTGGTCGCGGGGTCGATCTCGTGGACGGCGAAGGGGCCCTTGCTGCCCACCCACACCTTGGTCGCGGTGACCCTGACCCAGTCGGCCGTCTTGCCGACGGGGATGGCCGCCGCGATCTTGAGCTCCGACATGGGCCGCGGCGCTGGGGGGGCCGCGGGCGCCGCGCGGGCGCCGCCGAGGCCGGCCCCGGCGAACAGGGCCAGGCCGAAGACCAGACCGGCGATCGGCCTCATGGATGGGCCGTCAGGTGTTTCCGGAACAGCCGGCCCACCAGACGGTCCTCCAGGATGCGGCCGAGGACATAGAGAAAGGCGAAGATCTCGGCGAAGACATAGCCCGCCTTGGGCGAGAGCTTCTTGTCGTCGTCGCCTTTCGGCTTGCCGTCCTTGCCCTTCTTCGGCTTTTCGGGCGCGGGGGCGCCCAGGGCCTTGTCGATGGGGTTGAGGGCGTGGACCTGGTCCTTCTTCGTATCCTTCTTGGCGGCGGCCGGCGGCTTGTCGTATTTCTTGATCAGGATGGTCACCTGAGACAGGCTGAGGAACAGCAGGGGCGCCAGGAAACAGGCCAGCAGCGCCCGGCTGGTGAGCTGATAGCGCAGCACGGCCGTGGCGCCGGCCGTCTCGATCCTTAAGGCGCCGCCGTCGAAGACGGACATCTTGTCCTGGGCCGCCTGGTTGGTCTTGGTGAAGGTCAGGGTGTCGCCCGCGCGCTGCCAGCGCGTGCCGGATTCGCCGAAAAGGGGGGCGAGGCGGTCGAAGGCCTCATCGGTGGATTGGCCGGGTGGGAGCGGAACGGCGCCCCGGATCCGCCAGATCCAGTCGATGAGGCGCAGGTTGAGGCGCTCGGTCGTAAGCGAGGCCGGGGCCGCGCCGCGGTCGAGGCCGAAGCCCGGCGTGCGGCCATAGGCGGGGGGGACGGTTTCCATCACTCGGCCGGGGCCGGCGTGGGTCCGCCCAACCGTTGCCTGATCGCGCCCCAGCCCTGGGTGAAGGGATAGGTCATCTGCTCGCGCAGCGACATGCGGCGCCCGCCCTCCATGCCCAGCAGCTCGGCCTCGCCGTCGACGCAGGTGCCGAAGATGCGGTCGATGAAGATGTAGGTGTTGGCGTAGTTGCTGCGGGTGGCCTCCCAGTCGCGGGAGTGATGCAGGCTGTGATGCTCGGTGGTGTTGAACAGGAACCGCCACCAGCGCGGGGAATCGAAGCGCACGTTGATGTGGGTGTAGATGGCGATGGTCACCTCGAACACGCCGGCCAGGAGGAAGGCGCGCGGCAGGAAGTCGAAGAGGCCGCCGACGCCCAGGCCGATCAGGAACAGCTCCACCGGATTGCCGACCGCGCCCTTGGCGATGTTCAGCTGGGTGATGTAGTGGTGCACCGAGTGGGGGAGCCACAGCGGGTACCAGTTGTGCATGCCGCGATGCATCCAATACTGCCCGAAATCAAAGATCACCGAGATCATGATCGCCTGAACCAGCAGGGGCAGGCCCATGAACCAGTTGAATTTTTCGACGTGCAGCTGGTGCATGAGGGTGTCGATGAGCGCGTCGCTGCCGATGTAGTGGTCGAAGATCTTGAGGAAGGTGTAGCCGAGGCCGACGTAGAACAGGTCGGTGGCCAGTTCCTTCCAGGTCAGCCGCCAGCTTTCGTGACGCGGGAAGAGGATCTCAAGGGCCATCAGCAGCAGGCGAAAGCCGATGGCGACGTTGAGGGCGACCGAGGCCTTGGCGATGGAATTGGGCGCGTAGTACCAGAAGGCCAGAAACCCGAAGAGCGCCACCGGCTGGAACCAGCTGAAGAACAGCCGTTTCACCGGGCCGCCCTCCACCTTGGGGATGTTCTCCCAGCCCACCGTCACCGGGGACTGGGCGCCGATCACCCGCTTGCCGACCAGAACGCCATCCATATCCACCTCCGATGACCGGCCCGGGCTGGGTTTGGGATTCGGGATCGCGATTCCCGAATGGCGCAGCGGACCGGGGGCGATGATACCCACGGGGTGCGCGATTTGCATATGGCGTTGGGGATGACGGCCGATGCGCGCGCCCTCGCCTGAAAAGGTCGCGGCGGAGAAGGATCGGCGCCCGATTTAACGGCGCGGCCGTGGCGCAGGACGCACGACGGGGCAACTTGTGTAACTACGTATTCATAATTATAAAGCGTTCATGACCGGCGTCCGATTTGAATGGGACGAGGCGAAGAACCTCTCAAATCAGCGCAAGCATGACGGCGTGACCTTTGAGGAAGCCCGGCACGTTTTTCAGGATCCGCTGCACGTCTCCGTGCAGGATCGCATCGAGAGCGGCGAACAGCGGTGGCAGACCATTGGCGCGGTCCAGGGCGTCGTGATCCTTCTCGTGGCCCACACCCTCACAGAGGACGACGCCGACGGCGGATCGGTCGAGATCATCCGCATCATTTCAGCGCGGCGGGCCACGCCGCGAGAGAGGCGACGCTATGAAAACGAAAACAGTTAGCCACACCCTGGAAGCCCCGCCCGCGCTGACCGACGCGCAGCGCGAGCACCTGGCCGAGTTGGTGACTCTGTCTGACGAGTCGATCGACACCAGCGACAGTCCCGAACTGTCCGATGAGGCCTGGAGCGCCGGCGTCCGGGGGCGCTTCTACCGGCCCGTGAAGCAGCAGATCACCGCCCGGGTGGACGCCGATGTGCTGGCCTGGCTCAAGTCTCAGGGGAAGGGATACCAGAGCCGCCTGAACGCCATTCTGCGGCGCGAAATGCTGGCCTCGCTCAAGCCGGCGCGCCGGGTTTGATGGCTCAGACTTCCAGCTGTTAGGCATTGCGCAACATGGTCGGAGTCCGCGTCACTTCGACAAGACACACCCATACCGCCGGCTGTAGGTCGCTTCGGCCACCACCGGTCCAAGCGCCACGCTCACCTTCGCCCGGGCGGGGAGTTTGGTGCGGTCCACGTCCACCTTGGCCATGTCGATCTGGGGCTTGAACTCGGGCTTGCAGGAGGATTCCGGGCGGCCGGCGACGAACAGGCAGGAGCAGTATTGCTTGGCGACGTAGGCCGCGCCGATCTTCACGATGGCGGGCGGCTGGGTCGCGGCGGCCGGCGGCGTATCGGCGGCGCGGACCAGGGCGGGCGCGGTGAGCGCCGCCACAGCCGCCAGACATCCGCCGATCCAATTGCGCCGCATCGCCGTTACCTTCTAAGTTCCGCCTCGAAATACGGGAGCAGTCTGCCATGAAGCGCCGCGACTTCGCCATGGGTGTGGGCGCCGCGATCGCGGCCGGGCCCCTGCTCGCCCCCGCCGCGGCGCGGGCCGATATCGCCTGGACGGCGGCGCCGGGCCGCGATGTCAGCGTCTGGGACAAGGCCTGGGCCCGCGCCGCGTCGGGCGCCGATCCGGCCCTGGGCCAGACCGACGCCCTGGTGATCGTGCAGGACGGGACCCTGGTCTATGAGCGCTATGGCGCCGACAGCGGGCCGGGCGTGCGCCACATCTCCTGGTCCATGGCCAAGTCGATCACCCACGCCCTGGTCGGCATCGCCGTGGGCGACGGGCTGATCGATATCGACGCGCCGCTGAAGCTGCGCCACGCGGGCGACCCCAGCCTGACGATGCGCCATCTGCTGACCCTGACCGACGGCCTGGCCTGGGACGAGGGCGACTATGATCCGGCCAAGTCGGACGCCACGCGGATGCTGTATGGCGAGGGGCGGTTCGACGGGGCGGCCTATGTGGCGGCCAAGCCGCAGGCCTATCCGCCGGGGACGCACTGGCGCTATTCCACCGGATCGTTCCATTTCGCGGCGGCGGAGCTGCAGGCGCATCTGTTCCCGACAGCGGTGACGCCGGAGGCGCGGCGGCGGACGATGGCCGACTGGATCCAGCGCCGGCTGTTCGATCCGCTGGGCATGACCTCGGCGATCGCCGAGTTCGATGCGGCCGGGACGTTCGTGGGCGGCTCGCTGGTCTACGCCACGGCGCGGGATTTCGCGCGGTTCGGCGAGATGTATCGCAACAACGGTGGCTGGGACGGCAAGCAGGTGATCCCGCCCGGCTGGCAGGTGTTCGGCCGGCGGCCGTCGCAGATGCAGCCGGCCTATGGGGCCGGGTGGTGGCTGGAGACCAAGCCGGGGAACGGCGAACCTTCGCTGATGCGTGGCGAGGGTCCGATGGAGACGTTCTCGGCCCAGGGGCACAACGGACAGGTGATCGCGGTGGTGCTCTCCAAGCGCGCCGTGGTGGTGCGGCTGGGGCTGATGGACGACGGCGAGGCGGCCTGGACGGCGCTGTCCGGGTGGCTGGCGCCGGTGGTGAATGCGCTTTGACAGTGGGGGGCCTTGCGCCCCCTCCGACGCTTCGCGCCACCTCCCCCGCTGTGCGGGGGAGGAGATGGGCGCCTCTCTCCTCCCCCGTTTACGGGGGAGGTGTCGCCGAAGGCGACGGAGGGGGCGCTGGGCGGGGCCCCTACCCCAGGAACATCTGCCGGATTCCGGCGCGGAACGCCTCGACGCCGGCCGTCAGGCGCCGGCCGTAGGTGACCTTGGCGTCTTCGCCGGCGACGACGGTGACGCGGTCGGTGTCGTCGGTGGCGGCCTGGTAGACCACCTCGGCGATCTGTTCGGCGGTGGAGCCGCTGGACCGGCGTTCGGGGTTGCTGAAGGCGGCCATGGTCTTGGCGATGCCGGCCGTATAGGCCGGGTGCGGGGTGAGGACGAGCGAGCGGCCGCCGAAGTCGGTGGCGATGCCGCCGGGGGCGACGGTCTTCACCTTCAGGCCGAAGGGTTCGAGCTCATAGGCGAGGCTCTCGCTCCAGCCCTCCAGGCCCCATTTCGTGGCGTGGTAGACCGAGTTGAACGGGAACGTGACGAGGCCGCCGATGGAGGTGGTGGTGACGATCGTCCCCTGCCCGCGCTCGCGCATGGCCGGCAGGAAGGCCTGGGTGACGCGCATGACGCCCAGCAGGTTGGTGTTCAGCTGATTGACCAACTGGTCGTCGGTCGCCCCCTCGAAGGCGCCGGCGATGCCGTAGCCGGCGTTGTTGAACAGCACATCGATCGATCCGAGAGCCAGGGCCTTGGCGGCCGTCTCCCTGATCTGGCCCGGGTGGGTCACGTCCAGCGGCAGGAGGGTGATCCCGGGCGTGGCGGCGAGCTCGGTCTCCTTCTCGGGGCTGCGCATGGTGGCGATCACCTTCCAGCCCTTGGACGCGAACAGCAGGGCCGTGGCGCGGCCGAGGCCGGTGGACGCGCCGGTGATGAAGATGGTCTTGGTCATGGCCGGGGCCCCTATCCCATCGGGTAGAGGATTTCCTTGGTCACCGCGTCGATGGCCTTGAGGATGGCCGGCTCCAGGGTCAGGTCGGCGGCGGCGAAGATGTCGGCCAGCTGGTCTTCGCGGGTGGCGCCGACGATGGTCGAGGCGACGAAGTCGTGCTGCTTGCTCCAGGCGGTGGCCAGGGTGACGACGCTCATGCCGGCGTCGGCGGCGATCTGCTGGAAGCGCTTGGTGGAGGCGATGGTCTTATCGTTCACGAAGCGCTGGGCCATGACCGCCTGGCGACCGCCCATGCGGATGTAGTTGGAGAAGCGCGCGCCGTCCGGCGTCGCCCCATCGTTGTACTTGCCCGAGAGCACCCCGCCGGCCAGGGGCGAATAGGGGATCGAGCTGACGCCTTCGTGGTTGCAGGCGGCGGCCAGCTCGTCCTCGAAGCGGCGGTTGTTGAGGCTGTGGTTGTTCTGGATGGTCTGGTAGCGCGCCACGCCCAGGCGGTCGGAGGCGGCGAGGCTCTTCATCAGGCCCCAGGTGGTCTCATTGGAGCAGCCGATGATGCGGATCTTTCCGGCCCGGATCAGCTCGTCCAGGGTCTCCATGGTCTCTTCATAGGCGGTGCCGTGGTCCGGCCAGTGGGTCTGGTAGAGGTCCACATAGTCGGTGCCCAGGCGCTTCAGGCTGGCCTCCAGGGCGCGGGTGATGTTGTGGCGGTCAAGGGCGGTCATGCCGGCGCGCTGGGCCGACTTGATCCAGCCGTGGCTGGGGCCGCTGACCTTGGTGGCGATGATCACCTCGTCGCGGCGCTTGGTCTTCAGCCAGCGGCCGACGATCTCCTCGGTGAGGCCGGCCCACTCTTCCTTGGGCGGCACGGGATAGTTCTCGGCGGTGTCGAAGAAGTGGATTCCGGCCTCGAAGGACTTGTCGAGGATCCGGTGCGAGGTCGCCTCGTCGGCGCCTGAGCCGAAGGTCATGGTGCCCATGCAGATCTTGGAGACCTGAATCGGGCTGCGGCCCAGTCGCTTGAATTGCATGTCCGTGTTCCCCCTGGGCGTGTCTGGAAGCGCCGCGGCCCAGCCGGCCGCGCGCCGCCGCCTGATACGCAGGCCCCGGCGCTGACGCAAGGTGATTGGCGTTAAGTCAGCTAGGCGGCCGGGCTGCCGGCGATGATCGAGACCCGCTGGCCGAAGCGCGAATGGGGATAGTAGTCCCAGGCCGCGTGGTGCTGGACGCTCCAGTTGTCCCAGAACACCAGGGTATTGGGGGTCCAGCGCACCCGGCACTGGAAGGCCACGTGGCTTTCGATGTGGCGGAACAGGAACTCCAGCAGGGCGTCGCTTTCCTTGCGGTTCAGCGGGTTGAGCCGGGTGGTGAAGCCGCGGTTCACATAGAGCGCCTTACGCCCGCTCCAGGGCACGGTGATGACCACCGGATGGTTGGTCTTGGGCCAGCCGCCGGGCGGCGGGGCCGTGCCATAGGCGCCGGTGTAGGGCTTGGCGCCGTCGTGGGTGGCGGTGAGGCGGCCGACGAACTCCTGCATCATCGGCGAGAGGGCCTCATAGGCCCGCACGGTGGAGGCGAAGAGGGTGTCGCCGCCGCCGATCTCCGGGGTCTTGGTGATATAGAGCATCGAGCCCATGGGCGGCTCGGCGTCGCAGGTCACGTCCGAATGCCATTCCTCGCCGGCCACGAAGCGCGAGGTCTGGTCGGCCTTAACCACCAGGATCTCCGGATCGGCATTGGCCTTGGTGGGGGCGGCGTGGTCCGGGGCGACGTTCTTGGCGTTGTAGGGGTGGACGTGCAGGGCGCCGAACAGGCGGGCGAAGCGCTTGTGATCCTCGACCGAGAGGATCTGGTCGCGGAAGATCAGCACATGGCGGTCGGCGAAGGCGGCGCGGATTTCGGCGATCTGGGCGTCCGACAGCGGCTTGGAGAGATCGACGCCGGTCACCTCGCCACCCACCACCGGGTTGAGCGGATCGACCCCGATGGTCTGGTAGCCGTCGCGCGGCGCGGCCACTTCAAGCTTGCTCGCGATCCAGGTCGACATGGCGCCGCTCCCTCGTTGTTTTCTTGAGACCTAGCACAGCCGGGGGCGCGATGTTGAGTACCCCTGGCCAAAGCCGCGTGGCGGCGTCACTCTGGCGCCAAGAGCCCGGCAAGGGCGAACGAGGATGCGGGAGCGCGGCGCCATGACCACCCTGGCCCTGAAGGTGACACCCAACGCCGACGGCTTCGGCGCGGAGATCCGCAGCGTCGATCTCTCCCGCCCCCTACCGCCGGGTGTGCTGCACGACGTCAAGGCCGCGTTCGCGGCGCACGGGGTGGTGTGGTTCCCCGACCAGCCCCTGACCCACGATCAGTTGGAGGCCTTCACCCTGCAGCTGGGGGCGTTCGGCTGGGACCCCTATGTGAAGCCGATGGAGGATCGCCCGCACATCCTGGAGGTGCGGCGCGACGCCGACGAGACGGCCTCGGTGTTCGGCGGGACCTGGCATTCCGACTGGAGCTTCCAGGAGACGCCGCCGGCCATCACGATCCTGCACGCCAAGATCGTGCCGCCGGTGGGCGGCGATACGCTCTATGCCGACGGCGTGCGGGCGTGGGAGGCGCTGTCGCCGACGTTCCAGGCGATGATCGCGCCGCTGCGGTCGGTGCATTCGGCGGCCGGGCCCTATGGCTCCAAGGGCTTCTACGCCCAGGAAAAGGGCCGCACGGGCATGACCATCCTGCCCAGCGTGGAGGCGGAGAAGGCCTATACCCATCCGCTGGTGCGCACCCATCCGGTGACGGGACGCAAGGCCCTGTTCGTCAATCCGGTCTATACGGTGGGCATCGAGGGCATGACCGAGGCGGAGGGCAAGGCCCTGCTGGCCTTCCTGTTCAAGCATATGACCGACGAGCGCTTCGTCTACCGCCACCGCTGGGCGGCAAATATGCTGACCATGTGGGACAACCGCTGCTGCCTGCATAACGCCACCGGCGGCTATGACGGCCACACCCGGGTGATGCATCGCACCACCGTGGCCGGCGACGCGCCGCGGCCCTGAGGACCAGGCCCGATGCTGCTCGAAGGTCTGAAGGTGGTGGAGCTGGCGACCTGGATCGCCGGCCCCGGCTGCGCGATGATCATGGCCGAATGGGGCGCGGACGTGATCAAGGTGGAGAGCGCGGTGGGCGATCCCACTCGCACCTTCCTGCCCGATCCTGAAGGCCTGACCCCCAGCCCGATCTTCGCCCTGGAGAACCGCGGCAAACGGGGGATCGTGCTGGATACGAGTTCGCCCACCGGGCGCGCGGCCCTGGTGCGGCTGCTGGCCGACGCCGACGTGTTCGTCACCAATGTGCGGCCTGGCGCGCTGAGGCGCGCGCGGCTGGACTATGACTCGCTCAAGGACGAGCTGCCCCGGCTGATCTACGCCTCGGTGAGCGGCTACGGCCTGGAGGGCGAGGGCGCCCATATCCCCGGCTTCGATCTCACCGCCTTCTGGAATCGCTCGGGTGCGGCCTTCGCCACCAATCCGCCCGGCGGCGAGCCCCTGCCCTGCCGCCCGGCCTTCGGCGATCACGTGACGGCCATGGCCACCCTGGCCGGCGTCATGACGGCGGTCCATGAGCGCTCGCGGACGGGCAAGGGCCGGCTGGTGGAATCCTCCCTGATCCGGGTCGGGACCTATGCGCTCGGCTGGGACATGTCGGTGCGCCTGCGCTACGGCGAGGCGGTGACGGCCCAGCCGCGCGACGAGCGCCCCAGCGCCCTGGCCGGCTATTTCCACACCGCCGACGATCGCTGGTTCTTCATCGTTGTGCGGGGGTTAAGCTGTTTCCCGGCCATCGCCCGGGCGATCGACCGGCCGGAGCTGGCCGAGGATCCGCGCTTCGCCCTGCCGATGACCGACCTGGACGTCATTCGGGAGCTGCGGGTCATCGTCGAAGAGGCCTATGGCCGCATGACCCTGGCCGAGGCCGGGGCGCGGCTGACGGCCCAGGATGTGGCCTGGGCGCCGCTGGTGAACCTCGACGAGGTGGTGGACGACCATCTGGCCCAGGCGGCCGGCTGTTTCACCGAAACGCCCGACGGCCGCGGCGGGACCTTCGCCGCGCCGGCCAGCCCGATCCGCTTCCCCGGAACGCCCACCCCGACCCGCCAGCCGCCGCCGGGCCTGGGCCAGCACACCCGTCAGGTTCTGGCCGAAGCCGGCTACGGCCCCGAGGCGATCGAGGCGATGCTGGCGGCGGGGGCGGCGGTGCAGCAGGGGCCGGCCGACTCCCCAGTCTGATATTTCAGAGCCGTTACACGTAGCTGTCATGGAACCGCACTAGGTTCCCTTGAACGGGGCGGGGAGCCCCTGATCGATCAGCAACGCACACGTAACGGGGGGCCTCGTGCTCAAGAAAATCGCGTCGACACTTTTGATCACGTCCGTTCTCGCCGCCGGCGGCGCGAACGCCACGGTCAGCCTTCTGGCCATCGGCACGCTGGACGGCAGCTTCGCCGGCCACGAAGTGGATATGTCCGGCCTGACGGGCACGCTGGAGAACGGTCTGCCCGCCAATGTGTTGGGCGGCCTGGGATCGGGCCTGGCTTATGCCGGCGGAAACGTGTTCCTGGGCCTGCCCGACCGCGGTCCGAACGCGACGAGCTATAACGCCGCGGTGGACGACACCTCGTCCTACATCACCCGCTTTCAGACCCTCAACATAGCCCTGACGGCGACGCCGGGCGCCGCCACGCCGTTCGCTCTCACCCCGACCCTGCAGCACACCACCTTGCTGTCGAGCTCCACGGCGCTGAATTACGGCACCGGCGCCGGTCTGAACCTCGGCTCGGGCGCGCCGGCGCAGAACACCGCAAACACCTATTATTTCACCGGCCGGTCGGACAACTACGGGACCGGGAATTCGGGCAACGCCGCCAACGCCCGCTTCGACCCGGAAAGCATCCGCGTTTCCAACGACGGCCGCAGCGTGTTCATCTCCGACGAATACGGCCCCTATGTGCGCCAGTTCGACCGTCAGAGCGGCAAGCTGATCAAGACCTTCACCCTGCCGTCCAACCTCGATGTCGCCAACCTGTCGCCCAAGGGCTCGGTGGAGATCAGCGGCAACACCTCCGGCCGGGTCGCCAACAAGGGCATGGAAGGCCTGGCGATCACGCCCGACGGCAAGACCCTGATCGGCATCATGCAGGCGCCGCTGATCCAGGACGCCGCGATCGGCGCCAGCAAGAAGCTGCTGCGCATCGTCACCATCGATATCGCCACCGGCGTGACCCACGAGTACGGCTACAAGCTGACCACGGGTTCGGGCGTCAGCGAGATCGTGGCGCTCAACAGCCATCAGTTCCTGGTGGACGAGCGTGACGGCAGCGGCCTGGGCAACGGCGACTCGGCCGGGGTGAAGCAGATCTTCAAGATCGACCTCAACGGCGCCACGGACATCACCAGCCTGAACGGCGCCGCCGCGGCGAACGCGGCCGTCGCCAAGCCCTCGCAGCCGTTCCTCAACCTGGTGACACTACTCAACGCCAACGGCATCACCAGCGACCAGATCCCGGCCAAGATCGAGGGCATGGCCTTCGGCCAGGACGTGACCCTGAACGGCGTCCTGGAGCACACGCTCTATATCGCCAACGACAACGACTTCGTTCCCGGCGTGGCCGGCGAGAACAAGTTCTACGTGATCGGCTTCACCGACACCGACCTGCCCGGCTTCACCGAGCAGTCGGTGGCGGCCCTGCCGGAACCGGCAACCTGGGCGATGATGCTCGTCGGCTTCGGCGTCGTCGGCGGCCTGGTTCGCGGATCGAAGCGGCGCGCGGCCACGGCGACCGTCTAAACCCGATCGATCGGCCGGGGCCGCGGTTTTCCAACCGCAGCCCCGCGTCATTCAGTCCGCGACGCGGATGATCATCTTGCCGGCGTTGCGGCCCTCGAAGAGGCCGATCAGGCCCTCTGGCGCGCGTTCGAAGCCCTCGAGGATGGTCTCCTGATATTTGATCCGGCCGCTCTTCAGCCAGCCGGTCATGTCGGACACGAACTGGCTGTTGAGGTGGCCGAAGTCGCTGGCGACGAAGCCCTGCATGTTGATGCGGCCATAGATCAGCAGGAAGAGGTTTCGCACACCCTCGCCGCCGCCGTTGTAGGTGGAGATCATGCCGCAGACGGGGATCCGGCCGCCCTGGTTCATGCGAGTGAGGGCCGCGTCCAGATGGGCGCCGCCGACGTTCTCGAAATAGACATCGATCCCCTTTGGGGTGGCGGCGGTGAGGGCCTCGCGCAGCGGCTGGGTCTTGTAGTTGATCACCGCGTCGAGGCCCGCCTCATCTCGCAGCCAGGCGGCCTTAGTGTCATCGCCGGTGGAACCGACCACATAGCAGCCCTTGATCCTGGCGATCTGGGCCACGACCGAGCCCACGGCGCCGCCGGCCGTGGAGACGAACACCTGCTCGCCGTCCTTGAGCTTGCCGGTGTCCAAGAGTCCGCCGTAGGCGGTGAGTCCCGTGCCGCCGAGGGCGTGCATATGGACCGAGAGCGGCAGGTCGGGATCGGGAACAATGATCTGTAACCCCCGGCCGTCGCTGAGGAAATGCTCGCGCATGCCCGCGCCGTGACGGACCATGTCGCCCTGCGCGAAACGCGGATTGCGGCTGGCGATGACCCTGCCGATGCCGGAGCCGATCAGGGCCTCGCCCAGCGCCTGATCGCCGTTGAAGCGCGGCCGCATATAGGGGTCCACCGACATCAGCACGTTCTGGACCAGCACCTCGCCTTCGGCCGGATCGGCGACCACGGCGGGAACCACGGCGAAGTCGTCGGGCTTGGGGATGCCGTCCGGGCGGCGGACAAGGTGGATCTCACGGCTGGCGGTCATGGGCGATCTTTCGTTCTGGGTTGGATTTCAGCGGGCCGACGGCCGGTCAGGGTGTCGGCAGAATATTGCGATCGACGAGTTTTTTCAGCCACTTGGCGAACATAACTTCCGTATCCTCGCAGTCGCCGAAGCCCGCCTGGCGCAGCTTGATGGTGGAGACCAGGGTCGAGCCCGGCAGGGTCGTGGCGCCCCAGGAGAACAGCAGGTCGGCGTAGTGGTGCGACTCCCCGAGCAGATCGGCCATCTTGGTCGGCCGCAGGTCGTATTTCATCACCACCCGGTCCCAGACCGCGGCGTTGGCGGGCATGAACTCGGCCAGGGACAGGGGCTTGCCGAAGGCGGGCGCCAGGCGGACGGCCTTAGCGATGGCCGGCCAGACGTTCTGCCAGACCATCACATCGCCGTTAGTGATGTTGAAGATCTCGCCCTTGGCGGCCGGCGCCTCGGCGGCCCAGGCCAGGGCCCTGGCGATGAGATCGGTGTCCACCGCCTCGATGATGTTGTCCTGCTCGCCCGGGCAATAGAAGGGCTCGCTGAGTTCACGGCAGATGGCGGCGTAGGCGCCCAGGACCGGGATCAGGTTCATGGCCACGCCGAGCGCGCCGCCGAACACCACCTGCGGGCGCCAGATGGTGAAGGTCCAGTCCGCCCCCTTCTGGGCGCCGCGGATATAGTCCTCCTGCAGCCAGTAAAAATTGTCGTGCGGGTCGCGCGACTGGCTCTCGCGGGCCGGGACGGCCATGCGATGGACGTGCGCGCCATAGGCCTTGGTCCCCTGCAGCACGCTGACGTGGCGCAGTCCCTTGGCCGCGGCCAGGAGCGGCGCCATCAGGTTGCGCATCATGGCCAGGTTGGTCTGCATCTGGTCCTGCTCATACCAGCCGGCGACCAGGCCGGGCTTCTCATAGAGGGCGGCGTAGATCACGTGGGTGACATCCGTGAACCCGGCCGCCGCCGCGGCGCAGGCGGCCGCGTCATTGAGGTCGACCGAGACGTGCTCAAAGACCGTTCCCGGCTCAACGTCAGGGCGGCGGCGCGAAAGGCCGGTCACCTTCCAGCCCGGAAGGGACGCGAAATGATCCACGGCCGCGGCGCCGATCACGCCGCTGGCCCCGACGATGAGAACCTTGTTCAAGGCTTCCTCCAAACAATTGTTAGTCTTACGAAATCCACGTCAGGGCGCGCTGGAACAGTCCCAGGGTCTGGGCGTGCAGGGCGTCGCCCGTGGCCTTCTCCGCCTTGCCGGCGGCGGCGCGGGCATGGGTGCCTTCGAGGATGATGCCGAGCTTGTAGCAGGCCAGGACCGCGTACCAGGTCATGTGGCTCAAATCCCGCGTGGTCTGGCCGGCGTAGCGCTCGACCAGCTCCTCGGCCTTGGGGAAACCCTCCCAGGGCGTCACCGAGGTGCTGGTGGTGGCAGGACGATCCTCCAGCGGCCAGGTGGCGAGGATCCAGCCCAGGTCGAGGAGGGGATCGCCGACGGTGGTCAGCTCCCAGTCGACGATGGCCGCCAGCCGGGGTCCGTCATAGCGGAAGAGCACATTGGCCAGGTGATAGTCGCCGTGGATCAGGCCGGGCTTGAACTCGGCGGGGCGGTGGGCGTCGAGCCAGTCGCCGACCTTGTCGATCCCCTCTATCTCGCCGGGACCGGCCCAGCCGTCATATTCGGCGTAGCTGGCCAGCTGCTTTTTCCAGCGCCCGACCTGGCGCTCCAGGAAGCCGTCGGCGCGGCCGAAATCGGCGAGCCCGGCGGCCACATGGTCCACGCGGCCGAGGGCGGCGATGCCGTCCACCAGGGCGAAGCCCATCTCGCGACGGATGGCCGGATCGCCGGCGTGCAGCGGCGGCAGGCCGACGGTGGCGTTGAAGCCGTCGATGGGCTCCATGAGATAGAAGGCCGCGCCCAGCACGTCCTCCTCCGGACAGGCGGCGATCAGGCGCGGATGCGGCACGTCGGTGTCGGCCAGGGCGCCCAGCACCCGGGCCTCGCGGCGCATGGTCTCACTGCCGTTGAAGCGCGGGGCCAGGGGCGGGCGGCGCAGCATGAACCAGCGTTCGCCGCGCCGGAATTTCAGCAGGATATTCTGGGTGCCGCCGGGCGGGCGGGCGGCGTCCAGCAGCGGCCCGGACTCCAGGCCCTTGGAATCCATCCAGGCCTGCAGCCGGTCCATGTCGACCAGCTCGCGCCAGGCGTCGAGGGCGGGACTCGCGGTCGGCGTCGGCGCGCTCATGAGACGGGCCGGAACCGGACGCCGCCGATCAGCACGCCGTCCTCGTCCACGTCCAGGCGGTCGGCGCGGGCGCGGTCGAGCACGTCCTTCTGATCCGCCACTTTCAGATCGACCCGGGAGATCCAGGTCATCGGCCCGTCGCCCTCGCAGAAGCGGATCTCGCCGCGCTCCAGCGGCAGGCGCAGCGGGTCCTTCGGATCGGGCGCGGTGTCGAGCAGCTTCGACCACAGGGCCGCCAGGGCCTCGGGGTCGGGATTGCGGAGGGTGATCCCCTCCAGCCCTAGCACCGTACCCGTTCGCGTCTCGCGCCAGCCAGGGCCGGCCGGCATCCAGTCGCCATAGGGGTCGAGATAGTCCTCGGTGGTGCGCTGCTGATCGATGGAGAGCAGCATGCCGCCGGTGTCGAGCGGATGGAAATGCGAGGTGGTGTAGGTCCGGCTCTCGATCTTATCGACCACCCGCACGCCCAGGGCCTCGACCCGGGCCCGGTGGGCCAGCGCGTCGGCGGTCTGGACGATGACCATATAGCCGGCGTCGCCGCCCCGCTTGGCCAGGAAACGCCCGGCCGAGGCGCCCTCGGCGATGGGCTGCACCACCTCCAGGAAGCCGTCGCCGGCCGACATCACCGCGTTCTTCAAGCCGTAGTGGCCGACGCCAGGGTCGTTGTAGGCGACCTTCAGGCCGAACACGGCGGCGAACTGATGGACGACGGGATCGAGGTCGGCGGCGACCAGGGCGATCTGTCTGAGGCGCATGGGGGTCTCGTGTTCCGGGTGCGGGAGGGGTGGGTTCAGCGGCCCTTGAAGACGGGCGCGCGTTTTTCGACGAAGGCCTTGAAGGCCTCGGTGGTGTCCTCGGTCTGGAAGAGGCGCATGTGCTTCTCGCTCTCCAGGGCGATGTAGTCGGAAAAGCCCATCTTCTCGGCGGCGAGGAAATTGGCCTTCATGGTCCTGATGGCCAGCGGCGCGGCGCGGGCCAGGCGGGCGGTCAGGGCCGAGAGCTCGGCCTCGAAGTCGCCGGCCGCCGCGACGCGGGCGACCAGGCCGATGCGATAGGCCTCCGCCGCGTCGAACTTGCCGGGCAGGAAATAGAGCTCGCGCGCCTTGGCCGCGCCCACCAGCCGCGGCAGGGTCCAGGGCCCGCCCATGTCGCCGCCCACGCCCACGTCCAGGAACGCGGTGTTGAACTTGGCGGTCTCCGAGGCGAGGCGCAGATCGCAGGCGCAGGCCCAGCCGAATCCGGCCCCGGCGCAGGCGCCGCTGATGGCCGCGATGGTCACGGCGCTCATCTCATGCAGCATCACAGCCACGTCGAACTCGCGCGTGCTCGACCAGGCCGGCCGGGCCGGGGCGGCGTCGGAGCCGCCGTAATGCTTGATGTCGGCGCCGGGGCAGAAGTCGGCGCCCTGCCCCCGCAGAACCACCACCCGGATCTCGCCGTCGGCGGCGATGGCGCGAAGAGCCTCATAGAGCTCGACCATCATTGCCCCGCCGATGCTGTTGCGCTTGTCGGGACGGTTCAGGCTGACGGTGGCGACGGCGCCCTGACGGTCGACCAGCAGGGTCTCATAGGTCTGGCTCACGCAAATCTCTCCCAGGCCGGTCTGCGCCGGCGCGGCCGGACCTTAGGCGGCGCCCCCCTGCGGCGGCAAGGTCCGTAGCCTCCCGGATGAGACGAAGACTTAAGGTTCCGGCCAGGGCGCGAAGGCCGGCGGGCGGCGCTGCACGAAGGAGGCCGCGCCCTCGGCGGCGTCGGGATGGGCCAGAGCCTGCGCCATCACGGGCGCGGTGACCGCGGCGGCCTCGTCGAAGGTCTGGGCGACGGCGCCCAGCACCTGGGCCTTCATCACGGCCACGGCCTTGGGCGAGACCGTCGCGGCCATGTCGGCCACATAGACCTCCACCGCAGCGATCAGGTCGGCGCCCGGAACCACCCGGTCGGCCAGGCCGATGCGGTACGCCTCGGCCGCCTCGACCTTACGCGAGCTCCACAACAGATCGAGGGCGCGGCTGAGGCCGACCAGGCGCGGCAGCACCCAGCTGGCGCCGTGTTCGGCGATCAGGCCCCGGCGCGAGAAGACCGTGATCAGGCTCGCCTCCTCGGACCAGAAGCGCAGGTCGCACATCATCGCCAGGATGAACCCGCCGCCGGCCCCGACGCCATTGACGGCGGCGATCACCGGCTTGGTCACCTCGGCCAGGAAGCTGAACATCATCGCCTCGCGCGGCGAGCGCTCGCGCGCCTCTGGGGCGCGGCCGGCGGCGTGATCGGCCAGGACGCTCATATCGAGTCCGGCGCAGAACCCCCGCCCCGCCCCGGTGATGCAGATGGCGAAAACCTCCGGATCGGCCTCGGCGGCGCGCACCAGCCGCTCGATCCCCGCGATCATCGGCATGGTCAGGGCGTTGAGCGCCTCGGGGCGTTCGAGACGCACGAGGCCCAGACGGCCGCGCCTTTCATAGGAAATATGGTCGTCGCTCATCGGCGCTAACGGTCCCTAATGGTTGAAGGTCGACGCCTTGGCGCGCCGCCAGTTGTCGCCATAGAGCCCGGGCGGGGCGCCGCCGTCCAGCAGGTCGCCGGGTTCCAGGAAGGTGTGAATCTCGCTGAACAGGCGGATTTCCGTGGCGCTGATCCGGCGGGCGAGGTGGTGCGGCTTGACCTCGTCGGGGTGTTCGAGGCCGGCGGCGGCCAGCATCTCGGAGAGCGCGTGCAGGGTCAGGGCGTGGAAGTTGAACACCCGCTCGGCCTTGTCCGGCACCACCAGAGCGCCCTGGCGGCCCGGGTCCTGGGTGGCCACGCCCGTGGGGCAGCGGTTGGTGTTGCAGGAGCGGGACTGCACGCAGCCCAGGGCGAACATGAAGCCCCGGGCCGAGTTGGCCCAGTCGGCGCCGATGGCCAGGACGCTGACGATGTCGAAGGCGCTGACGATCTTGCCGGCCACGCCGATCTTGATGCGGTCGCGCAGTTTGGCGCCGACCAGGGTGTTGTGCACAAACAGCAGGCCCTCGCGCATGGGCACGCCCACATGGTCGGAGAACTCCGTGGGGGCCGCGCCGGTGCCGCCCTCGGTCCCGTCCACAACGATGAAATCCGGGGTGACCTTCGCCTCCAGCATGGCCTTGACGATGGCCATGAATTCCCAGGGATGGCCGAGACAGAGCTTGAAGCCCACCGGCTTGCCGCCGGAGAGGCGGCGCAGGGTGACGATGAAATCCATCAGCTCCAGCGGCGTGGAGAAGGCCGAATGGCGAGATGGCGAGACGCAGTCGCGGCCCATGGGCACGCCGCGGGTGGCGGCGATCTCGGGTGTGACCTTGGGGGCCGGCAGGACCCCGCCGTGGCCGGGCTTGGCGCCCTGGCTGAGCTTGATCTCGATCATCTTGACCTGATCGAGAGCGGCGCGTTCGGCGAAGCGCTCCGGATCGAACCTGCCGTCGTCGGTGCGGCAGCCGAAATAGCCGCTGCCAATCTCCCAGACGATGTCTCCGCCCATTTCCTGATGATAGGGCGAGAGGCTCCCTTCCCCCGTGTCGTGGCTGAAGCCGCCCCGCTTGGCGCCGGCGTTCAGGGCCCGGATGGCGTTGGCGCTCAGCGCCCCGAAGCTCATGGCCGAGATGTTGAACACCGAGCCGCTGTAGGGCTTCGCGCAGTCGGGCCCTCCGATGGTGATGCGGAAGCTGGCCGGGTCGGCGGGGATGGCCGGGGCGGTCGAGTGGCCGATGAACTCATAGCCGTCAGCATAGGCGTCATGAAGGGTCCCGAACGGCTGCTCGCCCACCTTGCCCTTGGCGCGGTCGTAGACGAGGCCGCGCTGGCTGCGCGAGAACGGGGCGGCCTCCTCGTCGGCCTCGATCAGATACTGGCGGATCTCCGGACGCACCGCCTCGACCCACCAGCGGATGTGGCCAATGACCGGATAGTTGCGCTGGATCGAATGCTTGACCTGGCCGAGATCGCGCAGGCCCAGAACGGTGAGGATCGCGAACGGGATCGCCGCCAGCCAGGCCCAGCCCTCACCGGCCGCGCCGATCCCCACGCTCAGGATCAGGCAGAGAATACACAGGCCGAAGACAAGATAGCGTCCGGGCGGCGGGAGCAGCGGTCTGGCCATGGCCGAAGTTAAAGCACGCGCGCCAGCCCGCGGAAACCTTCAACCCCTGGCGCCGCGCCGGGCTTTGCCGCCATATGGGCGCGGAGATTCCCCATGCCCGCCTCGCCGATCACCGCCTTCGCCCTCGCCGCCGACGATGGCGTGCGGATCACGGCCTACAAGGCCGTTCCCCCTGGCAAGCCCCGCGCCATCGTCCAGATCGCCCATGGCATGGCCGAGCACATCAACCGCTATCGCCGCGTCATCAACGCCCTCACCGACGCGGGTTACGCCGTATTCGCCAACGACCACCGCGGCCACGGCGCGTCAGCCGCCGCACATGGTCTGGGCGAGTTCGGACCGGACGGGTTTCCCGCCCTGGTGGCCGACATGGCCGCCCTGTCGCGCGTCGCCCAGGCGGAGCTGCCGGGATCGCCGCTGATCCTGCTCGGGCACTCCATGGGCTCCTTCGCCGCCCAGCTCTATCTGCTGGCCCATCACGAACAGCTGGCGGGCCTGGCCCTGTCGGGCACGGCGGCGGTGGACACGATGCTGGAGGCCATGGCCAGCGCCGGGGCGCCCGCCGGCCCTGGAGCCATGAACGCGCCCTTCGCCCCGGCCCGCACCGACTTCGACTGGCTGAGCCGCGACGAGGCCGAGGTCGATCTCTATGTCGATGACCCGCTGTGCGGCTTCCCCCTGGCCGACGCGGCCATGGCCTCGATCTTCCAGACGGCCTCGACCGCGCGGACCGATCCGCGGCTGCGCGAGGTGCGCGGCGACCTGCCGGTCTATGTGATCTCCGGCGAGTTCGATCCGGTAAACGGCCCCGGCCAGGCCTTCGCCACGGCCCTGATCGAGAGCTATCGCAACGCCGGCCTCAGCCACATCGACCATCGGGTCTACCCAGGCGGGCGCCACGAGATGTTCAACGAGACCAACCGCGACGAGGTGACCGCCGATCTGATCGGCTGGCTGAACAGTGTGGCGGCGCACGCGGCCTGAAAGTCGTCCGCCGGGCGCGGCGCCTGGAAAGGCGGCAAACCTGCCTGATTTCGCGGCGACGCTTTCACGGGCCTTGTGGGTGGGGGGCGCCGACCTGTAACGCCTTGAAAAACAAACTCCCGGCCACCCAGACTGGAGCCTCCCCTGTCGGTCCTCGCCGCTCTCCATCACGTCACGCGCTACCGTTATGACCAGCTGACCGAGCTGGGGCCGCAGACCATCCGCCTGCGGCCGGCGCCCCATTGCCGCACCTTGATCCCGAGCTATTCGCTCAAGATCACGCCCTCGGCCCACTTCATCAACTGGCAGCAGGACCCGCACGGCTCGTGGCTGGCGCGGGTGGTGTTCCCCGAGCGGACGACAGAGTTCAGCGTCGAGGTCGATCTCACCGCCGACATGACGGTGATCAATCCCTTCGACTTCTTCGTCGAACCCTGGGCCGAGCACTTCCCCTTCACCTATCCGGACGACATGGCCCGCGACCTGGCGGCCTATTTCGCCGTGGACGAGGACGGGCCGCTGCTGGCCGAGGCTGTGGCCGGGCTCGATCCCACCGGCCTGACCACGGTCAATTTCCTGGTGGGTCTCAACGCCCAGGTGTCCAGCAAGGTCTCCTATGTGGTGCGACTGGAACCTGGGGTGCAGAGCCCGGACGAGACCTTGGGTCTGGGCTCGGGCTCGTGCCGGGACAGCGCCTGGCTGCTGGTGCAGATGTTCCGAAAGCTGGGTCTCGCGGCCCGGTTCGTGTCGGGCTATCTGATCCAGCTGAAGGCCGACATCGACCCCATCGAGGGGCCGCTGGGCACCCGCACCGACTTCACCGATCTGCACGCCTGGGCGGAGGTCTATGTGCCGGGGGCGGGCTGGATCGGCCTTGACGCCACCTCGGGCCTGCTGTGCGGCGAGGGCCATCTGCCCCTGGCGGCGGCCCCGCACTATCGCTCGGCCGCGGCGATCATCGGGGTGGCGAGCAACCGGGCCAGCGAATTCGACTTCGAGATGACCGTCACCCGCGTGGCCCAGGCGACGCGGATCACCGCCCCCTTCGAGGAGGAAGGCTGGGCCGAACTAGTCGAGCTGGGCGAGGCGGTGGAGACCGACCTGCTGGCGCAGGACGTGCGCCTGACCATGGGCGGGGAGCCGACCTTCGTCTCCCTGGACGACCGCGAGGCGGCCGAATGGAACACCGCCGCCGTGGGGCCGACGAAATACGCCCTGGGCGAGACCCTGCTCAATCGCTTGCGCGACCGCTTCGGTCCCGGCGGCCTGACCCACCACGGCCAGGGTAAGTGGTACCCGGGCGAGCCCCTGCCCCGCTGGGCCCTGGGACTCTACTGGCGCCGCGACGGCCAGCCGGTCTGGCGCGGGGCGCCGGCCGCGGACGATGCGGTTCCCGCCGCCGCCGCCGACGCCAAGGCCTTCGCCATCCGCCTGGCCATCGCCCTGGAGATCGAGCCGGAGCTGATCCTGGAGGCGCGGGAGGATCCGCTGCACTGGATCAAGGCCGAGAACGACTTGCCGGAAAATCTGTCTGTCGCCGACATCGACCTGGACGATCCCAAGGGCCGGCAGACCCTGGTGCGGGCCATCTCCGGGGGGCTTTCGAAGCCGGTGGGCTATGTGATGCCGCTGCGCCGGGCGTTCGGCGGCGCGGAGGGCGACGGCTGGCTGAGCGAGGCCTGGGTGTTCCGCCGCGGCGGGCTCCATCTGGTTCCCGGCGACTCGCCGGTGGGCCTGCGCCTGCCGTTCGACAGCCTGCCGCTACTCTCGCCCGACGACTATCCCAACATCGTCCCGCCCGACCCCAGCACCCTGCCAGACACCACGCCGCTCTATGACGCGATCTATGCGGCGGCCAAGGCCGGCCCGCCCATGCGAAAGGCGCTCAGCCGGGCGCAGAAGGCGGCGGCGCGGGCCAGGCCGGTGCGCACCGCCCTGACCGTCGAGGCGCGCGGCGGCTACATCTATGTGTTCATGCCGCCGGTGGCGCGGCTGGAGGACTGGCTGGAGCTGATCGCCCATATCGAGGTGGCCGGGGCCGGACAGCCGATCCGGATCGAGGGCTATACCCCGCCGGACGATCCGCGCCTGGCGGTGCTGAAGGTGACACCCGACCCGGGCGTGATCGAGGTCAATGTCCAGCCGGCGGCGTCCTGGGCCGAGGCGGTGGAGATCACCGCGGGGCTCTATGAGGACGCCCGCGCCTGCCGCCTGACGGCCGACAAGTTCATGGTCGACGGGCGGCACACGGGCACCGGCGGCGGGGCGCATGTGGTGGTGGGAGGGGCGAAGCCGGAGAATTCGCCGTTCCTGCGCCGGCCGGATGTGCTCAAGAGCCTGCTGCTCTACTGGCAGCGGCATCCCTCGCTCTCCTACCTGTTCTCGGGCCTGTTCATCGGGCCCACCAGCCAGGCGCCGCGGGTGGACGAGGCGCGGCACGACGCCCTCTATGAGCTGGATATCGCCCTGTCCATGATCCCGGCCGAGGGCGAGGGCGAACCGCCGGCTCCGTGGCTGGTGGACCGGCTGCTGCGCAACCTGCTGATCGACGTGGCCGGCAACACCCACCGCACCGAGATCTGCATCGACAAGCTGTTCAGCCCCGACGGACCCACCGGGCGGCTGGGCCTGCTGGAGTTCCGCGGCTTCGAGATGCCGCCGGACGCGCGGATGAACCTGGCCCAGCAGCTGCTGATCCGGGCGATGATCGCCTGGTTCTGGCGCGAGCCGCAGACCGGAGCCCTGGTCCGCTGGGGCACGGCCCTGCACGACCGCTTCATGCTTGAGCATTTCGTCTGGGAGGATTTCCAGACGGTGCTCACCGACCTGGCCGAGGCCGGCTACGCCTTCGATCCCAAATGGTTCGAGGCCCAGCGCGCGTTCCGCTTCCCGGTGCACGGAACCGTCAAGTACGGCGGCGTCGGGCTGGAGATTCGTCACGCCCTGGAGCCCTGGCATGTGATGGGCGATGAGCCCACCGGCTCCGGCACGGTGCGGTTCGTGGACTCCTCGATCGAGCGGCTGCAGATCAAGGCGACAGGCTTCCACCCCGATCGCCACATCATCACCTGCAACGGCCGGGCCCTGCCCATGACCCCCACCGGTGTTTCCATGGAGGCGGTGGCGGGGGTGCGCTACAAGGCCTGGAAACTGGCCAGCGGACTGCATCCCACCTTGCCCATCGACGCTCCGCTCACCTTCGACGTGATCGACCGGGGCGCGCGGCGGTCGCTGGGGGGCTGCGTCTATCACGTGGCCCATCCGGGGGGACGTAACTATGAGACCATGCCGGTGAACGCCTATGAGGCCGAGGCGCGCCGCAAGGCCCGCTTCGCCCCGCACGGCCACACCCCTGGCCACATCGACCTGCCCGACGAGCCCGGCCGGACAGAGTTTCCCATGACTCTGGATTTGCGGACGGCGCCGCCGTGACCGTCAGCCAGGCGCCCCTGCATCCGGCCGGAGCCGGCCAGCTGAGCGCCTGGCTGCGCGACTACCGCACCCTGCCCGGGATTCCGGACGAGTTGTTCGACCCTACCGGCCGGCCCCGCGACAACTGGCTGCGCTTCCTGGGCGAGTTGGCCGACTATCCGCCGGGGCAGATCCGCAGCCGGTTCAACCTGGCCACCCGGCATATCCGCGACACGGGTGTCTCCTACCGGATCTATGGCGAGGAGAACGAGCGGAGCTGGCCGATCAATCCGGTGCCGCTGATCCTGGGCCAGGACGAATGGAGCAAGATCGCCGCGGCGGTGGAGCAGCGGGCGACCCTGATGGAAGCCCTGCTGAAGGATATCTACGGCGAGGCGACCCTGGTGGCCGAAGGCGCCCTGCCCGCCGCGGCCCTGACCGGCAGTCCGGATTTCGTGCGGGCGCTACGCGGGGTGCCGCCGCCGGGCGGGCGCTATCTGCAGCTCTATGCCGCCGATCTGGCGCGGGGTCCCGACGGGCGGTGGTGGGTGCTGGGCGACCGCACCCAGGCCCCCTCCGGCGCCGGCTATGAGCTGGAAAACCGCCTGGTGCTCTCCCGGGCCTATCCCAATCTCTACAACAGCATGAACGTGGAGCGGCTGGCGCCGTTCTTCGACGCCCTGCGCAAGGGCCTGGCGGCGTCGGCGCAGCGGGTCGATCCGCGCATCTGCCTGCTGACGCCGGGACCGTTCAGCGAGACCTATTTCGAACAGGCCCACCTGGCCCGGTATCTCGGCTTCCTGCTGGTGGAGGGCGACGACCTGGTGGTGCGAGACGGGCTTGTCTATGTGCGCACCATCGCCGGGCTGAAGCGGGCCGATGTGCTGTGGCGCCGCGTGGACGCCGACTTCATCGATCCGGCCGAGCTCAACGCCGCCTCGCAGCTGGGCGTGCCCGGGCTGCTGGAGGCCATCCGCGCCGGGGGGGTGGCGGTGCTGAACATGCCCGGCTCGGGGGTGCTGGAGTCCAAGGCCCTGCTGGGCTTCATGCCCAAGCTGTGCCGCCGGCTGCTGGGCGAAGAGCTGAAGATGCCCAATGTGGCCACCTGGTGGTGCGGCCAGGCGGCGGAGCGGGCGCTGGTGCGCAACCACGACGACCTGGCCATCGCCCCGGCGTTCAACACCTCCAATCCCGGCGATCCGTTCGGGACTCCCCGGCTGATGTCGGACTTCAGCCGCCAGGAGCGGGCCGATTTCCTGGCGCGTCTGGAAGACCGGCCGGGGGACTTCGTCGGCCAGGAGGTGGTGCGCCTGTCGACCATGCCGGTGCTGCGCGACGACCGGCTGGAGGCGGCGCCGTTCGTGCTGCGGGTCTATGCGGCCGCCACGCCGGAGGGTTTCAAGATCATGCCCGGGGGCTTCTGCCGCACCTCCGATCAGATGGACGTGCGGGCGATCTCCATGGGCGAGGGCGCGCGGACAGCCGACGTCTGGGTGATCGGCGACAAGCCGGTGGAGCGGGTGACCCTGCTGGCCAATCAGGACGAGGTGAAGGTGCGCCGGATCCTGGGCCATCTGCCCAGCCGCGCGGCCGACAACCTGTTCTGGCTGGGCCGCTACCTCGAGCGGGCCGAGGCGACCCTTCGCCTGGTGCGCAGCCTGTGCACCAGCCTGATGGACGCAGAGGCCGCCGTGCACTCGGCGGGCGAGACCCTGAGCAAGCTGGAAGAGCTGCTGATCGCCTGGGACGCCCTGGACGAAGAGGCGCTGGGCACCCGGGCCCTGGACGCCGCGCGACCGGCCCTGCACGACGCGGAGGCCGCGGGCAGCGTGATCACACTGGTGCGCAAGGCCCGGCGCACGGCGGCCAGCATGCGCGAGCGGCTGTCGGCGGATTTCTGGACCCTGCTGCTGAACCTGGAGAACGGCCTTTCCGATCAGACCCGCAAGCTGAACTCAGAGGCGGACGCCCTGGTGCTGGTGGAAAGCTCGCTGCAGATCCTGGCGGCGCTGTCGGGGCTGGCGCAGGAGAACATGAACCGGGCGGCGGGCTGGCGGTTCCTGGACATGGGGCGGCGGATCGAGCGGGGAATCAACACCTGCCGCTTCACCCGCGTGCTGGCGGCGGACGATGCGACCATCGACGACCTGGACCTCTTGCTGGACCTGGCGGACAGCCAGATCACCTATCGCGCCCGCTATCTGGTGGGGCTCGCCCTGACGCCGGTGCGCGACATGGTGGTGCTCGATCCGTTCAACACCCGCTCGGTGGCCTTCCAGATCGCGGCGCTGAGAGAGCATATGGCCGCCCTGCCCACCCTGGTGGACGACGGGATGATGGAGCCGCCGACCCGGATCCTGCGGCGGCTCTCCACCAACATCGACACGGCCCTGGCCGGGGACATCGATCCTGAAAAGGTCTCGGAGGTGGAAGGCGCGCTGATGAGCCTCTCCAACGCCGTGGCCGACCGCTATTTCCTGCGCGGGGCCAACGCCCGGCCGACGATCAAGCTGGCGGGGCTGGCATGATCTATCTGGTGCGTCACCGGACGACCTATTCCTATGAGTCGGAGGTGACCTTCGCCCGCTGCGCCCTGCGCCTGACGCCGCGGTCGTCGGGGAGCCAGACGGTGCTGGAGACCCGCCTGACGGTGACGCCGGAGCCGACCTCGGCCTCAACCCGCACCGGCCCCTTCGCCGAGGCCACCGACACGGTGGTGATCGAGACGCCGCACTGCAAGCTGGTGATCGAAGCGGTCTCGCGCGTGGAGGTGAACACGCCCCTGGCCGAACTGGATTTCGGGGCGCCCTGGGAGCAGGTGCGCAACCGCGCCCTGGAGGCCGCCGACCTGGGGCCGGAGGGCCCAGCCAGCTATCTCTATCCCACCCCCCGAACGCCCCTGTCGGCCGGGATCACCGACTATGCGCGGCAGAGTTTCTGGCCCGGGCGGGGGATCGTCGAGGCGGCGAGCGACCTGATGCACCGGATCCGGGGCGATTTCGTCTATGACGCCAAGGCGACGGATGTCTCGACCCGGCCGTCCGAGGCCTTCGCGGCCCGGCGCGGGGTGTGCCAGGATTTCGCGCACGTCATGATCTGCGGCCTGAGAGGCCTGGGCCTGCCGGCGCGCTATGTGAGCGGCTATCTGCGCACGACCCCGCCCCCCGGCCGGCCGCGGCTGGCGGGGGCGGACGCCACCCATGCCTGGGTGGCGGTGTGGTGCGGCGAGGAGCGCGGCTGGATCGGCTTCGACCCCACCAACGCCATGCTGGCGCAGGACGACCACATCGTCCTCGCCCAGGGGCGCGACTATTCGGACGTGGCCCCGATCGACGGCATCATCCTCTCCCCCGGCAAACAGACGCTGAAGGTCGAGGTGGATGTGACGCCCGAGGCGGAACTGGCCCTGCTGCGGCCGGCGTTCAGGGGGCGGACGTAGGGGGATTTCCAGGGCCGGGTGTAAGGATGGCGCGCGAACGATGTCGTTCGCCGCATCGTGAGCATGACATGACGATCACGGACCAGACGAAGCCCGTACGAATAGTCGTCGTCGATCCGGACAAATGCACCGGTTCGACCCTTTGCATGGCCTGGGCCCGGCACAGTTTCGAAGTCGGCCCAGATCTCAAAACCCTTGCGATCAATCCGTTCACGGACAGCGAGGCGGCCATCCTGCGGGCGATCGCCGAGTGTCCCAGACACGCCGTCTCATTTGCAGACGATCGGTCGTAGACGGCGCACCCCGGCGCCGCGCCGCCGTCACGGCTTGGCGATATGCCACTTGCCGCTATCGGCGCCGTCGCCGGTAGTGTCGCCGGGCTTGGCGTCCTTGGTCCAGGTATAGACAGCCTTGGTCTTGTAAGCCCACTGCCGCTTGCCGTCATCCCGTGGGATGATCGACCAATCGCCGCCGGCCTTGGCGTCGGCAGCGGCGATCAGCGGCGGCCAGGCGGCGGCGCACAGGGCGTTGCAGTTGGAGAAGCCGGGCATGTCACGGTTGAAGGTGTAGAGGCTCATCCCCTGGCTGTCGGTGAGGACGGGGCCGAGCGAGGTCTGTCCCACCCTGGCCGGTCCGGTGTCCTGGGCGAGAGCCGGCGCGCCGGCAAGACCGATGACAGCGACGGCCGCAGCCGCAAGAAGCATTGGGCGCATGATTATCTCCTGTAGGCGTGTGTGGGGTTAGCGATCGTGAGCCCGAAGCGGGCTAGCTGACGATCGACCATGTGGCGTCGGGCTGCTGGCACGCCCGGCCGCTGGCGGCCTGGGGCGAGCCGTCGACCCAGATCTGCTGGGTGTAGTTAGCGCACCGGAAGCCGTCCTGGTCGGTGTAATATTCACCGACCCGGAAATCGCCGTAGTGGCCGTTGCCCGGGTTTTCCCACTGCCAGTTGCTGTTCGGCCGGCCCGAGTTGAAGCCGTCGGAATAGGTCCTGTAGGCATAGCTGCGATCCGCGCAGTCCATGTGACTGGTCAGGGCCGCGCCGACAGCGCCGCCGACGACGATGCCCGCCACTGTAGCGCCAGCGCGTCCGCCGCCACGACCGCCGGCCGCGTTGCCCAGCAGACCGCCGATCAGGGCCCCGGCGATGACACCGCCCGGATCGGGCCGGTCATGGCACTCCTGGTAATAGCGATCGTCGTTGTAGGTGTAGGTCTGGCCGTAGCGCTGACGCCACCGCTGGTTAGGATCCACGGTTCCGGAGAAGGCGACCGGGGTCGGCTGATCGTTGTAGCGCGCGCCCTGACGGGCGGCCTGGTAGCCGGCGCGGTAGCCGGTGCGATAGGCGGCGTCATAGGCGTTGGACCGGGGCCCGTCCTGCGACGGCCCGGCCGGATAGCGGCTCTGAGACGGGTAGGTCTGCCCTTGATAGGATTGGGCCACCGCCGACTCAAACGCGAGGCCCGAAATGACGACGGCCGCACAGATGGCAAAGGGCGCGTTCTTTTTGATCATATGTTCCTCAAAACAGGTTTCATGCAGGACAATTCACAGCAATTCGCCGATCAGTCCGTTCAATGGATTGAATTTATTAAATGAAATACGATTGTTTTTGTTCCATGGGTCGCGTATTTTTATCGTCGAACACTGACATGATAATTTATTACGGAGTCCGCATTTCTGGCTGCGTGTCCTAATATTGCGACGACTGACCCCCGGAACGCAAGCCGAACCCACCGGAACTTGATCGACATCAAGTCTCAAGCCCGAAGGCGGGGGCAGTCTTCATTGTGCAGAAAAGGGTGAGGTCGATGACTTTGACATTCGGACGATCCGTCAGGCTGGCGCTGGCGGCGGCGCTTGCGCTCTCGGCGGCGGCTCTTGGCGTACACGCTCAGCCCGGCTGGCCGGTCCTGTACAGCAACGGCCCGACTCCGCTGACGTCGTCCATCGCGTTCGGCGCGAACGGCGGAAATCCGATCGCCGATTCCTTCGTCCTGGACGCAACCGGCGGCGACGGATTCTTCTACGTGGCCGCCATGGACCTCACCGTCTGGACAAACCCTGGCGATCGACTCTCCAGCGTGGATTGGGCGATCTATGACGGCAATCCGTTCGGGATCGGCGGCGCGACGGCCTTGGCTGGCGGCGTTGCGGCGATCAACAGCAGCGCGCCTCTGCCGGGAACCGGATTGCGCGCGAGCGAGGTGTTTTTCCCCATCAACGCGGGCTTCGATTGCGGATTCGATGGGTGCAAGATGACCCTTTGGATCGCGCTCAGCAACGGGCTCACCGGTTTCGGCGGCCCGGTTGCCTGGGACGTGAATAGCGGTCTGTCACAGGCCTATGCGCAGGGCGTCGGTCCGATCCCGTCCGAGAGCTTCCAGATGCTTGGCTTGCTCGGCATCCCTGAACCCACAACCTGGGCCCTGATGCTACTCGGCGTCTGTGGGATCGGCGCGACCCTCAGATCGCGCGCCGACGGGCCAAGATCAAAGCCCGCCGGCGCGGCGGCACTCTAGGCGGCGGACGCCGTCAGCCGGCGCAGCCGCAGCTGCGCGCCCATCAGGCCGACGCCCAGGAACATCAGGGACCAGGCCGTCGGCTCGGGAACGCCGGAGGCGACATCGACCTCGAAGAGGGCGTGGTCGCCGGCGTTGAAATAGAGCTTGGAGACACTGCCGATAAAGGGACCGATGCCCGTCAGGGCGGCGGTGTCGGCGTCGGTGAGGTAGACCGGGAACGTGCCCCAGATGAAGGCCGCCGGCTCGGGGCCAAAGGTGTCGGTGATGCCGATCAGGTTGTCGAAAGACAGAGGGCTGGTCACCGTGCCGAGCAGGGTTCCGGAGGCGAAGAACGACTGCAGGGGCACGGCGAAGGAGGTTCCCCCCACATCCAGAGAGAGCACCTGATAGCCGCCGCGCACCGCGTGGGATTCGAGCAGGCGGAACTCAAGTTTGACCGGGCCCGTCGGGATCACCGTGACCGGATAGTCCAGGCCAGATGACACCCCGATACTACCCAGATCGCCCTGGTAGGGGTCGACCCCGGTGATGGGATAAGGAAAATGCGTGGACACCTGCAGCGGGCCGGCGGCCTGGGCCGAACCGGCGAGCGCGCAGGCGACAGCCACGCCCGCGAATAGGCGGTTGAACAGCTTCATTGGGTAACTCCCCCTCGAGATTGCCGAACTGCCCCTAGTGGTCCGGAGGGTGTCACGGTTGGCGCGGCCACGCACGCGTTCACGGCGTTTTGGCCTGAATTACCCCTGCGACGTACCGTCCCGTCCCGTCGCATACAACGGCTGGAAGCAGCCGAGGATCAGGCGCGAGGCGTCGAACGGCGGCTCGCCGGCGCTGTCCATGCGCGGGTCCTCGTGCATCCGGGCCTCGGCGGCTTGGAAGCTCTCCTTGTCCGGCCAGATCTGCCACGAGAGGACGATCTTTTCGCCGGGCTTCGCCGCCACCGCGCGGCGGAAGTCGGTGGTCTTGCCGTCAGGCACGAAGTCCTCCCAGCTGTCGACAATCTCCAGGCATCCGTATTCCCTGAAGAACGCGCCGCTGAACTCCGCCCACTGGCGATAGGCCTCCATCCGATCCTCGGGCACGGGAATGACGAGTCCGGCGACATACATGGCGGGCGCTCCTTGGCGGGTTTCCTCTCCCCGCAAGCTTGCCAGCGCCCGCCGTCGCGGTCGAGGCCGCCGACGTCCCGACGGGTCAGTCCTCGCAGCCCAGGCTGACGGCGCGGCCGTTGATGACGCGGGCGTAGCAGCCCGGGGTGGCGTTCTCCCGCTGGCAGAAGCCGACGACCTGTCCCGGCGGGGCCGAATAGGCTTCGGGCGATTTGTAGAGGCAGTCGCCGGCGCACTGTGAGGCGTCTGTGCAGGCCTTCCCACCGTCCGAAAGGACGAACCGGCAATAGCGCTCGCCCAGCGGCCCTCGGGCGATCTCGCCGCCCCGGGCGACGCAGCCACGCGGTCGCGAGTCATATCTGGGTTTCGCGCCGGCGGGAGCGGACCCGTCGCCCCCTTCCCCCGCGGCCTTGGCCATCCCGGTGGAGATGGCCTTCGCGTTTGCCTTGGCCGTGGACGGCGCCGCTGCGGCGGGCGCGGCGACGACGAAGACCATCATCGAGAGCATCAGGGCCCTGACCCAGCCGGCGACGATGGTCCTGGACACAGGGGCAGCGTGCATTTCGGGCCTCACGGGATCGCGTCGACGACAGGGCGCCTTGTCCACGGAAATCGCCCCGCCTTCAACCGCCGGCGGCACGGAATCCCGCGGCGCTAAGACGATCGGCGGCGGCCGTGCTTCCCGGCGACCGTCGTCGGCCCGGCCCAAGGACTTGCGGCGTCTCCGCGTTGCGAAACTGTGCGAACGGTGCGAACCGGGGTGGGTAACCTCTCGACGGAGGCGCACATGACCATTGACGATTTTCCGGCCAAGCTGGCCCTCGCGATGAAGATCCTCTCGCTCAGCCGCGGCCGGCTGGCGGCCGAACTGCGGGTGGACAAGTCGGTGGTGGCGCGCTGGCTCGGCGGCGTGAACGCCCCCAGCGGCCACAACCTCTCCAGTCTCACCACGACGATCGCCGGCCGCCGGCCCGGCTTCACCGGCCTGGACTGGGAACACGATCTGGAGGCCTTCACCCTGGCGCTGGGGGTCGAAGCCCCCACCCACACGCCCGCGACGCCTTCCATCGAAACCTCGTGGCTGCCGCCGGAGGTCCTGAAGGAGGCTTTGATGACCACCGAGGCGCGCGGCGGCGCCTATGAGGGCTTCTGGCGGTCGACCCGGCCGGCGATCGACCAGCCTGGCCGCTTCATGGTCGACCGGATCCTGATCCGTCGCGGCGCTCACGGGCTGCTGACCTTCCGTCTGACCGTGGCCGACATGGTCTTCGAGGGTGTCGCCTTTCCCTCCCAGGCGCAGCTGTTCGCGTTCTGCGCGGACCCGAATACGGGGGTGTTCATCTTCAGCATCTCAAACACCGTTCTACGCAACCGCGCCGACGTCATGGACGGCCTGACCCTGACCCTGCAACGCGTTGGCGGCGGCGTCCCCGTGGCCGGCGCGTTCGTCATGGAGCGCACAGGGCTGCTCAGCGACGATCCCGCGGCCGACGACGCCCGTCACGCCGCCATGGCCGCGGGGGACCCCCTGGCGCCGGAAGGCTCGGTGGCGGAGGACGTGGTCGCCCACCTGACACAGAGCGTCAGCGCGGTGGCCCAGGCGGCCGGCGGCGCCTTTATGCTCGCCATGCCCTTCGGCCAGTCAATGTCCCGCGGACCCATGCCGGGGGTTCCCTTCCCCGAATAGGCGTCGCTTTCGCGTGGGCGCATCATTTCGCATCGATCCGCGCGCCGACGCGCCTCCCCCCTCCACCTCGTCCGACCTAAGCCTCGCACGGGGCCAAGTACGACGGCGGATCATGGTGATCGCGGCGCGGCCCCTGGGGCAAGTTCATGACTCTCAAACACATTCTTACCGGCGCGGCGCTTGCGAGCGGCCTGATCGCCACCAGCGCGCCGGCGGCGACGCAACTGTTGGGCACGGTGACGGCGGCCTACGACTTCGACGGCGTGACCACCGACGGTCCGGTCATGTACGTCACCAACACCACGGCCACCGCCTTCGACAGCGTGCGCATCTATTCGTTGTTCGGACCGAATTCGCCGGGCTTCGAGGATCTGGGACCGATCGGAGGCTTCGGCCGGGCCTTCGTGCCATTCACAGACAACACCGGAACCACGGCATTCGCATCCGACCCGGACGAAGGCGGACTCCTGGACAATGTCTACGCCGTCGTGGTGACCCAGGGCGGACAGACCTATTGGAGCAGCTTCTTCTCGCCGAGCAACAACAGTTCCGGCGGTTGCGTCCCGTTCCTGGGCCTGAACTGCGACTACAGCGCGGAAGACGTGAGCGAGTACCCCACACAGGTGGCGATCATCACCGCCGACATCCCGGCGCTTCCCGAACCGGCGACCTGGGCGACCATGCTCGTCGGCCTGGGCATCGCTGGCGCGTCGCTGCGCCGGCGCAAGGCGCACACGGCCTGAGTCAAGAGACCGTCAGGCCGCGGCCATGGACGCGGCCGGGTCCGGCCAGCCATAGGCGATCTCCACCAGGGTTCCCTGGTCGCGGGTGTCGGTGCGCTGGCCGATGACCTTCCCGCCGAGCTGCTCGTAGAGCGAACGGGCGGGAATATTGTTGCGCGGCACCCAGAGGGTGAAGGCATTCAGGCCGCGCGCGGTCAGGTCATCCATCATCGCCCGCATCAGGCGCGTGCCCAGTCCCCGCCGCTGGTCGGCGGCGCGGACGTAAACCGCGGCGAACTCGCCGCCATAGCCGGCCTCGGCGAACGCCGCGTGGCGCTGCTCGCCGCAGGAGCCATAGGCGGCCAGGGTTCCGTCCCGATCGGCCACATAGGTTGTGCCCAGATAGCCGGCCTGTCCGGTGAGAATTCGCCGCCAGGCCTCGGCCCGGGCGTCGGCGGTGAGGGCGTCGAGCAGTTGTTCTGACATCAGGCCGGCGTAGGTCTCGCGCCACGTCGTCTCATGGACTTGAGCCAGAGCCTCGGCGTCATCCTGCGTGGCGCGCCGGATGTCATAGGCTGTGTGGTTCATGGCCTCACCTCGCCTTCAGGTTGCTTCCCCAAGGTGAGGCTAGCACGAAGGCCGTGTCCGCAGTCGGACCGCGCTGTGTCGAGATGGCGGCGGGCGGGACGGGCCCTTGCAGCGTGGGCGTCAGCGAAACAGGGACACTGCGGCAGCCGGCGCCTGAGCATGGGCCGCGAGCCGGGCATGGGCGCCGAGGCCGACAATAACGCCGACGATAACGAAGGTCGCCAGAAGTTTCATCGAGTCGCTCTCTGTCACAAATAGGTGTGGATGCGCCGATATAGTCAGGGGCCCAGCGCGACAACCGGTTTCGCCTCAATTTTGAACGTTCCGGACCGCCCGTTCAAACGAAAACGCCGCCGGTCTCGCCACCGGCGGCGTTCGTTGTTTCAGCCTGTCGGCGCCGATCAGGCGGCGGCGGCGGCCGCGTTGCGGCGCGAGCGCAGAGCGCCGCCCAGACCCGCGACGCCCAGGAGCATCAGGCTCCAGGTCGCCGGCTCAGGCACGCCGCCGGCGTCGGCCTCGGAGGCCATCTGGATGTTGTAGTAGTCGCCGTTGCTGACGGTGCCAGGATAGACGGCCTGTTGGAAAGAGCCGTCTTCAATATAGGCGCCGCCGTTGGGCAGGGCGCCGGCGAGAGCGGAGGCCGAGCGGAAGTCGATGTAGAAGAAGGAATCGCCGGCGGTGCCGCTGACTTCGACGGTGTCGCTGAGGGTCACGCCATCCAGGTCATAGTAGTTGAACTGGTTGTCGAAGCTGGCGTTCAGGGTGGCGCCCGACCACAGTCCGTAGGACGAGATGATCGCGTCGCCGCTGAAAACGACGCTCTGGATCAGTGTACCGTTCTTGTAGGTGTTGCCGGCCACTTGGCCACCCGGCAAGGTGTCGTCCAGCTGGACGAGATAGTTGTCGGCCGCTTGGGCGACGCCCGCGGCGGTGACGAGGAGCGCGGCGATCGCGCCGAACAGTGAAGCTTTCATCGGAATCTCCAATTGTTTCAGGTTCGTCGCGAAATTGCGACTACGACTGGACGCAGGAGAGCCCGAATAAAACTCTTAACGCCGCCCCGCCCGCTACTCAACGCCAAAACACCACATTTCAGCCCAAGTCAAGTCAAAGCGAGCCCGTCCAAGGCGCCGTCGGCTCGCCAGGCCTCCAGCTTCTGGAAGAACTTCAGGGGGCCTTCGCCATACATGTCGGAGAAGAATCCGCCGCGGCTGCCGCTGGCGCCCTCGCCGTTGTAGTAGCCGGGCGTACATTCCGCGTAAAAACGGCTGCCGAGGCGCGCGAGGCGATGGATTTCATCCACATAGGCGCCCTCCCCTTCCACCGTCGGCTCCAGCACCGTGCAGCCACGCTCCGCGGTTGCGCGGACCATATGGACAACATGCCGCGCCTGCTCATCCAGGGCCTGGGGCACGCTGATGGTGATCGCGGTCTGGGTGAAGCCGAGGAAGAAGCAGTTGGGAAAGCCGTGCGTGGTCAGACCGTGCAGGGTGCGCAGGCCGTCGGCCCAGTGCTCCGACAGGGTCACTCCGCCCCGGCCGACGATGTCGTAGCCGGCCCGGCGGGTGTAGGAGGTGCCGACCTCGAAGCCGGTGGCGAAGATCAGGCAGTCGACCTCGTAGGCGCGGCCGCCCGCGACGACCGCGGTATCGGTGAGGCGCTCGACGCCGTGGCCGTCGGTATCGACGAGGGTCACGTTGGGGCGATTGTAGGTCGCCAGATATTCGTCGTGGAAACAGGGTCGCTTGCAGAACTGGCGGTACCAGGGCTTGAGCGCCGCGGCGGTGGCGGGATTCTTGACGATCTGATCCACCCGGGCGCGAACCTGGTTCATCTTCACATAGTCGGCCAGTTCCAGCATCTCCGCCCGCTCGGCGCCGGTGAGGCGGCGGCCCAGCTTGCGCGAGGCCTCCTTGACCGCGGCCCCTGTGAGCTTGCGGTAGATGTCGGTCCAGCCGTCGTGAACGAGATCCTCCTCCTGCTCGCCGCCGGCCACCAGGATGTTGAAATTGGCCTGGCGGCGGGCCTGCCAGCCGGGTTCCAGGGACGCATACCAGGCCGCGTCGGTCTCGCCGTTGTTACGAACGTCGATGGATGAGGGCGTGCGCTGAAAGACATAGAGTTGCTTCGCGGCCGCCCCGAGATGCGGGATGCACTGAATGGCGGTGGCGCCGGTGCCTATGATGCCGACACGCTTGTCCTTCAGGTTCTCCAGGTTCCCGTAGGAATCGCCACCGGTGTAGGCATAGTCCCACCGGCTCGTGTGGAAGGTGTGGGCCTTGAACTTATTGATGCCGGGAATGCCCGGCAGCTTGGGGCGGCTTAAGGGGCCGTTGGCCATGGCCACAAAGTCCGCCGTGAACCGGTCGCCGCGGTCGGTGCTGATGATCCAATGGCGGGCCGCCTCGTCCCAGCGCATCTCGGTGACGCCGGTCTGCATCAGGGCCTTGTCGTAGAGCCTGTAGTGCCGGGCGATGTTGCGGCTGTGCTCCAGGATCTCCGGGGCGAAGGCGTATTTGTGGCGCGGCATGTAGCCGAGCTCTTCGAGCAGCGGCAGGTAGCAGTAGGACTCCACGTCACACATGGCCCCGGGGTAGCGGTTCCAGTACCAGGTGCCGCCGAAGTCGCCGCCGCTCTCGACGACACGGAGATCCTTGAAGCCCGCCTCGCGCAGGCGCGCGCCCATGAGCAGGCCGCCGAAGCCGCCCCCGATGATGGCGAACTCCACATGATCGAACACCGGTTCTCGCGTGAAACCCGGTTCGACGTAGGGATCGTCGACGTAGTGCGAGAACTCGGCCTTGACCTCGATGTACTGCTCGGCGGCGTCGGCCCGCAGGCGTTTGTCGCGCTCGGCCAGATAGCGGGCGTGCAGCGCTTCGGGGTCGAAGTCGATGTCGCCGACGAGGGCGGCGATTTCCGGCGAAGCGGGCATGCTGTGATCCTTGGGTCGCGTTTTCGAAGTCTGTCGCCGCCGACTTTAAGGGCCACATCCCCCGGATCAAGCGCGACCGGCGGCGCGGTTTATTGCGGCGCGCGCGGAACATCGGCGGCAGGCGCGGCTTAGCCTCTCAGAGGTGACAAGGTGTGCGCGTGTCCGATCGAACCGGGGGGGCTCCCGTTCCGGCGACTATTGGCCATGGCCCTTGTCCTGACGCTCTGCGCTGGCTCCTCCGCCACGGCTCAGGCGATGTCCTCCGCGGCCGTGACCCGGGTGGGTCCGCTGGCCATGGCCAGCGCGCTGCCAAGCCGCCTCAATCGGCTTCCCGGCGAGATCTACGCCGTTCCCCACGCCCTGACCCTGGCCCTGTGGACCCGGTCGGGATGGGGCTTGATTGTCACGTCCGACGGTCTGTCGCGAGAGCTGGGCGCACGCGGCGCCTGGCGCACCGACCGCGACGCCATGCCGGGCGAGACCGACGCGGGCCTCGCCTGGCGCTGGCGCAATCTCTCGGCCGTGATCGGCTACCGCGAGCCTCTGGCCCGGCCCATCGTGGGCAACCCCCGCCTGCCTGACAGCGCCGGCGTGGTGGGGTTGAGTTTCGCGCTGCACAGCCGATGATTTGTGAGCCTCGCGCATTTGGCCAACAAAGGCAAATGCGTTCGCAACCTAGGCCGTTGTATAGGCGTTAAATGACGGTGATCCGAATAGAAATCGGACACGATCCATTTTGAGATCGGGCCTTACATGTCTTTCAAACTTCTCTTCGCCGTCGCGAGTCTAGTGGCGGCGGGCCTATCCGGTTGCGCGTCATCAGACGACGGCTTCTGGAATCACCATCGCGATCGCGGCGATCATCAGGATCACCATGATCGCGGCGCCCACCTGACCGGCCAGACCTCGCCGATGGCGCGCTGAGCCATCCGCTCTCTGAAGGAGACACCCATGAACAAGAACGAACTCGAAGGCATCGCCAAGAAGGTCGTCGGCACGGTCGAGGAAGCCGCCGGCAAGCTTACCGGCGATCTGGGTTTGCAGGCGCGCGGCGCGGTGGACCATGCGCTGGGCGCCACCCAGGAGAAGGTGGCTGAACTGGAACAGAAGCTCGCGAAGATCGGAAAAGAGACATGAAGACGCTTCTCACCGCACTGGCGGTCGGCGCCATGCTCGCCGCCTCGGCGGGCCCGGGCCTTGCCCAGCCGGACATGCGCGATCGCAACCCCCATGGTCAGGGCGGCCCCGGCCAGATGGGCGGTCCGCACCCCGGTTGGGGACAGGAACACGGCAACCGCCAGACCTGGCGCCGCGGCGAACGCATGGGTTATGACGATTGGCGCAACGCGCCGCCGGTGGACTATCGCAGCCACCACCTGCGCCGCCCCCCGCGTGGCTATGAATGGCGCGAGACAAACGGGCGCTACGTGCTGGCGGCCGTGGCCACAGGCCTGATCGCCTCGATCATCCTCAACGCTGGACACTAAATCTCGGCGGGCGCGGCCTCGGCGAGGCTGCGCCCGCACCCCCCTGGACAGATTCCATGACCCTCAAGAGTTTTCTTCTCCACGGCGGCGCGAGCCTTTGCCTGCTGCTTCCCGCGATGGCTTCCGCTCAGGAGACGCCTGACCATGCCGCTGTTCGGCCAGCCGCCGCGGCCCATTCGGACGAAGGCGCCGCGCGGGCCGTAAAGGGTGGGAAGCGCCCCGCCATCGGCCGCGCGAAGACGCCGGAAAAGGCGCCCGACACCGCCCACCCAGGTCTTTCACGGCCCGAGTCGCCGCCGCGGAACGGCGCCAATCCCGCCAACGGACCCCAGGAAGGCGGCGGGCCACGCACGCTGCCGCCTCAGCAGCCTCCGACCGGAACGGGCCTACGGCCGTCAATGTCCTCTCGGCCAGGCCCTGGCGACGAGGGGCAGCCGCCGCCCGATCGCCGCGCCGAGACTGCGCCGCCCCGCGCGGCCAACCCGGCCCCCGGCCCCCGCCCTTCGCAACGGCCAGCCAATACGGCCAAGCTCAGCGGGTGGAGCCGCCCGCCGGCCGCCGGGCCCGCCCGGCAGGAAGCCGCCGCGTCGTGGCGCGACACCCATCAACGCTGGGACGGCAATGCGCCTTGGCGGCAAGACCACAACTGGTGGCGCGGCTCCGAGGCCTTCAGCCTCTTCGCTGGCGTGCGCGTCGGCTACTATTTCGTGCCCGGGCACGGCTACGTGGCCTACCCGGCCGACTACCGGCCGCGGGCGTGGAAGGTCGGTGAATATTTGCCGAACTGGCTGTGGGGAGCGTCCGTCGGTGACTACTGGACCTATGGCCTGCCTGAAGCGCCGGAGGGCTGCGCCTGGATCTGGGTCGACCGGGACGTGGCGCTGATCGACACGTCGGACGGCTATATCCTGGACATTGCCCAAGACGTCTGGTGACCGTCCGCGGAGCCTGAAAATCCGGCTGGCGCCTCCCATCCTGCCCGTCTAAATCAACGCCTCGTCCCGCGCCGCGCGGGGGGGCCGCTTTGCGCCTACGCCGTCGGCGAAAATCGCCGGCAGACGATCCCCGCGGCGGGCCACGGCCAGGGGGACCCTCGTGACATCGCACAATCGCCTCATCGCCACCGCCATCGGCCTCACCTTGGCCGCCGGGACCGCCCAGGCCGGGCCTGCGCGCGCCCACGGATCGACAACCGCCGCAGCCCAGGAGACCCTGGCGCTCAAGCTGGAGGTCGAGGCCCTGAAGGCCCAGGTTGCAGCCCTCGCGGCGCGTCTCGACGCCCAGGTCCAGGCGCAGGAGCGCACGCAGTCCCAGGCTCAGACCGCTCAGGCAACGGCTCAGACAGCCCAAACAACCGCTCAGTCGGTGGCAAGCCAGGCCGCCGCCGGGCAGGACCAGATCAAGACTCTCCCCGCCCAGGTGGCCGCCGCGACCAAGGCCGCCGCCTCCCGGCCCGGCTGGTGGGGCGACACGAAAATCGGCGGCTCGTTCTTCGCAGATATCAGCTCGATTTCGAACCGGAACGCCGCGGGCAAAACCGCCCAGAGCGGGACGAACTACGACATCAGGCGGGCCTATTTCATCGTCGAGCACAAATTCGACAACACCTATTCGTTCAACTTCACCACCGACTTCAACTATGACAGCGGGCCGGCGGCGGCGACCCAGCTGTTCATCAAGAAGGCCTATCTGCAGGCCCACTACGCCGATGCGTTCAACGTGCGCCTCGGCGCGGCTGAACTGCCGTGGATCCCGTTCATCGAGAACCTGAACGGCTATCGCTATGTGGGCCAGATGCTCATCGACCGGACACGGTTCGGCGTGACCACAGACTGGGGCGTGCACATCTTCGGGACTCTCGCCGACAAGATCATCAGCTATCAGGTCTCGGTGATCGACGGGGAAGGCTTCAAGAAACCGGCCGTGGGTACGGCCAACCGCACCAACGCCGTGGACATGGAAGGCCGGATCAGCGCCAGCTACCGGCACTTCACAGTGGGTGTGGGGGGCTATGACGGAAAGCTGGGCGCCGCCGTCGAGGGCGTGGCGACCTACAACAGCGCCCGGCGGTTCGACGCCGTCGCCGCCTACACCGACTCCAAGGCGCGGCTCGGGATCGAATATGTCTATGCCAAATACTGGGGCGACGTGACCCAGGCGAACCCGGCCAAGACCAACCACACCGAGGGCTATTCGATCTTCGGCTCCTACAATGTGGCTCCGAAGTGGTCGGTGTTCGGCCGCTATGACTGGGTAAAGCCGAAGGCCGTGACGGTCCCCAGCGAACACGACAACTATTTCGACGCCGGCATCGCCTACAAGCCGATCCCGGCCCTGGATTTCGCCCTGGTCTACAAGCGTGAGGACGTCACCGACGGCTCACTCTCGACCACCGACGCGGTGATCGGCATCCCCGCCGGCGCGATCACGGGCAAGGGAACCTACGACGAGGTCGGACTGTTCACGCAGGTGAAATTCTAACCGGGGACAGGGCGCCCCGGACCGCGGCGCGCAGGGCGGGCAGCACCTCCGCCTCGTACCAGGGATTGGCCTTCATCCAGATGGCGCTGCGCCAGGCCGGGTGCGGCAACGGCAGGTAGGCAGGTCCAAAATCGGCGAAGCGGCGCACGGTCTCTGTCATGTTGAGGCTCTTGGCCGCCGGCAGGTAGGCGGCCTGGGCGTAGCCGCCCACCAGCAAGGTCAGGCAATCAGCCGGCAGCACTGCCAGGGCACGGGCGTGCCAGAGCGGCGCGCACTCCGGGCGCGGCGGCAGGTCGCCGCCGTTTCCCGCGCCGGGGTAACAGAATCCCATCGGAACAAGCGCCACGCGCTCCGGATCATAGAATGTCTGGCGGTCGAGGCCTGTCCACTCGCGCAGGCGATCACCGCTGGCGTCATTCCACGGCTCTCCGCTGGCGTGGACCTTCGAACCCGGCGCCTGGCCGATGATGACGATGCGGGCGCCGCCGCCCAGCTGGACAATGGGCCGCGGGCCGGCCTTCAGATGCGGCGCGCAGACCCGGCAGGCGCGGATCTCGGCGAGGAGCTCCGCGACAGCCGGCTCAGAGGCCGCCATCGCCGGCCATGTCCAGAATCACCGCCCACTCCGCCTCGGTGACCGGGGCGACCGACAGGCGGAACTGACGGAACATGGCCATCCCGGCCAGACGCGGCTCGGCCTTCATCTGGGCCAGGGTGACGGGCGCCTTCAGCAGACGGACGGGTTTCACCTCCACGGCCACGAACCGGCCCTTGGGATCGGTAGGATCGAGGAAGGCCTCCTTGGAGATTTCCGCCACACCCACCACGGCCAGGCCTTCGTTGGAGTGATAGAAGAAGGCGCGGTCGCCGATCTTCATGGCCTTGAGATACAGGGCGGCCTGGTTGTTGCGCACCCCGTCCCACATCGTCGCGCCGTCGCGAACGAGATTGTCGAAGCTGTATTTCACCGGCTCGGACTTCATCAGCCAGTGGGCGGGTGCGGACGCCATGATTCCCGTCTCCTCGGATGTCGGACCTGCCCCCTGTCTAGAGCCTGATCCGATTGCACGGAACAGATGCGAACGGTGAATCAGGCTCTAAACGTCTGAATCTAGAGCACGTTGACCCCGTTCAGACGGTTCCGTCTGAACGGGCCGTGCGGCGCGTCCAGCCGGGGCGCGATTTGTCTGTCCTGGCGGAATGAGTCTATCCATGCTGCGATCTGGAGGAACCTTTCACATGAGCAAGCTCGCCTGTCTCGCCGCCGCCGCGGTTCTCGCCTCGGCCGCAGGGCCGGCTCTGGCCGATGTGACCATCAGCCATGTGACCGTCATCGACGGAACGGGCGCGCCGCCGAAGACCGACATGACCGTCACGGTGACGGGCGAGCGGATCACGCGGATGGTCCCCAGCGCCCTGGCGGGCCCGCCGCGCGGCCAGGCCGTGGACGGGCGGGGCAAGTATCTGATCCCGGGGCTCATGGACGTGCACATCCACCTGGCCGGCTGGCGATGGGACGTGAAGCACGAGGGCCCGCCGGTCATCGACCACGCCGCGGCCGAGGCGGCCCTGGCCGGCTATCTCTACGACGGCTTCACCACCGTGGTGGACGTGGGCAATCTTCCGGAGAACAGCCTCTATGAGCGGGCCCTGGAACGGGCCGGCAAGATCGGCTCGCCGCGCATCTTCGCCACCGGCAACCTGATCACCTACCCGGGCAGCCACGGGGACTCCATGGCCGTGCGGATCAGCGATTTCGAGAAGGACAAGGCCCTGCTCGACAAGCACATCGCCGAGCAGCAGCCCGACATCCTCAAGCTCACCTATGACGAGGAGGGCTGGGGCGCGCGGCCGATGATCACCCTGATGCCGCAGCCGCTGCTGCATCAGATCATCCAGTACTATAACGAGCACGGCATCCGCACGACGGTGCACGTCTCCGACGAGCGCCGCTCGCTGGAGGCGATCTACGCGGGGGCAGACACGCTGGCCCACCCGGTGATCCAAGGCCCGGTGAGCGACAATTTCGTGCGTCTGATGGCGGCCAAGAAGATCCCCTTCGCCACCACCCTGACCATCGGCGAGAACTACAGCCGCCTGGCCGAACATCCGGAGTTTCTGGATGAGCCTGACTATGTGGCCACCTACAGCGCCGCCGACCGCAACACCCTGCGCACCACCACCCGCGCGGCGTTCCAGGCGCGGTCCTGGACCTGGTGGATGAAGCTGATGACGCCGATCTGCGAGGAGAACATCCGCAAGATCGTCGCCGCCGGCGGCGTGGCGGCCCTGGGCACCGACCAGTCCAGCGGACCCGCCGGACACCGGGAGATGGAGCTGCTCGTCCAGGCCGGTGTCGCGCCGCTGGAGGTGATCAAGATCGCCACCCACAACGGGGCAGTGTTCCTCGGCAAGGCCGACGACATGGGCTCGGTGGAGGAAGGCAAGCTGGCCGACCTGGTGCTGCTCAACGCCGATCCGCTGAAGGACATCGACAACACGAAAAACATCGCCCTGGTGATGAAGGGTGGCAAGATCGTCGACGAAAGCACCTTGCCCCTGGCGGGCGGGCCGGCGAAGCGGCGCTTCTGATCGGCGGGCGGGCATTTCGCCCGCCCACGACAAAAACGCGATACGTGCGCGGCCTGACCGCGCTCCAGGAGTGACGTGATGCGCAAGTGGGCTCTGGGGATTGCTCTGACGGCGCTGATGGGCGCCGGGGCGGCGAGGGCGGCGACGCCCACCGATCACTGGACAGTCGCGGGGCTCAAGGCGCCCGGCGAGATCGTGATTGATCACTGGGGCATCCCGCACATCTATGCGGCCAGCGCGCGCGACGCCTTCTTTCTCCAGGGCTACAACGCCGCCCGCGACCGGCTCTGGCAGATCGACCTTTGGCGCAAGCGCGGCCTGGGCCTGCTGTCGGCGAGCTTTGGCCCGGCCTATGTGGCCCAGGACCGCGCGGCGCGGCTGTTCCTCTATCGCGGCGACATGGACAAGGAATGGGCCTCCTATGCGCCGGGCGCCAAGGCCGAGGTCGAGGCCTTCGTGGCCGGGATCAATGCCTATGTGGCGCAGGTGCGCGCCGGCGCGAAGCCCCTGGCCGTGGAGTTCACCCTCACCGCCTCGGCCCCGGAGCCCTGGGACGCCGCGGACGTGGTCCGCATCCGCAGCCACGCCCTGGTGGGCAATGTCCTGAGCGAAGTCGCCCGGGCCCAGGTGGCCTGCGCCGCCGGCCTGCCCGCGGACGCCCTGCGCAAGCGCCTGGAGCCGGTCCATACGGCAGCGATTCCCGACGGCCTCGATCCCTGCGTCGTGACGGGCGAGGTGCTGAAGGACTATGTGCTGGCGACCCAGCCTGTGGCCTTCGCCCCAGACAAGGCCAGGGTGGCGGCGCTGGACCTGCCCGCGTTCTCGCGTGACGCGGCCGCGGAAGGCTCAAACAACTGGGTCGTGGCGCCCTCGCGCACGGCCACGGGCCGCCCGCTGCTGGCCAACGATCCGCACCGGCAGATGGGGGTCCCATCGCTTCGCTATCTCGTCCACCTGGACGCGCCCGGCCTGTCGGTGATCGGGGCGGGCGAGCCGGCCCTGCCGGGCATCTCCTTCGGCCACAACGACGTCTCCGCGTTCGGCCTGACGATCTTCGGCATCGATCAGGAGGATCTCTATGTCTATGCCCTGAACCCGGCCAACCCCGACCAGTATCGGTATGGCGGCGGCTGGGAGGCAATGACGGTCGTCCACGACACGATTGCCGTGAAGGGCGAGGCGCCCCGGCCGGTCGACCTGCGCTTTACACGTCACGGCCCGGTGCTGAACTACGACCCCGCCAAGGGGCGCGCGTTCGCCCTGCGCACGATCTGGAACCAACCGGGCGCAAGCGGCTATTTCCAGGCGTCCTGGTTTACCCACGCCAAGACCTGGGCCGACTTCAAGGCCGCTCACGATCACTGGGGCGCGCCGCCCCTGAACCTGGTCTGGGCCGACACCAGCGGAACGGTGGGTTGGGCCGCCTCGGGCCTGACGCCCCGACGACCGAACTGGGACGGTCTGCTGCCGGTGCCGGGCGACGGGCGCTATGAGTGGAACGGCTATCTGACCGGCGACGAGCTGCCGGTGAGCGAGAACCCGGCCAAGGGCTGGTTCGCCACCGCCAATGCGATCAACCTGCCGGCGGGCTATCCGGCCGAGGAGCGCAAGGTGTCGTTCGAGTGGAGCGACCACTCCCGCCTCGACCGCATCGAGGAAGTCCTGGCGGCAAACCCCAAGGTGTCGGTGAAGGACTCCATGGCCCTGCAGACCGACAGCCATCCCGCCATCGCACGGCGTCTGCTGGCCCTGGCGAAGCCCCTCGCCTCCGCCGATCCCCGGACCGCCGCGGCGCTGGCGAAACTGAAGACCTGGGACGGCGACGAGACCGTCTCGAGCGTTCCAGCGGCCATCTATGAGGTCTGGGCGGTCAAACACTTGGGCGGGGCGGTCATCGACAGGCTTGCGCCGAAGGCGAAGGCGGCGATCGGGACGCCGGCGCTGGACGCCGTGCTGACGGCGCTTGAACACCCGAGTGCGGGTTTCGGCGCCGATCCGGCCGCCGGTCGCGACGCGGTGCTGCTGGCCAGCCTGGCAACGGCGCTGGATGAACTGACGGCCCGGCTTGGCCCCGACATGGACGGCTGGGCGTGGGGCAAGCTGCATCACGCCACCTGGACACCCGCCGTGGCGGCCCTGGCCGATCCGGCGCTGAGGGCGAAGATGACCGTGGGCCCCCTGCCCATCCCCGGCGGGGCCAACAGCCCCAAGGCCGCGACCTATACGCCGGGCGACTTCAACGTCAGCGCCGGCGCGTCGGTGCGGATGGTGATGGACGTGGGCGCCTGGGACAATTCGGTGATCATCAATACCCCCGGCCAGTCCATCGATCCGGCCAGTCCGCACTACGGCGATCTCTTCCCCCTGTGGGCCACGGGGGCCTATGCGCCGATGCTGTTCTCGCGGGCGGCGGTGGACGGGGCGGCCGAGCGGGTGATCTCTCTGACACCGGGAACATGAACCAGGACGATCTCGTCGAACTGAGAGCCGGCGACACCAGGCTGACCTTGGCCCCGGCGATCGGTGGCGGGGTGGCGAGCCTGGCCTGGCGAGGCCGCGAGATCCTGCGCCCGGCGAACGCGGCGGCCCTGGCCAAGGGGGATCCTCTGGGCCTTGCCAATTTCCCGCTCGTCCCCTTCGCCGGCCGGATCACCCAGGGGCGGTTCAGCTTCAACGGCCGCGACGTGATCCTGCCGGTCAACCTGGCCGGCGAGGTGGACGCGATCCATGGCCAGGGCTGGCGCCTGCCCTGGCGCCTGGCGGGCCGGACGGACAAGTCCGCGACCCTGCGCCTCGACCATCCGGCCGGGGACTGGCCCTGGACCTACCAGGCCCTGCAGCATTTCACCGTCACCGAGGCCGGGCTGGTTCACGCGCTGAGCGTGACCAATCAGGGTTCCGCACCCATGCCGGCCGGCCTTGGCCTGCATCCCTACTTTCCCCGGGACCCCGACACCTGGCTTGAGGCCGACGTCGATGGCGTCGTCCTGACCCCCGCCGGACCACCTGCGCCGCCGCCGGACGCCTGGGACTGGCGCGGCGGGCGACGGCTCACGCTTCCCGTGGACAACCAGTTCTCAGGCTGGAGCGGCGCAGCGGCGATCGGCTGGCCCTCGCGCGGTCACAAGGTGACGCTGTGGACCTCACCGGCCGTTTCCCGTCTGGTCGTCTACGCGCCAGCGGCCGGCGACATCGTCTGTGTCGAGCCCGTGAGCCATCAACTGGACGCGGTGAACCGCAGCCCGGGCGGCGCGGCGCACGGCATGGAAATCCTCGGCGCTGGTCAGAGCCTTACCCTGACGGCGCACTTTCAGATCTCCCAGTTCGAGGGCTGAAACCGAAAGGGTCTTGCCCAAACGCCCTTGTCAGCGCAAAAGTGACGCCGCCGTCACCTCCGCGAGGGAGCCTGTGCGGCGCCAGGGAGATGGGCATGGACGACGCGGGTAACGACATTCGGCGGGCGGCGCGCAGCCGCGCCTATTCGATGCCGATCGAAGACATTCAACCCATCGATCCGGAGCTCTTCCAGAACGACACCCTGTGGCCCTACTTCGAGCGCCTCCGCGCCGAGGACCCCGTGCACTATGCGGTACATGAAGAGGTCGGCGCCTACTGGTCGGTGACCAAGTACAACGACATCATGGCCGTGGACACCAACCACGAGGCGTTCTCCTCGGAACCGGCGATCACCGCCTTCGATCCCGAGGCCGACTTCGCCCTGCCGATGTTCATCGCCATGGACCCGCCCAAGCACGACGTGCAGCGCAAGACGGTCAGCCCGATCGTCAGCCCGGCCAATTTGATGAATCTCGAGCCGATCATCCGCGAGCGCGCCGCCGGCATCCTCGACACCATCCCTGTGGGCGAGGAATTCAACTGGGTGGAAAAGGTCAGCATCGAACTGACTACCATGACCCTGGCCACCCTGTTCGACTTCCCCTGGGAAGACCGCAGCAAGCTGACCTTCTGGTCCGACGTGGCCACCGCTGCGCCGCAGACCGGCATCCTGGGCACCACGGACCCGGAAGAGCATGAGCAGCGCCGCCGTCTGGCCCTGTTCGAATGCGCCGACTATTTCCTCAATCTGTGGAACGAGCGGGTCAACGCGCCGCCGAAGAACGACCTGATCTCCATGCTCGCGCACGGTGAATCCACGCGGAACATGGACCGCATGGAATACCTCGGGAACCTGATCCTGCTGATCGTCGGCGGCAACGACACCACCCGCAACTCGATCACCGGCAGCGTCCTGGCCCTGAACCAGAACCCCGACCAGTATCAGAAGCTGCGCGACAACCCGTCCCTGATCCCCAGCATGGTCTCGGAGACCATCCGCTGGCAGACGCCGCTGGCCTATATGCGCCGCACGGCCACCAAGGACGTGCAGCTGCGCGACAAGCTGATCAAGAAGGGCGACAAGGTTCTGATGTGGTACGTCTCGGGCAACCGCGACGACGAGGTCATCTCCGACCCGAACCGCTATAACATCGAGCGCGAACGCCCCCGTCAGCACATCTCGTTCGGCTTCGGCATTCACCGCTGCGTCGGCAACCGCCTGGCGGAACTGCAGTTGAAGATCATCTGGGAAGAGATTCTCAAGCGCTTCCCCGAAGTGCGCGTCGTGGGAGAGCCCCAGCGCGTCTATTCCAGCTTCGTGAAAGGCTACACCCACCTGCCGGTGATCGTGCCGACACGGAACAAGCTCTCCGACTAAGGCTGGCTCGGCCGGGGGCCGCGGCCCCCGGCGACGTTACGCCCCAGCCTCAGCGACTTTCGGGACTCGCGCAACCATCGTAGGGATCGCGCGTTGAACGCCCAGGTAGGGTGGGTGTTGCATCCCGTTTCGGAGCTTCGATATGGCGTCACCGTTCAAGACCTTCGCGATCGCGGCGGCCGCAGCCAGTCTGGCGATTGTTGGCCTCGGCGCGACCGCAGCCGGCGCTCAGGTCGTCGTCCTCAACGCCAGGGGCCCGTCGTCCCCGCTCTACCCGCAGGGCCAGGTTCTGCCGCCCAACCGTCTGATCGCGCTGCGGGCCGGCGACCAGTTGGAAGTGCTCGACAGCGCGGGCTCGCACGTGATCAACGGCCCCGCGATTCTGACGGCCGCCCAGATGGGCGTCGGCTCCCAGGCGGCGCTGAAGGATATCTTCCGGCGCGCCAACTCCAGCCGTCCGGGCATCGCGGCCGTGCGCGGCTTTACCCTGGAAGGTGACGCGCCCCCCACGACGGTGCCGGTGAACATTCCGCTCTGGAAACTGGATGTGCCGGCCTGGCAAGCCGAGGAGCCTACCGACGCCCACAATTTCTGCGTCGTCCAGGGCCAGATTCCCGTTCTGACCCGCAACGTCGCCGACACAGAGGCGCGGTTGGAAATCTACAGGGACGCAACCCAGACCACCCGCGCGGTGACCTGGCACGCCGGGGTCACCGACCTGCCCTGGCCTGATGGCCTGACCGCCGCCGAAGGCGACTCCTATTCGCTGAATTTGAGCGCCACCGGCGCCACCCGGGTGCACTGGCGCATCGTGCCTCGGAGCGCCGGCAGTCTTGTGGATCTCGCCAAGACCCTGCTGGACAAGGGCTGCTACGATCAGCTCGACACCCTGCAGTCCCAGGTCGCGAGCCAGTAGGTCTCAGTCGAGCTGAAAGACCCCGCCCGGTCCAACCTGCTCCAGGCGGTCGACCAGCTTGGCGAGCGCCGTGTCTTCGGGATAGTCCGCCGCCAGCGCCCGAATATCCTCCAGGGCGGCGGTATCGCCGGAGTCGAAGCGGAGCCATGCGGCATTGAGCCGGGTGCGCGAGTCTTCCGGCACATCCGGCGCGGCTTCGAATACCTCCACGGGCGTCGCCCGGCCGCGCAGACGGATCCGCCCCATCGCCCGGCAGTCGCCCGCCACTGACGCTGGCATCGCCTCGCGGCTCACGAGGATGCGCGTTTCCAGCTGCTTGTTGGCGGACTCCAGCCGCGACGCGGTGTTCATCACATCACCGAGCGCCGTGTAGGAAATCCGGCCCTCGCCGCCGAAATTGCCGACGATGGCGAAGCCCCGGTGCAGGCCGACGCGGGTGCGTCCAAGGGCCGGCACATCGGCCATGGGGGTGTTGCGGAACACCTCGCCGATCCGCCACATGGCGATCGCTGCCCGGGCGGCGCGTTCACCGTCGTCGGGGCGGGACAGCGGGGCCCCCCAGAACGCCACCACCGCATCGCCGACGAACTTGTCGATCGTGCCGCCGTGCTCCAGCACGGCCTGGCTGACCAGATCGAGGTACCGGTTGAGCAGGCTGGCCACGACCTCCGGCTCCAGCCCATGGGTCAGTTGAGTGAAGCCCTGAAGGTCGGTGAAGACGGCGTAGATTTCGCGGCGCTCGCCGTGCAGCGCCATGCGGCTTGGATCGCGGAGAATCTCCGCGGCCACGTCCCGTGGCAGGTACTTGCCCAGTGCGTTCTGGGCATAGGTCCGCTGCTCGGCGCCGACCGAGCGCGCCGCGGCGGCCGTGGCGGTGTAGGCGGCGATCCAGCCGACGATCATGCCGAACTGCGGCACATTCCAGGTGTCGAAGCCCGTGGACTGGAGCGCCAGCGGACCGAAGGCGATGAGCGCCACCTGGCCAATCAGAATGACCTCATTGAGAATCGGACGAATCTTGACCGCGCCGGTGATCGCCCCCCCCGCCACCGCGAGAACGGACATCAGAACCAGGATCGCCGGCGGGATCGGCGTCTGGCGCACGCCGTCCAGCACCTGCGCGAGCAGGTCCGCGTGGACCTTCAGGCCCGCCGGCCGCTCGCCGGTGAGGAAGGTGGCGGAATTGGCGACGCGGTCGATGTCGGAGATGTCGCCGCCGACCAGCACATAGCGGTCCTTGATGAAGTTCCGGAACATCCCCGCCGTGGCCGCCTGACCGAACAGGTCGATCGGGAACTCCAGATAGAGAGGCCGATTCACAAACTTGCTGTTGCGCCAGCGCAGACCGCCCCGATACCCCTCGAAAGCCGGCGCCGGCGGCGCCATGCTCAGCGAGAGCATCGGCGGCTCACCCTTGGCGTGCGACGGCCAGCGGCGGACAACATCGTCCTCCTTTTCCACCCGGATACTGGCGCCGGTGCTGTTGGTTCCGGCCAGCTGGGCCTGGAACTCACGCTCATAGGCTTCCTGCCAGACCTGCATCTCGTTGGGATTGGTGGCGTTGCTGGCGAAAGCGAGGTGGGTCGGGGTCTTCATGTCGCGCAGGGCGGCGACCAGGACGGCGTCGTCGGGCTGCGGCTCGTCCACCAGGATATCGATGCCGATGGCCTTGGGCCCGAGCGCGTCCAGTTGGGTCAGGGCGTGGCCGAGCAGCGCCCGGTCGAGCGGCGAGCGGCGCTGGGTGTTTCTGAGCGTGTCGTCGTTGAAGACGACCATGACGACGCGCGGATCCTGATCGACGGCCGGGGCGGTCACCACAACGCGGAAGTCATAGAGGGCGCGTTCGGCGGCGCCGAGCAACGGCGCGCGCCAACTGACCAGGGCGACGATGAGGCCGAGAATGACCAGGACAATCGTCGCCAGAAGCCGCGGCGCCCCCACCTGTCGCAGACCGAGGCGCGCATTGGCGCTCTGGGCCGCCACGGCGGACAACCCATCCTTCAGAAGGGGGGCGGAAGGTCCGGTCGTGCGGGGCTGGTCGATCATGGGCGAGGCCACCTTAAGGGCGAACGCGCCGATCGGCACCTGTGAATTTTCGCTGCCGCGTCGCCCTGCGCGGCGCGGCGATATCAGTCGGTGAACAGCCCGTTCAGGTCCTCGTCGTCGGCGCCGATGATCCTGTCGACCCAACCGTGGAACCGCTGGGCGCCGGTCTCATTGCGTCCGAAGGTCACCTCGTCCAGCGCACCGGATTTCAGGGCCTTCTGCAGGCCGAAACCGGTGGTGTAGTCCTCGTCCTCGACGACCTTGCGCAGGAAGGCGAACTGCTCGTGCGCCGCGGCGATCTCGTCCCCGTTTGGCGGTTCGGCCATGAGGTACATCTGGGTGGTGTAGGACTCGCCGACCGTTTCGCCCGGAAGAAGCTGCGAGATCATCACCCCCCGTCCGCCGCCGCCGAAGCTGGCGATGGAGATGTGCGGGAAGATCGTCCACACCCCGTCCATCAAGGTCGCTTCCGGCCAGGCTTCCTCGGGTGTCGCCTCGAGGTCGGAGTATTCGCGCAACGGGAATTGGACGCGTTGGTGCGGACCGAAGGCTGAATAGATCGCCTGGTTCAGCATGTCGGGGCCGAAGGTTTCCCGGTGCAGAACCGGAATATGGTAGTAGTCCATGTAGCCGTCGTAGGCGACTTTCCAGTTCGGCCCCTTGATCACGCGCTTTTCGAAGAAATGCCAGTCGCGGAAGCCGAAGCGCTCCAGCAGCTTGTCATAACCCGACAGGAAGGCGTCGACATCCAGCGTCGAATTGCGGTCAAGCACCACCCAGATCAGACCCGACCGTTCGACCGTGGTCAGGGCCTTGAGGCTGTAGCAGCCCTTGTCGATGTCGCCGAATTCCTCGGCGGCGGCGACGCCGCGCAGAGCGCCGGTCTGATCGAAGCTCCAGCCGTGGTAGGGGCAGACGAAGCGCTTGGCGTTACCCCGCGCCTTCGTGGCGACGTTTGCGCCGCGATGGGTGCAGGCATTCAGGAACGCCCGGGCGACGCCATCCTGCCCGCGGGTGATCAGGACCGGGAGGCCGACAACCTCCATGGTCTTGTAGTCGCCGGGCTTCGGCAACTCCGCCGTCGGGGCCAGCATGAGGGGGATGCGTTTGAAGATCCGATCCACCTCGACCTCGAACCGCCACGGATCGTAGTAGTTCGAGGCCGGTATGGTCATGACCGACGGCGCCAGGGGAATGGATCGCGTCTTGCCGTAGGCGATGGCGGTTCTCACCATGTCCCGCAGCTCGGCTGTGCCCAGTGTATGTCCCATGATGTCCTCCCGTGGCGTCCGGTCCGGTGTCGTCGATCGATCAGCGGTCGATGAATTTCCGCAGGGTCTGGTGCAGCTGGCGCAGGCGCATCTCGGTGTATTCGGCGAACTGCACCGGGATCTCGTCGCCCATCATCTTCAGGCCTTCCTGCACGAAGGGCAGATTGGCCATGTCCTGCTCGAACACCCCGCCCAGGGCGCCGAGTTCCTCGGCGGAGGTGAAGGGCTCGTCATCGCCCAGCCAATGGACGGGCGCCGGCTTCGGTCGCGCCTGCCCCTTGGGCACGCGGCGCAGCATGTAGATATCCATGATGCTGCTATCGACGCCATCCGGCCGCCAGCGATAGACGATGTTGGGGCTGTAGCCGGCCCAGAACGACATGTTCGGGAACACGTTGTAGAGCATCGGGTCGAGCATCTCGGCGTCGGACGCGTTCGAATAGTCGTAGCCGTTGTCGGCCGTCATCGCCTTGCGCTGTTCCTGAGCAGCGAAGGCGCGGGCGGTCATACCCTCCGGCACATCGGCCACCTGATCGCTGGCGAGGCGGCCGGAGCTGGCGAGCATGGCCGTGTAGATGTCGGTCTGCGTCAGAGCGCTGCCGTCGATGAACGGACTGGTCACGGCCATGGCCGTCAGCTGGCGTGACGTATAGTCCGAAAAGACGTCGTAGCCGGAGTTGGCGTCGCCCAGGTAGGGCATGAACTGCGGATGGGTGGCGATGCTGTGGTGGCTTTCCATGAAAGCCTCGGCGGTCGCCTTCCAGTTGGACGGATACTTCTTGGCCACGTGGATGGCGATGTAACGGTCCTCGAACTGATAGTCGGCGAAGTGCTCGGGGATCGGCTTGAGCACATCTTCCAGCGGCGGCGCGTCCTTGTCGAAGGTGATGAAGACGAACCCGCCCCATTTGCCGATCTTGATGTCACGCAGGGCCAGGCTGTTCGGATCCACGTTCGGGAAGTCCCAGGCCCAGGGATTGTGGCGGAAGGACCCGTCGAGGTTCCATTCCCAGCCGTGGAACACACAGCGGAAGCGGTTCTTGCAGCCGTCATGGGTTTCCAGCTTGCGGCCGCGGTGGGTGCAAACGTTGATGAACGCCTTGATCTCATTGGGCTCAGTGCGAACGATCAGAACGCTGCGGCCCACGATCTCATAGAGGTGGTAGTCGCCAACGTTGGGAATTTCCTCCTCGCGGCAGGCCATCTGCCAGCACTTCAGCCAGACCTTGTCGATCTCCTTCTGGAAGAACTCGGGCGAGGTGTAGTTGGTGGCCGGGATGCCGGCGTGGCCCAGGTCGGGAACGGTGTCGGCGATCAGCCACTCAGGCGCGGGGATCGCATCGCTGCGAATGATGTCCTTATAGGTGGGCCGCGCATCGACGACGTCGCCCGACTTCAGAAACTCGATCTTCATCCCGACCTCCCGCTTGTGTTGTCGCCTCCCCGGCGGGCGTGCTCTCAAACCCGCGCCCGGGCGCCGATCATGAAAAAGTCAGACCGGCTTGTTTTTAGTTATGCGCCGAACGAACGGCTGTATCTTGATCTGGATCAAGCCGGACATCGGGGATCGCCCGCTCCTTTTCGGCGCGCGCCGTCGCCGGGCGCGGCGGCGGACGAATAATCAATTTTGGCGAACGAACGGGACTCCGCGACGGGCGCGCGATGATCTAGCTTGCCCAGGTTCGGAAGCGATCAGACTTCCGGCTTGGGAGGCGTTCATGGCCGATGGTGCTCAAGTCGCACGTCAGTGGGACAGGCAGAGCCTGTTGTCCCTGTTCGATCCCGCCACGGGGGAACTCGACCGGCGGGTGATGTCCGACGAGGACATCTATCAACTGGAGCTGGAGCGGATCTTCGCCCGCGGCTGGAACTTCATGTGCCACGAGTCCCAGCTCAAAGATCCGGGCGACTATGTCATCAACTATATCGGCGAGGATCAGGTCATCGTCGTCCGCGACGAGGACGGCCAGATCAATGTCCTGCTCAACACCTGCCGCCATCGGGGCAACGCCCTGTGCCGCGCCGAGCAGGGCCGGGCCAAGTCGTTCGTGTGCAGCTATCACGGCTGGAACTACGCCCTGGACGGACGGTTGATCGGCGTACCCGGCCAGAGCACCTACTATTACAAGGACTTTGACCGCAGCCGGCTGGGCCTCGCCAAGGCGCGGGTGGAAAACTACCTGGGCTTCTACTTCGCGACCCTCGCGGAGGACGCTCCCTCGCTTCACGACTATCTGGGCGATGTGGGCCGGGTCAGCATCGGCATGATCGTCGCCCATGGCGATGTCGAGGTCGCGCCGGGCATCATGAAGAACGTCATCGACTGCAACTGGAAGATCGCGGTCGACAACCTGTTCGACTGGTACCACGTGGCCTACAGCCACGCGTCCGCCGATACGGCCGGCTTTCTCGACACCGCCGCCATCCTGCACCCCAAGAACCAGATGGTGATGCTGGGCGAATACGGCCACGCCATCGGCGGGCCGGCCGTGCCGGCGGACCTGCAAGCGCGATTCGATCAGATGACGGACGCCGAAAGGAACGAGGCCTCGCGCACGCAGCCGCCGAACACGCCCAGGATTCGGCCGAAGGCGGCGACCGAGCTCATGGGGACGGTGGGCGTGCGCAGTCACGGTCACCCCAATGTGTTCCCCAATCTGTGGGTGACCATGAGCGGCCTGCAGGTCTGTCTGCGGCTGCCGCGCGGTCCGGCCAAGACCGAACTGTGGTGGTTCACCTTCCTGCCCAAGGGCGCGCCGGAGCCGCTGAAGCGCCAGATCATGTGGCAGGCCAATCACATTTTCGGCCCGGCTGGTCTGTTGGAGCAGGACGACGGCGAGAACTGGAGTCAGAGCACCCGCGCCTCGCGTGGCGTCGCCAGCCGAAAACTTGGGAACCACATCAACATGGGGATCGGGCACGGTCAGGTCTCCGAAGGCGAGGCCGGCGAACGGTTCGTCGAAGGCTGGGTGAGTGAACACGGTCAACGCTGGCTGTATCGGGCCTGGACCGAGTGGATCGCGGCGACAGACTGGTCGGACCTCAAGGCGAACCACAGCGCGCCGCCATCGGGGGTCATCTAGTGACACTGCCCGAACGCGTGCTGCTTCACTACGAGGTCGAGCAGTTCCTCTACGCGGAGGCGGCGATGCTCGACGCGCGACGCTATCGCGACTGGCTGGCGCTTCTGGCGGAGGATATCCACTACTGGATGCCGATCCGCCGCACGGTGATGAACGCCGACCTGGACATGGAATGGACCCAGCCCGGCGAGATGGCCTATTTCGACGACGACCGGGCGCTTCTGGAGATACGGGTCAAGAAGCTGGAGGCCGGGTCGGCCTGGTCCGAAGATCCGCCGTCGCGGTCGCGCCACTTCGTCTCCAATGTGCGCATCCTGGACGTGGCCGATGACGAGATCACGGTCGAGGCGGCCTTCCACCTCTATCGCTCGCGCCTGAACACCGAGGAAAGCAACTGGTTCGGCCGTCGCGTCGATGTTCTGCGGCGCGCGGGCGAGAGCTTCCTGATCGCCCGCCGCAGCCTGTTCCTCGATCAGACTCTGATCCTGTCGACCAATATGAGCACCATTTTTTAGGAACCTGGCGCGGTCATGCGGACACTCGAAGATCAGGTGGCGATCGTCACCGGCGGCGCCTCCGGCCTTGGCGCGGCCATTGTCGCGCGGTTCCTGGAGGAAGGGGCCCGCGTCGTGGTGCTGGACCGCACGCCGGAACGGATGGCCGATCTGGCCGCGGCCGATCCCGACCGGCTGATCGTCCTGGGCGGCGACGTTCGATCATTCGCCAACGCCCAGCGCGCCGTGGAAGCCGCCACAACCCGGTTCGGCAAGCTGGATTGCGCCATCGGCAACGCCGGCATCTGGGACTATTCGGTCTCGCTCGACGACCTCCCGGCGGAACGCCTCGATGCGGCCTTCGACGAGATGTTCCACATCAATGTCAAAGGCTACCTGCACCTGGCCAAGGCAGCCCTCCCCGCCCTCGTCAGATCGTCGGGATCGCTGATCTTCACGGTGTCGAACGCCGGGTTCGACCCCGCCGGCGGCGGGGCGCTCTATACCGCCTCCAAACATGCGGTGGTGGGTCTGATCCGCCAGCTCGCCTATGAGTTCGCGCCCACGGTGCGGGTCAACGGGGTCGCCCCGGGCCCGATCGAGACCGACCTGCGCGGCCCCGGCGCGCTGGACATGGCCGACACCGCGATCAGCAGCGTTAACCTCTCCCGCGTGGCGGCGCCCAACGTGCCTCTCGGCTTCGTGCCGGCCACCGCGGACTATGCTGGCGGCTATGTCTTCCTGGCCTCGCGCCGCGACAGCCGCCCCGCCACGGGCGGCGTCCTGAAGCTCGACACCGGCATCGCTGTCCGCGGCATCGGCCGCGCGGCGGCCGGCGGGCGTTTGAAGGCCAAATATGGCGGCGACTGACAACGTGTCCCCGACCTTCCCCGTCACAGAGGCAGTCCTATGAGCATCGGATCACTTGGCTACATTGGCTTCAAGGTGAAGGATCCGGACGCCTGGAGCGCCTTCGCCACCGGCGTACTGGGCCTGATGCCCGGCGAAGAAGCCGGTCGGGCCCGGCGCTTCCGGCTGGACGATCTGGCGTGGCGGATCGCCATCGAGCCGGGCGACGCCGACGATCTGGCCTATGCGGGTTTCGAGGTGGCGGGTGCGGCCGAGCTTGAGGAGCTTCGCGGCCGGCTTGCCGCCGCCGGCGTCGGCGTCGGTGTCGGAGATTCCGCGATCTGCGAAGAACGCGGCGTGCTTGGCCTGATCACCTGCCGCGACCCGGACGGGCTGCGCGTGGAGATCTACTACGGCCCGACCTTGCGGACGGAGACGCCCTTCGTCTCGCCGGCGGGCGTGGCCGGCTTCGTCACCGGCGATCAGGGCCTGGGTCATATCGTGTTGTCGACCACGGATATCGCCGCCACGCGGCGGTTCTATCAGGACCTGCTGGGCTTCCGGCTGTCGGACACCATCCGCATGCAGCCCGCGCCGCAGGTCAGTTTCGTCATGGAGTTCTTCCACTGCAATCCGCGCCACCACACCCTGGCGCTGATCCCCGCGCCGATGCCCAAGCATCTCCATCACTTCATGGTGCAGGTCCCGACCCTCGACGCCGTGGGTTTCGCCCTGGAGCGGGCCGAACGGGCGGGCGCGCCGATCACTTCCACTCTTGGGCGTCACACCAACGATCACATGGTGTCGTTCTATGCGCGCACCCCGGCGGGCTTCGAGGTCGAGTTCGGCTTCGGCGCGATCGAGGTTGATGATCTGACCTGGCGCGTGGGCCGCCACGACAAACCCAGCAGCTGGGGCCACAAGCGGCCGGCGGCGCGCTGATAGAGGCCGGAGCGGCCGCTATAGCGGCCGCACGCGAACCGGCAGGCTCTCGTAGCCCTGGACGAAGTTGGAGAGCACGCGGACAGGCTCGCCCACCACCTCGACATGCTCGAAGCGGTTCATGATCTCTTCCCAGAGGATGCGCAGCTGCATCTCGGCGACGCGGTTGCCCATGCAACGGTGGATGCCGAAGCCGAACGACAGGTGATGGCGGGAGCGGTCGCGGTCGATGATGAAGTCCTCGGGGCGCTCGATCACCGTCTCGTCGCGATTGCCCGAGGCGTACCACATGACGACCTTGTCGCCCTTCTTGATCTGCTTGCCGCCGAACTCGACGTCGCAGGTGGCGTTGCGACGCATGTGGGCCAGGGGCGTCTGCCAGCGGACGATTTCGGGGACCATATTCGGAATCAGCGAGCGATCGGCTTTCAGCTTGGCGTACTCGTCCGGGAACTGATTGAGCGCCAGGACGCCGCCGGAGATGGAATTGCGGGTGGTGTCGTTGCCGCCCACGATGAGCAGCATCAGATTGCCCAGAAGCTCCATGGGATTGTTGATCATGTCCCGGGTGTCGGGGCTGTGGGCGAACAGCGAGATGAAATCGAACCGCGGCGGCGCCGCGGCCCTCTCGCGCCACAGGCCCGAGAAATAGGCCAGGCATTCCTGCAGCACCTTCATGCGGTGATCCATGTCCACGGCCACGCCGACGGTCTCGGTGGTGGTGGTGACGTCGGACCAGTAGGGCAGCAGGTGACGGTCCTCGAAGGGAAAGTCGAACAGCACAGCCAGCATGCGGGTGGTGAGCTCCTTCGACACCAGATCCACCCAGTTGAAGGTCTCGCCCACCGGCAGGGAATCGAGGATATCGCAGGCGTGCCGCCGGATCAGGGTCTCAAGGTCCGAGAGACGGGCCGGGGCCACCGCCGGGGTGACCGCCTTGCGTTGGGCGTCATGCCGCGGCGGGTCCATGGCGATGAACATCGGCGGCTCATCGAGGTCGGCCTGATCGCCGATGACGATCGTGCGATTGGAGGAGAACACCGCATGGTTGGAATCCACCGCCATGATGTCGTGGAAGCGGGTGATCGACCAGAAGGGGCCGAACGGGCTCTCGGCGGTGTAGTGGACCGGGTCTTCCTGGCGCAGGCGGCGGAAATAGTCGTGCTGCGCGCCGGTGAGATAGAGTTCGGCCCGGCTCGGATCGACCTGATCCAGAGGCAAGGTCCACGGGTCGGCAGGCGCGGCGGTGTTGGGGCCTAGGGAACCGTCCATGGAAATCTCCCGGTGATTATGTGTTTCGGCGAGAGTAGCCGCACCGCGGGGGCATGGGAAGCGACCTGCTCAGAGGGTCTCGGCGCGGGCGGTGCGGCGCAGGGCCTGGGGCGGCTGACCGAAGGCCCGCACGAACGCCCGCCGCATGCGTTCCGGATCGTGGAAGCCGGCCTCGGCGGCGATCTGTTCAATGCCGCGCGTCCCATCCTCGACGGCGGTGCGGGCCGCCTCGAGGCGCAGTCGCTCCACCGCCTTGGCCGGGGTGAGCCTTGTCTCCGTGGAAAAGGCGCGGGCGAAGTTGCGCGCGCTCATCCCGGACCGGGCGGCGAGGGCCTCGACGGAGAGATCGGCGGTGAGGTTCTCGCGGATCCAGGTGAGGAGCCCCGCGAAGCGGTCGCCACCCTCCATATCCAGAAGAACGGAGAACTGCGACTGGCCGCTCGGGCGGCGGTGATAGACCACCAGCTGCTGGGCGGTCCGCCGGGCCACCGCCTCTCCCAGATCGTCCTCGATCATGGCCAGCGCCAGATCGATGCCGGCGGTGATGCCGGCCGACGTCCAGACCTCGCCATCACGAATCCAGATCCGGTCGCAGTCGAGACGCACGGCCGGATAGCGGCGCGCGAAATCGTCGGCGCGGGACCAGTGGGTCGTGGCGCGCAGGCCGTCGAGAAGCCCGGCCTCGGCCAGAACATAGGCTCCGGAGCAGACACTCGTGATCCGCCGCGCCGACTTTGCAGCCGCTCGGACGAAGTCCAACAGGACGGTGTCCTCCCTGGCGAGGCGGGAGCCGTCGCCGCCGACGACGACCAGGGTGTCGATCGCCGCCGGATCTCCGAGCGGACCGGCGCACATCCGCACGCCCGACGAACTGGCCACCTCGCCCGGCAGGCTGGCGCGGACGCTGATCTCATAGGTTCCGGGGCAGTAGCGCCCGGCGATCTCGAAGGCGCCGATAGGTCCGGCGGCGTCGATGATCTGGAAATCCGGGAAAATGACGAAGGCGATGGCGCGGGGCATGGCGGAAATTAAGGGATGATTGTCGTTTCCGCCAAGCGAAATCCGGGGCACTCTCCCCTCATCGACCCCTTCGCAGCCGAGGCCCTACCCCCATGTCCGAGACAATGACCATCGTCTTCGCCCTCTATCCGGGCGTCACCCACCTGGATTTCACGGGTCCGCACCAGGTGCTCTGCCGCCTGCCCGGCGCGAAGACTATCGCCGCCAGCGCCCTTGGCGGTGAGATCGAAGCCGACGGCCTGACCTTCGGCAATCTCTCGCGTCTGGCCGACATCCCGGCCTGCGACATCCTGTGTGTGCCCGGCGGGTTCGGCTGCACCGACGCCATGGCCGACCCGGCCTTCATGGCCGAGATCCGGCGTTTGGCCGCCGGCGCGCGCTATGTGACCTCGGTCTGCACGGGCTCGCTGATCCTGGGCGCCGCCGGCCTGCTGCAAGGCAAGCGCGCCGCCTGCCACTGGGCCTGGCGCGATCTCCTGAGCCACTTCGGCGCCATTCCCGATCCGGCCCGCGTCGTCCGCGACGGCAACGTGTTCACTGGCGGCGGTGTCACGGCCGGCATCGACTTCGCCCTGACCCTGGCGGCGGAGATCGTCGGCGACGTCGGCGCCCAGGCCATCCAGCTCGGCATGGAATACGCCCCGGCGCCGCCGTTCAACGCCGGCCGGCCGGAAACGGCCCCGCCCGAGGTGCTGGCGCTGGTTCAGGCCAACTTCGAGGCGGTGGGCGGCGCCCGCCGCGCAGCGGTGGCGGCGATGGCGACCGCGCCGCTCTAGGCGTCGTCGTCGAGCACTGTCGCCAGCGCTGACCTCAGATCGCCGAGCCAGGGCTGGAACCTACGCCACTGGTCCAGTCCGTCCCTATACATCGGCTGCCGCACCTGTTCGGAGCTGGCGGTGCGAACGGGACGCGTCGTCTCGTGGTGAGACAGGCACGCGAGCTCAAACGGCAGGCCGCAATGATCGAGGAGCCGACGCACCTGCGCCTCCGTGTCGGTCACCAAGTCCTCATAGCGAACCGTCAGCACCCTGCCTGGCAGCACACGATCGAAGAGCGCCATAAACCTAGTATAGTCACAGTAATATCGACCAAGTTCCGTCAGATTATAAGAATAATTCTGCCCCTCCAGGAAGCTTTGTTTCCAGGCGGAGAAGCAGGTGGCCATCGGGTGTCGCCGCGCATCGATGATCGTCGCATGGGGCAGCATGAGGCGTATCAAGGCTATAAAATTGAAATTGTTAGGCATCTTATCTATGAACCTGGGCCGCCCTGACTGCCGGTAAACCCGGGTGCGGTCGACGTAGCTCTGACCGAGCGACTCCAGCTCCCGGGGCGGAAGGACGGACAACGCCTCAAGATAGCGCTCGGGCTTGTCGCCGGGGAGTCCGGCGCCGAGTTGTCTGGCCATGTCGGTGATCTCGGGCAACTCCATCGTGCCTTCGACCTCGCTATGGCTTGCGAGAATCTGTTCGATCAGGGTCGATCCCGCCCGAGGCAGGCCGACGATGAAAATCGGGTCCGGCGCCTTGCAGCCGCCCCCCTCCCGCGCCGCGAAGAAGTCAGGGGTGAACAGCCGCTCACAGGCCACCACGTGCCGATGATTTGCCTCGCCGTCCCACCGCACCCGCGCCCAGCGTTCAGCATTGCCCGCAGCGTAGTGGTCAAAGGCGACCTTGTATCGGTGGCCGTCCTCCTGGGCCTTGCCGAGCGCCATGTGGAGGTGAACCCGGTCCTCGGCGCTCAAATCGGATCGCCCCAGCGCGACCGTCATCGCGTCCACCTCGGCAGGCTGGAAGCGATAGGTTTTCAGATTGGCGAGACTCCACCACGCCTCGCCAAGCGCCGGTTTGAGCTGGAGGGCCCGACGATAGGCGGCGATGGCGTCGGCCGTGCGGGCCACGGTTCGCAGCGCATTGCCATAGCCTATCCACAGGCGGGCATTGGCCGCCGCCCGCGCGAGCACCGCCTCGTAGATATCGATGGCCGGCTCATAGCGGCCAAGCAGCGCCAGCAAGCCCGCCTGAACACTCAGATAGGACAGATTGTGAGGGTCGGTTCGGACAAGCCCGTCGATTTCACGCAGCGCCGCGGCAAATCGCTTCCGGCGGCGCAGTTGCAACACCAGCTGGAAACGTTCGGTCGCGGTGACCGTCGCCGTCAGGCCGTCTTCCGCCGGCATCGCGGTCGCCTTTCCCGCCGTTCACCTGCTTCGAGGCGCGCTGCGCCCGGGCGTGGCGATGCGGCGCGCCGTGGCAAAATGCGTCGACCCGCGCGCGCGTGAAAACAGCACGCGCGCAGTCTTTTGCTGACATAGTCCGGAAGCTGCCATATATTTGCGAACAAGTGCACGCGGCGTCCATTGAGTCTGGAACGCCAGCTGAGGGGGTTCCAATGTTGTTTGCGGTTCCGGTAGCGGCGGAGACTGTCGTCTTGCCGCGTCCCGTGGCTTTCGCGACGACGTCACCGAACCGTCGCTTCCGAACCGGGCCGTGGGAGCTGACGGTCCATCGTGATCGATTCACTGGCAACGTCGAGTGTTCGCTTCGAGCCGGCAGGATGTCCGTTGGTCACGGCGCTGTCAAATTCCGCTTCTCCCCGCGGCTGGACACCTTCGACGCCCAATACAGGCTCGACGGCGGGTCAGCGACGCCTTGGCGCGTCAACATCATGACACTGGCCGCCAACGGCCTGTCGCTGGGCACGGACGACCCGCGCAACCCCAGCGGCGGTGTGGTCACGCTGCCTCTGAAGGTGCTGGGCGATGTTCGCAAGGTGTGGATCCGTCCCCGTTCTCATGGCTCCGCCGCGGTATTCCAGATCGATCGGCTACGGTTGGTGCTGACGGTCGCCGAGCGCCAGGGCTGCGGCGCGGACATCTTCGGCACGGACGCCGGATGACCCTTCCGCGCATAGCGGCCCTGACGGTTCTGGTTGCTAGCTTGCCCGCCGGCCGGGCCGCCGCGGAGACGTTGGGCGACGCCATCGCCATGGCCTACCAGACTAATCCGCTGCTCCTGGCCGACCGCGCCGATCTGCGGGCGCTCGACGAACGCTATGTGCAGGCCCGCGCCGCGTTCGGGCCTCAGGCTTCGGTGAACTTCCAGGAGAACTACAACAACTCAACGCTGACCACGCCGAAAACAGCCGCGACGTCCACGACGCCGGCCGCACCGATGCATACGACGCACTACGGCTGGATCGACGGCAACGGCTTCCGCGTCACCATCGCGCAGCCGCTCTATGATGGCGGTCAGCTGGAAACCGCCCTTTCGACTGCCCTGGCCGAAGTACTCGCAGGACGCGAGAGCCTGCGGGAGCAGGAAGCCAATGTCCTGAATGAGGTGATCGGCGCCTATGCGGACGTCCTTCTCTACCGGGCGCTGTTGCTGATCGCCAACCAGGACGTGGATATCCTTAGAGCCCAGATGACCGAGATCGAGGCCAAGTTCGCGGTCAAGGAAGTCACGATCACCGACCGGGCGCAGACCCAGGCCCGCCTGATCGCGTCCCGGATCGGCGTCGAAAGGGCGCGCTCCAGCCTGCGCGGGGCCGAGGCCCGCTATGTCGCCGCCGTCGGTCAAGCGCCCGGCGCGCTGGCGCCCCTGCCCGATTTGCCGGGCGTGCCCGTGACGATCGATGCAGCCCTCAACGCGGCGGACGCATTCAACCCCGCGCTGCTCGCCGCGCGCTATACCGAGGTCGTCACCCGATCGCGGATCGCCGAGGCCAGGGCGTCGGATGGCTTCCAGGTCAGCCTGAGCGCCAGCTACGGTCGCGAGCCCTACACCAACTACCTCAAGGACCAGCGTCTCGACGCCTATGAGGCGTCCGTCACCGTCAACAAGCCGCTGTTCACCTCCGGCTCCCACGCCTCGCGCGTACGTCAGGCCGTTGAGAACGACAACCGCGACGCGCTGAAGGCGGTCGATGCGCGCCGGCAGGCGATCCGCACCGTCTCAAGGGCCTGGAACGATCTGGTCGCCCGCCGCCAGCTTCTCGTGGATCAGCGCGCCCAGTTGAAGGAAGAGGAAAAGGCCTTCAAGGGTTACAAGATCGAGGACAAGCTCGGCTTGCGCTCGACGATCGACGTGCTCAATGCCGAGCAGGAATATCAGTCGACCAAGGTCTCGCTGTTCCAGGGCTACCACGACGAATATTTGACACGAAGCGCGCTGCTGAGCGCCACCACTTTGGGCGAGCCGAACAGGGCCCGGGCCAAAGCGATCCTCTGCGTGTGGCCGGCGGACAGGCCCCGGCCACCCCAGTTCAGCACCGTGTCGTAGCCCTTGGGCATCCTCAGGATCAGGTCGTGCGAGCGCGCCAGCTTGCAGGCGGCGATAACCATGCCGTCGATGTCCAGGCCCGGTCGATCGAGCCCGTCGCTGAACCTCGCCACGTTCTGCTTGATGGTGCCGGCGAACAGTGTGGGGTCCTGCGGCATGAAGCCGATGTGACGACCCAGTTGTGTCGGATCCCACTGGTTCATGTCCGCGCCGTCGAACCGGACGACGCCGCGGTCGGCGATCGCGGCGCCGGTCATGATCCGCGCCAGGGTGGATTTCCCGGCCCCGCTAGGTCCGATCACGCCGACGATCTCGCCCGCTTCGATCGTGAAGGTGATCTCGCGGAGGATGGGATCGGCAGAACCCGGATTGAACACCGTCAGCTGTTCGACCTTCACCTCGCCGGACGGCGGCGGGAGTTCCGTGACCAGCACCGAATCGCCTCCCGCCGGGAGCAGCTCTCTCAGATCGGCATAAGCTTCGCGCGCCTGGCCGAGGCTTCGCCACGCCCCCAGCAGTTGTTCGATGGGGGCCAGCGCGCGGCCGGCCAGCAGCGAGGCGGCGAAGATCGCCCCCGCGGAAATCTTCTGCTCGATCGCCAGATAGGCTCCCAGGCCCAGGGCGAGGGATTGCAGGGCCTGGCGCGTGAAACGCGACAGCGCCGTATAGCCGCTGGCCGCGAAGTTAGCGTCCATCTGCAAGCGGGTCGCTTCCTGGCGTTCGGCAAGGTGGCGGCGGACCATGGCCCTGCGCATGCCGAGCGCGCGGATCAGGTCGGCCGACTGCGAGGAGTATTGCTGGCTCAAATAGCCGGTGTTCGCCGCGCCGCTCGCCTTCTGCAGGGCTGCATGAGTCGCCCGCTCGTTGAGAAAGGTAAGACCGCCCAGGATCACCGCCCCCGCGATCACGAGCAGGCCCATGGCCGGGTGGATCACGAAGGCGACCAGGATATAGATCGGCGCCCACGGCAGATCGAAAAGGGCCACCACGCCTGGCCCCGATACGGCCTGGCGGAAGACATCGAAGTCCCGCATGGCCCGGCTGGCCAGCACGTTCTGACGGCCGCCGCCCCGCGCCAGGCTGGCGTCCAGGACGGCGCCGGAGAGTTCCCGGTCGAGCCTGGCGCCCGCCCGGACCAGCACGCGGCCGCGCAACAGGTCGAGCCCGGACAGCGACATAAGGGCCAGCAGGAGCGCAAACGTCAAAAAGACAAGGGTCAGGCTGCCGCGCGTCGGCACCACCCGGTCATAGACCTGCAGCATGTAGAGCGTCGGCGCGAGAAAGAGGACATTGATCAAGGCGCTGAACAGGCCCGCAAAAACCAGATGCCGCCGGCAGGCGCGCAACGCCGGCACGAGAGGCGACACGACGATCGTCGCTTTTGCATCCAATTGATGTTGCCCCGTCCGCACGCCCTGTCAGCACATTCGTGCCCCGTTAGGCGAAACGATAGTCTTGCACACGCGAGACACGAATTTAGCATAAATTCGTCGCCTTTGACATACGGTGGGTCTCATCGCCTCCGACGCTCGACGTCGGCCGGCCTAGGGCCGCCCCGCCGGAGGCGCTCGCGATGCGTCGGGCGACCCTCGGCGCCGAGGGCGACGCCGGCCGCAAAGAGGCGGCGGCCGCGGCGAAGGCCCAAGGAACAGATTCAGTGCGCCTGGGCGCCCCGGGCCGTGGTCGGGGCGCTCTTGGCGCGCTCGGCGGCGACCATGGCCTCGGTCACCGGCGAAGCCTTATTGCCCCAGGCCGAGCGGATGTAGGTGATGGCGGCGGCGATCTGCGAATCGTTCAGGTCGACCTTCCAGGCCGGCATGCCGCCGCGGCCATTGAGCACCGTCGCCGTCACCGCCTGCGGATCGCCGACCACGAAGGCGTCGCCCGCCAGGGCTGGGAAAGCGCCCTTGATCCCCTGGCCGCTGGGCTGGTGGCAGGCCGCACAGGTTTCCAGGAACTGGGCCTCGCCGCCGACCTCGGCGACAGTGATCGCGGGAGCGGCCAGAGCAAGCGCCAGGGCCACGGCAGTCAGTCTCAGCGTCATAGGTCGATCTCAAACAGGGTGGAGGTCAGGCCGCGTTCACGCGGGCGTGGATTCTGGCGATCTGCTGCCAGGCCGACTCGATGGCGCCCGCCTGCCAGCCACTGAGATAGCTCAGATGCTCGCCGGCGAGATAGATGCGCCCGTCCGGTTCACAGAGCTTCGCATAGCTGCGAGCCCGCGCGTCCTCGCTCCATTCGGCCCAGCCACCGAGGTTGTACTTGGCCAGGTGCCAGGAGAAGGAGAAGGCGGTTTCGAAGTTCTCGGCGTACTCCGGGAACACCTTCTGGCCGGCGGCCACGGCGAAGGCGGCGCGGTCGGCAGGCGATTTCATACTGATGCGGACGGCGTCCGAGCCGAAGGCGTAGTAGCCCAGGATCACGCCCTTCTGCCCCTGCCAGCCGGTCGACGGCAGGCTCATGCTGCCCACACCGGGGATATCGGTGTAGATATGGCCGCCGTAGATGGCGTGATCCTCTTCCCAGAAGCGGCGCTTCATCTGCAGGCCGATCTTGTTCACCGGCGCATAGGCCGCGTCGGCCATGGCGTCCTTGAACGGCGCCGAGACGGCGAGATCCAGACCCTTCAGCACCGACAGCGGGATGGTGCAGACGCAATAGTCGGCCTTGATCGACCCGGCCTTGCCGTCCTTATCCGTGAACAGCACTTCCACGCCGCGGTCGTCCTGGACGATCTTCTGGACCTCGGTGTCGTAGCGGATCAGATGGCCGACCTGTTTCTCGAAGCCCTTGGCCACATGATCCATGCCGCCGACCGCCTGCAGCATGGTGATCTGCTGCTCATGCTCGCCCAACGGCTCGACGGCTTCCCAGGCCTTGGAGCCGAGAATGTCGCTGAGGGAATAGGGCTGGGACAGCTTTCCCGCCCCGGGGGTGACGCCGGCGCCGTGCTGGACATCCCAGCCGCGACCCTCGTTGGGCCCATAGTCCAGCGTGCCGGGCGACAGACGTCCCTGGCTGATCAGATAGGAGATGAAGCGGTCGCGATCGTCCTTCGACAGCGGCAGATCCAGCCCACCCTTGGCCGCGGCCTTGGCCATCAGTTCAGCGGCGTGACCACGCATGTCGTTGGCCAGCTGGCCCTTGCGGACGCGCTTGCCGGCGAGAGGGCCGGAGCCCTTCTCATAGTAGACATAGGAGGCGTCGTTATCGTTGATGAACGGCTCCAGGGCGACGCCGAACAGCTTGGTGTAGTGCAGGGTCGAGCGGTGGTTGTAGGGAATGCGCCACGGACCGTGATTGATGTAGAGGCCCTCGTCGAAATCGCAGACCTGGGTCCGGCCGATCAGATCGGTGTGGGTGAAGCCCTTGCGCGCCGTCTGGCAGCGCCCGCCGGCGAACGACCTCGCCTCGATCACCTGGCAGTCGTAGCCGGCCTTGGTGAGTTCATAGGCGGCGGTCATGCCGGCAAGGCCCGCGCCGAGAATCACCACCCGGGTTCCCTTGCCCTTACCCGTGAGATTGGGCGGCAGGGTTTGAGCGGACGCGAAGCCGAAGCCGAGGGCCTCCATTCCGGCCACCGCCAGGGTCATCCCCCCGACGACGGCCAAGTGCTCGATAAACGTCCGACGGCTGAGGGCCATGATTGCTCCGGGTTCGATATCCGAGGCGCCGCCGGGCCCCGCAAGACCCGGTCACCCGGTTCCTGGCCTCCGACGCCGCCCACAAACTGTGCACGCGCCGAGGCGTTTAGCCTGTTCTCCGTGCGGTTGACAGATGGTCACCCCCGCGTTGGAGGGCAGACTCTGCGCGGCTATTAGCTAAACTAATGAGGCTATCAGTGACGTTCGGGGCTGCGGCCGTTACAGAAGTTGAGTCGGCGGCGGGGCCATCAGGCTCCCGTCGCTCGCGTATGGTCTAGCTTTAGGATGGTCGCACTTTGACGGGCGGATTTGAGTCGTTTCATTGGGCTTTGCCCATGGTCGCCATGCTGGCGGCGGGGCTTCTGGCGGGTTTCGCCGCAGGCATCTTCGGTATTGGCGGCGGTTTCATCGTCGTGCCGGCGCTGTTGGTCGTGCTGCCGCTGCTAGGCGGCGCCAAGTCGGAATACACCCACGTCGCCATCGGCTCCTCAGCCGCGACGATCATCGTCACCTCGATCAGGTCGGTGCTGGCCCACGCCAAACGTGGCGCGGTCGAGTGGCAGATGCTGAAGGATTGGGCCCCTTGGCTGGTGCTCGGCTCCATGTGCGGGGTCGTTCTCGCCAGCCATGTGGACGGCCGCATGCTGACGATCATCTTCGGCATCGGCGTACTTCTGATGTCGCAACTCTTCCTCCAGCCGAGGATCAACAACCTGGTGCTCACCGACACCATGCCGTCCGGCCTGCTGCGGGTCGGGATCGCCGGCGGCCTGGGCGCGTTCTCGTCCCTGCTCGGCATCGGCGGCGGCACCATCGCCACGACCGTGATGACGCTGTGTGGCCGCACCATTCACCGCGGCATCGCCACCGCGGCCGGTGTCGGCACCCTGATCGCCGTGCCGACCGCCATCGGCTTCGCCATCACCGGCTTCGGCCACGCCGGCCTGCCCTGGGGCTCGCTGGGATTCATCAACCTGCCCGCCGCGGTTACGGTGGCGTCAATGTCGATCCTGACCGCCCCGCTGGGTGTGCATGTGGCTCACAAGTTGCCGCCGGCCGTGCTCAAGCGCACATTCGGCATCTACCTCATCGGCATTGGCCTTTGGACCATCTGGAAATCGATGAAGATGTAAGGCCGAGGCCTTCTCCAATCCTCCCCCACCCCGCACAGGAGCCTGCACGTCCCATGTCCAGAAATGATCGCTTCGAGGAAACCAAGGACGACCTGCTGAGCCGCGGCTACTCCCGCCGGCAACTGGGACGGATCGTCGGGGTGTTCGGCGTCGCCGCCGCGGCGGCCAGCGTCGGCCGGCCCGCGTGGGCCTCGGGCGGCGTACCCGATCCGGCCCCCAGCGCCAAGGTGCGCATCGGCGCCAATGAATGCTGGACCGGTCCCCTCGCCCCCGGCCAAGCCGCCGCCGCGGCGATCATTGCCTCGGGCAACCGCTATTCCCCGCATGACGAGCGCGGCGACTTCATCAAGGCGGTGATGCAGGTCGAGGGCGTTCCCTACGATCACGTGGCGCCTTGGCCGGGCTCCAGCGATCCGCTGTCGCGCGCCGTGGTCACCTTCTGCTCGCCCACCAAGGGCCTGGTCACGGCAGACCCCACCTTCGAACTGGCGGGCCGCACGGCCAAGTGGCTGGGCGCGCCGGTCAACGCCGTGCCGCTCACCGCCGCCTACACCCACGATGTGAAGGCCATGCTGGCGGCCAATCCCAACGCCGGCCTCTATTATATCTGCACGCCGAACAACCCGACCGGCACCATCACCCCGATCGCCGACATCGAGTGGCTGGTGGCCAACAAGCCGGCCGGCTCCATGGTGCTGGTCGACGAGGCCTACACCCACTTCGCCGGGGTTCCGACAGCGTCCTACATGGCCACGGCCGGCAAAGACGTGATCGTGATGCGCACCTTCTCCAAGATCTTCGGCATGGCCGGCATGCGCATGGGCTACGTCATGGCCAGGCCCGATATCATCGCCAAGATGATGCGCTATGACGGCGGCATGCAGTCGGGCGCCCTGCCCCTGCCCTCGCTGGCCTGCGCCACCGCCAGCCTGACCGCCCTCGACCTGATCGCCGCCCGCCGCAAGGAGATGCAGGAGGCGCGGGGCCTGGCCCTGGAGCACCTGAAGAAGCGGGGCATGGCGGTGGTCCCGACCAACGCCAACATGTTCATGATTGACTGGAAGACCAAACAGGCCGGCGCCATGCAGGCCGCGTTCCGGACGCAGAGCGTCGAGATCGGCCGTTCCTGGCCGATCTGGCCGACCATCTCGCGTGTCACCGTCGGCTCGATGGACGAGATGAAGGCGTTCTGCGAGGCGTTCGACAAGGTCTGGGCCTGAACGGAATAGGCCGGCGCCGCGCGCGTCGGCCGCTTTTCCGTGCTAAGGTCGCTTATGAGCGACGATCCGACCGCGCCTGAGGCGCCAAAGACTCCGACCGAGGTCCTCGCGGCCCTGGTGGCTAAGCGCAAAGCCGCCGCCGGCGGCGGAACCGCGCCCGGCAAGGGCGACCAACGCAACGCCCAACGCGCCGAGGCCGCCCGCGCCGCGGCGCGTTCGAAGCCCGCTCTGCGGAAATAGTCGGACTTGGCGCAAGGCGCGTGAGGCTCTAAGCGGTCCGCCCCTTTTACGCGCTGGACGCCGCCCATGCCCCTGTTTCCCGCCCTCCCCGACGCGTTCGATGAGATCGCCGACCTGGTCAACCGCGCCTATCGCGGAACCGAGGGCTGGACCCACGAGGGCGAATACATCGACGGCCAGCGCACCGATCCCCATACCCTGCGCGCCGACCTGGCCGCCGCGCCGAAGGCGGAACTGCTCACCCTGCGCGATACGGCTGACGGTCCGCTGTTGGGTGTGGTCTGGCTGGAACCCACTGACAAGGACGTCTGGTATCTGGGCATGCTCACCGTCCGCCCCGACATCCAGGATCGCCAGCTGGGCCGGGGCCTGCTGGCCGAGGCCGAGGCCCATGTGAAGCGGGGCGGCGGGCGCCGGGTGCGGATGACGGTGGTCTCGCTCAGGGAACCCCTGATCGCCTGGTATGTCCGTCGCGGCTATGTCCTGACCGGCGAGACGGAGCCTTTTCCCTATGAGAACCAGACGCTCGGCGCGCCGCGCCGGGACGATCTCGCCTTCGTCGTGCTCGAAAAGGGCATCTGACGGCGCAACGGCGCAACGCGGGTCGCGGCGCGGCGCCCGGACATGCTAGCCTTGCCTTATCGGGGGCATCGCCCCGCCGGGCCTGGACGATGAACGGCGACGCCGACCTGCCACTGCGCCGACTGATCGCCATCATCGCCTTCATGGTGGTGGTCGTGGTCCTGGCCACCGGCGCCTATATGCTGGCCGGCTGGAGCTTCGGCGACGCCATCTACATGGTGCTGCTCACCATCTATACGGTGGGCTATCATGAGGTCAGGGCGGTCAACACGCCCTATCTGCATGGGGTGACCATCGCCACCATCGTCCTGGGCTGCACCGGGATGATTCTGGTGACAGGCTTCCTCGTGCAGGTTCTGACCTTTTCCCAGGTTCAACGCTTATTGGGCGGCAATCGCGTGAAATCGGACATCGGCAAGCTCAAGGATCATGTGATCGTCTGCGGCTTCGGGCGCATCGGGCTGATGCTGTCCCGCGACCTGTCAGCCGGCGGCGCGGACTTCGTTGTCCTGGATCTGGACGAGGCCCGGCTCGCCGAAGCCCGCTCGCTCGGCTACCTGTGCTGGTCTGGCGACGCCACGGACGAGGACGCCCTGCGGGCGGTAGGCGTCGAGCGCGCCCGGGTGCTGGCGACGGTTCTGCCGTCCGACGCGGCCAATGTGTTCATCACCCTCAGCGCCCGCAGCCTCAATCCCCACCTGCAGATCATCGCCCGCGGCGAGGCGCCGAGCACGGAAACCAAGCTCCTTCAGGCCGGCGCCAATCAAGTGGTCCTGCCTGCGCACATCGGCGCCGAGCGGATCGCCGAGATGGTGCTGTTCCCCGAGACCACCCGCTTCATCCGCGGCTCGGCGCGCATGAAGGAGATGGAAAGCACCCTTCGCGACCTTGGTCTGGACGTCGACGTCGCCAGCGTGGTCGAGGGCGGCGCCTCCTCCGGCCGCACGATCGAGGAGTTGGAGGCCCGCGGTCAGGGCGCGTTCTTCATCATTCAGATCAATCGCCAGAACGGCGACGTCGTCACGCGACCGCCGGGCAACCTGCCGGTGGAGCCCGGCGACAGCCTCGTGGTGGTGGGCCGCAACGGCGGCACGATCAGCGCCATCCTCAACGCCCCCGCCGAGCGGGCGCGGGCGGGGCGGACGACCTTTTGAGACGTCCGCGCGAAGACGCGGCGAGAGGGAGAGAACGATGAGCGAGACCTACCGCCAGGCAGCCGGCTGGCCGCACTATCCGGCCGGCATGGATTTCGAGATGGGCTCCGGCGTCGCGGTGGACGATGCGGGAATCATCTATCTGTTCACCCGCGATCTCGAGCACTGGGCCGCCCATCCGCTGGCCATGAGCCGCAAGATGGGCAAGAGCAGCATTTCGATGTTCGACCGGGAGGGAAACTTCCTGGGCAAATGGGGGCCATCGGACGAGCCCGGCTTCGCCCTGGGCGCCCACACGATCTATTTCATCGACGGCTGCCTGTGGACGGTCGATCGCGACGGCCACATGGTCAAGAAATACGCCATGGACGGGACCCTGCTGCTCAGCCTGGGCACGCTCGGCAAGCCCGGCGACAGTCCCTATCTGTTCAACGGCCCGACCGGTGTCGTCGTCCAGAAGAACGGCAATATCGTCATCACCGACGGCTACTGGAACTCGCGGATGATCTGGTATTCGCCCGAGGGCGAATACATCAAGGAGATCGGCGGCTGGGGCGACGGACCCGGGCAGTTCAACTCGCCCCACGCCGTGGCCCAGACTCCCGACGGCCGGCTGCTGGTGGTGGATTTCACCGGCGGCGCCCTGCACGCCTACATGACCGTGCCCGGCCAGATCGCGCCCGAACGCTTCCACACCACCCCCGGCCGCCAGAGCCGCATCCAGGTGTTCGATCCCGACGGCGCCTATCTGGAGGAATGGACCCACATCAAACCGCTGAGCCTCGCCACGCGCGGCGATCGCATCTACGCCAGCGACGAACTGCACGACCTGGTGGTGCTGGACGGCGCGACCTTCGAGGAACTCGAGCGTCACAAGAACCTGGCGATCTACATCCACCAGATGGCCGTGGACGCCCAAGGCGACTTCTATGTCGCCACCGTCTATCCGGAGCACGCCGGGGCGGCGCGCGGGCCGACCGGACCCTCGCACAATCGCTGGACGCGGGACCCGGTTTAAATTCTGGACCGTGATACGAATTTACCGCACAAAAGCGAAAATCATTGGGGAAGGGTTCGCATGCCGCAGGTCATCGTCGCCGCCAGGCTTGATTTCGCCACGCAGGAGGATCGCGACCGGGCGGTAGCTCTGACCGCGCCCGTCCAGTTGGGTACGCGGACCGAAGAGCCCGGCTGCCACGCCTACTGCTTCGCGGCCGATCCCTGCGTCCCCACCCGAATTCAGGTCTATGAACTGTGGGAGGACCGCGCCTCGCTCCTCACCCACTTCAGCCACCCCTACTACGCCCAGATGGTCGAGGTGCTGCGCGGCGTGGGCATCGTCGACACCTGGAACCAGGTCTGGGAAGCCGGCGACCACGGGCCGGTCTATGGCGGGGACGGCAAGGCCAACGCGGACTTCTTCGGCGCGACTTAAGACGCCCACACCCTATCGGGAGGAGAGAGCGATGAGCGAATCGGTCCTGTTCACCAACGCCCGGCTGTTCACCGGCGTGAATGACGAGGTCATCGACGGCGGCGCGATCTGGGTCGACGGCAAGATGATCCGCTATGCGGGCCGCGCGGCCGAGACCGGGCCGGTTCCCGATCATGTGAAGCGCGTGGACCTGGGCGGACAGTTCGTCATGCCGGGCATGACCGAGTCCCACGCCCACATCTCCTACACCAACAACGGCCCCGGCGACCTGGACAAGACCCCGGTCGAGGAGGCCATGATCTGGTCCATCGACAACGCCAGGGTGATGCTGGGCTCGGGCTTCACCTCGGCCATCAGCTTCGGCTCGGTGCACCGGATCGACGTCTATCTGCGGGAAGCCATCAATAAGGGCCAGATCGCCGGCCCGCGCCTTCTGGCCTCCGGCCGCGACATCGGCGCGACCTCCAGCAACGCCGACCTGCATCCCGACTACGCCAAGCCGCAGATGGAGGGCCTGGGCATGCTCGCCGACGGGCCCTGGGCGGTGCGCAAGGCGGTGCGGACCCTGCGCAAGAACGGGGCCAACGTGGTCAAGCTGTTCCTCGACGGCGAGGGCCTGTCGAACCACGCCCCGCCGGGCGAACTGACCTACACCGACGAGGAGGTCGAGGCCGCGATCAGCGAGGCCCACGCCCGCAACATGCGGGTGGCGACCCATTCGCGCTCGGCGGCGGCGGTGAAGCAGGCGGTGAAGTTCGGCGCCGACTTCATCGGTCACGCCAACTATCTCGACGACGAAGCCGTGGACATGTTGAAGCGCGCCCGTGACCGGCTGTTCGTCGGCCCGGCCATCGCCTGGGAGATGCAGTTCCTGGCCAACCACGAGAGCATGGGCTTCACCCGCGAGGCCGTGCGCAACCGCGGCTATGAGCGCGAAGTCGAGGCGACGGTCGATGCGGTCAAGCGCCTGCGCGCCGTGGGGGTTCGGGTGCTGATCGGCGGCGACTATGGCCTCAACATCACGCCCCACGGCACCTACGCCAAGGACCTGGAATATTTCGTCGATCTGTTCGGCCTGTCGCCGGCCGAGGCGCTGCTCTGCGCCACCCGCGACGGTGGCGCGGCGGTGGATCCCGGCGGCATGCTGGGCACCCTGGAGGCCGGCAAATACGCCGACCTGGTGATCGTCAACGGCGATCCCATTGCCGATGTGCGCGTGCTGCAGGATCACAGCAAGATCACCGCGGTGATGAAGGACGGCCAGCTCTATCGGGGCCTGATGCGCCGGACCAATCCCTACCATGCCTCGGCGGGCGACCTGGCCCCACCCCGCGTCTCGGCGGCGGCCGGCGCGCGGTTGGCGGAACAGGTGCTGGCGGCGGAGTAGCGGTGCGGATCTCTGACGGCGAGGACTGAAGCGCGTCTCATTCCAGGCGGGCTGGCGCGGCGGGAGGCGATCGGTCGGTGGATTCGGCGGCGAGAGCCGCCGTCTGGACCTTATGGGGTCGGGGAACCGGTCCGTCGCGGCCCCGCCAGGCCGGCTGGAACGCCTCATTTCGCGGTTCCCACCGGCCGGCCTCCCATCGGCTCCAGTCCGGCGTGATCATCAGATCGGCGCAGATGCGCTCCACCGTCTCGCGAAGGGGCAGGCTGTCGATATCGGTATAGGCCGGATCGAAGGAGAGGCGCTGTTCCAGGGCCAGGGAGAGGTTTTCGTGGTCTTCCCGGTCGGTGGCCTCGCGGTCGATGACCTCCATGACCAGTTCGCGGACCTG
>CAIQJF010000038.1 GCA_903872075.1 uncultured Caulobacteraceae bacterium | reverse complement strand
GACATAGCAGTCATTGGACGTGATCCTTGATCACCGAATAGCTGAGGGAGCCGATGCCGAACAGCATGCAGGCGGCCAGGAACACCGCCACGATGTTCACGAGGCGCCGCCAGTAGTTCGACCGTTCCGGAAGGCGTGGCGGCACGAAGGAGACGACGAAGCTCTGGTTGGCGTGCTCGGGCTGGGCGGCGACCACGGCGGCGGCGGCGCTATAATAGCTTTTCTGGAAGAACTGGTAATCCAGCAGGGCGGCCTGGGTCAGCACATCATGCGTCGCGGCCCCCCCGCCGGGCGCCGCCTTGGCCTTGGCGACAGCGCGGGCCCGCTCCTCCTCCAGGGTCGCTATCTGGGCCATCGTCGATATCACCTGCGGCGCATCGGCCTTGTAAGCCGCCTGCTGCGCCGCCAGATTCACCCGAAGCTGGGCCAGTTGCGGGTCGATCTGGACGATCAGCGCTTCGGACTCCTTGGCGTCGGTGTCCATCGGCAGCACATTCTGGCTACCCTGGAGCCGGCTGAGCCGGACGGTCGCCGCGTCATAGTCGCGCTTGGCCGCGGCGAGCTGCGCATTGGCGAGCTGCAGGGAGGCCAGCTGCACCTCGACATTGAGGTGGTCTTCCATTGCGCGGCTGGCGGCCAGGACCCCCTGGGTCAGCCGCAGCGCGTCCGCGGGCGAGAAGGCGTCGACCGACATGATGATGGTGTTGGCGCTGCTGTCATAGTCGACCTTGAGCTTGTGGCGCCAGTATTCGCTGGCCCGCTCGATCGGGGCGCGGGGCGACAGATAGGCGGTGGGGTCGAGGCTGAAGCGGCTGTAGGCCTCCTTGAAGCCGTACTTTGCCCGGAGCATGTCGATCGTGGCCGGCGATTGCAGATAGTCGACCACCAAACGCGGATCGGCCGATGTTCCGGCCATGCCGCCCAGCCCCAGCCCGGTGAGGATATTGGTCTGCGGCGCCTGCGGCCCCCGGATGGTGATCTCGGTCGCGCTGCGATACTGCGGCGGGGCGATGGCGATCCAATAAAAGGCCGCCGCCGCCGTCGGACACAGCACCCATAGGGTCATCAGCCGGAAGTTGCGCTGCCGTTCGGCCCGGCGTCGCAGGGCTCGGGCAGTCGGCAGGTCGGCTTGGGGGGTCGTGTTCACGAAACCGCTCTCAGGTAATTTTCATTGGCTTCGTCGATCGTGTCATACATCGTCAGTCTCCCCCCGTTCAGGACGCCGGCCTTCGTGCAGTACTGCCGGATCATCGCGATGGAGTGCGACACCATGATCACATCGGCAGTGGCTCGGCGATCCTCAAAGATCGCGTAGCATTTCTCCTGAAAGGCGACATCCCCTGCCGCCAATCCTTCGTCGATAACGTAGACCTGAAAGCGGATCGCCATGCTCAGTCCGAAAGCGAGTCTCGACCGCATGCCGGATGAGTAGGTCTTCACCGGCTCGTGGATCGATTTGCCGAGCTCGGAAAAATCGGCGACGAAATCGCTGACCTCCTCGATGTCGGCGCCGTAGATGCGGCACACGAAGCGAAGGTTCTCGGCCCCGCTGAGACTGCCGGCGAACGACGCCGAAAAGCCGAGCGGCCAGGAAATGGTCACCGAGCGCCGCGCGGTCCCGTAGTTGGGCCGCTCGCTCCCGCTGATGATCCGAAGCAGGGTCGACTTGCCCGCCCCATTCTGACCCAGGATGCCCACGCTCTCGCCCTGATGGAAGGTCTGGGTGATGCCGCTCAGGACGTTGATTTGCCGATGCTTGCCCGGATAGAATTTTTCGACGTCGATGAGTTCGATCATGGGCGTTTCACTCCACGCCGTCCGGATGACCGGTCAACCGCCAGAGACATTCGATCGTCAGGCCGATGAAGAGCAGAACGGTCGCTGTGGTTAGGATGAACATCGGACGATAAACATCGCTGTGGAATGACGGCAGCATGGCCGACTTGATCCACTCCATCATGTGCGCCACCGGATTGATCAGGGCCCACTTCTGGAAGCCTTTGGACAGCCCCTGCAGGGTGAAGAAGATGCCGGAGGTGAACCACAACGGCCGGCTCAGATATCCGAAGACCTCATGCCAGGCGGGGAATACGCGGGCCAGACCCGAGCTGAACACCGCGGAGCCGAATGCGAAATAGATCAGGCTTGAGAACGCGAGCACCATTTGCAGCGGGTCCCCGAACCAGGACGAAAAAGGCTCACCGGTGACATAGTGGAGCGCGACGATGAAGATCAGGAAGACCAGGATCATGGTCGAAAAATCCAGCAGCACGCGCGAGATCACCACGTCCAGGACCTTGACCTGCGGATAACTCAACAGCGGACCGTTGGATCCCGCCGCTGTGGCGCCCCGGGACACCGATGAATGCCAGAACTGATAGGGAAGGATGCCCATGGTGAAAAAGACCGGCAGGGACGCATTCAATGGGACGCGCCGGCCAAGGGCTGTGAACACCAGGACCAGGACCGTCGTCTGCAACAGCGGATTTATCAACGCCCAGAGATAGCCGAGGTCGGAGTGGCCGTAGCGGGTTCGCGAATCGCGGATGATCAACGCGAAGATGACCCGCCACATGACCGTCAGGTTGGCCCACAGGCTGCGGTCTATCGGGGGAGCCGTCGCTGGCGCGCCAGGAAACGCGGATTCGGAACTCATGGGCGAGACGAGTCCGAACATAAATGAATTGCGGTTAACCGAGTTTCAGTCACCATCGCCCAACTCTGTTCGTTACTCGCCATGCCCAATCCGGATAGCTTGTGGAGCCAATAATGGCAAGTCGGCGCCCCCGGGAGATTGGGGTCAGGCTGGCGGTCAGCCCCCTGACCATGAGGCGGCCGGTGTTTCGTGCGATGGCGTTCCGGCTAGGTCACCTCCGCCTTGGTCGCCCCCGCGCCCTGCCCCGCCCGGTAGCGCGCCAGGTTCTCGCTGCGGCTGATCTTGCCGCTGGAGGTCTTGACCAGGCGGCCCTCGTCCAGCAATTCGACGGCCCGCGGCACCACATTGAACACCGAGTGAACCGCCGAGACGACATCGCGCCGAACGTCCTCATCGGGACGACCGGCGTCGCGGGCGCGTTCGGCCATGATGACCAGGGTCTCGCTGCTGACCTTAGGGTCATAATAGGCCAGGGCGACCGCACGGCCGGGCTTGACCCCGGCGACCCGGCCGATCTCGGCCTCGACCTCGTGGGCGTAAAGGTTGCGCCCGTTGATGATGATCAGATCGTCCATCCGACCGAGGACAAAGAGGCGCCCGTCCCGCTGGAAGCCGAGATCCCGGGAATGATAGACGCCGTCCCGCAGGCGTTCGGCCGTGCGCGCCGGGTCGCCGTTGTAGCCCGAGAACAGGAAGCGGCCGGAAAGGCCGATCTCGCCGATCCGGGTGTCGTCGATGCGCGCGCCTGCCTCGTCATGGATCGAAATCGCCAGTCCGTCGACGACCTGGCCGGTCTCGATCAGTTCGACCCCTTCGCCGCGCGCCACGATGACCGGCTGAAGGCCCCGTTCGAGGCTGAGCGGATCGACGCTCAGCCGCTCCGGGAGCGACTCAAGCCGGGTCTGGCTCGCCGCAAACACCGTCTCGGCCATGGCGTAGCAACACTGCAGCTGCGCGGGACGAACGTCGCTGGCAGCGAAGACGGTCGCGAAATGATCGAAGGTGACGGCCTTGCATGGCTCGGAACAGTTGATGAAGGCGCGCATCCGGGACAGGTCCCAGGTCCCGGCCCGCCTGCCGACGGTTCCGGCCAGATGTTCGAAGGCGAAGTTGGGCAGCCAGGTCAGGGTGCCGCGGTCCTGGACGATACGGTCGAACAGCGACGCGGGGCGGCCGAGCCAGTGAAAGGGATCGAGGTGGGTGACCGGGATGGCGAAGTAGGCCGGCATGATCAAACAGGCGATCAGGCCCATGTCATGATAGAGCGGCAGCCAGCTGACGATCACGTCGTCCGTATCGAGCCCGATCGAAGCGCCGTAGCTTTCGATCTGCGCCACGATGGCCTCGTAACTCAGGGCGACGCCCTTCTTGAGGCCGGTGGTCCCCGAACTGTGCTGGAGCAGGCCGATCGCCGCTTCGCCGACCGCATGCGGCTCAAGCTCGGCCGCGGGGAGCTCGCCGATGAGCAGCACCCGGATGTCATCGAGCGATAGGCCCGCCTCCCGCATCTCGGCGAGGGTCGCTGCATCCGTCACCAGGGCGGCGGGCCTGATCTTGCGGAGCAGTTCCTGGTGTGACGTCCAGTAGAGCACCGGGTCCTGCCTTGGCGAACTGCAGGGCATGAAGGCCGGCGTAACCCCGATCAGCATGGCGCCGAAGAAGGCCCCATAGAGTTCGGGAACATGCCGCAGGAAGATCAGCACCTGCTCGCCCGGCTGGACGCCGGCGTTGCGGTACGCGTTCGCGAAACGACCGCAGTCGCCTTCGAGGTCCCGCCAGGTCAGCTCCGTCTCGCCGGCCTCTCCGATCTGGCGGCAGAAGACCGCGTCGGGGCGCGACGCGAAATGGCCCAGGATCGCCTGCTGATAACGATTGGCGGGTGGGGGCATGTGGCGCCGAGATTCCAGCTGGCTTCGCGTCGATTCAGACAAGTTCGTCCGGACCAAATCCGAAGACGTCGATCAAGCGAGCCAGCCACCCGATCCGCCGGGGTGGCCGCGACTCAGTGGGCAGGGACAACCAGGGGCTCACGGCGATCGAGGGAGGCTCGATCCGAGGCGCAGGGCTGACGCCGTCCTTACCGACCCAGATCAGAGCCGCGGGGCGGTAGTCCCGGCGCTTCTGGAAGCCAAGTTTTCCGAGCGATTGCGCAACGCCTTCCTGCTCGGCGGAGTCCTCCCGGATGCGGAACATCAGGCGCAGGTCGACAAGCAGCGCATCGAAGGGCGCCAGCGTGGCGAGCAGGCGCGCCGCCTCGGCCTCGTCGCTCGCGCCGATCACATTCAGTCCGACGCCAAGCGTCCTCATCTCCAGGGGCCCGGCCGGCGTGAGGGTGTCAGCGATCGTCAGCATTCCCGGAGCCAGCAGCCCACAGGCCTCCAGACTCTCGGCGCCGGCTTGAATGGCCAGGCGGCGCGGGCCGTTGGCTTCATAGGCCGTGGTCCTGCGGCCGGACGCCGCCAGGAGAAGGGCGAGCTCTCCAAGGCCCGCGCGCATCACCGCATAGGCTTCGTAGGCCGGCAGGTACGACGTCACCAGGTCCAGAACAGCCGTTTCTCTCGGCGTGATAAGGGCCCCACGCTCCATTACGGCCTTGTAATGGGCGTAGAGGCCGCTGGGGTCCGTCCCCAGCTCGTCGAGCCGGCGGCGATGGAGCTGAACCAACACATCGTTGACGCGCTGGGCCAGCACCGCGGGCGCGACGGTGGCGGACGCTGTAGCCGCAGGCGTGGCCTTGGCTCCGGCCTTTTTTGCCGCCTTCTCGCCGCGGACAAACTTAATCAGGCTTTCGCCGACCGTCGGATAGAAAGCCGGCGCGTATTCGTAGATATCGGCCCCGCCGCCGTCCAGGGCGACGGATCGCCCGTGCTCGACGATCAAAACGGTGGGGTCGAAATATTCGGCTCCGGACTGGGCCGCAGCCTCCTGCAGCTTGGCATGCAGACTGCGGCGATCTTTCATCACGGCGCCGTCATCGCCGGGAACATCGAACAAACTCACGATGATCCAACGCCCGCCCACCTTCGCCTTCATGGCGCGAATGGCTCCGGCGATCTCATCGACCCCGTGGCGGTCCAGGCGGATGCCGCGCAGGAGCTCCGCCATCGCCTTGTCGTGCCGAAAGCCGCCCCGCTCAAGCTTCTCCAGCGCGGTGAGCACGGTCGCCTCTTCGGCGGCTCCGCTCTGGCAGACTTCCCGATACCAGCCCAGCAAGGCCCCCCGATGGGGCTGAATCAAGTTACGCGTCACGAAATTTTGTTGGAGGCAAATCCCGTTATACGAGAACTGCCGGTCATCCGACACCTCTACGATATAGACGTCGACCCCGTCGCGCACGATCCGTCTGAGCGAGTCACATTCAGGAACCTCATCGGTATCGAAGATATATGGGCTGAGCAGGTTCGGAATATCCAGTTCACCCGTCACCATCTGCAGGCATTGCAACGCTTCGGCGGAGGAATGGGTGCTATTCAATCCGTTGTCGCAGCGCCTGAGCCGCCCCTCCTGGGCCAGAACCTCCAGTGGCATATGCACCCTGCAGCTGCCGATTGCAGCAACGCGCAATGCCCCGTTTCCATCGGACGAGGGCGATTCAACAACGATCATCGGATGGCCTTTTGCAACCCTTGATGCAAGTAAGGAACAATGTGTAGACGTGAACGCAGTCTCGTTCAATTCAAGTTCTGACGACGATTCTGCGATCGGTTCAGCGACCGGTCGCCCAACGCTCGCCTGACGGACGCGGGCTCGGCCAGGGCCCAATGGCGGGACACGCTCTTGAAGCCTGGGCTAAACCGTTGCATTTGAAGGAACACATTGGACACCCTGTCAGGCAACCGGAGGCGCGCGCGTGAATTACGGCGAAGTATGGGATGCGTTGGTCGCGGCGATCAGGGAAGAAACGTCCAATCCAACGGCGGCGGTCGAGCCGTCGATGAGCGCCGACAACATTCTCGGATGGGACTCTCTCGCCCACGTCCGCATAGTCATGAACGCCGAGGACCGCACCGGCGCGGTGATCGACATGAGCGACACCTACAAGGCGGCGACCGTGGGCGCGCTTTGCGACATCATCATAAAAAACATCCCTAAGTAGCAATTATCCCGGAGCCATCGCCACGGCGGCGCCCGCAGGATGGCGCCGACCCCAAGTCAGCCCTTGGGCAAGCCGATCGCATAGGTCCGGCCATTGGTGTTGGGATTTGAATTATCGGAGGCCGAAAAGTACAGCACCTCCTTCCAATGCGAAAATCGCCCTTGGCCGATAGCCCGGATATCGGCGTGGCCGGCGTGCGCAAGCCCGAGCGGCTGGCCGTTCTCCAGAACGATCAGGCTGGACTGACTGGGCGCAAGATCCCGGTCTGAGATGGCTTCGAGGAATGCGTGCTGGGGCAGCCAACGCAGCCGGGCCAGGAAGGCGTGGCCGCCGTCCGGCGCGAACGGCCCGATCAGGGCGACCGGTTCATTCAGGCTACTGCGGGCCGCTTCCATTTCCATGGCCGCAACCACCGTGTTCCATCGATAGACCAATTGCGGCTTATAGTCGACGATTACGCCGACTGCGTAGGTTCGACCATTGAGATTAGGGTCGGAATTGTCGGAGGTGGAGAAATAGAGCCCCTCCTCGCTGTGAAGGAACCGCCCTTCGCCCGCGTCCCGGATGTCGGCGATCAGGCCGTGGGCGAAACCGAGCGGCCGACCGTCCTCAAGAATGATCAGGGGAGAACGTCCCGGCTCATCGTCGGTGTCGGCCAGGGAGCCCAGGTTGAGGTGGTGCGGCGGCCAATGCAGTTTCGCAGTGAATCCGCGCCCTCCGATCGGTTCGAATGGGCCAGGCAGGACGACCGGTTCGCGCAGCGCCTTTTTGGCGGCCTTTGCGTCGAGCGGGCGGCCCCGCCTGGGCTTTTTCGACGACCATTTTGCGGCCAGGGCGCCTTCGTCACCGGCCACGTCGCCGAACGTCATCCGGTAGCGGCGATCCAGCCTGCGGGCGAGCGCCTGAGCCTCGGGATGATGCAGCACAACCGCTTCGTCGGCGTCGGACAGTGGCGGCGCGTCCGATGACCGGAACGTCACCCGACCGCTCTTGAGAATTTCAGACACGCTGCTCTGGCCATTACCGCCGATGAAATGACCAAAGCGGATATCCTCGAACACCGATGGGTCCCCATCAAGACCAAGCCGGCGGAGCAACCGATCGAAATGCGCAAACGGCGAGCCCACGAACTCATCCCAGTTGACGACCACCTTGCGCGATTCCGGGATCGGCAGCGCCAGCAGCGCCTCGTAGGTCATGGTCCATTCGCGCAGCCAGTCCCGAACAGAGCCCATCTCGGAGGGCTGGATCTCGCCTCGCGCCACCTTCTTTTCCTGCTGCCGGGCCTTCGAACGGATCCAGGTGATCGGTGACTTGTAGAGCACGAGCAGATCGGACTGGAACAGGGGGTCCCGGCGTTCCTTGTGCATCACGCCCTTGTCGCCGCTGATCAGGACGGAGGCGTTGAGCCGCCGACCGATCTTGCCGTAATAGTCGACCGGATCACGCGCCAGTGCGGCCCTGAATTCGCTCGACAGGACCGCGCAGCTGGGTCCGCAGACCCGGCAGTGGCCGTAGGACTCGCGCGGGTGACGGTCGAAGTCGATTTCGGCGCCAAATTCGGCGATGAAACTGGAGCGCCGAACCAGTTCCTCGGCCTCGCCGGCATGGGCGGCGCCCGGCGTCGAGCCCAGCAACGCCCCGAGCACTGTCGAACCGATGTAGGGCGTGCCGCCGATAGTGATGTGACGCACGCTTGCCGGTGCGGGCGTCAGGGCGAGCCGGGATCGGGTTGCGATGGCGAAGGTCGCGAGCTCTTCGAAGCGCTGGACGTAGCTGGTCAGCCCCCCTTCCATCGCCCTGAATTGGCCGACCGCGGCAAGGCAGGCCTCGGGCTCCCCAAGATAGAAGCGGTCGACCGCAAGCGTCTCGAACAGAAACGGCGCCTCCACACCCAACTCGGCCGCCAAGGCCAGCACCTTGACCGCCATGCGCCGGCGGCGCCGTCTGTGAAGAATCTTGCCGATCTCGTACGCGGACGCGCCCTGTTTCGGCTCCAGCCGCCAGGCCGCCTTCAGCGCGCGGAGCGCCGCCGAAGGCCTGCCGAGTTCGACGAGCACCCGTCCCTTCAGGATCCAGAACTCGAGCACGTCCGGATAGGCCGCGATCGCTTCCTCGACCAGCACCGCCGCCGCCGCGAACTCCCGCCGGCGAAATCCGAGGATCTCAAGCTTCATTCTGTAATAGCTGCGGGGCGGAGCGGCATGGGAGGCCGCGAGCTCTCGCACTCGCGCCAGGCATTCCCACGCCAATTCGTCGTTTCCCGCTTCCAGATGGGTCTTGGCGTCTTCGTTGACAGCTTGAAGGAGAGCCCTTTCGGCGGCCTGCCTCGCGGCCGCCTCGCGAGCCGCCATTCGTTGTTTTATGCGGGCGATTTCTTCAGCGGCCGCAGGGTGTTTCGCGTCGATCTTCGCGGCCTTTTCCAGCGCCGAAATCGCGTCTTCGTCGCGCCCGACCAGGGAGAACATTCGTCCTTTGAGGAACCAAAACTCCCGCGACTGGGGAAACTCCGTCACCGCCTGCTTGGTCATCGGAATGACGGCGTCGAACTGCTTGCGACGGACGCCGACGATATTGATGGTCCAATAGAGAAACAGACGCCGCGACTCCGATCCCGCGGGCGCCAAATCCCCGAACGTCGCCAATTCGGCCAACGCCGCATCATCCTCGCCAGCCTGATAGTGTTGGCTAATGCGGGCTTGGAGGGCGTGCAGTCGCGCCAAATTCGTCTGTATTTCTAGGCTCATAGACTCAGTTCACTCTCATGGCTCACGCATGGTCGGCCAGGGACGACCTGGCCAGTTTCGGGCGCCGCCGGGCAAATCCCGCGGGATTCAAACGAAAGTCCGGCCCGCCGACAGTTCACTACTACGGCCTCACCCGTCGACCGTCGCATCTATTCCATAGTAGGCCATCAGTCTTTCCAAAACACGGTCAAGACTGAACTTGTTGTGGACAAAATCGGGCGCCAGCAGCCGGGCCCGATCATGCCAATCACGGTCGAGCAGCACCTCGATCATCTTGTCGGCGTAGACGCCCGGCCCCTCGTCGCCGGACACCACATAGCCGGTCTTGCCGATGTCGATGGCCTCATGGATGCCGCCGACAGCCGTAGCGATGATCGGCACGCCGAAATGCTGGGCTTCGATCAGGGCGTTCGGAATACCTTCGCGTTCAGAGGTCAACAGCTTGACGTCCATCGCCCGGTACCAGTCGCCCACGTTCGACACCCGACCCGGTAGGTGCAGCGCATCGCTAAAGCCATGTTCGGCGGCGTAGGCGGCGACTTCGTCGGTCATGTCGCCGTCGCCGATGATCAGGAAATGCGTGCCGGGAACGGCCTCCCGGATCCGACGCGCCGCTTCGATCCAGTACATCGGCCGTTTGACCGGCATGATGCGGAATGAACCGCCCACAAGGTTGACGTCGTCCGGCACGCCGATCTCGCGGCGCAAATCAAAATTGCGTCCGGTGTGGACGCCAAGCTGGCTGAAGTCGACGGCGTTATAGACGACCTGGAACGGGGCGGGATCGGGCCAGCCCAGCCAGTTCCGGTCGGTCTCGCACCCGGAGATCGAATTGTTGGCGATCACGAAATCGGGCCGCTCAAGCAGCCGGCGATAGGTGTGGCGCATCGGCCGAAAGTGGACCGCGGTCTGATACTCGTTCTGCGCCCAGTAGTTCGGCGCGAGCGATCCGCGGTGGACGAAGAAATGCGGCACGCCGACGATCACGCAGGCCAGGGCCGCCTGATAGATATCCTGCCAGATGTGTACGGCCTGGGGCTTCTGGTCGAGCAGCAGTCGAACTAGCCGGGTCACTTCCTCCCGCAGATTGTGCGGCATCAGGTCAAGCGCGGCCAGCAGCCGCGGCCGGTCGGCGAACTCGGGCAGGGCCTCGGCGAGGTTCGTTCGCTTCAACCAGTCCGCGCCATAGATGGTCAGGTCCAGCGGAAGGGCTCTGGCGTCATCAAGGAAGAAGTCGTCATTCGGCCGCATGTGGGTCGAACGCACCAGCAGCGAGAGCTTGCGCACGCGCGAGTCCTTGAGGATGCGGCGCACCACGGTGATGGTCTGGCGCTCGCCCCCGCCCTGCCCCAGCGAGCCGGAAATCATCGTCAGATGCCGTGCGCTGGGCGCATAGCCCATCGGGCGTGCGGCGGTTTCCTCAAGCACCACATCGATCAGGCACTCGGGATAGCGCAGCGGGACGGCGGCGTCGGGACACAATGCGGCCACCGCGTTGACCAGTTCGAAGCGCCGGCCGTAATGGCCATTGACGCGCAGCACCTCGCCGGACGCCTGCTTCAGCTCATCCAGAGCTTCGCCGTAAAGGTGATGGCGGGCGTAGATCAGCGCCTTTTCAGCGTGCAGATCGAGCATCACGCCGTCGCCCGGCGCGGGTCCGGCCAGGGCCAGGTCCAGCCGCCGCAGCGCCGCCTGGTGGTCGAACCGGGCCATGTCGAAGCTGGCGGTGATCCAGTCGCGCAAGGCCGAGGGCGGCGCATTCCGGTCCAGGTTCGCGCAGGCTTCGACCAGGCCGAGGTCGGCCACGGATCGCCCCTGGGCCTGAACCAGGCGTCGGACGATGTCGATCAGATAGTGCTGCTCGGCGACCGAGAGCCGGTCGAGGTCCACACTGCGCAGGGTTCGCAGCGCCTCGTCAGCCACGGGCCGCTGGTCCTTCGCCGTTTCCAGCAAGCGCACGAGCCCCAGCCTGACCCACATTCGCAGCGGCCCGGCGTCGTCGGCCTGCCGCCAGCAGGCCTCCGCGTCTTCGGCGCGCCCCCGCTCGGCGAACAGGGCCGCGACGCCGCCTACCAGCGCCCGATCATCGGGGGCCGCGGCGATCGCGCGGCGCGCGAAGCCCATGGCCTGGGGCCAATCGCCCAGGGCGCCGGCCAGAGTGGCGGCGTGGAACAGGGCGGGCGCAGCGCCGCCCTCGTTGTCGGCCATGTCCTGGTAGAGCCGGAGCGCCTGTTTCGACTCCCCGGCCGTCTCGCGTTGGCGCGCCAGCGCCTGGCGCACCCAGGGCTCGCGCGCATAGATGCCGATCAGCCGCTTTTCGACCGCCGTCAGCATTCTCCCGCTCATCGTGGCGCGCTGGGCCGACAGGCGTTCCAATATCCAGCTGGCGTGGCGCTCCACCGCCCCACGGGCCCGGTCGTCGTACGTCGCGAGCCGCGCCAGCAGCTCGAGATCACGCGAGACCGGCCCGACATCACCGCGCTGAATGTCGCTGCCCAGTTGCTGCAGCACGGGATCCGCCTCCTGGTCCCGGCCGCCGCCGGAAACCCCCCGCGCCCCCGCCGCCGGACCTGCCCGCGAGAGCTCCACCAGCATCAACAAGCGTCGCGCGCCGGCCTGCTCGATCATCGCGCGATACTCGGAAATCAGGGTGGCGAGTTCCGGGCTCGGGCCGCTGAGGCCGACGATCGTCTCGATGGTGGACACGAAATCGGCCGTCAGACCGGCCTGCGCCTGTTCCCGCGCCTGCTGGATAAGGCGCAGATCACCGCTCTGGCGACCGGCGCCGCGGCCGTCGGCGGCGTCCTCGATCTGACCCTGCCGACGCATCAGGGCGGTGACCTGAGGCGTCGGGCCGATCAGGTCAAGCAGCAGGTCGAGGCTGAGCATCAGACCGTCGTGGTCGCCAGCGTCGGCCTGCCGGCCGGCCTGGGCCAGCAGGCGAAGCGCGATCGAGTCGTCCACGCCCTCGGACACGGGGAACGCCGGCGACGTCAGCGCGGCCTTTTCCGCAAGGCGGCGGTGTCGCCGCACCAGGGCGGAAATCTCCGGCGTGGCGCCCGTCTGGGCCAGCAGCAGATCGATGCTCTCCATGAGGCCAGCCCGGTCGCGGGTGTCCGCCTGACGGTTGGCCTGGTCCAGGAGCCTTTCCGTGACGGCCGGATCGGGTCCCTCGGCAAATCGGCGTGTGGCGCGCGGCGCCGCCTCGGCCGCCAGCTGACGCTGGCGACGCATCAGCGCGGTGATCCGCGGCGTCGGGCCGTCCAGTTCCAGCAGCAGATTGAGGCTCAGCAGCAGGCCCGCGCGATCTCCCGCCTCCGCCTGCCGGTCCGCCTG
>CAIQJF010000037.1 GCA_903872075.1 uncultured Caulobacteraceae bacterium | reverse complement strand
CCACTGGCGCGGGCTTGGGCTTGGTGGCGCACGCGACCAGGGAGGCCGTCGCCAGAATGATCATTGCCGCTATGCCGGCGCGCCTGCGGTTTGAGCTCATCGGAAAGCTTCCTTGCGAGATGGGTGGCTATCAAACGCTCGAAGATGGAAGAGAAGGGTTAACACGGTGGGATCCCCAGGATCGCCGACAACTGTGACTCCGGCGAGGCCGGATTGGCAACGAAATTGCAACCTGTGCCGCACGGCTTACAGCCCGCCGGCGAATTGAACTCCCGGCTGCCGGCTATCGCACCTATTGTGCCGCGGGAACGCGGGAATGGAGAGCGATCATGGGTCGGTTGAGCGGAAAGACAGCGCTTGTCACCGGGGCGGGGCGGGGCATCGGGCGCGCCATCGCCCTGAAGTTGGCGGCCGAAGGCGCGGATCTGGTGATCAATGACCTGGATGAAGGCCCAGCGGCCGAAACCTTGGCGATCATTGAGGGACTTGGGGGCGCCGCGCGCGCCGTCGTCGGCGATGTCGCAGATACGGAATTCCCCGATCTCATGATCGCCGAGGCTATCTCGGCCTTCGGCGGCGTCGACATTATCGTCAACAACGCCGGCTACATCTGGAACACCACGATCCAGAACACTTCGGACGAACAATGGGCCGCCATGCTGGCGGTTCACGCTACGGCGCCGTTCCGCCTGCTGCGCGCCGCGACGGCGTTCATTCGCGAGGCGGCGCGAACCGAAACCGCGCAACGTGGACGGCCACGCACGCGAAAGGTCGTCAATATCTCCTCCGTATCCGGTCTCCACGGTGCGGCGACCCAGATCGCCTACGCCGCCGGCAAGGCGGCGCTATTGGGCGTGACGAAATCTCTCGCCAAGGAGTGGGGGCGCTACAACGTCACCGTAAACTGCGTCGCCTTCGGTCACATCGAGACCCGCCTCACGCAACCGCTCGACGACGGACCGCGATCCATCGAGGTGATGGGCCGCGATTTCAAGGTCGGGCTGGACCTCGCGACCCTGGAGCGAATTCGCGCGGCGACCGCTCTTGGCAGGCCCGGTTCGCCCGAGGATGCGGCCGGCGCGGTGTTTCTCTTCTGTCTGCCGGAATCCGATTTCGTGACGGGTCAGGTGCTCGAGTGCAGCGGCGGCGCGTCCAGCTAGCCCCGGATTGGGCCTGTGTACATTTGTGCGAATGATGACCGCGAGGGGATGATTGCGGCGTAAAATTGACGTTTTTACGCAGGGCGCCGCTCGGTACGACTTGAATCACCCCTGAAATAGCGTAGCATTTGCCGGGTGGGAGAGGAGCGCCCGGCGCTGTTGCGCGTTGCCAGAGGTATTCACCGCCTTATTCGGCGGGTGAACTATTACACCGTCTCGGTGGCATTAATCGTGCTTGTCTTGTGGATTTTGATTTTGGCCGTGTGTATTTTGCTCAAGTTGCTGATTTCGCGTCTGCTGGGTTATTGAAGAAGCCAAGCTCTCCAAGCTTCACCATGGCGGACGACCTAATTTTTGCTCTAAGTTGAACGTTTTTTGCGAAGGCGGATCAGTTGACCGCCAGGGTGACTGACGGCTCCACTGCTTGGGCTCGGCGTTGAGGGCTCATGCGGCAGTCCGGCGGACACCTCGGAGGCGACGCCTTCCGAGCGGTGATCGCGACCCGCCCGCGGCGCCGCACGGGCCCGGTTACGCCTTCAGGCCAGCAGGTCCAGCCTTTCGAGGCCGCGGAAGAATGGTAAGGTCCGCCACACCGCAGGCGCGTCCGGATCGGCGAGCCGAAGGTTCGGGAACCGGGCGATCACCTTCAGGATGGCGGTTTGGGCCTCGAGGCGCGCCAGCGGCGCGCCGATGCAGATGTGCGCTCCGCCGCCGAACGCCACGTGCGGATGGCGCGGCCGGCTGATGTCGAAGCGGTGCGGGTCTTCGAACCGCTCCGGATCGCGATTGGCCGCCCGAAGAAACACGGTGAACGACTGTGAGGGTTTGATCGGACAGCCGCTGATCTCCATGTCGCGCGACGCGATGCGGCCGGTCACGTCCACGGGCGGTTCGTAGCGGAGGGTTTCCTCGACCGCTGGCCCGATCAGCCCCGGGTCGGCGCGCAGCTTTGCCAGTTCGCCGGGGTTGAGCAGAAGGAGTCGTATAGCGTTACCGATCAGGTCGGTGGTGGTCAGGTTGCCGCCCACCAGCAGGGCGGTCAGATTGATTCGAAGTTCGATGTCGCTGATCGGCGCGCCTTCCGTCTGCAGACGGGTCATGTCCGAGATCAGATCGTCTTTGGGTTGGGCGCGGCGTTCGGCGATCGCGCGAGCGAAATAGTCGGTGAGCGCGGCGCTGGACCGCTCCATGTGCGCGGTCTGTTCCGGTGTTCGAAACGGGTTGAGACCTTGAATCAGTCCTTCGGACCAGTCTCTGAACTCAACCAGGCGGGCGTGATCCACGCCGAGGATCGCGGCGATGACATCAATCGGCACCGGCACACAGAAGGCGCTCATCAGATCGAACGGCTTGGTCGGGTCGATCTGCTCCAGAGCCTGGTCGATGATGCGCTCCACGTCGGGCTTGAAGCGTGCGATCCGGGCGTAGAACGCCTGAGTCAGCGGCTGCCGGATGCGAGCGTGATCGGGATCGTCCAGCGTGAGAATGCTGGAGGCCTCGCTTCGCGGCACGTCGGCTGGAATGGCCTCCAGGCCGCGGCTCAGGCGCGCGGCAGGTTCGGCGTTGATCGGGTCGCGCCAAAGAGTGCGATCGGAGACGAGCGCACGAACATCCTCATACCGCGTCAGGATGAAGGTGCCGGCAGTCTCGTCGCGGTGAACCGGACAGCGCGCCCTGAGCGGATCGAGCGTGGCATGCGGGTCTGCCCGGTAGCCCGGATCCAGCGGGGTCAATTGCAGGATCGAAGGCAGGGCGTAGGTCTCTTCAGACATGGGGATTTGCGGCTCAGTGTGTTGCGACGGATTGCCCCTGGTGTTCTTGGGGTCTGAGGAGGCTATCATGTTCCCGCTGCGGGTGGCGATGGCCGGACGGGCGTCGACTGCTTCGAGATTGGGCCCGTTGGTTGATGCGCCGACCCGCCAGCCATCAGTTGGAAATTTGTTATCGATTGTTACGCGGAAATATATCCGTGCCGGTTGACGTCTTTCCAATCCTACCCTTATTGAGGTCAGGGCACGCCCAGGGGCCGTCCGGCGCGGCCCGAGGGTTGGAGGAATTCGGTATTATGGAACAAAGTTCATTTCTTGAGGCGGTCGTGTTGGCTGAGCGCCTGCATCGCCAATTTCTTGAGTTCATCCAACTTGAGCTGGACGGCATTCAGGTGCGCGATATAAACAATGTTCGCGCGATGATTGTGCTGAATATCGGTGAGTCGGAAATGACAGCGAGTGAGTTGCTGTGGCGGGGATGTTATCTCGGCTCCAACGTCTCGTACAATTTGAAAAAGCTGACCGAAACTGGATACGTCACCCAAGCCCGCTGCGCGCACGACAAGCGCATCATCATGGTGCGGAACTCCGCCAAGGGCGCCGCGCTTTGCGCGCTTCTCAATGACCGCGTCGCCCGGCGACTCGAAGCGCTGTCTAAGACCGGCCTCAAGGCGGAAGACATCGCAGCGGCGCGTTGGTCGCTTCGCGGACTGCAGCAATTCTGCGGCTTGGCGGCCGGGTCCCGGGCGACTCCCGTGGATCGGGTCGTTCAGGAATCGGCGATGCGGGCCGGGATGGCCGCTTAGGTCCGTTTTCGCCGGCACGGGGGGTGTGTTTCGTTCGGCCGGGACCTTCGCCCGCGCGACGCTCCCGGCCGGGAGCCGATCTTTAGCCTCACGAATCCAATAGGCCCCCAAGTCGTCCGCGAATGATGGCGGTCGCCTCTGACATGATCCTATCGATGAGATCCTTGCAGGTCGGAATGTCGTGGATCAGTCCTGCGACCATGCCGCATGACCACGCGCCAGCATCCATCTCGCCCCGCTGCATGATCGCCGGATAGACGCCGGCGACCTCGCCGATGATGTCCTCGAACTTCAGATCGGCGCCGAGGGCCTTCTCTTTTTCGAGCAGGCGTTCGACGCCGGCGTTGACCAGGACGCGCTCGGTGTTGCGCAGCGGGCGCATGACCAGACGCGTATCGAGTTCGCTGGCCGCGACGATGGCGCGCTTCACGTTCTCATGGATCGGGGCTTCGACGGTCGCCATGAACCGCGTGCCCATGTTCATGCCTTCGGCGCCCAGGGCCAGCGCGGCGACGAGCGAGCGAGCGTCGGCCATGCCGCCGGAGGCGACGAACGGAACCTTCAACTCATCAGCGGCGCGGGGAAGGAGGATGAAGTTCGGAATGTCATCCTCGCCTGGGTGGCCTCCGCATTCGAAGCCGTCGACGCTGATGGCGTCGCAGCCGATCGATTCTGCCTTCAGGGCGTGGCGGACCGAGGTGCATTTGTGGATCACCTTCACGCCGGCTTCCTTGAGCATCGGCATCCACTTGGCCGGATTGTTGCCGGCCGTTTCCACCGCCTTCACACCGCCATCGATTATCGCCTTCACGTAGCCCGGATAGTCTGGCGGTGTGACTGACGGCAGGAAGGTCAGGTTCACGCCGAACGGTTTGTCGGTCAGGGTCCGGCACCGGGCGATCTCTTTCGCCAGGTCTTCAGGCGTCCGCTGGGTCAATCCGGTGATCAGGCCGAGCCCGCCAGCGTTCGACACCGCCGCGGCGAGGTCCGCGAGGCCGACGAAGTGCATGCCGCCTTGGATGATGGGGTGTTCGATGCCGAACAGCTCGGTGATGCGGGTCTTCATTGTGTGGTCGTCCTGCTTTTTTTCGGCTCGCCCCTGGAGAGCGCCGATCGTGGCTGCGTTCTTCGTCAGTCAGGTTAGCGGGCGGGTCGATGCGCCGACAAGAGCATTGCCGTGGCGGCGGCTTGCAACGCGACCGATTTTCGCTAACCGGTTGGGCGTCTCAACGGAGGAAAAGACCCCATGGCCGAACCCGTCATCGCGCAGAAAGCGCCCTATCCCGTCGATGTCGAGGCCGGCAAGGCCTACTTCTGGTGCTCGTGCGGACAATCGAAGAACCAGCCCTTCTGTGACGGCAGCCACGCGGGCACCGAGTTCGCTCCAACCCCCTATAAGGCCAAGGCTTCCGGCACCCTCTACTTCTGCGGCTGCAAGAAGACCGGCAAGGGCCCGTTCTGCGACGGAACCCACAACGGCCTTTAACTTGAGACGCGCGTGAACACGCGTGTCAGCCTTGATCCCATCAGAAGCATGAGCACGCCGCCGAGGCCCACCAAAGCGGCGTGTATGGACCAGAAGGCCGTGGCGCTCAGGGTCTCGTAGAGGCCACCCAACCGGCCGCTGATCACGCTGCCGAGGAACACCGCCAGGGTGCTGCATCCCATCAGCGTGGCGTTCACGGCCAGCGGGGCCATGCGCGAAAAAAGCGCGCCCATGGTGGGCGTGAAGAACAGCCAGCCGGCGTTGGACGTCAGGTGGAAAACGATCGCCCAGATCAGGGGCGTGCGGCCTGACGAATCCAGCACCAGTGAGCCCGCGGCCAGCCACAGGGTCGAGGCTGAGAAGATGAAGCAGCCGATAGCGATCTTGGTGGTTTCGGCCGGTTCGCGGCCATGGCTGGCCTGCCAGCGCCAAAGCATCAGCGCCGGCGGCAGGAGCAGGAACGGAGCCAACCCGTCCAGTGACTGCAGCCAGGGCACGGGCATCGTCCAACCGCCCACGCGCAGTTCCACATGGTCTCGCACCCAGAGGTTGTAAGTGTTCCAGACCTGGGACTGGGCGATCCAGAAGGTTGTGGCGATCGGGATTATCGCCAGGAGGTGGGCGATGACGATCCGATCTCCCGGGAGCAGGGCCGGTGCTTTGGTCTGAGCCGATCGACGGGGGCGGGCCGCCTTCAGGCCGGCGAACCGCCCACCGACGAGGTAGACAACGAGGCCGAAGAGCATGCCGAAACCCGCGAAGGCGAAAGCCGCGTGCCATCCCAGGGCCTGGCCCAACGCTCCGGTCGTCAGGGGCGCGATGAATCCGCCGAGGTTCACCGCCGCGCCATAGACCTGGAAGGCCACATCGCGCCGCCGGTCCTCGCGGTCATAGAGTTCGCCCAGTTGCGGCGCCAGGTTTCCGCGCAAACATCCTGCGCCCAGGATCAGCAGGGCCAGGGCCGGCAGGAAAGATGCGTCGAAAGCCATGCAGAAGTGGCCAGCGGTCATCAGCAGGGCGCCCAGGCTTACCGCCAGCGTCCGCCCCAGCACCCGATCGCCCAGCAGACCGCCGAACACCGGCGTGAAATAGACCAGACCCACATAGAGGCCGAAGATCTGGGTGGCCAAGGCCTGCGTGGAGAGGTGACCGGTGACGCTTTCGATCGCGGCCCGGAAGGCCGCGAAACCAGCGATATGCTCGATGTGCCCCGGGAGCAAAAGCTGACCGACCATATAGAGGACCAGCAGCGCCTGCATGCCGTGGAAGCTGATCCGGTCCCAGAGTTCGGCGCCCGCAAGCACCCACAGCGCCGAAGGCTGGCCGAACGCCTCCTTTGACATGCCGGTCAATAGCGCCAGCTGGTCAGGTCAGCGCCGGCCGGGGCCGTCCTGTGGATTTGCTCAAGGATCTTGGGCAGGTACTGAAAATTGTAGTGCAGCCGGGACAAGGCGTTGGGCAGTGTCGGATCGCCGTTCCAGCAGTGCTCCGCCCGATCGCCATAGGCGATCTCGCCCCCGTAGGCGGGTTGCAGCGACTCCAGGCGCTCCTGCGCGAAATACACCGCGTCGGTCAGGTAGTAGGTATCGGCGGAGCCGACGTAGACGTGGATCTTGCCTTTGAGGCTGGGAGCCAGGCGGGGCCAGTCCCGGGCGATGATGTGGGACAGGTCGTAGTGCTCTTTCCAGTAGGAGGCGACAGAGGGGTCGATGTCGCCGGTGAGCTTGTCGAAGATGGGGGCGGGATATCCATCCGGTCCAGCCGGACCGAAGACGGCCTGCCAGATGTCATATTGGCCCCCTGACCGGCCGCGGTCGCCCTGCGCCAACTCCATAAGATTGGCGTCGCGCTGCGTGGCCCCGATCTCGCCAAGATAGTTGCGCTGAGCGGGCCGTTCGACAGCCGCGGCCTCTCCTTGACGCAAATAGGTGTTCTTGTCCGAATAGAGATCGATCAGGGTGTAGGCGCGGAAGTCGATCGGGTCGGGACAGGCGGCGAACGCGCCGTTGTACATGTCCGGATAGAAGACCTGGGTGGCGAGGGCCTCCCAGCCGCCCGTGGAGCCGCCGTACGTGAAGCGCGCCCAGCCTTGGCCAAGACCCCTGAACCGCTTCTCGATCTCCGGGATCAACTCCAGATTTATGGCGTCGCCATAGGGGCCGAGGTTGGCCGAGTTCACCGCGTAGCTGTCATCGTAGTAGGGGTTCGCGTGTTCAATCTCGACCACCAGAAACCGCGGGAAATCCGGCGAACTCCACCTTTGATAGAAGGCATAGGCCTCCTGCTGCTGAATCCGGTTGTACCCGGCCAGATGGAACCGCTCGGAGTAGTCGGGCTTCAGGTCTGGATCGGGTGGCGTGGTCCGGAACCCCGAAATGTCATCCGGGTAGTGACCATGGAACACCATGAGAGGGAATCGCGCTTCGGGGTGTTTGTCGAAGTCCTTCGGCACCAGGACATGGGCGCCAAGGTACACATCCCTTCCCCAGAATTTCGAGAGCCGTTCGCTGCGAATCCGGATGTGCCGCACGAACGGCGTATCGGCCTTGGGCTGAATGGCCGGAATTTCGTGATCGAGCCGCAGGGCGATGCGCGCCGGATGTTTCGGGTCGAGATGGGCGACGATCGGTGTCGAATAGAGATTGCCCGGCTTGCGCGCCCATTGTTGCCCCTCGCCGCGGTCCGGCGGCAGCTTCAGCACCCGTCCGTCCGCAAGGTGGAATGTCTCGTAGCGGTTGAACACCACCTGAACCCGATAGTCGCCGGCCGGGATGGCTGAAAGCCGCCGCGCTGGCCAACCGAAGGCGGTGTCGTCCAGCTTAACCGTCCGGCCGGCCACAAGCCCCTCGATGTTCATCCCGAACAGAAACGGTGAATCGAGCGCGGCGTCGGGGCTGACATGGTCCTTCGGCTCACGCTTCAGATCCCGGCTCAAGAGGACGATCAGCCGTCCTTCGGCCGGAACCGCATTTGCCGCCGTCGCCGGCAGCGCCACCTCGATCGTCGCGCCTGCCGTGGCCGCCATGGCAGGGGCGGCGAAGCCGAGGAGCGGTATGGTAGCCAGTGCCGCGGAAACCCGCCGCCAAGACGTCATTTTCATCAATATCCCCGTTTGCCCCGGGGACTGTACGGGCGCACCGCGATGAGGCAAGGGCGACGGGTGGGCTGTCCTCATTTCCGTCGCCGCCGTGGGATTTTGCGTCGGGTCTGGGGCGCGGAGCGGGGAAATAAACACGATGCGTAAAGTTCTTAAGCCGGTTGGGGTCGTCCTGCTGCTGCTGGCGGTGTTCGCCGCCGCCGGCTATGCGACCCTGCTGCGGCCTGACATACCCTATGCGCGCCTTGAGGCGAAGTATGCCAACGCCGCTTCCCAATTCATGGATCTGCCCGGCGGCGTGCGCGTCCACTATCGCGTTCAGGGCGCGCCGGCCGGCCCGACGGTGGTGATGGTGCACGGCTTCTCGGCTTCCCTTCATGCCTGGGAACCTTGGGTGGCGCGACTTGGCCAAGACTATCGGATCGTCACCTTGGATCTGCCCGGTCACGGCCTGACCCGGGCCCCCGCCGACTATAGCCCGACCGCCGACGCCTATGCGGACCTGGTCAACGCGCTCGCCCACCGGCTGGCGCTCGGCCCCTATGTCGTCGTCGGCAACTCCATGGGCGGCGCGGTGGCCTGGGACGACGCCCTGCGGCATCCGGCCGATGTCAGAGGCCTTGTTCTTGTCGATGCGGCGGGCTGGCCGGAAGAGCGCCGCCGCCAGGGAGGCTCCGCGCCGTTGATTTTCCAGGTCATGAGTTCGCCCGTTGGACGGCTGCTCATCCGCGGAATCGACACCAGCGGCATGGCGGCCGGCGGGCTCAAGGACGCCTACATCGATCCGGCCCTCGTGACCCCCGCCCTGGTGGACCGTTACGTGGAACTGTCGCGAGCGCCTGGCCATCGGGACATTCTTCTCGCCGTCCTCACCCGCGGGGCAGGTCCGGAGACTCGCCGCACTTTCCAGGGCCTGAGGACACCGACGCTGGTGATGCATGGGGTCGCGGACCGGCTGATCCCCTACGCCGATGGCGAGGCGTTCGCGGCCAACATCCCCGGCGCCAGGTTCATCGGTTATCCTGGTGTGGGTCACGTGCCCATGGAGCAGATTCCCGACCGGTCAGCCGCGGACCTGAAAGACTTTCTGGACGGGTTGGCGCGCGCGCGCTGAGCGATGACGGACCTGATCGCAACGCAGGATTCGGACTTCCTCTGGATGCTCGGTGAGGGTGATGGGCCTCCTGGCCTTCGCCTTCCGCCGGGCGGCGTAGATACGCCACAGAGTCTTCAGATCGTGCGGGCGATACACGCCGCAGCCCGTGCCGAAGGGCGGGTCGGGGCGTGGATGATGATCTCGGACGGCGAGGTCGTTGGGTTGTGCGGCGCGGCGCGCGCGCAGGGTCGCGGAAGCGAAATGGAGATAGGTTACGGGGTCGCTGCCGGCCGACGTCGTCTCGGCCATGCAACGCGGGCCATAGGCGCGATGATTGCTCTCGCCCGCGCAGAGCCGGAATTGACCTGCCTCACGGCCGTAACCGCGACGGACAATCTGCCGTCGCAGGCCGTGCTCGGCCGCCACGGTTTCAGTGAGGTTGCTCGCGAGCATCGCGATGAGGACGGCGATGTCGTCATCTGGCGGCTGGCGCTCAGGTAAGCAGAGCGCGAAGCGCAAATTGGACTTTACCTAAAATTAGTGTTGATTTCCACTGAGAGCTGACCCGGGAGGCGCATAATTTCCACTGAGAAGTGACCCATGTTCTGACCTTCCCCCTGGCTGCCTGGTCGGGGGACACTGGAGTGATCGACATGGCTTTATTGAGCGTTATCCGGCGCT
>CAIQJF010000036.1 GCA_903872075.1 uncultured Caulobacteraceae bacterium | reverse complement strand
GCGCCGGATAACGCTCAATAAAGCCATGTCGATCACTCCAGTGTCCCCCGACCAGGCAGCCAGGGGGAAGGTCAGAACATGGGTCACTTCTCAGTGGAAATTATGCGCCTCCCGGGTCAGCTCTCAGTGGAAATCAACAGGCAGACGTTCGTTTGACGGACAATCGACGCTCAAAACTTCAAAAAGCTGAATTGTGAATGATATCAAATGGATGTTGCCATGCCGGCGCGCAAGTCATTGAATTTACGCCACTTCCTTAGCGTCACTTTTGGCGCCTATCTTACGGAAAGGCCTTCCCGGGCGGACACTGAGATCTTCGGGTCAGCGGTCGGCGGCGTCTGCGGCCGACGGAAGTCTTTCCCGCCATGCCAGCGCGCTCTTCAGGATCACGTCCAGGCTGTCGTAACGGGGACGCCAGTCCAGGGTGGCCTTCATCAGGCTGGTGTCGGAGACGGCGCTGACCGTGTCGCCGGGACGCCGGGCCGCATTTCGTTTGGCGATCTCCCGCCCGAGGATTGATTCCAGCGCTGCGATCACCTCCAGCACAGTGTAGCCGCTGCCATAACCGCAGTTGATCACCTTGGGGCCGCCGCCGGCCTCCAGATAGACCAGGGCGGCCAGGTGGGCCTGGGCCAGATCGGAGACGTGGATGTAGTCGCGCTCGCAGGTGCCATCGCGAGTGTCGTAGTCGCGGCCCATGATGGCCAGCGCGCCGTGCCCGAGGGCGGCGGCCACGGCGGCGGGCACCAGTCCGGTCGACTTCGGGTCCCGCTGACCGGAGCGGCCCTGCGGGTCGGCGCCGGCGACGTTGAAATAGCGCAGGCACACGGGGCGAAACGACGGCCGCGACGCCGCCAGATCGCGCAGCATGGTCTCGGTCATCAGCTTCGACGCCCCATAGGGGTTGATCGGGCGGGTCGCGGAGTCTTCGCGGACCGGCGAGGCCTCGGGCGTCCCATAGACCGCGGCGGTGGACGAGAAGATGAGTTTGTCCACGCCGGCGTCGACGCAGCTTCGCGCCAGCGACAGGGAGGCGCACGTATTGTTGCGGTAGTATTTGAGCGGGTCGGCCACCGATTCCGGCACCGAGATGCTGCCGGCGAAGTGCATGACCGTGCCGATGTCGTGCTCGCGCAGCACCTTGCCCAGCAGGCGCGCGTCGGCGACCTCGCCCAGGTGGAAGGGCACGTCGTGCGGCAAGGCCTCGCGCACGCCGGTCGACAGGTTGTCGACGACCACCACATCACGACAGCTGTCTCGCAGCGCGAGAACCGCATGGCTGCCAATATAGCCCGCGCCGCCGGTGACGAGGACCGTCGGCCCGGTCATGGCGCGACCGGGGCCCGCTTTGCAGCGGCCGCCGGCCGCCGGGCGGGGGCGCCGGCTTTGCGGGTCAGGCGTACAAAGCGCATGTTGGAAACCAGTCCGAGCGGTTCGACGTCCAATCCGGCTTCCCGCGCCAGGGCGTCGAATGCGTCGCGCTCGGCGTCGGTGGAGCGACCGACGCCGAACCGGTCGGCGTCGACGATGGCGCATTCGAACCGGCTGAGTTCTTCCAGCATGGCCTTCTGCTGCTCGTCGCTCCAGCCGAACACCATGTTGGTGATCACCGCCACGCTCGCGGCGCGCGGAACCGGCGGCGGCTCGACCGGAAACTTGGCTTCGACGAAGTCGAAATTGGCTAGATCGCGTCCCAAGGCCTCAACCAGGCGAGCCCGGATCGCCCGTCCGGTCTCAATCCGGCGGTGATCAAGGTCGAGCGCCACGACGGTTGATCCCGCGGCCGCCAGCACCAGTGAGAGGGTGCCGATGCCGGCCCCGATCTCAAGGATCGGCGTATAGCGAGGCAGACTGTCCAGCAGCCATCGGGCGACAGCCCGGTCATAGTGCTGAACCAACCGATTGGCGGCGACGATCTGACTATAGAAGGCGCCGGCGCCCGAACCATCCACGCCTTCGCCGGCGATCCTCGCCTTCATCACCTCGACGCCGACCTGATCGACCAGGGCGATCGCCTCGTCGAGCGACAGCGTCTCCTTGCGAGCCGAACCATTGGCGGCGCTCGGTGGCGGCGCGGCGGCGGCCCCGGCGGCGATCGGCGCGCGCGTACGCGCCGCTTTGCCCACAGCGGCCGCGGTCTTGGCGTGGGCGTAAAAAAAGAACCGGCCGACGCTTGCGTCGGTGATCGCCTGGCACTGGGAATAATGGCGGGAGAACAGGTCCTGCACCTGCTGCATTTCCCCCGCGTCGTGGGTGCGTACGAAGAAGCGCTCGGTGTCGAAAGCCACCGCCTCATATCGGGCGGCCACGGTCTCGATCAACTGGGGAAGCTCGGCCAGCGTGACGGTGCTGGTGACGTCGGTCGCGACCGCCGTCACGCCGGCGCAATCCAGTTCGGCGAGCACCTGCGGGATCGCCGCTTCGCGGAAGTTCAGCCGCGCGGCCACCCAGGGAACATTCCGGCTGAGCTCAGCGCGGATAGCGCTGGCCGTCGCCAGGCGCCGCGGATCGGCGTCGATGGCCAGCACCTCGTAGCCGGCCACCGCCAGCAGCAGGGCCATGGAGCCGAAGCCGGTGCCGAACTCATGGATGCGCGCGCCGTCCGGAAGCCGTCCGGCCAGGTCGCGCGCGACCTTCAGTTCGTAGGGATGGACCAGGGAGTCCCGCTCATGGAGGTCCTGATAGTATTCGTAGGCGCCCGAAGCGGTGGGCCCCAATTTCGTAATTCTCTTCCCCACCACCGAACGGCTGATCGAGCTGACCAGATGGGCGAATGTGTCAAGCCGTTCGAGCGGGGTCATGCCGTTGACGAGCGTCTCGTCGGCCGGACGATTGCGGATGGTGTGCTCATCCGAGCTGATGTCCGTGGGGCCGGTGTAGTGGGCCGACGTAAACCGGTCATAGACCTCGCCGGCGCTCGCGAACTGGACATTCAGTCCCGCATCGCTGGCCGCGTCGAACACCACGCCCAGCAGGGCTTGTACGCCGGGGTGGAAATGAGGGTAGATCGGTCGCCTGATGTTGTCGAAATAGTCGGTGTTCATCGAGTGCGCATGGGTCTTTATATAAAGAACACCATCCAGGAACACCGATGTTTCAATCAGTTCGCGGGTGCAACGCTCAAGATCTTCAAGCCCGTTGCGGATTTCCTTTGAATAGTAGTCGATCGACGAAAAATGATGTTTGATCAACGAAGACCAGATGAAGAACCGTCCGTCCGCTTTCGATCCATAGGCGAACGTCGGCTTGGCCTCGGCGAGGTCATAGCATTTGGGGGCGTCGATGGAGTCGCAGAAGAACGGCGCCTTGTGCGCCGGATCGGTGTGCATGCGTCCCGCAGGGAAGGTGAAGTCGCCCAGGCAGCCCTTTTCAAGCAACAGCTCAATCTCGCGGTCGATGGTGCACACGTCGCGGTCGGAACCGTTCAGCGCCCACATGCCGTGTACGAAGAACCAGCGGTCGAAGGGCAGCCCCGTCCCACGTCGATAGGATTCGAGCGTCATGTCGATCAGCAGTTTGAACCGCGCCTCGTCAAGTTCCTTTGTTGTCTCTTCCGTCAGGTACTGTCGAAGGCGCTCATCCCGATTGTACTTGGCCTGGGTCGAGTACATTTCATTCTTGGTGTAATATTCATGGTGCAGATGCACCTGAAGCTCGTGCGAAGACTTCGAAATCTCGGCGAGTGCTTGATCGTGGATTTTCTCTTCCTGCGGCGTCAGGGGCTTGAAGCCGACTCCGTCGCCTTCGGTTGACCTGACGCCCTCGCCCGATGGCGCCAGCCTGAAAGCGGGTTTGAGGAACAGCGTCAGCCGGCGTGCAAATTCCAGCTTCGACGTCTGATCAAGAAAATCGACAATGTCGGCGGCGTTCGGTTCGCTGACGTCGATGCGCCCCGCCATGGAGCGCCAGGGCTCGTAGTGGTCGGCGTGGAAATAGCAAAGGCTGTGCGCGCCGCTGCGCCTGAAGACTTCCGACAGCTCGGCGACCAGCTTGGTGAATCTAGCCATCTATTCCCTCGCTGGTGGACAAACCGCCGAGTGGGCTCCTAACACAATGTCGTCGGCATCCTCAATCTCCTAACCGAGACGATATTGGAGACGCCGCCTGCCTTGCCTTTAGCCGTTAAATCTCGCCATGTTGACCCATCGGAATTGCTGCGTCAGATAGCCTCGCCAGTTGCCTTGCGCACGTCAACATATTACCTCGCACAATCGGAGCAGCCATGACCGTCAAGAGCCTAGACATTGCCGGCGATAAAAACGGGACCCTCGGTGACGCCGACGAGATTGAGGCGCCGAGCGCATCGTTCGAGCAGTCTCTCAATATCGGCAAAAACGCCTTTGAGGCCAACGATTTCGCTAAGGCGCGAGAAGCTTTCCGGACCGCCGCCGACATTGACGCCGACAATCCTGAGCCGCATCTCTGGCTGTGCCGGGTCGCCTACCGGCAGTATGACTGGATGGACCTCTATTCGCGCACGACCGCCTATCTGGCGCGGAAGCCGGACGATCGCGAGACCCTGCTGCTGCATGCCCGGGCCTGCAACGGCCTGGCGGATTGGTCTTCGGCGGCCCGCGCCTGGGGGCTGGTGGCCGAGGACCGGCCCGACTGGCCCGAGGCCCGCTTCCAGAAGTCCAAGGCCGACATCCGCCTTGGCGAACGCGAGACCGCTCTGTCGATCGCCGAGGACCTTGTGGGCCTCGCCAAGGACTCGCCCGAGGCCGGAGCCTATGCGGTCCGCCTGCTGATCGAGCTGGAACAGCTGCAGCGGGCGCGGGAGGCGTTCGAGGCGTTGTTCCGGCGCTCGCCAGATCTCGGCGCCCGCGAGTTCGACCTGCTTGATCGTCAGAACCATCACCGCGGCCTGGCGATCGCCTTGCGGGCGCGGCAGACGGTCGAAGGCGTCGGACGCGGCCATGACGAGCGGTTGCTGAACGTTTCCGAGACCCTGTTCCGTGACGCCATAGGGCACGAACGCGCCGGCGACCTGCTCGGCGCCTATCTCGACTACGACGCCTTGCACACGCTGTCGCCCGACGACGGCCTCGTGCAGCGCAGCCGCGACCGGATCGTCCGTGAACTGCGTTTCCGCGCCGAGGACCAGCTGGCCAGGCAGAACCTGAACGAAGCGGCGACGGCCTTCGCCCGAGCCACCCAGGTGGCGCCGTCGGACGGCGCGCTCATGCGCGGATATGGGCGGGCGCTCATGCGCCTGCGCGAGTGGGACAAGGCCGCGGCGGTGTGGTCGGCGTTCCTCAAGCTCTCGCCGGGCGACGGCGAAGGCGCGCTGCAACTTGCCCGGGCGCTCGACCGCTCGGGGCGGTTGCCCGAGGCGGTTGGCGCCTGGCGTGCGGTCCTGGCGCGTCTGCCCGACAACGAGGAAGCCGCGCAAAGCCTTTCGAGCATCATCCTGCGGATGATCTACGCCGGACGCGCGGCGATCACCGAAGAGCGCTTCCTCGACGCCTATCAACTGTTCAGCGCCGTGGTCAGCGAAGCGCCGGACAACGAAGAGGGGCGTCAACGCCTCGATCAGGTGGGACGCAACCTGCTGAAGGCGATGCGCGGCGCCTACAAGGCGGGGAATCTCCGCACGGTGCTGAGTTACGGCCCGGCGGCGAGCGATCTGCTTCCCAACGACGCCGAGGTGCAGCTGTTGATCGCTCGCGCAGCGAACGGCATGCGCCGCCCTGCGATCGGCCTGCGGGCATGGACCCGGCTGGCCGAGCTCGATCCCGAGAACAGCAAGACCAGCAGGCTTCAGATCGCCCGATGCCTGCTGCACCTTGGCTCCATCCAGGAAGGCCAGCAGGTCGTCCGCAGCCTGTTGGCCGAAGACGCTGAAAACGCCGACGCGCGCGACCTGATGGAGCGGTTCCGGAGCGTTCAGTAATATGGGGCTGATGCTCGGCCGCCGTCCGGCGGAGGGGCGCCGGGACCTTCGCCTGATCGAGAAGCAAGGGTTGGACCTGCGGGCCCAGTACCCTGCGCGCGCGCTTGAGTGTTTCGACCGGGTCCTGGTCCAGGATCCGGACCGCGTGGTTTCGCTGCGCGCCGCCGGCCGGCTGCTGATGAAGAGCCGACAGGGCGAGGATGCGCGCCCGATGTGGGAGCGGCTGGCCCGGCTGGATCGCACGGACCCCGAGCCCCACGTCCAACTCGCCCGCATCCATCGCCAGAGCGGCAGGGAGGCGGAGGCCGACGCCGAAGTGCGACAGGCGCTGGCGCTGGCGCCGCATCATGCGGCGGCGGCGGCGCTGAAGGCCTCGTTGGAAAGCCGGCGCCACGCCGAGCTTCCGGTTGCGGACGTCGCGCCGCCCTGGTCCCGTCTCCGGCGGTGGCTGTCCGAGAAGGCCGCCGACTTCGGATGGCGTCAGGCCCGGCTTCCCCGGCTCAAGTTCTCGCCGCGGCCAGCCGCGGCGCAGCGCGCTCCGCTCGAATCTCCGGCCACGCGCCTTCTCGCCCAGGCTACGCGACAGGCCGACGCCGGCGACCGGGAGGGCCTGCTGTTGAGCCTTGATCTGCTGCTTCAGCTGGTCGGCCCGACGTCGCAGGTCACGGCGCTGATGCGCCGCCAGCGCCAGCTGGTGGTGGAGGCGGCGCCCGCTCCGGCGCGGAGTCTCGACGCCGCCGGCTCCGACCGGGCGACGTCAGCGCGTCTTCTGGCACAGGCGGACCGGCAGGCGGAGGCGGGAGATCGCGCGGGCCTGCTGCTGAGCCTCAATCTGCTGCTG
>CAIQJF010000035.1 GCA_903872075.1 uncultured Caulobacteraceae bacterium | reverse complement strand
TCCCAGAGGCTCCAGTCCGGTTCGATGCACAGATCCTTGCAGATCCGGCGGACGACCTGTTCGATCGGGACGTTGTCGAGATCGGCGTAGGCTTCGTCGTCCTCGAGACGCTCATCGAGCGCCTTCTCGAGTTCGTCATAGATCTCGATGTCGTGGATGTATTCCCGCTGCCGGTCGGCGGCTTCCATGACCAGACGACCAACCTTGTCGACCTGGGCCTTGCGCTTGGCCTCGACCCCGGCTTCCGACCGTTCGACGGCCGCCTTGCGGCGCTCTTCGCGGGCCAGGGGCTCGCCGGCGATCAGGGCGCTAAGGTCCTTCTGGGTGCGCAAGCGCAGGCCGATGGTGAATCGGACCGCCTTGGATATCCGCGCGAAGGCGTCGGCGACATCGCGCGCCTTGGTGGGGATGGCGGTGCGGGCGGCCTGAACCTCGGCGGGCGTCGCCGCGCGGTTCATCTGCAAACCGTAAACCTGATGTTCGAGCCGAACTTCCATCCGGACCGCGTCGGCGATCTCCATGGCCATGTCGGTCAGCCGCCGGAGCGCCTCCATACACGCCTCAGTCTCCGCGATGGCGGGGTCTGGGGCATCGACGAATTGGGGCTCGGCGGCGGACATGGACAGATCATCACATATTGCAATATGCAAGTCAACCCGTTTTGAATGGCCGGATACTGCTTCCGCGACCCTGGGATTCGGGCTGACGAATAGATTCGCCCAAGACAAATACGGCGCCGCCACCACGCAATGGAGAAAGCTAGAGGACAGGGTGAAGCGCGGCGTAGGCAACCCATGCCCCCTCCGTCTCATCGGCCTGCCGTCGTCCGTCGTGAGTTTCGCCGTCACACTCGTCATCGCCTATGCGGCGCTGAAACTGTGGGACGAGCCGATGCGCAAGCGCCTGATGGGCCTCTACAAGACGCGCGGAACCCTGGCCCGGAGCCAGGCGGCGGCGAAATAGGCGCACGGGCTCAGACCGCCGCGTCCTCCGCCATCACGCGCCGCGCCGCCGATACCAGAAAGCCCGAGCGGGTATAGCCGTGCCGTTCGGCGTAGCTGTCGATGGCGCGCAGAGCGTCTTCGGGCAAGGTCACGTTGACCCGGATCGTCCGAACCTTCGGCTCGACGGCGACCAGGATGGCCACGCCATCCCGGTTCGTCGCATCCGCCATGACCCCATCCAACCCGGACGGCTGGGGAATGGGCTCGCCGTCGGCTTCCAGTCCCTCGATGTGAAACGCAAGCGCTTCCTCGGCCATGCCCCGGGCCTCGTCGAGCGTGGCTCCCGCGGTGATGCAGCCGGGGAAGTCCGGAAACGACACGCCGTAGTCGCTGTCGTCCTGCTTGTGGATCAGAGCAATATAGTTCGACATGGTTTCAGGGCCTCAATGAAAGTCCAGCCTGCTTCTCGATAGATCGCAGGGTTCCGGCCGGCAGGTCCCGTTTGGGGTGCGGGACCGTCACGCGACCTGGCTTGGCCGGGTGTTTGACCTGTTTGTGCGAGCCTCTCTGAGCGACTTCGACCCAGCCGTCAGCCTCAATCGCTTCTATGACCGCCCGACTGTCCGTGGGTATTTATACACACTAGACACACGGATGGTCAGGTTTAAGTGTGTGTGTGAACACACATCAATCACGCCCGCCGCCCCGGCCACATCCGGTTGAGCAGGCCGTCGCGCAGGACATACTGATGCACCAGGGCGGCGCCGGAATGGACGCCGACCAGGGCGACGATCAGCCAGCCGATGAGGCCATGCAGCTGTTGCAGGCCCCGGGCGAGATCGCGGTCGTTCGCGTCGGGCGACGGCGCGGCGAACTGACCGAAGAAGCTGTCACCGCCGGTCCAGGCCAGAAGCATGCCCACCCCGACCATGACCGCCAGCAGAGCGTAGAGGCCCGCATGGGCGGCCTTCGACGCCAAACCCATCAGGCCCGCGCCCGTCTCGGGCAGCGGCCGGCCGAAGCTCAGCCGCCAGACGAAGCGGCCCCCGCCCAGGGCGCCGAGCGCGATACCGAGGACGATGTGCAATGACCGGGCGTCGGCGCGCAGGGCGCCGGCCGGGACCAGATCGAGACTCTTGGCCCCCGCCCACAGAACCAGGGTGAGCAGCGCCGTGACCCAGTGCAGGACGATGGTCAGGGGATCGTAGCGTCGTTTGTCATGATCGCCCGGGGCCACGGGGGGAACTCCTGTGCGCGAAGGCGTCACTTGCCCTGCAGCAGGTCCATGAACGGCGGGAAGGTCAGCAGCAAGCCCCCGAGCAGCAGGGCGAAGGCGGTGATATTGACCGGCCGCAGGCTTATCTCCCGCCGGCCCCACATCGCCGCCAGCCCAGCCCAGCTGACGAGCCAGGCGCCGATGGCGATGGTCGAAACGCCCGAGAGCGGCCCAGACGGTTTCCACAGGTTCATCGCGGCCTTGAACGGCGGTGAGGCGTCGCCGGTGAAGGCCAGAACGCCGAAGACGAAGCAGCCGATCGCGGCCGCCAGGATCGCCGCGGCGCCGGGGCCGGTGGGCAGGTCGACGACGTCGCCCTCTTCGGGGGGCGGAGCGAGGGGCATGCTACTTCGCTCCCATCAGGACGATCTCAGGGCCGCCGCGCACCGGCGCGCGGTTGTCGAGGAAAGCGCCGAAAGCCCCGGCCACCGCGGTCGCCAGAAAGGCAACGGCGGTGAAGCCCATGACCGCATTGCGCAGGCCGCGATGACGGGCCAGCTGGGGGCCATAGGTGATGAACACATAAGCCACCATGGTCATGGCGATCGGGGTGAACCAGGAGACGTGCTCTTTCCACTCCATGCCGAGCGTGTGCCAGCCGGCAGTGCGGGGGCTGGAGAGCAGCAGCTTCTGCGGAAAGCCTGAGAGATCAGTGGTCCCGGGCGGCGGGTTGGCCCGGTACCAGGGATAGACGAGATAGGTGCCCGACAGCACGGTGAGCCAGGCGAGCCCGGCCATGGTCAGCAGATAAAAGCGGAACAGCCGGATGTGGACGGAGGACGCCGGCCAGCGCTCGCCGGCGGCGATGGTGGCGTAGAGCACCCCGATCGCGCCGGAGAAGGCCAGCATGAACAGGGCGCCGAAACCCATGCCATGGATAATGGTGATCAGGTCGCGGAAGCTGACTTCCATGCGCTGTCCTTTACGCCGGCCCCAACCCCGCCCTTCCCCATAGCGTGATCGGCGGCGGCGCCAAAGCTATTGCGCTGAAACCTACTGCTCGCCGCGCGGCATGGCCTTGCGGACGGCCGGATCGAAGCCGCTGGCCGCCCATTCGCCCATGGCGGTGTTCCAATGGGAGAAGAACAGGCGGGTGGCGGGATCCGGGCTGAGGGCCAGGCGCTCAGGGAACAGGTTCCAGTCAGTGAGCACCGGCGTGGGCGCCCGCACATAGCGGCTGGTGGTTGGAAGGGCGCTGCGCAGCCAGCCGCCGCGGGCGTAGTACTGATGCCAGGTGCGGCGCATCTTTTCGCCGTCGCCGTCCAGCCGGGTGTGGAAGGTGGCGGTGTCGTAGAGCACGCAGGTTCCGGCCGGGCCGTAGAGCGGCAGCTCATGATAGTCGGCGCCCAGGGCCTTGTGGGCGGCCTTGAGGGTCTCGAACCGATAGCTGCCCGGCACGACGCAGAAACAGGGCGCGCCCGGCTCGACATCGGTGAGGTAGTGGATGGCGCAGAGCCAGTCGCTGGGCATGAAGGGCGTGCGGATCAGGCGGTCCTCGCGCACGGCGTCATGGTGGAAGTTCATCGCCCCGGGCCCGGCGCTCTGTGGCGTCTCGCGGAAGTTGAACTCAGCGAAGCGGGGACGGTCCTCGCCGCCCAGTAGGCGCTGGACCACGGGATAGGACCTGGGATGGCGGGTATAGCGGTCGAGCTCCGGGTGATCGAGCAGGGGCTGGGAATAGATCAGGCCCTGGCCGCGGTGATGGGGCTTGCGCTTGTCGGTCAGGCCCCAGGCCTCCGGGCGCTCGGCCTGGGTGCGCTGATAGAAGCCGTTGAGATGGACCAGTTCGGCGGTGCTCAGGCAATCCTTCAGCACCACATAGCCCCAGGTCTCGAAGAAGGCGCAGGCGGCGTCGACGTCCGTGGCGGGATCGAAGGCCGGCGGCGGCGAATCGCGACGCACCTTGCCGAAACCTTGAGTCGCCTGCTTCGGATCGCCGGCGAGATTCTTCTGCGGCTCCAGTCGCACCTGCATGGGCGCGGTCCTCCCTCTGGATTGTCGGTTGAGGTTAGCATGGGTTTGGGGAGCGTGCGCCCCCTGGGGAAGATGGTGGGATGATCAGGGTCGCGGGCGTCGACGGCGCGCCGAACGGGTGGGCGGTGGTGAGCCTGGGGCCAGACGGCGCGACTGTGCAGCGGGTGGCGCGGCTGGCGGACCTGTTCGCCAGCGGGGCGGCCTTCGACATCGTGGCGGTGGATACGCCCATGGGCCTAGCCGACGCCTATGAGACCGGCGGGCGGCTGTGCGACCGGCTCGCCCGGGCGCGGCTGCGGACGCGGGGGAGTAGCGTATTTCCCGCGCCCGTGCGGGCGGTGCTGGCGGCCGCCACCTACGACGAGGCGCGCGCCGCCTCGCGGGCGTCATCGCCGCTCGGCAAGGCGCTGACGATCCAGGCCTGGAACATCGTGCCGAAGATCCGCGAGGCGGATGCGCTTTTGCGGGAACGGCCAGAGCTGCGGGACGTGCTGCGCGAGGTCCATCCGGAACTGAGCTTCGCGGCCATGGCCGGAGCGCCGCTTGCCGTCGGCAAGAAGACACCCGAGGGCCGCGCGGCGCGGCGGGGGCTGCTCGCGCCCGTGTTCGGCGATATTGAGGCGCTTGTGGCCGCCGGCCGCGCCCAGGGTCTGCCCGCGGAAGACGTGCTCGACGCCGCGGCGATCTCCTGGTCGGCACGACGCATCGCCGAGGGATGCAGCGAAAGCCTGCCCGATCCGCCGGAGACAGACGCCCTGGGCCTGAGAATGGCGATCTGGATCTAGGCGCCGGCCGCAGCGGATTGCCGGGCGGCTCAAACCGTGGTCACGTCGACCCGCCGCGAAGACGCGACGCGGCCGGCGGGGGGTTGCTGACACATGGAGTCCGCGACGCGGAGCGCTCTCACGACGCCCACGCGCCGCCCGGCGGCGGAGCCCGAACCGCGCCTGCCTTCCGGGGCGGAGATGACGGATCTGCGGCCCGCCACGCTGGCGCGATACGCTCCCGTGCAGGCGGTGGCCGGAGATTCGCCGGCCGCCCAACTGCGGATTCAGGGACGGGCGCCCATAAAATGGAATCCGTTTGCTGGAGACACGCCGGAGAAACGGCTCAACGGCGCCATAGACGCCTATAACCGAACCTTGGACGCCGGAGCGCCGCTGGCCGAGCGGCTCGCAAGGCTCACGGATGTCCGCAACTGCATCGCCGCCCTCCCCGACTCCAAGGCGGAACTTGCCGCCGCACTCACCGTGGAGGCGGACCGCGAGCAGGCTCACGAACAGCGCAAAGCTGACGCTGTCGCCGAGGTGATGGCCCTGGCGCGCGCGCGCGCCGCGGCTCAGGAGCGCGCGCCGGTCTTTCCCGGCGACAACGACGAGGCGCTCAAGGCGCGGCTGGCGGACGTGGAGGTGTCGCATGCCACGAACCCGCTCGCGCTCGTCGGCGGCGGGCGGTCGATCGGGGACAGTCTGGCGGCGACGCGGGAAATCCCCAATGTTCACCAGACAGGCAAGTCGATCATCGGCGGCGGCGGCGACAGCCCCAAGCGCAAGACCGCCGAAGTGGGGACCTTCTATCCAGAGCGCTACCGGCGCGCATCGTTCTCGCGAACGGCGCACGACAACCCCAGCCCCACCAAAGGGCTGGACCCGAACGTACCGGCGCCTGACGAGGTCCTCCCGAAATATGCCGCGCTGAACCTGGCCGGCAGCGACTTCGGGGCCCTGGCCGACACCCTGGCCCAGGAAACCTTGCCCCTGCACTTCGCCATCAAACCCGAGGTGTTACGGGCGCGCGCGACGATAACGTCCAGCGACTCGCTTCGGCAGTGGTCCCCGACCGAAAGCGATCACGGGAGCCTGGTGAGAGCCGGCGCGGTGAGTCCGGGAGCCCCCACTCCGACCGACGCCTCGCCCTGGGACACCGGACCGGTGGCCACGTTCGACGGCGCCAATTTCGGCCAGGTGATCCGGGCGGCGACAGGAGGCAGCCTGCCCGAGGATCGGAACCCCGACAGCTATGTGGAAGCTCAGATCCACGGCGACCTGCGCATCGACCGCGACATTTCCCATGTGCGCGCGAACTTCGCCAAACTGTTCGGAAACCCGCGTTTCGCCGCGCTGCACGAGTCGCTGCTCGCGTCGGGTACGGAAATCCGCTGGTACTATCGCGGCGATATCGTGAGCGGCGACAAGCTGCAGGAGGGGAACCTCCTCACACAGACCTCACGTCTAAAGCGCGCCGACCCGTTCGCCGCAGCCTGGGGGTCGGCCGCCGCGCTATGGACTGCGTCAAACGCCAGTCTGGACGCAAAGGCTCCAGACATGGCCGATGGTCTCAAGACGAGCGGCTGGCTGGCGAAGCCGCAACGCGACGCACTTCGCGAACTGTGGGAGAAGCTGAAGGCGGCGCAGCCCGCCATGCCGCCCCGGCGCGCCGAAGCGCGGGCGGCGGCCCGGGAAGAAGGCAAGGAAGAGAAGCGCGAAAAGAGCACCTAGTTTCGCAAGTCGAACACGGATCGTCAGCGGCCGCTCAGGCGCGCGGCCAGGAAGTCGACGAGGACCTCAACCCGGGCCGGGCGGGGGCCGCCGGGTGGGGTGACGAGGTAGAGGGCGCTGTCGGCCATGGACCAGTCAGTCATCACCGCCTCAAGGGTTCCCGCAGCCAGGGCCTCGGCGACGATGAAGTCGGGCTGGACGGCGAGGCCCATGCCGGCCAGCAGGGCGGGTGTCAGGGCGTCGGCATTGTTGACGCAGAGGGGCCCGGAGGGGCGGATGGAGATCGCCTCCCCGTCGGCGCGAGAAAACCGCCAGATGTCCGGCGTGGCCAGATAGGCGTAGCCGAGGCAGGCGTGGCATGCGAGATCGGCGGGATGGGCCGGCCGGCCGCGGCGATCGAAATAGTCCGGGGCGCCGACCACGAGCCGCCGCACGGCGCAGAGCCGGCGGGCGCGAAGGGACGAGTCGGCCAGGACGCCGATGCGCAGGGCCACGTCGAAGCCCTCGCCGATCACGTCCACCAAGGCGTCGCTGAGATGCAGGTCGACCTGCACGTCGGGATAGAGGGTGTGGAAATCCGACAGCAGCGGCGCGACCTTGCGCAGGCCGAAGGACATGGGCGCGGCCAGGCGGACGCGCCCGCGCGGGGCCGCGGACTGGGCCTGGGCGTCAGCCTCAACCCCTTCGGCGTCGGCGAGCAGGGCGGCGGCGCGCACGGCCAGGCTGCGGCCGAGGTCGGTGAGGGCCAGCCGGCGCGAGGTGCGGTTGAACAGGCGCGCGCCCAGGCGCTGCTCCAGGCGGGCGACGGCCTTGGAGACCGTGGCCTTGGAGAGCGCCAGGTCCGCCGCCGCGCCGGCGAAGGAACGGGCCTCGGCCACGCGGGCGAAGATGGCCAGGCCGTCGAAGTCAGGAAGGGTCGACATGAGCACTTTCCGAAACAATGGATTTCATTTGTTTCTATTTCGGAGCCCCTCCGGCGTCCATAGATAGGGCCTCGACGACGCCCGCCGTTCGCGGGCCAAGGGAGAGTATCATGATCGATCGCAGGGAGTTCGCGTCGCTCGGCGGCGCCGACCACGGCTGGCTCAAGGCCCGCCATCATTTCTCGTTCGCCGGCTATCACGATCCGGCGCGCATGGGCCACGGCGCTCTGCGCGTGTGGAACGACGACGAAATCGCCCCGGGCACGGGCTTCCCGCCCCACCCGCACGCCGACATGGAGATCATCACCTATGTCCGCGAGGGCGCGATCAGCCACAAGGACAGCCTGGGCAACGAAGGCCGCACGGCGGCCGGCGATGTGCAGGTGATGAGCGCCGGCAGCGGGATCCGCCACGCCGAATACAATCAGGAAGCGGGCCCCACCCGGATCTTCCAGATCTGGATCCTGCCCGACCGGGCCGGCGGAACGCCGACCTGGAGCGCCCGCCCCTTCCCCAAGACAGACCGGTCCGGGCGCTGGGTGACCCTGGCCAGCGGCGTGGACGGCGATGACGACGCCCTGCCGATCCGCGCGGCGGCGCGGGTGCTGGGGGCGACCCTGAAGGCGGGGCAGTCGCTGACCTACGACCTGGGCGCGGGCCGCAAGGCCTATCTGGTCCCGGCCACGGGCGCGGTGGAGGTCAACGGGGTGAAGCTTGCGGCGCGCGACGGCGCGGCGATCTCCGGCGAGCCCTCGATCACCGTCACGGCGAGCGAGGACTCCGAACTGGTGCTGGTCGACGCCGACTGACTGTTGCGGCGGCGAGGTCTCCGGGTTCGCTCAGTGCAGAGCCGCCGCTCCGGGATCGCCATCCTGGAGGGCGGCGACGCAGGCGATGATCTCGTCCCAATCGGCCAGCCCGCGGGTGTCGCCCTCAGCGGCAAATTCGGCGGCGCGAAGGGTGGCGATGATTTCAGCGTCTTCGCCATACTGGCCGATCAGGGCGCGCGCGGCGGAAAGGGTGGCGCCTGAGAAGCGAGTCATCGCCGTCCGTTCCGCGTCGGGTTCGGGCGCGGGACGGTTCGGTTCAGGCGGCGGTGGGAAGGGCGCGACGGCGGCGGGCCAAGGCGCCCACGCCAGCCACACCGACAAGCATCATGGCCCAGGCGGCCGGCTCGGGAACAATCGAGCCGGTGGAGGGAACGTCGGTGAGGGCGACGACGGCGCCCGTGCCCTGCTGCTGGAGATAGGCCAGCAGGCTGTACTTGCCGAGGATCAGGGTCGCGTCGGGGTTGACGGTGTCGATACTGGCCAGCGTCGTCCCGCCGAACTCGACGCTGTAATCGTAGTAACCCAGCGCCAGGCCGCCGCCGTAGGCGGCCGAGAAGAAGGCGATGTCGTCGGGGACGCCCGGAACCAGGACGCCGTTCAGCGTGTAGCTGTAGGCGGTGAACTGCGTGGTGGCGGCGATATCGGGCGCCTGATCGTAGTAGTCGGCCTGAAAGGTGCTCAACAGCTTGAAGCCGAAGGCGAAACTCTCGTTCGGCGCACTGTAGGGCGTGACGGCGGCGCTGGGGTTCCAGATGCCGGAAAAGGCGACCGTGTACAGCTTGGCCTGGGCGGGCGCGGCGGCCGCGGTCAGGGCCAGGGCGGCAACCGACGCCGCAACGGCTGTGACTGTGACCGACTTGGCCATGGGACGGCAACTCCACGCTTGGAACCCTAAAGAACGGCTTTATCCCAAGACGCGAGCCCTTCGCAATGAATTTGGAGACGCGGAGGCCGCAACGGGGCGGAAATGCGTCAATCCGTCTCGGACTCCGCAGCGTTGCGCTCTATTTGCCGCCGAACAGCGCCGCCATCGGCTTCACCCCGCCGGCGTCATCGGCGGCGTGGCCCAGATGCTCGCCAATCCCGAAGGCATCCTCGAGGGTGCGCAGCAGGGAATAGTGGCTGTAGGGCGTCTCGTCCTTCAGGCCCCGCGGGCCGTGATTTGTGATCACGATCGTCGGGATGTGGCCGCCGCCGTAGTTGGAGGCCGCGCCGGGGGTGATCCCGCAACAGCCGGTCCGGTCGCCGCCGGAGCCTTCGTCAAAGGTGATGACGATAGCCATGTTCCCTTCCGACCGCCAGGCCCGAGTGGCCTGGAGTTTCGCAACGAGCTTGCCAACCACGGCGTCACCACGGCGGATCAGGGGCCCGGTGTTGGAGCCGACACAGTCCGGCGGCACACCGGGACCGAAGAGGCCGTGCATCTCGTTACACTGGTTGGGAACGATGAGGGCGAAGTTGGGCAACTGGCCCGCCGCCAGATCCTTTTCCAACTGGTCGAAGCCCACGAGCAGCTGCGCCCGATCCGGGGCCGTCTGGGTCGAGGCAAAGTTGACGAAGCCGGAATGTTTCGAGGCGTACAGGGGCTGGGTCTTCAGGGGCGAGCCCTCGATGCCGTCGCCGGCGAAATAGACCAGGGAGCCGGGCTCGGGCAGGTTCTCGAAATAGCCCTTCCAGGTCTGGCCCGTGGCCTTCAGCTGATCGCCGAGATGGGGCGAGGCGACGGTGTGATCCGGATAGTTCGCCTGGCTGCGCGCCAGGGCGCAGGTGCGGTCGGCGGAGCCCGGCTTGCAGTAGAAGGGATCGTCGTCGTGGATGCCGAAGGTGTCGCCGCCCAGCAGGGCGACATAGTTGGCCTCGCTGGGATGGACCTCGCCATAGAAGCGCGCCGCGTCGCCATAGGCCTTGGCGAGCCGGCCGATATTCGGCGCATCGACCCCGGCGACGATCTGATCGTATTCCTTGTTCTCCTCCAGAATGACGACGATGTGGTCAAAGCGCGGGACGCCTTCGTACGGATACGGCCACCGCCGGGCGAGCGCGGCGCCCGTGACCGCCACGGCGCCAAGCGCCACCGCCAGACCCAGCGTCATGACCCTGCCGCACGCCATTCGTCCCATGTCATCGCCCCCGAGGCCGCGCGCCGTCCGCACACGGTCATTGTCATGGGCTTCGCCCGCGCGGCAAGGCCGGCGGCGGCCAGACGCAGGGATTTCACAGAAGGCGCGATGGGCGACTTGCGCGCCCCGATTCCGCGTCGTATTAGCCCCCTCCTTCGGCGATTGCCCGATCCTCGGTAGCTCAGTTGGTAGAGCAGGCGACTGTTAATCGCCGGGTCGCAGGTTCGAGTCCTGCCCGGGGAGCCATCGCGGTTCCCTCTCGATGTCCGCGCCGGAACATGCGGCGGACGCGCGGACTCGGAACGCCTACGCCACCCGCAACTTTCTTCCTTTCGATAAGCTTCGCGCTCCCCGGCGGCCGCGCGCGAACAGTCGCGACACTGCCGATTGACTCCCTGACATGCGTCAGTTATTTCTAACATATGAAATCAATCAGCGACAGAGGCATGGACGGCGACCAGCTCCTGGCGACCCTGACGGCCCTGGCCAATCCGCACCGCCTGCGGGTTGTCGCGGCGCTGGCCGGCGGCGGTCGCAACTATGTCAGCCGGCTGGCGCGCGAGATCGGCATCAGCCGGCCCCTGCTGCACCTGCATCTTAAGAAACTGGAGGACGCCGGCCTGGTGACCAGCCAGCTGGAACTGTCCCAGGATGGCAAGGCGCTCAACTATTTCGAGGTCACCGACTTCGCCCTTCACCTCACGCCGGCGCGCGTCGCCGACGCGGCCAAGACACTTACCGCCAAATCCGAGACCTAGGGGATTCCCATGACCATAACGCTCTATCTTTTGACCCTGGTGTTGCCGTTGGCGACGATCCTGATCGTCTTCGCCATGCGCTACTATGCGATCGTCCAGCAGGCGCGGGCGCGGCTGGCCAACGACGACGCCTATCGCCAGCTCGCGGAAGGCGCCTCGACCGCTCAGTCGCGGATCGCCAGCAGCCTCGCCGCCATGGAAGCCAACCTGTCGGAGGTGCGCGCGCCCATGGCCGCCGTCGAGACCGTCCTGAAGGCGGTGGAATAGTCGACGGATCGTGGCGTGGCGCCTGTAGACAGCCGCCGCGCGGCGGGCGACTCTCATGGCCGACCCGCGACTTGAGGACGCCGATGAGCCACCCACGCCTCGCCGTCCGGATCGCCGCGGCGCTCGCCGCCGCCACCACCGCCGCCCACGCCGCCGTCACGCCCCTCGCCGTCGACTGCCGCGGCGCGCGGACCGCCGCGCCGACCGTGATCCTGTCGGCGGGCGCGTTCGGGACCTCGGCCGACTGGGACTATGTGCTGGACGATCTGGCGCCCGGCGGGCGGGCCTGCGCCTTCGACCGGGCCGGACTGGGCGGCTCGCTTCCCCGCGACGGGGCGCCCGACGCCCTGGCCAAGGCGGCGGAGCTGGGCGATCTGCTGGACCAGCTGGGGGAGACCGCGCCGGTGATCCTGGTGGGGCATTCCAACGGGGCGCTCTACGCCGAGACCTTCGCCAAGCTTCATCCCGAACGGGTGGCCGGGCTGGTCGCGGTCGACGGCGTGGGCGCCGCGGCGCTGGAGTCGCCCTTGCTGCTGGCGGATCTGCGCCAGGAAAACCAGGCGGCGGCGCTTGCCGTGACCCTGGGACGGCTCGGCCTGGGCGGTCTGGCCGCGCATGGCATGGCCGATCAGATGGGGCTGCGTCCGGAGGCCGCCGCCCGCAAATACCATGGCCTGGTCTGCCAGACATGTCTGATGACCGCCCGGGACGAGGATCGCCTCATGGCCGTTGGGCTCAGCCAGTCACAGGCCCTCGGCCCTCTGAATCACCGAATCCCGGTGGTGGTGATCAACGGCGACACAGCCCCCGCCGCCCGGCTGTCGCAGGCCTGGCGCACAGCCGAGGTCGCCCTCGCCGCCGGCGCGGACAGATCCTGGATCCTGGACATGCCGGGGGCGACGCATACCTCGCCTCTGACCCGGGACCGGGCCTATGTGGCCGCGGCGGTGAACTGGCTCAGGAGCTTGACGCCCCTACCAGACGCCGACGTTGGGCATTGAGGCCCAGGGCTCGGCCTTCGGCAGGGAGCCGTTCTTCTGCAGAAGCTCCACCGAGACGCCGTCCGGCGAGCGGACGAAGGCCATGTGGCCGTCACGCGGCGGACGATTGATGGTGACGCCGGCGGCCTGAAGGCGCGCGCAGGTCTCGTAGATATTGTCCACCGCATAGGCCAGATGACCGAAGTTGCGCCCTCCGGTGTAGACCTCCGGATCCCAGTTGTAGGTCAGCTCCACGGTCGGCGCGCGCTGCGCCCTGGCGGCTTCTACGTCGTCGGGCGCGGCCAGGAAGACCAGGGTGAACCGGCCGCCGTCATTGTCGAAGCGCGACACCTCCTCCAGGCCGAGCGCGCCGCAATAGAAGGCCAGGGCCTGATCGAGGTCGGCGACCCGCACCATGGTGTGGAGGTAGTTCATGCTCTGGCGTCCTTCGTGATGTCTGCGAGCCTTCGATTTAGCTCAACTGGGTTGCCGTGACAGCCCCTCGCGCGTTGGCGGGGTTCTGGCCACGGGTCTGGCGCCGCCACAGGGCGGCGTATTCGCCGGCCTTGGCCAGCAGGGCCTCGTGGTCGCCGCGCTCGACGATGCGGCCGCGACGGATGACCAGGATCTGGTCGGCGTCGACGATGGTGGACAGGCGATGGGCCACCACCAGGGTGGTGCGGCCGGTCCGGACCTTGCGCAGGGTGGCCTGGATCGCCGCCTCGGTGGGGCCGTCCAGGGCGCTGGTGGCCTCGTCGAGGACCAGAAGCCGCGGATTGGCCAGCAGGGCCCGGGCCAGGCCGACGCGCTGGCGCTCGCCGCCGGAGAGCTTGAGGCCGCGTTCGCCGACCTTGGTCTCCATCTTATAGGGCAGTCCGTCGATGAAGGCCGAGAGCTCCGCCGCCTCGGCCGCGGCCCAGACGTCCTCGGAGCTGGCGTCGGGATTGGCGAAGGCGATGTTGGCCCACAGGGTGTCGTTGAACAGGGCCACGTCCTGGGGCACCAGGGCCACGGCGCGGCGCAGGGACGCCTGGCTGACCTGGCGCAGATCGACACCGTCGATGAGGACGGCGCCCTGCTGCGGATCGAGCAGGCGCAGGGCCAGGCGCACCATTGTGGTCTTGCCGGAGCCGGAAGGCCCCACCAGGGCGGTGGTGGTTCCCGGCGGGGTGACGAAGCTGATGTCGTCCAGGCCGACGCTGCGGGCGGTGTGCTGGAAGCCGACACCGGTGAAGCGCAGCTCCGCGCCGCGCTCGGAGGCCGGCGGCAAGGCGCGGGCGCCCGGGGCGTCGGTGATGTCGGCCTTCAGGGCGCGCAGATCGAGCATCTGCTCCATGTCGATGAAGGCCTGACGGATCTCGCGATAGTTCATGCCCAGGCTGAACAGGGGCGCATAGACCTGCTGCAGGATCAGGATGCAGGCGGTGACGCCGCCGAGGCTCATCCGGCCGGCCATGACCTCCATGCCCGCCAGGAGGGTGACGGTGACGAGGCCGAGGTTGAGCACCACCGCCTGAATGCCGTTGAGCAGCTGCAGGGAGGTGTTGGCCTTGGTGGCGGCGTAGGCATAGTCGATCAGCGCCGTCTCATAGCCGGCCACCATGCGTCCCTCGGCCCCGAAGGTCTTGATGGTCTCGTAGTTCATCAGGGAATCGACGGCGAGGCCGGCGGCGCGGGAATCGGCGTCGTTGAGGTCCCGGCGATGCTTGATGCGCCAGTTGGAGATGCCGAAGGTGAAGGCGATGTAGATGACGATGGTGGCGACGGCGACGGTGGCCAGGCGCCAGTTGAAGCGGCTGGTCAGCACATAGGCCGCCATCAGCAGCTCCAGCACCGTGGGACCGAGGTTCAACACCACGCTGCGCAGCAGGAAGTCGGTGGACCGGGCGCCGCGGTCGATGATCCGGGCCAGGCCGCCGGTCTGTTTCCCCTGATGGAAGTTCAGGGACAGACCAAGCGCGTGGGCGAAGGTCTCCTTGGACGACTGGGCCAGGGCCATCTGGGAGACCGGCGTGAAGATGGTGTCGCGCAGATAGGGCGCGGCGTTGGCGATGAAGCGCAGGGCGACGAAGCCCATGACCAGGCCGGCGAAGGCGGTGAACACCGCCTGGCCGCCGCTATGGCCGGTGTTGAGCCGATCGATGGCGCGGGAGATCATCAGGGGACCAATGACTCCGGTCCATTTGCCGAGCAGGACCAGGAACAGGGCGGCGCCGAGGCGGGTCTTCAGACCCTGGGCGCGGGAGCGCATGACCAGACGCACGAGGTCGGCCATGGACGACCAGAAGCCGAACTTCGCCTTGGCGGGCGCATCGATCGCCGGCGCGGTGTGGCGGGTGGCGGCGTGGTGAAAGGTCAAGCGGCCGCTCCGGGACGGGTAAGGAGGAGAGTGGTCTGCAGGCCGCCGCCGGGGGTGATCCAGTCGATCCGCCAGCCGCCGCCCATCGGGGCGGCGCGGTAGGGACCGGCGGTCAGCGCGCCGGCCGGCGAGAAGGCCACGGCCAGATCGGCGTGATGGGCGCCGTCGATGACTTCGAAGCGGTGGGTTGTGAAGGTCAGGGGCTCGTTAAGGGCCAGGGAGAAGGCGCCATCCGATCCGGCGCGGCCGTTCAACCGGCGGGCGCCGTCAAGCCAGAGCTGCAGGGCCGCGCCAGCGCCGGCGACCCCGGACACCACCGCGCCGCCCTTGGAATCGAAATCCACCGCGAGAATCGCCGGTCCGGCGGCGGCCATATCGAGCGGCCGGGCGCCGGCCCCCGCGCGCAGGAGGGCGCCGCCGCCGCCAGGCAGAAGCGCCACATAGCCCTGCGACTGCACCAGCCGGCCATGATCCATCATGGCCAGGCCATAGAGGCGCGGTTCGGCGGTATCCGTCAGGGTGAGTTTCCAGACTCCGTCGCGACCGGCGTCGGCATAGAAGGCCTGACCGCCGGGCGAGGCCAGACGCACTCGGTCGCCAGGCGCGGCGCGGCCCTCCAGACACAGGCGCCCGCCGCTCTCCACCGCCGCGGCCACGACCTCAGGCGGCGCGCGATAGAGGCTCTCGGCGGAACGTTCCGCCGGCGGAGCCGCGACCGACCCGATGGGAGCGGTCGGCCGCGCCTGGCAGCCGGCGAGGGCGGCCAGAACCAGGAAGGCCGCGATCCTGTCTTTCATCGCAGTCGTAATCGGGCGATCCTTCCGGGGTGGGGCGCGAGTCGCGGCCATGGGGCCGCCGATCAGGCGTGGACCGCCTATCTGACGCATTCTTATCTGGGGAGCCAAGCACGGATGTCGACCCCGACACTGGACTCGGTCTGTGTCTATTGCGGTTCCTCGGACGCCGCCGATCCCTCCTGGCTGTCGGCGGCCTCTGAGCTCGGCGCGGCCCTGGCCGCGAACGGCCTGCGACTGGTCTATGGCGGCGGCGGCGTGGGGCTCATGGGCGCCTGCGCCCGGGCCGCCCACGGGGCAGGCGGGCGGGTGCTGGGCGTGATGCCGCGGTTCCTGGTCAGCCGGGAGATCGTCCTGGACGATGTGCCGACGGTGATCGTCGAGTCCATGCACGAGCGGAAGATCCGCATGTTCGAGGAGGCCGACGCTTTCGTGGTGCTGCCGGGCGCCATCGGCACCCTGGAAGAGGCGGTGGAACTGCTGTCCTGGCGGCGCCTCGCCCTGCATTCCAAACCGATCGTATTCTACAATCCGGGGGACTTCTGGGCCCCGCTGTTCGCCCTGTTCCAGCACTTCATCGACAGCAAGCTGGTGCCGCCGGAGTTCACCAGCTGCTGGCGCACCACCGATCGGATCGCCGAAGTGATCCCTGAACTGCGCGCCATGCCGCCCGGCCCAATGGTGGACGCGGTGATGCGGGTCGTCGCTTAAGGCGCTTTTCAGTCCGAGACCTTGTCCCGGAAGCGGTTGACCAGAGGATAGCGGCGGTCGCGGCCGAAGGCCTTGCCGCCGATCTTCACGCCGGGCGCGGACTGACGGCGCTTGTATTCCGAGCCGTAGAGCAGACGCTGGACCCGCTCGACCGTGGGTCCGTCGTAGCCGCGGGCGACGATCTCATCGAGGGTGGCCTCCTCCTCCACCAGGCCGTGCAGGATGGCATCGAGCACCTCGTAAGGCGGCAGGCTGTCCTGGTCCGTCTGGTCGGGGCGAAGTTCGGCCGAAGGGGCCTTGGTGAGGATGCGCTCGGGGATCGGCGCGGCCGGTCCGCCGTAGCAGGGATTGGCGTTGCGCCAGCGGCAGACTTCATAGACGTCGACCTTGTAGACGTCCTTGAGCACATTGTAGCCGCCGCACATGTCGCCATAGAGGGTGGCGTAGCCCACGGCCATTTCCGACTTGTTGCCGGTGGTCATGAGCATCAGGCCGAACTTGTTGGAGAGGGCCATGAGGGTCACCCCGCGGATGCGGGCCTGGATGTTCTCCTCGGTGAGGTCAGGCGCGCGGCCTTCAAACTGCGGCGCCAGCATGGTCTCGAAGGCGGCGACCGCTGGAGCGATGGCGATCTCGTCGAGCTTCACGCCGGTGGCGCGGGCGCAGGCCTCGGCGTCCTCCAGGCTCTCGCGGCTGGTGTAGCGTGAGGGCAGCATGAAGGCGCGCACGGCCTCGGCGCCAAGGGCGTCGCGGGCGACGACGACGGAAATCGCCGAATCGACGCCGCCGGAAAGACCTAGCAGCACGCCCGGGAAGCCCGACTTGCGCACATAGTCGCGAAGGCCGAGCACCATGGCGCGGTAGATCTCCTCCGGTCCGCGCGGCCAGTCGGTGACCGGCGCGTCCAGGCAGCGCCAGCCGCCCGCGCCCTTGTCCCAGGTCGAGCAGGCCAGGGCCTCCTCGAACATCGGCAGGCTCATGCAAATCCCGCCGTCCGCCTGCAGGGCGAAGGAGCCGCCGTCGAAGACCAGTTCGTCCTGCCCGCCGACCTGATTGACATAGACCAGCGGCAGGCCGGTCTCGGCGACCCGCTCGCGGGCTACGGTCAGGCGCTCGTCGTCGGAGGTGCGCCGGAAAGGCGAGCCGTTGGGCACCAGCAGAAGCTCCGCGCCGGCCGCCTTCAGCGCCGCGCAGGGCCCGGGACCCCAGATGTCCTCGCAGATCGGCACGCCGACCTTGACGCCCTTGATCTCGAAGAGACCGGGCGCATCCCCGGCCACGAAGATGCGCTTCTCGTCGAAGACGCCGTAGTTGGGCAGGTCGACCTTGAATGAGACGCCCCGGACCTCGCCGCCCTGCAGCAGGGCCACGGCGTTATGCGGTCGGCCGTCGGGACCCGGCCAGAGGGTGGTGACCAAGGCGGCGCAGTCGCCGGCGGTGTCGGCCGCGAGGCGGATCAAGGCGTCCTGGCAGGCGCGCACGGCGGCCGGCTTTAGCGCCAGATCCTCCGGCGGATAGCCGATCAGGAAGAGTTCCGGAAAAAGGGCGATGTCCGCGCCGAGCGCGGCGGCCTCGCCGATCAGGCGGCGCGCGGCGGCGGCGTTGGCGGCGATGTCGCCAACGGTCGGATTGGCCTGGACGGAGGCGATGACGAGACGGGTGGTCATGATCCGCTTCTAGTGCGGAACAGCGGGTGTTGGGAACGACTTGATGCTGACGCGTCGTCGAAACGGCGCGTCAGTCGTCGCGATGAACGCGTTCGCGGCGCTCGTGGCGCTCCTGGGCCTCGAGACCGAGGGTGGCGATCGGGCGGGCCATGAGCCGCGCCAAGCCGATCGGCTCGCCGCTATCTTCACAATAGCCGTAGTCGCGCTCGTCGATTCGCCGGATGGCGGCGTCAATCTTGGAGATCAGCTTGCGCTGACGGTCCCGTGTGCGCAACTCAAGCGTCCGATCAGTCTCCGAAGACGCGCGATCAGCAAGGTCGGGATGATTTTCTGTTTCTTCCTGAAGATGCGCGACAGTTTCGCGGGCTTCCCGCAAAATGTCTTCTTTCCAGTCAAGCAGCTTCTTCCTGAAGAAATTGAGCTGCCGCTCATTCATGAACGGCTCATCTTCCGACGGAACGTAGTCGGCTTCCTTTATGTCGGCGGAAGTCCCCTTCATGCACGCCTCACATCAGTCAATCGCGAACTCCCACCCGCTCGCGTGCCGGGGATATATCAAAAGCTGACGATGGGGCAATCCGCCGCGTGCATAACCGTGGCAATGGCGTCGATGGCGCCGGCGATTGCGCCGTTTTGGCCACAGTGGGGCGCGGCCACCTGCGCGGTTTTGCAGGCGGATCGCGAGGGTGCTAGCTGCCTGTGAAGCACCGATTTCAAAGGGACCACAGCCATGGCAAGACCGAACACAGCCCTGATGGCGGGCGCGAGCCTGTTCGCCATCGCCGGCGCCGCGGCGGCGGCTCCAGCGCCGATGCTGGGCTTTACGCCCGGCGGCGCGGACGCCGAGCGCGCGCTTGAAACCCGATTCGACGCCAATATCTCGGCCGCGGCCCTGCGTGAGCGCATGCGCCTGATGGCCGCCGAACCCAACCAGGTGGGCGCGCCGCACAATAAGGCCAACGCCGAATACACCCTGGCCCAGTTCAAGGCCTGGGGGTGGGACGCCCACATCGAGGTGTTCAACGTCCTCTATCCGACGCCCAAGGCCGAAGCGCTCGAACTGCTGGGCGATCACCCCTTCAAGGCCGACCTGACCGAGCCGGCCATTGCCGGCGACGACAGTTCCGCCCGTCAGGCCGGCGGCCTGCCCGCCTATGTGGCCTATCAGGGCGACGGCGATGTCACCGCGCCGCTCATCTATGTGAACTACGGCATGCCGGCCGACTATGAGGCGCTGCAGCGCCTGGGCCTGGACGTGAAGGGCAAGATCGTCATCGCCCGCTACGGTGTGGGGTGGCGCGGCCTGAAGCCGAAACTGGCCCAGGAGCATGGGGCCGTGGGCTGCGTGATCTATTCCGACCCGGCCGACGATGGCTACGGCGCCGGCGACGCCTATCCCAAGGGCGCGTTCCGGCCCGAGCGCGGCTTCCAGCGCGGCTCGGTACAGGACCTGCCGGTGGAGCCCGGCGATCCGCTGACCCCCGGCTACGGGGCCGTGGAGGGCGCGCCGCGCATCCCGATCGCCGAGGCCAAGACGATCCTCAAGATTCCGGTGCTGCCGATCTCCTGGGGCGACGCTCAGCATTTCCTGGCGGCGCTCGACGGACCCGTCGCGCCCAAGACCTGGCGGGGATCCCTGCCCCTGACCTACCATGTGGGCGGCGCCGGGGCGAAAGCCCACCTGCTGGTCCAGTCCAACTGGGATCAGAAGCCGCTCTATGACGTGATCGCGGTGATGAAGGGCGCGCGGGAGCCCGAAAAATGGGTGGTGCGCGGCAACCACCGCGACGGCTGGGTGTTCGGGGCGGAAGACCCCCTGTCCGGCCAGATCGCGCTGATGGAGGAAGCCAAGTCGCTCGGCGCCATGGCCAAGACCGGCTGGCGGCCCGGCCGCACCCTGGTCTACGCCAGCTGGGACGGCGAGGAGCCCGGCCTGCTGGGCTCGACCGAATGGGCCGAGACTCACGCCAAGGACCTGCAGAGCAAGGCCGTGGTCTATATCAACACCGACGGCAGCAACCGCGGCCTCCTGAGCGTCGAGACCAGCTACTCCATGCGCCGGCTGTTCGACGAGGCCACCTCGGCCGTCAACGACCCGGAGACGGGTGTCAGCGTCCGCGACCGCGCCCTGGCCGACCTGCAGGTGCGGGCCCTGGCGCCCGACGCCTCGGCCGACCTGAAGGCCAAGGCCAAGGCCGCCAAGGCCGGGGCCGATCTTCCAGTGGGCGATCTGGGTTCCGGCTCCGACTACACCCCGTTCGCCCAGCACCTGGGGATCGCGTCGATCAATTTCGGCTTCTCCGGTGAGGGACAGTCGGGCGGCGTCTATCACTCGGCCTATGACACGTTCGAACACTTCGAGCGCTTCAGCGACCCGGGCTATGTCTACAGCGTCACCCTGACCCAGACGGCCGGACGCCTGGTGCTGCGCGCCGCCAACGCCGACCTCGCCCCGTTCGCCTTCACCGATCTGGCATCTTCCGTGGCCAGCGAGGCCGAGGAGGTGAAGGCATTGGTCGGCACGCAGCGCACTCACGCCGAGGCCGTGAACCGCCTGCTGGATCAGAAGGCCTTCGCCCTGTCCGACGATCCAACGATCAGTTCGGGGCCGCCGGATCGTGAATCGGTCGCGCCGAATCTGGATTTCGCCCCGCTCGACGCGGCCATCGACCGGCTGAAGACGGCCTCCGCCGCCTATGACAAGGCCGCCGCCGGCCCGCTGGCCGCCGACAAGGCCGGTAAGGCGAACACCATTCTGGTGGGGGTGGAGCAGGCCCTGACCGACTCCCGCGGCCTGCCGGGCCGGCCCTGGTACCGCCACCTGATCTATGCGCCTGGTCTGCTCACCGGCTACGGCTCCAAGACCCTGCCCGGGGTGCGCGAAGCCGTGGAAGGCCGGCGCTGGGAGGAGGCGGCGGAGTTCATCGGCCGCACCGCCGCGGTCCTGGACGCAGTGAGCGCAAAGCTGACCGCGGCGACCCAAATCCTGACGAAATAGCCGACGCCGCGCCGCGCGAGGTTCCCGCGGCGACCGGTTCTGGGCTATGGGGCGCGGCATGATCCGTCAACGCCGCACCCGCATCGTCGCCACCCTCGGCCCCGCCAGCAACGCCCCCACCATGGTGCGCGAACTGGCGCGGATCGGTGTCGACGTGTTCCGGCTGAACTTCAGCCATGGCAGCCATGAGCAGCACGCCGCGGCCCTGACGGCGGTTCGCGCGGCGGAGGCGGACATCGGCCGGCCCCTGGCGGTGCTGGCCGACCTGCAGGGTCCGAAGTTCCGGCTCGGCAATTTCAACGGCGGCGGAATCGCCATCGCGCCGGGCCAGGCCCTGCGCCTGGATCTCGATCCGGAACTGGGATCCTCGCATCGGGTTCAGCTGCCCCACCCGGAAGTGCTCAGGGTGCTGCATCCGGGCGCCGAGGTGGTGCTGGACGACGGCAAGACACGGCTGGTGGTGCGGGCGACCGGCGAGGGCTACGCCGATTGCGAGGTGATGTCCGGCGAGCGGCTGAGCGACCACAAGGGGCTGGCCGCGCCTGGTCTGACCATTCCCGTTCCGGCCCTGACCGAAAAGGACCGCATCGACCTGGACTTCGCCCTGCGCCTCGGGGTGGACTGGATTGCCCTGTCGTTCGTGCAGCACGCCGCCGACATGGCCGACCTGCGCCGGCTGGTGAGCGGCCGGGCGGCGATCCTGGCCAAGATCGAAAAGCCCGCCGGCCTGCGCAACCTCGAGGCCATTCTGGATGTGTCCGACGGGGTGATGGTGGCGCGCGGCGACCTTGGCGTCGAACTGGCGCCCGAGGACGTGCCGGTAGCGCAGAAGACCATCGTACGGGCGGCCCGCAAGCGCGGCGCGCCGGTGATCATCGCCACGCAGATGCTGGAATCCATGATCGTCAGCCCGACGCCCACCCGGGCGGAGGCCTCCGACGTGGCCAACGGGGTCTATGAGGGCGCCGACGCCCTGATGCTGTCGGCCGAGTCGGCGGCCGGCGCCTGGCCTCGCGAGGCCGTGTCGATCATGGACGCGATCATCCGCAAGGTGGAAGGCGATCCGAACTGGCCGGTGATCATGCGCGCCGAGCACGGACAGGGCGCCGACGAGGACGTGGACGCCCTGATCGCCGCGGCCACGCGCGCGGCCGAGACGCGCTCCACCGCCTGTCTCGTGGCCTACACCAATACCGGCTCCACGGCCCGGCGCGTGGCGCGGGAGCGGCCGACCCACCCGGTCCTGGCCATCACACATGACGTGGCCGTGGCGCGCGCGCTGGGCCTGGTCTGGGGCCTGGAGCCCCGCGTGGCCGAACAGCCCCGCGATATCGAAGCGATGACCGAACAGGCCGCCTGGCTGGCGGGAGACCTGGGTCTCGCCGAGCCCGACGGCCGGGTGCTGATTGTCGCCGGTCCGCCCAAGGGCCTGCCCGGCGCGGCGAACCTGCTGCGGATCGCCCACGCCCCGCGACCGGCCCGGCGCTGAGACCGATGACCGCCCCGAGCGCCGGTCGGCGCCCTGGCCGTTTGCCCTGTCTCTGCTAGGGTAACCGTCGCCGCAGCGCCGAGGGGAACGACACGCCGCATGTCACAGGCCGCCGACTTCAGGATCGACACGCGGGAGGACACCCTCGTCGCCGTGCTGACCGGCGACTGGACGGCGGTGCACATGGGACGGGCCTCCCTGCGGCTTGCCCAGGCCCTCGCCGGCGCGCCATCCGCCGCGATCGACCTGAGCCGGGTCGGGCGGTTCGACACCTCCGGCGCGTTCGCGGTGCTCAAGGCCGGCCGGCTGAGCGTCACCGAGGCGACCACCGTCGCCTCCCCCGAGATCGTGCGTCTGTTGCGGATGGTGGATACCGCCACCCAGGCGCCGCCGACAGAGACATCGAAGCGCCACCCCATCTATGCGGCGTTCGACAAGCTGGGCCGTGGCGTGATCGACATCGGCGTCAGCATCTTCGATATCAATGTCTTCAACGGCCACCTGCTCACCGCCCTGGGACGGGCGATCCTCAATCCGCGGCGAATCCGCTGGGCCGCCGCCTTCTCCCTGGCCGAGCGCGCCGGCCTGGACGCGATTCCCGTCGTGGCCACCACCACCTTCTTCATCGGCGCCGTGGTAGGCCTGATGGGCGCCAATCTGCTGCGCCAGTTCGGCGCCCAGGTGTTCGCCGTCGAACTGATCGGCATCTCGGTCCTGCGCGAATTCAACGTGCTGATCACCGCCCTGCTTCTGGCCGGACGTTCCGCCTCGTCCTTCGCCGCGGAGATCGGCTCGATGAAGATGAACCAGGAGATCGACGCCATGCGGGTGCTGGGCGTGGATCCCTTCGACGCCCTGGTCTTCCCGCGCTTTTTGGCCCTGCTGTTCACCATTCCGCTGCTGGTATTTGTGGCCACGATCGCGGGGCTGGCCGGCGGCCTGATGGTCACCACCACGGTGCTCGATCTCAGTCCGTCGATCTTCTTCCAGCGGCTGGTGGACAATGTCGGGATCAACCACTTCTGGGTCGGCATGTCGAAAGGCCCGGTCATGGCCGTGGTCATCGCCGGCATCGGCTGTCGCCAGGGGCTGGATGTGGGCGGCGACGTGGAATCGCTGGGCCGGCATGTGACCACCGCGGTGGTCCAGGCGATCTTCGCCGCCATCCTGATCGATGCCGTGTTCGCGCTGATCTATATGCAGCTGAACGTATGAGCGCGGGCCTGGATGCGGACGCCCCGCCCATCGAGGTGCGGGGTCTGATCTCGAGGTTCGGCGATCACGTGGTCCACGACGGCCTCGACCTTACCGTGCCGCGCGGCCAGGTGATCGGGGTCGTGGGCGGCTCGGGTTCGGGCAAGTCGGTGCTGCTCAACACCATCATCGGCCTGCGCGAACCGCAGGGCGGCACGGTCAAGGTGTTCGGTCAGGACATCCGCTACGCCCGCCGCCGCCAGTGGACCGAGATCGAGCGCCGGTGGGGCGTGCTGTTCCAGCAGGGCGCCCTGTGGTCGAACCTCACCGTGCGCGAAAACGTCGCCGCGCCGATGATCGAGCACACCGACCTGGGCAAGACCGAAATCGGCGAACTGGCCGACCTGAAGATCGCCCTGGCGGGCCTGCCGGCCGGCGCCGGCGCGCTGAAGCCGTCGGAATTGTCGGGCGGCATGATCAAGCGGGCGAGCCTGGCGCGGGCCCTGGCGCTGGATCCGGAACTGCTGTTCCTGGACGAGCCCACCTCGGGCCTGGATCCGATCGGCGCGGCGGCGTTCGACACCCTGATCGATGAGCTTTCCGACGGGCTGAGGCTGACGGTTTTCATGATCACGCACGATCTCGACAGCCTCTATAAGATCACCGATCAGGTGGCGGTGATCGCGGACAAGAAGGTGGTGGCCATGGCCCCGGTGAGAGACCTGGAAACCTTCGATCACCCGTGGATACGCAGCTACTTCCATGGAGCCCGGGGCCGCGCGGCCGCGTCCGGACGGGCCCGCGAGTCGGGGACGGTCGGCTGATGGAGCGCAACGCCAACTATGCGCTGGTGGGCCTGGGTTCGGCGATCCTGCTGGTGGCCCTGGTGGTGTTCGCCGTCCTGCTTGCCGGGCGGCGGTTCAACCGCGACTACGACCTGTACGACATCGTCTTCCAGGGACCGGTGCGCGGCCTGGCCCAGGGCGGCGAGGTGCATTTCAACGGCATCAAGGTCGGCGACGTCAGCCGCATCGCGCTGGATCCGAAGAATTCGCAGCTGGTCATCGCGCGGGCGAAAGTCACCTCCGACATCCCCATCCGCGCCGACTCCTATGCGACCCTTGAGCCCCTGGGCATTACCGGGGTGAACTACATCCAGATCACCGCCGGCACGCCGTCCAAGCCGCTGCTCAAGGACACCATGCCGGACAACAAGATCCCGCGGCTGATGAGCCGTCGGGACGCCCTGTCCGATCTGCTGGCAGGAGGCGGGTTCGTGGTCCAGCGGACGGTCGCCGCCCTGGACCGCGTCAACCGCATCCTCTCGGACGAGAACATCCAGACGCTCACCGCCACCCTGAACGACGTGCATGCGGTCACCGCTGAACTCCGCGAGCGCAAGACCATGGTCGAGGACGCACAGAAGGCCCTGCAGGACGCCGATGAGGCGGTTCGCCAGATCGGCGCCGTGGCCAAGTCCGGCCAGGCGCTGGTGGAAGGAGACGGCCACAAGACGCTTGAGCAGCTGACCGCCGCCGCCGCCGAGATCCAGGCGACATCGAAGCAGCTGCGCGTGATTCTCGCCAAACTCGACGGTCCGACAGAGACCTTCGCCACCACAGGCCTGCCGCAACTGGCGGCGACGATGGAAAGCCTGCAACGCGCCACCGACCATCTCGATCAGGTGCTCGGTGAGGTGCAGACCAATCCCCAGGGCGTCATCAGCAAGGCGCCCGCGAAACAGATCGAGGTCAAGCCATGAGCCGCGTCCCGTCCTGGCGCGCCGCCCTCGCCGCGGGCCTGCTGGCCGTATCGCTGACCGGCTGCATCTCCCTGCTGCCCAAGGAGAAACCGTCGCGTCTGTACCGCTTCGGCTTCACGGCCGCGGACACCCCGGCGACGCCGGCGGCCACGCGATTCACCGTGCGCGCCGCGCCGATCGGCTTCGATCGCGCCGCCGCCTCGGATCGCATCTTCACAGTGGACAAGGACCAGGTGGCCTATATCGCCGGCGCGCGCTGGGTGACGCCGGCCGCCGACCTGTTCCAATCGGCCGTGGTGCGGGCCTTCGCCACCACAGGGGATCAGGCCCGTCTGGTGGCGGCGGGCGAGCCGATCGCCACGGACTATGTCCTCAAGCTCGACGTCAGGTCCTTCGAGGCGCGCTACGAACATGGCGCGGCCGCCGCGCCCACAGTGCGTATCGAACTCTACGCCGCCCTGATCGGCCGCAAGGATCCAGGGGCTGGGACGAGCCGGCTGTTCGTCGCCAGTGCGCCGGCGTCTTCGAATTCCGTGCACGCGATCGCCCTGGCCTTCGATTCGGCTCTGGGGACGGTTCTCACCGACCTGACCAAGTGGGTGTCGGCCAAGGGCGCGGCGGCTTAGTCGGCCTCGGACCCGGATCGCAACGACTCGCTTTCGGTGCGGTGCGACTCCCGGGCGAACTTGCGGATCAGCCGGGAGAGGCCGGGCTCTCGCACGCTGGCGGCTGCGGCGTCCCAGGCGAACCACTGGGTGCTGCGCTGGTCCTGCTCGCGCCAGGTGTCGTGCTGCACCTTCACCTCAAGCAGGAAGACCGTAACGCGGCAGCGCTGGGCCTCGCCCGAGCGCAAAAGCTTCAGGTATTCGTATTCGCCCAGAGGTTGCTTCCGGACCGGCCCTTCGACGCCGGCCTCCTCGAGAGCTTCGATGGCGGCGGCCTCGCGCCGGGTCTTGGTCTTCATCGGCCAGCCCTTGGGAATCACCCAGCGGCTGGTCTCGCGCGACGTGACGAGCAGGATCTCAAGGTCGGGCGCCATGCGAAACGGCATGGCCGCGTACTGCGGCCGCGGCTTGGGCCGCGCGGTCGTCTTGCGTCCGGAGCCGACGCCTGGCTTCACGGCCGCGCCTAGGTCACGCCGGCGATACGCCGGGCAGCGGTCAGGGTATTCTGGAGCAGGCAGGCGACGGTCATGGGCCCCACACCGCCGGGGACAGGCGTCAGCCAGCCGGCGACCTTGCGGGCCTCCTTGAACGCCACGTCGCCCACCAGCTTGGTCTTGCCCTGGGCGGCGAGCACCGGGTCGCGGAACGGCACGCGGTTGATGCCCACGTCGATCACCGCCGCGCCCGGCTTGATCCAGTCGCCCTTGACAATTTCCGGGCGGCCCACCGCGGCCACGAGGATATCCGCGCCCCGGCAGATGGCGGGCAGATCTCGCGAGCGCGAGTGGGCGATGGTGACCGTGCAGTTGTCGGCGAGCAGCAGATTGGCCACCGGCCGGCCGACCAGCACCGAGCGGCCGAGGACCACCGCATGCAGCCCAGAGAGATCGCCCAGAGCCTCCCGCAGCAGCATCAGACAGCCGACCGGCGTGCAGGCGGTCAGGGCGTCGAGCCCGCTGGCCAAGCGGCCGGCGCTGAGCACGGTCAGGCCGTCCACGTCCTTGTCCGGATCGAGGTGGGCCAGGACGTCGGCGGAATCGAGATGCGGCGGAAGCGGCAGCTGGACCAGGATGCCGTGGATGGCGGGATCGCGGTTGAGGCTGTCCACGACGGCGATCAGCTCAGCCTGGGTGGTGGTCGCTGGAAGCCGATGCGTGACCGAATGCATGCCGGCGGCGCGGCTCTGTTCGCCCTTGGAGGTCACATAGACCTGGCTGGCCGCATCGTCACCCACCAGGACCACGGCCAGGCCCGGCTGCAGGCCATGCTCCGCCTTCAGGCGCGTCACCTCCGCCGTCACCCGCTCGCGCAGCGCCTCGGCCCGGGCCTTGCCGTCGATGATGATGCAGTCCGTGGTCACGCCTGTCTCCGCCGCAAGCCGCTCAAGTCAGCGAATCCATAGTGCGAGTCGGGAGGATCGACGCACCCGCCCGCGCCATCCGTCAACCCGTCCTCCACCCGGGGCGGCCAAACCCCGACTCCGGCGGCGAGACAAATCGCCGCGCCGCGCGGCGAAACCGGGATAGGCGGGTCAAACGGCGGGCGCAAAGGGCGGATTTTCCAGATGAATCGCCGACACGGTGAGTGTGGCGACGGATGTGAATTCGTTTGCGAGATGCTGCATTCACGCCACGCATCGCCAGTAACAAATGCGGCTTCACAGTGGAATTGACGTCTATTCTGCGAACTTCATGGGCAATTCGCACGATATGCTCGGAAATCTGCCATACGGAGAGGCGGCGTTGATTCACCGGCCGCGGGCGAAACAGGCCCAGGGTTGCCTAAGCTGTCCCCGGCGGCTACAAATTGGGCGTCGAGGCCGAAAGGCGTCACGGAGCACGCCTGTTGAAATTCATCCTACCCCTGCTGGCCGCCGCGGCGATCGTCTGCCCCCTCAGCGCAGCGAACGCCGATACCCCCGACATGATCGGGGATTTGATCGGTCAGGTCGCGGCCAAGGTTGAGCCCTTCCTGGACACCTTCGGCCTCAAGGCCACGCTCTATCACATGGGCGTGCGCGGGATTCACGATCACGACTCTCTGGGCTGCAAGGTGGTTCCCATGCGGACGGCCGCCGTCGACGGGATCAACGTCAAGCGCCACAGCGTCCTCTTCATCAAGGAAACCGTCGGCCTGCCGATGCCCGACGGCAAGCTTCATGACGGCTACTGGTTCGCCACCGATGTGGGCGGCGGCATCCATCCGGGCCGAATCGACCTGTTTACCGGCAAGGGCCGCTTGTCCATGCTGCCCATGCTGCACCTGAACCTCGCCACCCTGACCGTGGCCAAGGTCGGCGAATTCACCGGCTGCCCTGACGCTTAAGCCGTCAGCCGCTCGCCCATGAGGGCGCGGAAGTTGCCGTTGTAGAACTTGCTGCGGGCGGCCTCGCTGACGCCCTGCATGGTCCGCTCGAAGCGGCCGATCGGATCGTCCGTGCCTTCGTGGTGCGGATAGTCTGAGGCGAACATCAAGAGATCCTCGGCACCCGCGCCGATCATCCAGCCGATGTCCTCGCCGGCGAAAGGCGTCACCTTGATCTGGCGGCGCACATAGTCGGACGGCGGCATTTTCACCTGCGAGAGATCCTGCAGCCGCCGGAATGCCCGGTAGGATTGGTCCAGCAGCCGCATCCAGGAGACGATCCAGGACGCCCCAAGTTCGATAACCCCGATGCGCAAGCCCGGGAATCTTTCCAGCACGCCGTCGAAGATCATCGCCGAGAGGAACAGTTCGGCGTTGTACTGGATGCTCATGTAGCTGAGCGCGTCCCGCGGGGCGTCACCGTCCTGGTGCGGGGTCAGGGTTCGGCCGTTGTTGTAGAACGACGCGGGAACCGGATTGTAGCTGCCGCCGTTGACGCCGACGTGCAGGGCGACGACCAGGCCGGCGGCCGCGATCCGCGCCCAGATCGGATCGTAGTCGGGATGGGTGAAGGAGAGCCCGCCCTCCGGCGCGATGGTGTCGACGGTCACGACACGGAAGCCAGCCGCGATCAGTTCCTCCAGCAGGCCGCGCGCCATCTGCGGTCCGACGCCCAGCGGCAGGTAGCCCGTGCCGATATTGCGCGGATCGACGGCGCAGAAGGACGCCACGCCCCGGTTCAGGGCCCTCACGCCCCCGATAAATACTTCAGGATCCCGCGCGGCGATCACTTGGTTGAAAGCGCCGGTGGGAAACACCCATCCGCCCTTGAACCCGAGAAGGTCGTTGGCGCGCCGCCGCTCGGCGCCGTCGAAGGCCCCAAGCGCGAAGCCGCCCTTGAACCGCATGGACATGAAGGCGGCGTCGGCCTCCGCCGCCGCGGCCGCATCCTCGCGGCGGCGCTCAAACTCCGCCCGGGCCTCGGCGAGCACCTTCAGGCGCTCCGGCAGGCCGTCGCCGAACAGCGCCAGACGCGGGCGGATATCCGGATCGGCGAAGCCGGCGATCCAGTCCGGCTGCTCGCACATGTGGGTGTCGGCGTCATAGATGTCGGGGCGGTGGGCGTAGGGCATGGAACACTCCGGCTCGCAGGGCCGCGCCTTTTTGCCCACTATTGCACGGTTCGTCTAGTAGCGACGCCGCGCCTTACGCGCCGCGCGGTCGGAGCCAGTATGGAGGTCGATGGAAGCGGGCGTGGAAAAGGTCGTCGGAATGCGCAGTTTGACGAAAACGGTGCTGGCGGCCCTGCTGCTGATGGCCGGCGGCGGCCGGGCGGCCGAGCCGCCCCCCGCCCCTCGCCTGCCGGCCAGTCCGGCGGCGTGGTCGGCCGCGGCCGCGACGGACGTGGACTACGCCTATGCGACCCTGCTGGAAAACCACCCGGGCGTGATCGACCCCGCCAATCCCGGTTTCAAGGCGAAGCTGCGAACCGCGCGGGCGGCGGGCCTGGCGCTCGCGTCGCGGGCTCAGAGCCCAGCCGGCTATGCCGCCGCCATCGCCCGGTTCAACACCGTCATCGGAGATGGCCATGCGGGCGCCCTGGCCACCCTGGACGCACAGGTCCTGCCCCCGGCCCGCTGGCCTGGCTTCCTGACGGTCTGGCGAGGCGACGGCCTCTTCGTCTACGCCTCGGAGCCGGGCGGCCCGACAGCCGGATCGCGCGTCATGAGCTGCGACGGAACGGCGGTGCGGACTCTTCTGCTGACCCACGTCTTCCGCTTCATCGGCCGGTCCGCCGAGCCCGGCAACTGGTGGACGCGGTCGGTCAATCTGTTCGTGGACACGGGCAATCCGTTCGTCACCCCGCCCCGGCGCTGCCGCTTCCAGACCCACGGCGGGGTGGAGAATCGCGATCTCGCCTGGACGCCGGTCAACGCCGCCTATCAGGCCTGGCGCGAGGCCGCCTACAACGGCGATGTTCAACCCGTGGGCCAGACCGAGCCGGCCAAGGGCCTGATCTGGATCGCCATGCCGACCTTCGAGCCGGACGCGACGCAACGCGACACTTACCGGGCCATGGTCGCCGACATCGCCGCCCATCGCGACCGGGTGCTGAACGCCCGCGCGGTGGTCATCGACCTGCGCGCCAATCAGGGCGGCTCGTCGGACTGGAGCCTCGATCTAGCCGGCGCGCTCTGGGGCCAGGGCCGGGTGGACCGGACGATCAGCGCCTACAACAGAGGGGTCCAGATCTGGTGGCGCGCCTCCAGGGCCAATGCCGACTACGCCGCCCGCCTGGTCGATATCCTGAAGGACGAGAAGCAGACCCGCATGGCCGAGGAATTCACGCCCGTCGCCGCCGGCCTCGCCACCGCCCAGGCCAAGGGCGAGCCCTTCTTCGTCGAGCCCCCGGACCCGCCCGCCGCGCCGGCGAGCGGCGGCGAGCCGCCCCCGCTCAACACCCCCGTCTATGTGATCACGCCCGGCCAGTGCGCCAGCGCCTGCCTGGACGCCCTCGACACCTTCACCCGCTTCGCCAACACCCGCCTGATCGGTGCGCCGAGTTCGGCGGATTCCACCTATCTGGAGGTCCGGGCGCAGCCCGCCCCCTCCGGTCTGTCCGTCGTCATCGTCCCCAACAAGATGTGGGTCCGCCGTCCGCGTCCGGCGGGCGGGTTCTATAAGCCCGACATCCGGCTCACGTCGCTCAGGTGGTCGAGCGCCGAGTTCCAGGCGGCGATCGAACGAGATCTGGCGAGACGCGCCAACTGAGCGGCGCCGATCCAGGCGCGCGGAGTTGAACGGGTCGGACTCCTGGGGACCCGCACGGTGATGGACACGCGCTTCTATGGCGCTCTGCCAGGCGCGACCATCGTCGCGCCGGAAGGCGAGGAGCTGGAGGCGGCGCACGACGGCTATGTGACGATGGCCGCGTCCGGGGCGGTGACACAGGCGCAGCGCGACGTGTTCAACGGCGCCGGCAGGCGGATGATTGAAACACCCGGCGCCCAGGCGATCCTTCTTGGTGGAACCGACCTGGCCCTGGTCTTCAGAGAGGGAGTTGCGCCGTTCCCGGTGATCGACTGCGCCGCGATCCATGCGGACGCAATCACGACACTTGCGATGTCCTGAGCCTCGTTGACGCCGCTGTGGACGAAGCGGCGATGGTGATCTCATGGCGCTCACGCCGCGCGATAGATTATCTCAATTAGGCTAGCGGACCGCGCCGACGAGCAAGCAAGCCCAGAAGAGCGCGCTAATCGAAGTGCTCGACAAAACCATTAGACTGAGAATCATCTGCCGGAGGAACGGCCAGTTCAGCCCTGCGTGAGGCGCCCTATAATATTCAAAGTCGCTCGGGGTCCGCTGGTCAGGCGGCAGCGCGTGCGTCAGTCCTGCGTGCGTGACCATGCTCGACCTCCCGAAACGCCATCACAAATCTGAAATTCATCCGAACACGAACTGAAATGGACGTCGTTCCGGTTGAAAAAGCAAGGGTTTTTTTGACGTCGTCACCCTTCTTTTCGTGACAAGGACCCACGAGAGCGAACATCTTTGGCCTGGACGCCGCGCAAGGTCACCCGCACGCACCGTTGCTGGGGGGCCGCTCTGTACGCGTAGCCCTCGGGTCGCGAACAGGCCGCGGGGCTCCGTCCAAAAGTCTCCGCTCGTGGACGATTCTGCGCACCTTGCTGGAAGGCGGGTTTCTATGGCGAAGCCGACCCGCCCTACTGGAGCATCCTACCGTTGGCGCTGGCGGGGTTCTCTCCGATCGTCGGCTTTCTGACCATCGGCCCTTCCTTCCGCCCCGGACCATGGGTCAGGATGGCGCCTCCCGTTTCACGACACCCCTGCAGGCCATGCCAGACACGACCGCCTATCCGATCGGAATTCCCGGAACCCCATGGGGCGAGGCGGAGCGACGCCAATGGCGGGCGATGCAGTCGCGCCGGCGCCGGTACGATCACGACGTGACAACACGCGTCGATCGGCTCGCCGATCGCTTCGAGACGGTCGACTACGGCCAGGTGGACTATGACGGCAAGGCCTACACGCTCCACGCCTTGAGGAGCCGTGACTGCAATCCGGCCTTGCCGACCGCGCTGGTCACCGGCGGCGTCCACGGATACGAGACCAGCGGCGTGGCGGGGGCGCTTGAGTTCCTGGAGAGGCGCGCCGCCGACTATGCGGGCCGGATCAATCTGCTGGTCGCCCCCTGCGTCAGCCCCTGGAGCTATGAGCGCATCCACCGCTGGACCTACGACGCCATCGACCCGAATCGCAGCTTTCGGGCGGACGGGCCCTCGCGCGAAGCCACGGCGCTCATCGCTCTGGTCGCGCCGCTGCTCGGGAAGGTTCTGGTGCATATCGACCTGCACGAGACGGCCGACAGCGACGAGAGCGAATTCCGGCCGGCGCTGGCGGCCCGCGACGGCAAGCGGTCCGAGCCCGGCCTCGTGCCGGACGGGTTCTATCTGGTCACCGACACGGAGAACCGTCAGCTGGCGTTTCAACAGGCGATCATCACCGCGGTGGAGCGTGTGACGCACATCGCGCCGCCGGACGGCGACGGCCAGATTATCGGCTGCCCGGTCTTGACCCACGGCGTGATCGAATACCCGGTGAGCGCCTACGGCATGTGCGCCGCCATCACCGGCGCGCGCTACACGACCACCACCGAAGTCTACCCGGACAGCCCGCGCGCCACCCCGCAGCAGTGCAATGACGCACAGGTTGTCGCCGTGGGCGCGGCGCTGGACTATGCCCTGGATGGGCCGCTCTGATCGAGGGGGGGCGGCTGGGGGCAGCGTCTCGCGCAGGGGGTGTGCCTACTGTTCTGGGCCCTCAGGATCGCGCATCACCGCGTTGATATCCTGGCCGGCATAGAGGATGGCCAGAATGGTAAGGTCGCGCTCACCCGCCGCGTAGGCGATTGTCACCCGGCCGCGCAAGCTGATCGTGCGGAGCCCCGGACGCAGGTCGTCTCGCCGAACGCCGCGTTCGGGAAAGGTCTCCAGGCTCAGGCAGTGATCGACGATGGCGTCGGTGAAGGTCTGAGCGATCCTCAGACCGGCCTGCTGGGCGATGTAGAGGCGGAGTTCAACGAGTTGCGCCTCGGCTTCAGGCGAGAAGACCGTGACGAGGGGCACGCCTCAGGCGGATTCGGTAGCGGCGCGGTCAGCGGCGGCCAGGGCCGCCCGAATCTGGTCCGCTGAGCGACCGCGGCCCGCATCCCGTTTCATGGTGTCGTAGATCGGCAGGACGTCGCGTCGGAGCCAATCCTCAATCGCCCGATCGCGCGCCTGGAGAGCGCGCAGTCCCTCCCGGATTACCTCGCTCTCGCTGGCATATTCCCCGGACTCCACCTTGGCCTTGACCCGCGCGGCCATTTCCTTGGGCAGGGTGACGCTTAGCTGTTGCGTTGTGCGCATGGTGGGCTCGCTGGAGAGGAACGATAGGATTTAATCCCATTCAATCGCGGTTGGAAGGCGCAGGTTCTGGAAAGTTGTCCGGTCCTGGCCCACGGTGTGATCGAATACCCAGTGAGCGCCTTCAGGAGGACGTGTTTTGCAGACTGTTGAACCCGAGACAGACGGGGCCGTCGCGGCGCCCAGGCCCTCGGTCTTCGTCAAGCTCGCCTATGCCCTTGGGCAGGCGGCGCAGAGCGGCGGCTTCGACGCGGCCATCGGCTTCGTCTTTTTCTACTATTCGGCGGTGCTAGGGCTCTCGGGCGCGGCCGTGGGCGCCGCCCTGGCGGTGAGCCTCGCGTTCGACGCCGTGGTCGATCCCCTGGTCGGCTCGTGGTCCGACAATATGACCTCCAGGTTCGGCCGCCGGCTGCCGTTGATGATCCTGGCCGCGCCCCTGGCGACGGTCTCGATCGGCCTGCTGTTCTCGCCGCTATCGGGCCTCGGACAGATCGGGCTCTTCGCCTGGCTGGCCTTCACCTCGGTCGCCGCCCGCAGCGCGATCTCGCTGTTCAATGTGCCCTACATCGCCCTGGGGGCGGAAATGGTCACCGGCTACAGCGCGCGCACCAGCGTCGTCGTCTACCGCGCCACGGCCGGCATCTTCGCCGCGGTGGCGATCACGGCGACCGGTTTTTCGGTGTTCTTCGCCAATGGCGGGCTGCAGAGGCCCGAAGGCTATCCGGGCTTCGGCTGGTCGGTGGCGGGGCTGATCTTCGTCTGCATGACCCTCTGCTGCCTGGGTGTCGCCCGTTACGCCGCGAGCCTCCCCCAGCCGGAGCAGGTGGCGACGCCGATGTGGCGGCGCCTGCCGGCCGAGGTCGCCGAGATCTTCCGCAACGCCTCGTTCCGGCTGCTGTTCATTTCGGCCGTGGTGCTGTTCGCGGCGACCGGCCTGAACGCGAGCCTGAACAACCACGCCTTCGTGTTCGTCTGGCGGCTGAAGAGCGAACTGATCCAGTTCATTGGCTACGCCTATCTGGTGGGCATTCTGCTGGGCGTCGCGATTGCGCCGATTCTTCAGAGACGCCTGGAAAAGAAGAACGTCGTCATCTTCGGGTTCGCCCTGCTGATCGGCAACTGGCTGGTGATCCAGGGCCTGATGCTCACCGGCGTGTGGCTGCCGCTCGGCGATTCCGCCCTGCTGCCGATGCAGCTCAATTCCTTCACCGCCGGGATCGGCACCGGCTTCGTGCAGGTCGCCTATCCGTCCATGATGGCCGACGCCGCCGATGAGCACGAATATCTCTACGGCCGCCGCCGTGAGGGGCTGTATTTCGCCGGCCTGGGATTCGCCGGCAAGGCGGCGACCGGCCTTGGCGTCATGCTCGCCGGCGTGGGTCTGGATCTGGTGCATTTTCCCCGCGACATCGGCCGCACCGTCGGCGCGGTTCTGCCCCGCGATGTGCAGTCCCACCTGGTGATGATCTGGGGGCCGGTCGCCGCCGTGATCGCCGTCATCTCCCTGATGATCCTGGCGGGCTATTCCATCAACCGCGCCCGCCACGACGAGATCGCCCTGGCGCTTGGGCGCGCGGGTGGATTGTAGGTTGGCGCCAGGCTAGGACGCGGCCGCCACAGCACGGTCCGTTCAAGCAATTCTAGGCCGCCTGGAACGGCGCAGTCTCATCGATGGCGCGAAGACCGTTGAGGGTGCGCGGGTAACCGATGAACGGCAGCAACTGGGTCACCACATCGATGAGGCGGGCGCGGTCATTGCCCACGTTGAGGTTGGCGGCGACATGGGCCTTGGCCTGCATGTCGCAGCCGCCAAGCGCCACAAGCATGCTGAGTGTCAGCAGCTCGCGCGTCGTGAGATCGAGCCCGCCCCTCGAGAGATGATCGCCGAAACAGTTGCCGGTGAGGAACCGCTGAATGTGGGCCTGATCGGCCGACGCGGAGGCATAGAGGGTCTCGACTCTGGCGGCGCCGATGATCGCGGTCTGGGTCGCCAGGCCCTTTTCCGTCCGGGTCTCGGGCGTGGTGGCGGATTGGCCGGGCAACGGCAACGCGACGCCGCGTTCGACCAGGATCTCGTTCGTGGCGTGGATGACGTCATAGACCTTGGCGATGCCGACATAGGGTACGGCCTGATAGACCACTTCCTTGAGCTCCACCGGCGTGACGCCAGCCGTGAGGGCTGCGCGCGCCATGACATGGAACTCGCGCAGTCCCTGGCAGGCAATGATCGCCGCGAGCTGGGTCATCAGGCGCGTGCGGACATCGAGTTTCGTCTCGCGCAGCACCTCGTCGAAGGCGAAGTTGTCGAAAATCTCGATCAGTTCGGGATCGGTCACCGGCAGGGTCGAGACGTGGGTGGGGAAGAGCGCGTCGTGGGCGTTCTGCGCCTGTTGATTGGGGGCCATGGCCTGTCTCCTCGCCGTTTGTCCGTCGCGGCAGAACTTAACGCGCGCGCGAAGGTAGCGTTAGGCGCTATTATCCGCATGGGCTTATGACTGGAGTTCATCAATGCGCCGGGACGAGCTGGCGGATCTGACCGCCTTTCTGGCCGTTGCGGAGGCGCGGAGCTTCACGCGGGCGGCGGCGCGACTGGGGACGTCGCAGTCGGCGCTCAGCCATACGGTGCGGCGGCTCGAAGCCCGGCTTGGCCTGCGCCTGCTGACCCGGACCACGCGAAGCGTCTCGCCGACCGAAGCGGGCCAGCGGCTGCTGGAAACCCTGGGCCCGGCGCTGGATGAGATCGACGCCAAGCTGTCGGCGCTGTCGGAGCTGCGGGAGAAGCCGGCGGGCCTGGTCCGAATAACCACCAATCTGCACGCGGCCGAGTCGATCCTTTGGCCGGCCCTGGACCGGATGCTGCCGGACTACCCCGATGTGCAGGTCGAACTGTCGATCGATCAGGCCCTGACCAACATCGTCGCAGACCGTTTCGACGCCGGCGTGCGGCTGGGCGAGCAGGTCGAGAAGGACATGATCGCCGTGCGCATCGGCCCCGACGCGCGCATGGTCGTCGTCGCCTCGCCCACCTATCTCGCCCGGAAAGGGCTGCCGGAAACCCCGCATGAGCTGACCGACCACGACTGCATCAATGTGCGCCTGCCGACCCTCGGCGGTCTCTACGCCTGGGAGTTTGAGAAGGACGGGCGCGAACTCAATGTTCGGGTCGCGGGCCGTCTGACGTTCAACTACTCCCCGATGGTGCTGAGGGCCTGCGCCGCCGGCTATGGCCTGGCCTGCGTGATGGAGGATGCGGCGCGCGCCTATCTGACCGATGGCCGTCTGGTGACCGTACTGGACGACTGGTCGCCGCCATTCGCCGGCTATCACCTCTACTATCCCAGCCGGCGGCAGCCGACGCCGGCCTTCGCCCTGCTGGTGGAGGCGCTTCGCTATCGCGCGCCGGCGGCCCATTCATGAATTTCTGACATAGACCTATCCCGTTCTGGCCGGCTAATCACATCAGTCCAGCACGCGTATCTCCCTCCGCATCGTCATCGGCGCCCATGCCGTGGGCTGGAGGCAAGAGATGCAAACACGTATTCTGGGAAACAGCGGCCTGAAGGTCTCGGCCATCGGCTTCGGCTGCATGGGTCTCAACTTCAGCTACGGCACCGCCCTCGCGAAGGACGAGAGCGTCGCCCTGGTTCGCGCCGCCTTCGAGCGCGGCGTCACCTTCTTCGACACCGCCGAGGTCTACGGCCCCTTCACCAATGAGGAAATTGTCGGCGAGGCGGTAAAGCCCTTCCGCGACAAGGTGGTGATCGCGACCAAGTTCGGCTTCGAAATCGCCGAGGGCCGGATGGCCGGCTTCAACAGCCGGCCCGAGCACATCCGGGCGGTGGCGGAGGCTTCGCTCAAGCGCCTGGGCGTGGACGTGATCGACCTCTTCTACCAGCATCGCGTCGATCCGAGCGTTCCGATCGAGGATGTGGCCGGGACGGTCCGCGATCTGATCGCGGAAGGCAAGGTGAAGCATTTCGGCCTGTCCGAGCCGGGCGCCCAGACGGTGCGGCGGGCCCATGCAGTGCAGCCGGTGACGGCCCTGCAGAACGAATATTCGCTCTGGACACGCGGTCCAGAAACCAACGGCATCCTCGAGGTCTGCGACGACCTGGGCATCGGTTTCGTGCCTTACAGCCCGCTCGGGAAAGGCTTCCTCACCGGCGCAATGTCAAAGGACACTCAGTTCGGCGATGGCGACTTCCGCAAGATCCTGCCCCGCTTCACGCCCGAGGCCATGGCCACGAACCAGGCGCTGGTCGACCTGCTGACACGAATAGGCGCCGAAAAGAGCGCCACGCCGGCGCAGATCGCCCTGGCTTGGCTGCTGGCCCGGAAACCCTGGATCGTTCCGATCCCCGGCACCACCAAGCTTCACCGGCTGGACGAGAATCTCGGCGCGGCGAACGTCGCGCTGACGCCGGCCGATCTGGCCGAGATCGAGACCGCGGCCGCCGCGATTCCCATCGAGGGTGACCGCTACCCCCCACAACTCATGGCCACAACCGGCCGCTAGGCCGGCGAGGGCTTGCCGACGCCCTGCCTAGATCAGCGCCAGCAGGGCGAAACTGGCCAGCCAGTGTTCGCCCATGTAGTCGCCGGTCAGGTGGGGCAGACTAGCGGCCAAGTGGGTGTCGGCGGCGGCCAGGGCCGTGGCCACCAAAGTCCTGTCGCCCGCCTCGCCCGCGGCGGCGGCGATCCCTCGCCAGCACCAGGCGCGCGAGAGGTTCAGGCCATCCAGGTGGGCGATCTTGCCGTCGCCGCGGTCGCTGACCCGGGCCGGGCGGAAGAGGGTGGCCGGAAGGCCGGCGGACGCGGCGGGCAGGAAGGCTGAGAACCAGCGCCGGAACTCCGAACCCGGCAGGACCCGCCGCATCAGCTCGGCTTCCATCAAGGCCGGGGAGAGAAAGTCGTCGCCGGAGGGCTCCCAGGCCTGGCAGGCCGTATCGTCGCCATACCAGTCGCGCGCCTTGGTCTCGACCAGGGCGGCCAGATCGGCGTCTCCGGCGGTGCGGGCGTAGTCAAGGGTCAGAGCCAGGGCGAAGGCGGTGTTGGAATGCACCCCGGCCCGGACCGGATAGTCGGCCTTGGGCAGGAAGGCCCGAAAGCGGTCGGCGAAGGCCTCGGCCAGGGGGCGCAGCGCCGCGTCCCAGCGGCGGCCCTCCTCGGTGTCGTGACGGCGCAGTTCAGCCGCCAGCATCAGCAGCCAGGCCCAGCCGTAGGGCCGCTCGAAGCCGCCGGTTCCCGGCCGCCGCAGATAGGCCAGTTCGCCGGCGACCTTGGCGGCGGTGAAGGCCTGATCGAGATGGGCGCGGATTGCGCCCGTTTCGGGAAGGTCAAGGTCCTGCCTCAGCAACCGCGCCAGCAGCCAGTGGCCGTGGACGCAGGAATGCCAATCGTAGCTGCCGTAGAAGATCGGATGCAGCTCGCGCGGTGTTCCCATGTCGGCAGGCCCGCGCAGGCTGTGAACCAGGACATTGGGATATTCGCGGGCCACGTGGCCGAGGGCGGCGGCGGCAAGCTTCGAGGCCAGGGCGGTGTCGAGCGTGGTCATGGGTGTCCGTGTGGAAAGGCGAGGACCGACATCAAGGCCAGATTTGCCAGAAGCACCAGGATCGCCGTGGGCGCCTGGGCGCGGATGACGGCGCCGGGCGGCAGGCCGAGAAGCGCCGTGGGGACGATATTGTGCGAGGCCATGGGCGTCATCAGGGTTCCGCAGTAGCCGCAGAGCATCCCCAGCGCCCCGATCGCAGCCGCGTCGCCACCGAACCGCCCGACGAGCAGCGGCGCGCCCAGTGCGGCGACCATCACCGGCAGGGCGGCAAAGGCCTTGCCCATGATCATGGTGAACAGCGCCATGCCGATCCCATAGGCCGCCACCAAGGCGAAGCGATCGCCCAGCGGGAGCCAGTGGCCGAAGAGTTCGCCCACCGCTCGACCGACCCCCGCCAGGGCGAAGACGCCGCCCAGGGCGGCCAGGAGCTGGGGCAGGATCGCCGCCCAGCCGACGGAATCCAACAGGCGGCGGGCCTCCTGAAAGGGCGCGCTGACGGGTGGCCGAAGGAGGATCATGGCCGCGGCGAAGGCGACCAGCACGCCAAGCGCCAGGGAGATCACCGTCACCTGGGCCGGGTCGACCAGCGGCTGGCCGCCGATCCTCAGGGACTTGAACGCCAGCGACCCGATCAGGGCCGTGGCCGGAACGATGAGGATCGGGAGAAAGAGGCGTCCGCCCAGCCGTGTCGCCGTCGCCTCACGCTCCGCGGCCGAGGTCGAGACGGCGCCGCCCTGACCAAGGCCGAAGCCGCCGATGACCACCAGGGCGAGGACCAGCATGCCGTTGCCCGCATCGCCGAGGCGATCGCCGAGTAGGAAGCTGACGGCGAACAGGCCCCAGAACGCTGCATTGCGCCAACGGCGGGGATTGGCGCGGTCGGCCGCGCTGGCGATCGCCACGCCGGCGAAGACGAGGCCCGCCAGGGCGTAGGCGGCCTGGACCCGGATCACGGTGCGCCGTCCTGGCTGAGTGTCCGGTCGAGCCGCAGCAGGCGCGCGCCATGGACCGCGAGGGCGACCAGGGCGGTCGGGATGGCCCAGAAGGCGACCCGCAGAGGATCCACGGCGACTCCGTTCTGGTGGAACACCGCCTTGATCAGCAGCACCGAGCCCAGGGCCACGAAGATGTCCTCGCCGAAGAAGGCGCCGATATTGTCGGCCGCCGCCGCGTGGGCGCGGATCAGCACGGCCCGCACCGCCGTTCCCGGACCCAGCCGGGTTTCGGCGACACCCTCGGCCATCGGCGCAATCAACGGCCGCACCATGCTGGCCTGACCGCCCAGCGACAGCAGGCCGAGGGCGGCGGTGAGCTGACGGAGCGCGAAATAGGCCAGCAGAAGCCGGCCGGTTGTCACCGCCCGCAGGCGCTCCACCGCGCGACGGGCCTGGGCCTGGAGTCCCGCCCGTTCCAGCAGGCCGATGACCGGCAGGATGAGCAGGGCGACACTCACATAGCGGGCGTCATTGAAGCCCTTGCCGAAGGCCGCCAGCAGCGCCAGCGGCGCCATGCCGCCGGCGAGGCCCGCCACGAGAGCGGCCGCGGTGACCACGATCAGCGGATTGAGCCGCGCCACAAGTCCGATGAGCAGGACCGGAACGCCCAGAAGACTCCACATGCCCCTCTCCCGGCGCCGTCAGTCGAGCGGATCGGGACCGCACCAGCCCGGCAGGAACGCCGCGTCCCGGGACCGGGCCAAGGTCAGCGCGCGGGCCACGGCGGCGTCGAAATCCTCCGTGACGACGGTGGGCTTGATGCGGGACCTGAGAAAATCGGCCCAGAGAAACTCGCTGAACGGCGTCAGGTCCTTGGCGTAGCCGCCAGCGTGACGCAACTCGCCGGCCAGGCTGCGATAGGGGTCGTCCTTGAGCTTGGCGATCCGGTTCGGGATGGCGTCGAAGCCGAGGCGTTCGCCCTGGGAGTCGTAGGGATGGCACCAGCCGCGGTTGTCGAGGAAGCGCCAGAAGGAGGCCTTGGACAATGCCCTCAGATCGGCCACCACACTGACAAGGATCGCTTCGACCGCGTCCTCGTGCAGCGCCCGGGCGAGATGGTGGTTATCGATCACATAGTGCCGCCCCTTCGGTCCCAGGACGGTGGGGATCATGTGGCGACCCAGGAACTTGTCGCCGGCGCGGGCGCTCAGTTCAGCGAACCGGCGCCGTTTGGCGGCCACCTCCCGGAAGCCGACCGTGATCTGGGTTGGCCGGAGCTCGGCGAGGGGTAGCGGTCTGAGGAGCGGTTCGCGGGCGGTCATGCCTGATGTGTAGGCCCCCCATATGCCGGCGACCAGTCACGTCCAGGTCACAAATCTGGGTCAAGGCGCTCTGCCATGCCTCAGTCGTTCCGCCAGTACGCCGCGATCATGTGCGCCGCAGCCGCGATCGTTCCGGGCGCGGCGGCCCAGGCCGAGGACGGCCAGGCCCAGACCGAGGCCTGGGCGATCCACGGCCAGGCCACGGTTGTGGATCAGGCAAACCTCGGCTTCACCTCGCCGTACGCCGGCGCCAACAGCCTGAGCGCCAACGCGACGGGCCGCGAGACGGCGGATGTCACCCTGTTCGCCGGTTTTCGGCCATGGACGGGCGCGGAGCTGTGGGTCAATCCGGAGGTCGATCAGGGTTTCGGCCTGAGCAACACCCTGGGCGTCGCCGGCTATCCCAGCGGAGAGGCCTATAAGGTCGGGGCGTCGACGCCCTATGTGCGGGTCCAGAGGCTGTTCCTGCGCCAGACCCTGTCGCTTCGGGGTGCGCCGGAGGCCGTCGCCCCGGACCTCAATCAACTCGGCGGCCGGCAGAGCGCCGATCGCCTGGTGATCACGCTCGGCAAGTTCGGCGTCACCGACGTGTTCGACACCAATGCCTACGCCCACGACACCAAACACGACTTCCTCAACTGGGGCGTGATTGACGCTGGGACATTCGACTATGCGGCCGACGCCTGGGGTTACACGGTCGGCGTGGCGATCGAGGCGTACAAAGGCCCATGGACGATCCGGCTCGGCGCCTTCGACCTGTCGGATGTTCCCAACAGCCCGCACCTCGACGGCACGGGCGGGCAGTTCCAGCTGATCGGCGAGATTGAGCGGCGGTGGACGGTCCACGCCCGGCCCGGCGGGCTGAAGGTCACGGGGTTCGTCACGCGCGGGCGGATGGGGCGATACGCGGACGCCCTGGCCCTGGCCACGCAATCCGCCTCGACGCCGGACGTCGGCGCGGTGAGGCAATATCGTGGACGAGGCGGACTCAGTCTCAATCTGCAGCAGCAGGTGACGGGGGACCTGGGTGTCTTCGCCCGCGCCGGGTTCGCCGGGGGATCGTCCGAAGCCTATGAGTTCACGGATATCGACCGCACCATCTCAGGCGGGGCGTCGCTGAAAGGCGGGGCGTGGACGCGCCCGGACGACACGTTCGGCGCGGCGCTGGGGGTCAACGGGATCTCGAAGATCCATCAGCAGTATCTGGCCGCCGGGGGCTTGGGCATTCTGGTGGGCGATGGACGCCTGCCGCATCCGGGCGCGGAGACGACCCTGGAGACCTATTACGACTTGTCGCTCGGCCGCCTCCTGCGCCTGGCGTTCGACTATCAGTTCGTCAACAACCCCGCCTACAACGCCGACCGCGGGCCGGTGTCGATCTTCGCCGCACGGCTACACGCGCAGTTCTGAACGCCGGCTGCTCAGTGCAGCCAGCCCGCGCCGGCGCCGGCGAGCAGCAGGGCGCCGAGCAGGGCGCGATAGATCACGAACGGCCAGGCCGAGAAGCGCTCCAGGATGCGCATGAGGCCCCAGATGGCGGCGAAGGCCGAGATCGAGGCCACCACCAGACCGACCGCCAGGATCGACCAGCCATGGGCGTCAAGGTGGGCCTTGTGGAGCTCCCAGAGTTCCTTGAATCCGGCCAGGGCGATGGCCGGCAGGCCCAGCAGGAAGGAGAATCGCGCCGCTTCCTCGCGCTTGAAGCCCAGACCCAGGGCGGCGGTGAGGGTCGACCCTGACCGCGATACGCCAGGGATAAGCGCGCCGATCTGGGCCACGCCGACGATCATGGCGTCGACAAGCGAAACATCGCGCAGGCTCCGCCGATGCCGCGCGCCGAGTTCGGCCAGGGCCAGCAGGGCCGCCATGACGAGACAGGCCCAGCCCACAACCGTGAGGCTTCTGAGCGGGGAATCGCAGCGGTTGAGGATCGGCGCGAGGGCCAGGCCCGCCACCCCGATCGGGATGGTGGCCAGGCCGATCCAGACGGCCAGGCGAAGGGAGTTATTGTCCCACTCACGGCGGGCGGCGGCGACGACGCTCTCGCCGGCCAGGCGGCTGACATCAGCCCAGAAATAGCTGATCACCGCCGCGAGCGCCGCGAGCTGCATGGCGGCCGAGAAGGCCGAGCCCGGATCGCGCCAGCCCAGCAGAGCCGGCACGACCCGCATGTGGGCCGTTGAGGAAATGGGTAGAAGTTCGGTGATGCCCTGAATGACGCCGAGGAACGCGACCTTGGCGTAGCCGAGGGCGACAAAGCCCGTGTCGAGCCCCTGGGGGCAGACCGTGGTCATGACGGATCGATCCTTGGCGAACGGGCGGCAAGCCTGCGAATTCGCACAGTTCACGACCGCTTGCCACCCTGTGTTTCCCCGATGATGGAGGGGCTACACAAGGTGGCGACGCGGGGCCGGAGCCGGCGTTCAGCCGGCTTTGACCGCGGTCTTGCCGGTCTTGGCGGCGAGCTTGTGGCCATGGGCGGCACGCTTCATGGCCAGCTTGCGCTCGTGACGGGCGTGGCGGCGTTCGGCGAAGCTGACATGCCGGGCCTTCGCCTTCACGACCTTGCCTTCGACGGCCTTGACCGGCGTGGCCTTGGTCTCGACCGGCGGCATGGCGGTCGCGGCGGCCGGGGCGGCGGCCGTGGACACGGCGGGCGCCGCGGCCGCGTCGGGGGTATCGGCATAGGCCGTGGAAAGGCCGCTGAACAGGGCGGCGGCGCCGAGGGTGGCGATCAGCAGCTTGCGGGTGGTCATCGTCTTCAAAGTCCCTTCTGTACGCGGCGATTGGGGATCAACCGACCGTGACACCGGTGTAGGGGGCGCCATCTGAACCCGTTCGGAACGGCGCGTTCAACGATCGTTCACCGCGGGAACAGGTCCACATCCACGGCGGGATGATCTATCCAGAGTTCCCGCTCCTGAGAGATCGCCATGATGTCACCCTCCCGCGCCCTGCCCGCTCTCGCCGCCCTGCTCCTCGCCTCGGCCGTGGCGGCTCAGCCTACGCACGTGATGATCCGCGCCCGCAGCCTCGACGCGAAGTTCATCGGCGCCCACACCGGCGGGGTGAAGGTCACGCTCACCGACAGCGCCACAGGGCGCGTTCTCAGCCGCGGCCTCATCACCGGGGGCACGGGCGACACGCCGCGGATCATGAAGGCCCCTCTGACGCGAGGCGCGCCGCTGGCCGACGCCGAGACGGCCGGGTTCGATGCGGTTGTCGATATCGACGCCCCCACCCTAGTGCGCGCCGAGGCCTGGGGGCCCGCGGGCAAACCAGCCGCCGCGATCCGCGTGGTCTCCGAACTCTGGGTGCTGCCGGGGCGCGACGTGGGCGGCGATGGCTGGATCCTGAGCTTTCCCGGCCTTGTGGTCGAGCCTACCGCCGCGCCGGGGCCGGATGGCGTGCTGAAAATCGGCTCCAAGGTGACCATGATGTGTGGCTGCCCGATCGAGCCAGGCGGCATCTGGGACGCCGCGACCTTCTCCGTGCGTGCCGAACTCCTGCGACGCCGCAAACCGATCGCCCAGTCCGCCCTCGCCTACGCCGGCCAGACCAGCCAGTTCGCATCGACCCTCGCGGGCGTCGCTCCGGGCCGCTACACGCTTCGCGTGACGGCCGCCGAAACCGGCACGCCCAACGTCGGGGTGGCCACGCTGCCGGTCACCGTAACGCGTCAGCGCTGACACCCCGACCGCAGCGCCAGGAGCTTCCCATGACTCGCACCGTCGCCGAAAAGCGTCAGGCTTTCCGCGCCCTTCACGCCGCGGGGTGCTTTGTCATGCCCAACCCCTGGGACGTGGGCTCCGCCCTGGCGCTGCAGAGCCTGGGTTTTCCGGCCCTGGCCAGCACCAGCGCCGGGATGGCCTGGTCCATGGGGCGCCCCGATAACAAGGTCTCCCTTGAGGATGTGCTCGCTCATTTGTCCGCCCTCACCGGTCGGCTGGACATCCCGCTGAACGCCGATTTCGAAAACGGCTTCGCCGACGATCCCGAAGGCGTCGCTCGCCATGTCGTCCTGGCGGTCGAGACAGGCGTGGCAGGTCTGTCGGTCGAGGACAGCACGGGCCTGGCCCCGACCCCGCTCTATGACTTCGACCTCGCCGTGGCGCGCATCGCAGCGGCCCGGGCGGCGATCGACGCAGTCGATCCCCTGGTGGTGCTGACCGCGCGCAGCGAGGGGTTCATCTGCGGCCGTCCCGACCTGACGGAGACGATCCGCCGGCTGCAGGCCTATGCGGCGGCGGGCGCCGATTGCCTTTATGCGCCCGGCCTCCGCGAGGAGAGCCAGATCACGGCGGTGATTCAGGCGGTCGCGCCGAAACCGGTGAACATCCTCACTCCCGGCCTGCCGGTCTCGACCCTGGCGGCGCTGGGAACGCGCCGAATCAGCGTGGGGGGCTCGCTGGCGAGAGCGGCGTGGGGCGAGTTCATGCGGACCGCACGGGACATCGCGGACCAAGGAAGCTTCGCCGCCTTCGGACGCGGTCTGCCCGGAAGCGAGTTGAACCGGCTTTTCGCGGACCCCGCCTAGCGCAAACGCCGTTCAGGTGGAACCACCTGAACGGCGATAGTTTGCGCTAGAATCAAATAGTTGGCGCACTCGCACGTCGCCAAACCAGTGCCCACTTTGGCGGCGAGTGCGCTAGGTTCAGGCTCCGGCCGACCCGGCTTCGCTATCGAGGATCCGGTTCATGGCCGGGGCGTCCGCGGCAAGAATGTCGGCGTGCTCCTGGCGCCGGGTCCGCTCGGAGATGTTCAGCCGCGTGAAGAGATCGACGGCGGCGTGATCTCTCACGGCCCGATCCCACCAGACGCGGGAATCGGTGAGCAGGTTCTGCGCCTCCCCGGCGAAGATCACGTGCGGCCCCTCTTCGCCTTGCTTTGCGTAGATGAAGTTTCCGCCCATGGCGGACAGGGGATTGCCGTCACGGAAGCGGGTGAAGCGGTAGAACACGCCCGAAGCACCTTTGACGTCGATGATGTCACGCATGAACGATCCTAAATTCCGGAGCCCGAGGTGTTCCGGGATGACCCGCCGCCGCATTCGGCGATCCAGGCCGCCGCCGCATCGTAACCCACGGTTGGCAAAAGCGCGAAATGCTCATGCAGATAACCGAACCTGGCGTTCGCCAGCGTCGCGCTGAGATCGGGGATCGACGGGTTCGCCGTCCGCGCACGGGCCACCAGAACGCCGTGGTCGATCGTCAGCAGACGGAAGTCAATGTCGGGCGACGCCAGGAGTTCGAACGCCACTTTCCAGCCATCACCTGTCCAGCCGCGTGTCCGGATTTGCGGCACGTGTTCCTCGAACCAGTCCCGCGGCAACATGTCGTGGATCGCCACCCATCCCCCAGGCCTGAGCCACCGCAAGGCGCCGTCGAGGTCGCGCCGGACTTGCTCGTAGATATGCAACCCGTCGATGAAGACCACATCGAAGGCCGGGCCCTTGTAGGACGCGAAGAAGGCGTCGCTGGTCATACGATGGGTGCCGCCCCGCACGGGATCGACTCCGATTTTGCGCCGCGCCATCACAGCATCGAACAGATCATTTCCGGCGCAGCCGATTTCCAGATACTCGCCATCAGGTGTGAGTGAAAGCAGGCGGTTGACGACCGCCTTGCGATTATAATTGATCTCGTCCCATTCATAGTCGAACAGGCCATCGTGGCGATGAAATCTGTAGCGATTGACCAGGATCGCCTCCCGGATAATCGTATTCAGGCTGAGTTTCTTCTTTCGACGCCGCATGATCTCGTCGCTCCAGATCCGGGCCATCCGGACGCAGTCGACGCCCGCGGCGCGACCCGAACGCGCGACGGCGGCGGACCAAAAAGGCTCCATCGCCTGGGAACCTTCCCCTGGCAAGACGCGTTAGAAGGGCTAAAGCCACCGGCGTTTGAGCCGGCTCGCGGTCCGGGGCTCGCGCCGGATGCGGATCGGCGCGGGCGACGGAACAGAAATGGGCGCGTTGACGGAATCGTTACAAAAAAGCCGCAACCAGTCCATAGGGTTTGAAATGGACGGCGACGCAAACGCCGAAGCGACAGGTACGGGGTCGACGTGAAAACGATTTATGATCTGGTGACGATGGTGATCTTCGCCGGGCTGGTGGTCCTGTTCCTCCAACGCTCGACGGCGGCCGAGCCGCGCGACCACATGTATCAATACGCCCCGCTGCGATCGGCTGCGCCGTCGCCAACTACCTGGGCAATCATGGCCAGGACTGGATCGCGGCGGGGATCATCCTCGCCGTCGTGGGCTATGTGTTGTATGTGCTCAAGCCCTTCAATCAGACCCTCTAGGCTGGCGATTTCCCATCCCTCCGGGGGCTGAATGTTGTAGGATTGTGCGCGTGCGATACGCCCAGGGAACAAAATGAGCTGGATTGACCGACTTCTGCCCCGGCGAAAAGGCGCGCCCACCGCGTCGTCCAAGGGTTCCGAGACCGCCGCCACACCGGCTCAACCGCAGTACCTGTGGCGCCAAGCGACCGGCGCAGAAACGGGTTCGCGGCCCGACGGCGCGCCCTTCCCACGCTTCCAATCGACAGCAGGCGACCACCTCGACCCACGGACGGCCGACAAGTTCGCCGTTGTTCGCGCCAAGCTGCGCAATGCCTATACCCCCGCCCAGCCTGTGACGGACCGCCGGATGTTCTCGGGGCGCACGAAGGTTCTCACGACCCTGATCCGCTCGATCGAGGATCAGCGGCTGCACACGGTCATCTACGGCGAGCGCGGGATCGGCAAGACGTCGCTGCTGCACGTCCTGGCCCAGACTGCTCATGACGCCCGTTATCTGGTCGTCTAGGTGACCTGCGGCGCGCGCTCGGAGTTCGACGAAACCTTCCGGGCCATCGCGGCCAACATTCCGCTCATCTACCACAGCGCCTATGGCCCCACCTCGGTGGAAGGCGAACGCGGCGACACGCTTGTCGATATCCTGCCGCCGGATGCGATCACCGTGCGATCGGCCGTGGATACCATGGCCAAGATCGAAGGCACGCGGGTGCTGGTTATTCTGGATGAATACGATCGCGCCGGCTCAGAAGATTTCCGGCGTAGTATCGCCGAGCTGCTCAAGAGCCTCTCCGACCAGTCGGTCCGCGTTCAGTTCCTGATCGCCGGCGTCGCCGCGAACCTCACCGAGCTGGTGGAGAACGTGCCGTCGATCCAGCGCAACATCTTCGCCATGCAGGTGCCGAAGATGACCGCCTCCGAGATCCGCAGCGTGGTCAAGAACGGCGAAGGCGCGGCGGACCTCAACTTCGACAACGGCGCGATCCACGCCATCATCGCCCGTTGCATCGGCTTCCCCTATCTGGCCTCGCTGATCAGCCACAGGGCCGCCCTGGTGGCGGTGGATCAGAACCGCCTGGTGGTGACCGCCGACGACGTGGCCACCGCCACCAGCGAAGCCGTGGACGAGTTCAAGGACCGGATCACCCGTCGCTCGCAGATGCAGATCGGCGAGCAGGTCCGCAAGGGCCGGCTGCCCGCCCTCGGCGCCCTGGCCGGCGCGGCGCAGAGCACCGGCGGCTGGTTCACGCTTGAAGACATCACCTCGGTCCACGCCGATCCGGCGGCGATCAACGACGCCAAGGCCGCGGCCGACCGCATGGCCGCCGAACATGTGCTGATCGAAGTTCGCGAGGACGAATACGGCCGGATCTATCGCTTCCTGGAGGCGAGCGTGCCGATCTACCTGTGGCTCCTGGCGGCCCGCGGGGAGTTCTTCGCCCAGGAAAGTTCGGAGCCGCGGCAAGAACCCGCCGCCTGATCGCCAATTCGGCGGGGCGCGCCCCGCCTCAACAGAGGAATTGGCTGTGGCTGCCGTAAAACTCATCCGCCCGCGACGGTTCGGCGACGACCGCGGCTGGTTCACCGAGACCTATAACAGCGACAAGTATCAGACGCTGGGCGTGACCGTCCGCTTTGTGCAGGACAATCATTCCCTGTCGCGCCCGACCCATGTCCTCCGCGGACTGCACTTCCAGGCGCCGCCGCGCGCTCAGGACAAGCTGGTGCGCTGCGTGAAAGGCCGGATCTGGGATGTCGCCGCCGACGTTCGCGCCGGATCGCCGACCTTCGGCCAGTGGGTCGCGGCCGAACTGACGGCCGAGAACGGTCACCAGTTGTTCGTGCCCAAGGGTTTCGCCCATGGATTTCTGACCCTCGAGCCGGACACCGAGGTGGAGTACAAGGTCAGCGATGTCTATGCGCCGGACTGCGACGGCGGCCTGGCCTGGGACGACCCCACCATCGCGGTCGCCTGGCCCCTCGGCGCCGTCGCGCCGGTCCTGTCCGACAAGGACGCCCGCCTGCCTCGCCTGGCCGACTGGAAGAGCCCGTTCCTCTACGATGGCGTTCCCCTGACGCCGCTCGATCCTGAACCCCTGACGCCCTGACCATGACCCAGTCCAGCAAACGCATCCTCGTCACCGGCGGCGCGGGCTTCATCGGCTCGGCCCTGGTCCGGCATCTGATCGACAACACGCCGCATCAGGTGCTCAACGTCGACAAGCTGACCTATGCCGGCAACCTGGCCTCGCTGGAGCCGGTTGCGGCCAGCAACCGTTACGGCTTCCTCCAAGCCGACATCTGCGACGCCGGCGCCATGCGCGCGGCGATCACCGAATTTCGCCCGGACGTGATCACCCATCTGGCCGCGGAATCGCATGTGGACCGGTCCATCGACGGCCCGGCGGCGTTCATCGAGACCAATGTGGTGGGGACCTTCACCCTGCTCGCCGCGGCGTTGGACTACTGGCGCGGCCTGGACGAGGCCGGGCGAGCGGCGTTCCGCTTCCACCATATCTCCACCGACGAGGTGTTCGGGTCCCTGGGGGACACCGGCTTCTTCACCGAGGAGACGCCCTATTCGCCCCGCTCGCCCTATTCGGCGTCCAAGGCCTCATCGGATCACCTGGTCCGGGCCTGGCACGACACCTACGGTTTGCCCACCCTGATCACCAACTGCTCGAACAACTACGGCCCCTATCACTTCCCGGAAAAGCTGATCCCGCTGGTGATCATCAAGGGCCTGGCGGGCGAGCCGCTGCCGATCTACGGCAAGGGCGACAATGTCCGCGACTGGCTGTTCGTCGAGGATCATGTGCGGGCCCTGACCCGGGTGTTCGAAGCCGGGGCGCCGGGCGCCAGCTACATCATCGGCGGGCGGGCCGAGCGGACCAATCTGGCGGTCGTCAAGGCGATCTGCGCCGGCCTGGACCGCCTGCGGCCCCGGGCCGACGGTCAGTCGCACGAGGTACAGATCACCTATGTGGCCGACCGGCCCGGACATGACCATCGTTACGCCATCGACCCAAGCCGGCTGGAGCGCGACCTCGGCTGGTCGGCTCAGGTGACCTTCGAGGCGGGCATCGAGGCGACGATCCGCTGGTATCTCGACAACGAGGCCTGGTGGCGGCCGATCCTGGCGGGAACTTACGGCGGCGAACGCCTGGGCGTGAAGACCGGCTGAGTCATGGCCGGCAAGAAGAGGCGAACGCGATGAAGGGCATTATTCTGGCCGGCGGCGCGGGCACGCGGCTGCACCCGGCGACCCTGGCGATCAACAAGCAGCTGCTGCCGATCTACGACAAGCCGATGATCTATTATCCGATGTCGGTGCTCATGCTGGCCGGCATCCGCGAGATCCTGATCATCTCCTCGCCCGAGTACATCGAAAACTATCGCAACCTGTTCGGAGACGGCGGCGATCTCGGTCTGGAGATCGCCTACGCCATCCAGCCCCGGCCAGAGGGCTTGGCCCAGGCGTTCCTGATCGGGGAAGAGTTTCTGGCCGGGCAGCGCGCCGCCCTGGTGCTGGGCGACAACATCTTCTTCGGCGCCGGCATGCGCGCCCTGCTGGCCAAGGCCGCCAACCGCCAGCGCGGCGCAACCGTGTTTTCCTATCACGTGGAGGATCCCACAGCCTATGGCGTGGTGGAGCTCGACGGCGAGGGCCGGGCCATCAGCCTGGAAGAGAAGCCTAGGGCGCCGAAGTCCAACCAGGCCGTCACCGGACTCTATTTCTACGATGAGCGCGTGGTTTCCCTGGCGAAGGAGGTACGGCCCTCGGCGCGCGGCGAGCTGGAGATCACCGATCTCAATCGCCTCTATATGGAAATGGGCGAGCTTTATGTGGAGCAGATGAGCCGGGGCTACGCCTGGCTCGACACCGGCACCCACGACAGCCTGCTGGAGGCCAGCGAGTTCGTCCGCACCCTGCAGAAACGCCAGGGGGTCTATATCGCCAGCCTCGAGGAGATCGCCTTCCTCAACGGTTTCATCGATCGCGACCGCCTGCGCGCGGCGGGCGAGCGCTTCGGCAAGACCGACTATGGGCGCTATCTGCTACGTATCGCCGACGGTCACTGAACCGGCAGGTCGACGCGGAACACGGCGCCACCCGCCGCCGAGGCCTCACAGCACGCGGTTCCGCCGTGGCGCTCGGCGATCTGGCGAACGAGGGAGAGGCCCAGCCCCCAGCCGCCAGCGCCCTCGCTCCAGCCCTCCGGCCGGAAGAACGGCTCGAAAACGCGCGACCGGAGCGCCTGGGGGATACCCGCGCCGCCATCGTGAACGGCCAGACTGACAACAGCCGACCCGCCACGCGTCAGACGAGACAGTTCGAGCTCCACCGGCGGCGCCCCGTGCTTGAGGGCGTTGTCGATCAAATTGCGGATCAGGCGGCGCAGCAGGCGCGGCGAGCCGACCACTTCGAAGGGACCCGACTCCACCGCCATGTCCCGCAAGGTGACGCCGGCCCGCGCCGCTTCCTCCGCGGCCAGGGCCAGCAGATCGACAGGCTCGGTCGCGTCGTGGTCGGCGCCGTGATCCAGCCGGCTGGCGAGCAGAATCTCCTCCACCAGGGCGTCCAGTTCGGCGATCTCGCGCCGCACCGTCTCGGCGGGGCCGGGATCGGCGCCGGACGCCATAATCTCGGCCGCCATGGCCAGGCGCGCCAGGGGTGAACGCAGTTCGTGGCTGGCGTGCGCCAGCATGGCCTTGTGCGCCTCCAGCAGGGCGTCGGCCCGGTCCGCGGCTGTGTTGAAACTGACGGCCACGGCCGCGATCTCGTCGGCGCCGTCGACCTTGGCCCGGCGATGGGTCTCGCCTCCTCCCCAGGCCTCGACGCTCAGGCGCAAGGCTTCGAGACGGCCGGTAATGCGGGCGACCACCGGATAGGCGGCGAGGCCCACGATGGTCGCCACAGTGAGCAGCATGCCGAACATATGCATGTGCATGCGCCGCCCCGGCGGGCCGATCGGGATCGGCCGAGGCGGCGCGCCCCCGAGGAGATGCACGATGAACGCCCCCAGCACCGCCACAAGCAGCAGGCTGAGGAGAAGGGTCGGATAGACCTGCCAGAACAGGGCGCGGCGTCGGGTCGGGGGCATGTCAGGCCTGATCCTGGGAGCGGGCGAAGACATAGCCCGCGCCGCGGACGGTAATGATGCGCCGCGGATGGGCCGGATCGTCCTCCAGCGCCGCGCGCAGGCGGGAAATGTGCACATCCACCGACCGGTCATAGGCCTCCAGGGTTTCGCCCCGGGTCAGGTCCATAAGCTTTTCGCGCGACAGCACCCGGCCAGGGTGGCGCGCCAGGGCGAGGAGGAGGTCGAACTGATAGCCGGTGATGGCGCGGGTCTCGCCGTCGATGCGCGCGGCGCGCGAGCCCTCGTCGATCTCCAGGCGGCCGAAGCGCAGGACCGCGCCGGCGCTCTCCGCCGCGCCGCGCCGGCGTCGGAGAATGGCGTTGAGACGTGCCTGGAGTTCGCGGGGATTGAACGGCTTGGGCAGGTAGTCGTCAGCGCCCAGTTCCAGCCCGACGATGCGGTCGGTGTCCTCGCCGCGGGCCGTGAGCATGAGGATGGGCAGGTCGCTGCGCGCCCGCAGCCGACGGCACACTTCCAGCCCGTCGAGATCCGGCAACATGAGATCCAGGATCACGGCGTCGAAGGGCGGACCAGCGGAGGGCGGGCGCTGCGCCGCCTCCAGGCCGGCCAGGGCCGTGTGCCGGGCCTCCGCCTGGAAGCCCGCCCGGTTGAGATAGTCGCACAGCATCCCGGCCAGCCGGGTGTCGTCGTCAATGATGAGAACGGTCTCGGCCATCGGGGTTCATGAACCTCGCCGCCTCGCCCTTGGCAAGGCGGCGGCCGGCTCACGAGGGCTTGTGGTGTTCGGACATGATCGCCGCCATCTTCGCCCGCTGATCGGGAGTTAGCACCTCGGCGGCGTCGGCGATGGCCTTGGTCATGCCGTGGCTGGCCACGTCGATACCGGCGACATGGCTGGCGCGCAGATGCTCCAGGGCGTCGCGGTCGATGGTCGGTGCCGACAGGATGGCGTGAAGGCTGCGGTGGGTCGCCTCCATGTCGCCGCGCATGCCGGCCATGGGTGCGAAGCCGGTTTTCAGGATGTCATGGATCCTGGCCTTCTGATCCGGCGTCGCGGCCACCTGATCGAGCATCTTGTCCACATGAGCCATGGCCATGGCGTGCATCTCGCCGGGTGGGCCCATCATCATGTGATGGTGCATGGCCATGCCTTCGGCGGCCATGGCCAGGCCCGAGGTCGTCACGCCGCCGGCCACGAAGGCCGCGCCGAGCGCGATCACGGTCAACCAGCGGCTGCGGGGCCGGTGCGCACGAGAGGCGGGGGTCTGGTCAGTCATCTGAGGTCTCCAAGGGTTCGCCGTGGGAAGTCCGGCGTGAAGAGACCCTAGGCGGGCAAGGTTTCGGGCGTTCGCGGCCTGTGTGGAGTTTTGTAAAGTTGGCGCCTAGCCGCCCACCGCCTGCTGCACCGCCAAAGCCAGGTCCAGGGCGCGAATGCCGTCTAGGGCGTCGGCCAGTGGCCGGGGCGCTTCGCCGCGCGCGGCGGCCAGGAAGGCGGCGAGGCTGGCGCCCAGCCGGTCGCGCCCGGCGTCGGTGGCGGCGAACCCAGGGTTGAGCGCGAAGCCCGCGCCGTTCTCGACGGCCCCGGTCAGCAGATTCACGCGCACTTCGCCGGAGGGATAGACGAGGCGCAGGGACCGCTCCGCTGTTTCGGCGATGCGCGAGGCGTGGAAGCCCGCCGTGAAACCGTCGTCGAACGTCACCTCGGCCTTCGCCCAGTCGGTCTGATCATTGGCGACGCAGGCCCCCTCCGCCTCCACGGCGAACGGCGTGCCGGCGCCAAGCGCCAGGGCGAGGTCCAGATCGTGAATCATCAGGTCGAGGATCACCGACACATCGAGATTGCGCGGCGAGGGAGAGCCCAGGCGCACGGCCTCCATCATCAAGGGCGCCTCGGGCGCGTCGAACAGACCGAGCGCCCGAAAGGCGGCGCGCTCCAGAAAGCCGCAGGCCACGATGAGCCCCCGGCGCGCGGCTTCGCCGGCAATGGCGTCGGCCTCGCCCAGGTCAATGGCCAGGGGCTTTTCCACATAGACACTCTTGCCGGCTTTCAACGCCGCCAGGGCCCAACCGGCGTGACTTTCGGCGGGCGAGGCGATGGAGACGATATCGACCGCGGCAAAGAAGGCGGCTGCGTCGACGGCCGCCGCGGCGCCCAGCGGTTCGGCCAGGGCGCGGGCGCGATCAATAAGCGGATCGTGAACGGCGGTCAGGGTCGCCCCCGGCAAGGCGGCCCATTTGGCCGCATGATAGCCGCCGAACACGCCCGCGCCGATGACGCCGGCTCTCAAGGGTGAAGTCATCCTGAAGGCGCTAACACGGCCGGGCGGTCTTTGCCCACTGGAGGCGCGAGCGCGTCCAGGCTAAACGGCGTTCACACATCAAGATACCGGGAGAGAGACCATGACCGTTTCGCGTGAAATCCGCCTGAAGAGCCGCCCGGTGGGCATGCCCACCGACGCCAATTTCGAACTGGCCACGGTCACCCTGCCCGATCCCGGCCCCGGCGAGGTCCAGGTCCGCAACAGCTGGATGACCGTCGACCCCTACATGCGCGGGCGCATGAACGACGTGAAGAGCTACACCCCGCCCTTCCAGATCGGCGAGGCCCTGCAGGGCGGCGCGGTGGGCGAGGTGATCGCTTCGAACGATCCGTCCTTCAAGGCCGGCGACCTGGTGCAGAGCTTCTTCGGCTGGCGCGAGGCGTTCAACGCCCCGGCCGCCATGGTCCAGAAACTGGAAACCCACGGCTTGCCGCCACAGGCGTTCCTGGGCGTGGCCGGCATGCCGGGCATGACCGCCTATGCGGGCCTGTTGCGCGTCGCGGCCCTCAAGGACGGCGATGTGGTGTTCGTCTCCGGCGGCGCCGGCGCGGTCGGCCAGATCGTCGCCCAGATCGCCAAAATCAAGGGCCACACGGTCATCGCCACGGCCGGCGGGGCGGACAAGGTCGCTTATCTGAAGAGCCTCGGAGTCGACCACGCCATCGACTACAAGGTCGAGACCGACCTCACCGCCGCGGTGCTGCGCGCCGCCCCTGACGGCATCGACGTCTATTTCGACAATGTCGGCGGCGCCCATCTGGAAGCGGCGCTCAACGCCGCCCGGCCCTTCGGCCGGTTCGCCCTGTGCGGGGCCATCTCGCAGTACAACGCCACCGACATGGGCCCGGGCATCCGTGGCCTGATCCAGGCCGTGGGCAAGCAACTGCGCCTGGAGGGCTTCATTGTCTCCACCCATGCCGACATGCAGGCCGCCTTCGTGGCCGACATGGCCAAGTGGATCGCCGAGGGCAAGCTCACCTGGCAGGAGACGGTCGAGGACGGCATTGCGCGCGCCCCGGCGGCGTTCCTGAAGCTGTTCAGCGGCGGGAACCTCGGCAAGATGCTCGTGAAGCTGAGCTAGGGCGAACCGACTGACAGAGCCTTTTCCCCGTCGGTCAGCGGGGAAAAGGCGGCGGGGGACTTGATTGATCGCCATACGGGGGCCAGAGAGCGCGGCCCCTCTCTCTTACGGAACCCAAGTGGCCCGCCTGTTCAACGCCTATGTCGCCGTCCGCTGGAGCACGGCCGCCAAGCCGACCACGGGTCCGGATTCGGTCTGGATCGGCGTGCTCAAGCGCGACGTCCGCTTCCGCTTCGCCTTCGAGGCCCACAATCCCCCGACCCGGGCCCAGGCCGAAGCGCTGTTGGGCGAGCTTCTGACCGATCGCGCCAAGCGCCGCGAGCGGGCGCTGATGGTCGTCGACTTCCCGCTAGGCTTTCCGCGCGGCCTGGCCGCCGGCCTGAACCTTCCCGGCGAAGCGCCCTGGCGCGCCGTCTGGGATCAGGTGACCAAGATGGTCCGCGACCGGCCGGACAATGTGAACAACCGCTTCGGCGTCGGCAGCGAGATCAACCGGCGGCTGACCGACGGGCCCTTCCCCTTCTGGGGCTGCCCGCCCCGCGACACCCTCACCACCCTGCAGCCCAAGCGGGGCCGCGATCATGGCCCCGGCGATGTGCCGGAGTTCCGCCATGTGGAAGAAGGGGTGAAGGGCGCCAATCCGATCTGGAAACTCTATTACAACGGGGCCGTCGGCGGTCACGCAATCCTGGGCATTCCGATGGTCCAGCGGCTGAAACAGGCGCGCGGCGCGGGCATGAAGGCCTGGCCGTTCGAGACCGGCTTCAAGACCATCTCCGAGAACGATCTGGCCGGCGTCGATCTGGTGGTGGCGGAAGCCTCCCCCTCGCTGGGCCCCGCCATGGCCCCGGCGCCCGGCGAGTCAAAGGACGCCGCTTCGTTGCGGTCGATGGTCGAGCAGCTCGCGCGCCTGGACGAGGCCGGCAAGCTGGCGGCGATGTTCGCCCCGGCGAAGGACGCCGCTGCCGCGGTCGTCGAAACGGCGCAGGCCGAAGAGGGCTGGACCCTGGGGGCCTAGCCCGCGCCGCGCCCTATTCCGCCGCCTTCTGGGCGGCGGTCTGCATTTCCGCCTTCAGCTTTTCAGCCACCAGGAACGCCAGTTCCAGGGACTGCTCGCCGTTGAGGCGGGGGTCGCAATGGGTGTGGTAACGATCGCCCAGTTCGCCCTCGCCAAGAGCCCGGGCGCCGCCGATGCATTCGGTGACGTTCTGGCCGGTCATCTCCAGATGCACGCCGCCGGGGTGGACACCTTCGGACTGAGCGATCTCGATGAAGCTGCGGACTTCCGACAGGATCCGGTCGAAGGGGCGGGTCTTATAGCCGTTGGCGGCCTTGAAGGTGTTGCCGTGCATCGGATCGATAGCCCAGACGACCTGACGGCCGTTGCGGCGGGTGGCCTCCATGAGCTGGGGCAGACGCGCGGCGATCTTGTCGGACCCGAAACGGCCATAGAGGGTCAGGCGGCCGGGCTCATCGTCGGGGTTGAGGGCGTCGATCAGGGCGAGCAGTTCGTCCGGCTCCACGGTCGGACCGACCTTGATGCCGATGGGGTTCTTAATCCCCTTCATGAACTCGATGTGGGCGCCGTCGAGCTGACGGGTGCGCTCGCCGATCCACAGCAGGTGGGCCGAGACGTCGTACCAGTCGCCCGAGGTTGAATCGACGCGGGTCATGGCTTCCTCGAAGCCGAGCAGCAGGGCCTCGTGGCTGGTGAAGAACTCCACCCGCGCCAGGTCGGGATTGCTCTGCGGGGTGACCCCGATGGCCTCCATGAAGGTCAGGGCTTCGGAAATCTTGTCCGAGAGCTCGCGGTAGCGGGCGCCCAGCGGGCTGCCGTCGACGAAGCCCAGGGTCCAGCGATGGATATTGTGCAGGTCGGCGTAGCCGCCGCCGGCGAAAGCCCGCAGCAGGTTCAGGGTCGAGGCCGACTGGGTATAGGCCTTGAGCAGGCGCTCGGGGTCAGGCGCGCGCGTGGCAGGCTCAAACTCCATGCCGTTGATGTTGTCGCCGCGATAGGACGGCAGGGTGACGCCTTCGATGGTCTCGATCGGCTCGGAGCGCGGCTTAGCGAACTGGCCGGCCATACGGCCGACCTTCACCACCGGCTTGCCGCCGGCGAAGGTGAGCACCACCGCCATCTGCAAGATCAGGCGGAAGGTGTCGCGGATGTTGTCGGCGGAGAATTCCTTGAAACTCTCGGCGCAGTCCCCGCCCTGCAAAAGGAAGGCCTTGCCGGCGGCCACATCGCCCAGCAGGCTCTTCAGGCGTCGCGCTTCACCGGCAAACACCAGCGGCGGCATCCGGCGCAGTTCGCCCTCGACCCGAGTCACCTCGGCGGGATTGGGGTAGTCGGCGGGAATGTGCTTGGCCGGGCGTTCTCTCCAGGACGCCGGGCTCCACCTTTGGGTCATCGTCAGGCCTCGTTTCAAGGGGGCCGCTCATAGACCATGCGGGCGGCGAAGGCAAAGCGAGGCGACGGCAGGGCTGCGCTAAGGTTGAGGCGGCGGGCCGAGAAGATCCCACAGGTTGCCGTAGACATCGGCGAAGACCGCGACAGGGCCATAGGGCTCCTCTCGCGGCGGGCGAACGAAGCTGACACCGCGGGCAAGATATCGGGCGTAGTCGCCGGCGAAATCGTCGGTGTGCAGGAACAGGAAGACCCGACCGCCGGTCTGATCCCCGATCCGGCTTTCCTGAGCTGGACCGACCGCCCTGGCCAGGAGGAGCCGAGTCTGTCCGCCGCCCGGCGGGGCGATCACCACCCAGCGCTTGCCGCCGCCGAGATCGGTGTCCTCGATAAGGTCGAAGTCCACCTTGTCCCGATACCAGGTGATCGCCTCGTCATAGTCGCGAACGACCAGGGCCACCTGGGCCAGGTGACGTCCGGCCACCCCTGCTCAGCCGCCCTGGGCTAGATTGGCCGGGATGTAGGGCGATCGCATGGTAACCAGTTCTTCGGCGGCGGTGGGATGGACGGCGCAGGTGGAGTCCCACTGGGCCTTGGTGACGCCCATCTTGATGGCGATGGCGGCCATCTGGATGATCTCCGGCGAGTCCGGCCCGACCACGTGACAGCCGAGCACCCGGCCGGTGGGCTGGTCGACCACCAGCTTCATCAGGGTGCGCTCCTCGCCGCCGTAAAATGTGACCTTCATGGGCCGGAAGATGGAGCGGTAGATATCGACCTTGTGGCCGGCGTGGCGGGCCTCGGCTTCGCTCAAGCCCACGGCGCCGATGGGCGGCTGGGAGAAGACCGCGCTGGCCACATGCTCATGGTCGAAGCTCTGAGGATTGTCGTTGAAGACGGTCTCCACGAAGGCCACGGCCTCGCGGATCGCCACGGGGGTGAGGTTGATGCGGTCGGTGACATCGCCCACGGCCCAGATGTTGGGCGCGGTGGTGCGCGAGAATTCGTCCACCACGACGGCGCCGGCGGCGTTGAGTTCGACCCCGGCCTTTTCCAGACCCAGCCCCTTGGTGTTGGGCGCGCGACCGGTGGCGAACATGACCTCGTCTGTCTCGACCTCGTGACCATTGTTGAGGCGGCTGACGATCCCGTCGGACGTCTTCTCCAGGCTCACGTGTTCGGCGCCGAGGATCACGGTGATCCCGCGCCGCTCCAGTTCGCCGGCCAGATGGGCGCGCACGTCGTTGTCGAAGCCGCGCAGGATGTTCGGGCCGCGGTACAGAAGCGTGGTTTCCACTCCCAGGCCATTGAAGATGCCGGCGAACTCCACGGCGATATAGCCGCCGCCGACGATCAGGATGCGGTCGGGAAGATCCGCCAGATGGAAGGCCTCGTTTGAGGTGATGGCGAGGTCCGCGCCCGGCAGGTTCGGCGGCAGGGTGGGCCAGCCGCCGGTGGCGATCAGAATCTTGTCGGCGGTCACGGTGCGGTTCTTGCCCGGCAGATGCACGGTGTGGGCATCGAGCAGCTCAGCGCGGCAGTGGATCAGTTCGGCGCCGGCGTTTTCCAGGTTGCTGACATAGATGCCCGAGAGACGGGCGATCTCATTGTCCTTGGCCTTGAGGAAGGTTTCCCAGTCGAAGTGGGGCTCGCCCACCGTCCAGCCATAGCCTCGCGCGGTCTTGAACGACTGAGCGAACTCCGAGGCATAGACCATGAACTTCTTGGGGATGCAGCCGCGCACCACGCAGGTGCCGCCGACGCGGAACTCCTCGGCCACGGCGACCCGGGCGCCCCCCATGGCCGCCAGACGCCCGGCGCGCACCCCGCCGGAGCCGGCGCCGATGACGAAGAGATCGTAGTCGTAGTCGGCCAAGGCGGCCTCCGTCAGGGTTGGTAGGTCTTCACGCCGTCGTCGGTCCCGATCAAGGCCCGCTCGGCGAGATTGAGAAACAGGCCGTGCTCCACCACGCCGGTGAGGCGTTTCAGAGCGTCGCCCAGAGCGGCGGGATCGGGGATCACGCCGCAGGGCGCGTCATAGATAAGGTTGCCGCCGTCGGTCCGCACCGGACGACCGTCTTTAAGGCGCAGCATGGCCTTGGCGGCGATTCCGGCCTCGGCCAGGACCGCGTCGATCCTCCGGGCCGTACTGGCGTGGCCGAAGGCGACGACCTCGATCGGCAGGGGGAAGCGGCCGAGCGTCGGCGCCGGGGTCTTCGCGGCGTCGGCGATGACCACGCAGCGGGCCGAGGCCTCCCACACCAGTTTCTCGCGCAGCAGGGCCGCCCCGCCGCCCTTGATCAGGGCCAGGCGCGGGCCGCACTCGTCGGCGCCGTCGACGGTGAGGTCGATCACGCCGGCGGAATCGAGGTCGAGGAGCGGGATGCCGAGAGAGGCGGCCAGCTCGGCCGTGGCCTCGGAGGTGGCGACGGCGCGGATGTCCGGCACGGCGCGGGCGGCCAGGGCCTTAACGAACCAGGCGGCCGTGGAGCCGGTGCCGAGGCCCACGGTCATGCCGGGCGCAATCAGGGCGGCGGCGGCTTCGCCGGCGGCGCGTTTCTGCTCGTCGGCGGTCACGACTTGGCCTTGACGCCCTTGGCGCGCTGCTTGCGCTCGCGGAACGCGGCGGCCCAGCCGGGCTTCTCGGCCTGAGGCCCGCGCTCCACGGCCAGGGCGTCGGACGCCACCGGACGGGTCAGCACCGACCCGGAGCCCGTGTAGGCGCCCTTGCCGATGGTGATGGGGGCGACGAGCGAGGTGTTGGAGCCGATGAAGGCGCCCTCGCCGATGTGGGTCTCGAATTTGTCGAAGCCGTCGTAGTTGCAGAAAATTGTGCCGGCGCCGATGTTGGCGCCCGCCCCCACGGAGCCATCGCCCAGGTAGGAGAGGTGATTGGCCTTCGCCCCGGCCCCGACCTTGACCTTCTTCACCTCGACGAAATTGCCGATGTGCGCCCCCGCGCCGATATCGGCGCCCGGCCGCAGACGCGCATAGGGCCCGACGATGGCGCCCTTGCGCACCACCGCCCCCTCCAGATGGCTGAAGGCGCGGATCACCGCCCCGGCTTCTACCGTGACGCCGGGCCCGAAGACCACATAGGGCTCCACTGTCACGCCGCCGGCGACCTTGGTGTCCCAGGCCAGATGCACGGTGAGGGGCGCGGTCATGGTGACGCCGGCCGCCATCAAGGCCTGGCGGCGACGGTCCTGAAAGGCGGTCTCGAGGACGGCGAGCTCGGCCTGGGAATTCACCCCGGCCACATCGGCCTCGTCGGCGAAGGCGACGCGGGTAGTCTTGCCGGCCTCGGCGGCCAGGCCGACCACGTCGGTGAGATAGTACTCGCCCTTGGCGTTGGCGTTGCCCACCTTGGCCAGAAGATCGAACAGGAGGGCGCGGTCGGCGGCCAGGACCCCAGAATTGCAGGCGCGAATGGCCCTCTCGGCCACACTGGCGTCCTTGGCTTCGACGATTCGGGCGAGGCGATCCTCGCCCTCCAGGACCAGACGGCCATAGGCGCCCGGATCGGCCGCCTCGAAGCCGAGCACGGCCAGGTCGGCGCCGGCGGCGCGCAGGGCGAAGAGCGGAGCCACGGCCTCGGCGGTGAGCAGGGGCACGTCGGCGTAGGAGATCAGCACGTCGCCGTCGAAATCGGCCAGGGCCTCGCGGGCGGCCAGGACCGCGTGGCCGGTGCCCAGGGGCGGATCCTGCACGGCGATGGCGCCCTCGCCGAGGCGGCCGGCCACATGGGCGCGGACGGCGGGGGAATGATCGCCCACCACCACCACCACGCGGGCGCAGCCCAGGGCCTGCGCGGCGTCGATAGCATGATCGAGCATGGCGCGGCCGCCGATGGGATGCAGCACCTTCGGCGTGGGAGATTTCATCCGTTCGCCCTTGCCGGCGGCGAGGATCACCGCGGCCCGGGCCGTGGCGGGCTTGGTCGTCATGGGTCAGGCGTCCGATCAGGGGCTGTTTTCACGCGCGGCGGACCTTGCCACGCCGCCGCCCTCCGGGGCAAACGGAAGGCGAACCGGAGCGCCGCAAACGTGTCTGAAATCGCCTCGCCCTTCGCCGGCGCCACCATCGTCTTCGACCTGGACGGGACCCTGGTGGAGACCGCCCCGGATCTCGTCGGCACGCTCAATGTGCTCCTCACCCGCGAGGGGATCGCTCCCCTGCCCCTGGCCCAGGCCCGCAATCTGATCGGCCAGGGCGCCAAGGCCCTGCTGCGTCGGGGATTCGAGGCCGCCGGCGCGCCGCTGCCGCCCGAGAAGCTGGACGCGCTGTTCGTGGATTTCCTCTCCCACTACCTCGAGCACATCGCCGACGAGAGCCGGCCCTTCGACGGGGTGCTCGAGGCCATGGCGGCCATGGAAGCCGAAGGCGCGCGGATGGCGGTGTGCACCAACAAGCGCACCGACCTGAGCGTCGCCCTGCTGGAGCGGCTGGGTATCGCCGGTCGCTTCGCGGCCATTGTCGGCGGCGACGCGGTGAGCGCCCAGAAGCCGGCCGCGATCCACCTCACCGAGACGATCGCCCGGGCCGGCGGCCGCGCCGACCGGGCGGTGATGATCGGCGACAGCATCTCCGACGCCGGCGCGGCGCGGGCCGCGGGCGTGCCCCTGGTGCTGGTCAGCTTCGGCTATACCGACACACCGGCGGCCGAGCTGGGAGCGGACGAACTGATCCATCATTTCGACGATCTGACCGCGGCCTGCCGGCGGCTGCTCAGCCCCGCTGCCGCCTGAAGCCACGCGCGCGGACCGGCCCCTTGTCCGCCGCGGGGCGACGGGCTATAGGCCCATCCCTTCCGCTTCTGGACATGGATGCGTAGCTCAGCGGGAGAGCACCTCGTTCACACCGAGGGGGTCACAGGTTCAATCCCTGTCGCATCCACCAGGACCTTCCGAAAGCCAAAGCCATCGCGGAATCTGGTTTCATCAGAGGCCGGAGCGCCGTCGGCCGCGCTTAAGGCCCAGGAAGCGCGGCGCCTGCAGGCGCCAGTCGGCCGTTGGAAAAACAACCGAGCCGAGAACAGCCACCCGCCCTCCCGACGGCCAGAGCGGGCGATGCTCAGGTCCCGGAGGATGAAGACACTCCAGACATTCGCCTCGGTCCACGGCTAGGTCCACAACCATTTTCAAAAGGAGAGACACCTCGTCAGCCGCCAAGTCTACCGAGAGAGACGCTCCGCCGCCCTGGCCGAGTGGCGCGCTGTCATGGGATAAATCCCGGTCGGGTTTGGGCTCGCCGCGCCAGGGGCGAGACGAGTTAGCATTGGGTTGCCAGCACTGCTTCAGGATCTTTGAGGGGAGCGGCATCAGCAAAACCCGCCACGCGAGCACAAAAATGTACAGTGCGGTCGGAATTTGAGAGCATATCAAAATCATGACGCCCGATATGCAAGGGGTCATTCCGCTCTCCTGCGAAGTATATGCTTTGGTATAAAATCGCATACTTGGCTTCCCCAAACTCTTCGCAAACCCGCTGTATCGGCCTAAGCGATAGGCGATTGTCGGCACGTCTGACGTAGCTCGACGGTCCAGGCCCAGCGCTCCGTTCAGATTATCGGGCGGCGCCTTTGCGCACCAGATACTCTGACCCACGGTTACTGCATGCAATACCTATATGGCGAAATCAAAGGCGGTCTGGCGCACCCTAAAGCCAGCATATTATCCGATTAATACATATGGTAATCCGCGCGAATAAGCGGTCTTCCCTGGACAGCATTCAATATCTGCGCGCCGCGTCTGCATCGCTTGTGGTGCTTTTCCACGCCGGCCGGAACCACGATATCACGATCCCTGTTGGCGAAGGGCGCATCTCGCTGTTCTTCATCGTCAGTGGATTCATCTTCTGGTGGATCACGGCCGGCAGTCGAGGCAGCCCGCGGATCTTTCTGCTCAGGCGGCTCGCGCGCCTCGTACCGCTCTACTGGGTCGTCACCCTACTTTTGTTTGCCGGTTCGGTTCTGGGCGTGAGCCATCATGCACCCGTCTCGATCAGCCATGTCGTCAAGTCCCTGCTGTTCATCCCCCATGTCGATGAGCGGTCGGGGCAGATATTCCCTGTCCTCGTTCCAGGCTGGACGCTTGTCTATGAGATGCTGTTCTGTTTTATCTTTGCCTGCTTGCTCTGGATTGCCGAGCGCTGGCGGCTGCTGGTAGCGACCGCGGTGTTCGGGGGACTGGGGGCCGCGGGCTTCGTCTTCCATCCCACCGACCCTATCGCCCTGACCTACACGAACGAGATCATGCTCGAGTTCCTGGCGGGAGTCTGGCTGGCCTGGCTGTGGCCCCGCATCGGCCTGCCAAAAGCCGCTGCGCTCGGCATCCTTGTTCTCGGGGGCGTCCTGTCGTTCGTCGCCCAGTCCTACCAGCACCAGCTGCCCTCTGTGCTCTATTCAGGTGTGCCCGCGCTGCTCACCATCGTCGGCGCCCTGGGGCTGGAGCGGCCCGGCTTGAAGCCGATCGGGTGGCTGAAGCGGATCGGCGACAGTTCCTATTCCATCTACCTGTGGCACATGCCGGTCATCGTCCTGGGGTCTCGGGCGCTGCCTCTGGCGCACATTCACTCGCCCGGCGTCTCCATCGGCATTCTCACGGCCGCCAGCGTGGTGGCGGGCCTGATCCTCTATCCACTGACCGAGCGTCCGTTGACGGAGGCGTTGTTCCGGAGGATCGATGCGCGCGCCTAGACCAGTCGCGGTCCGGGGCCGGCCGCGCAAGAAGGTCCGCGACCAGGCCCAGCCAGGGTAGACGCGGGCGAAACGACAGCGGACCCAGACCACCCGCCGGCTCACAAGCGACGGCGGCCGGTGAGGCGTCGACACGATTTTTCGACCCATGTCTCGCCTCCGAGGTCGACTTTACGCCGCCATCCGGAGACATTTTCGCGTTAGCGTGGCAGCGGCGCCGTAACGACCGGCACGAGCAGGGGGAGCGGACAGGGTGGCAAGCCAAGCGACCAGCGCGTTGACCGAGCAGCGGGCCGAGAACCGCCAGCTTCGCGCAACCATCGAGGCGCTGCGCGCCAAACTCGAAGTCGAGAGCCAGGCGGCGAACACGCGTGTGGCCCGGGCGCAGGCGGCGCTAAGCGATGAAATCCGTCAGCTGAAGGCGACCGTGTCGGCCATGCGCGACCGACTCGAAGCGCAGGCCGCCGCGCTAGACACCGCCGTCCAGGCCGAGCGCGCGAGCCATCAGGCCGACGTCCGGCAGTATGCCGCGACGATTCAGCGGCTGCGCGCGGAACTGGAGGCGCAGAAGGTCAGCGCGGAAAACGCGCTCGACGAAAAGACGATCGAATTCTCAAGGGAACGCACAAGCTGGCAAGCGCAGGTCCTCGCCCTGCGCGCCGCGCTGGAGAAAAAGGCATGAGCCAGGCACGAACCGAACCGCGTAACGGGGCGCGAGGGCCGAGCGCAAGGGCGCTGCAGCGGGCCAATCTGCTGCTCGACGTGTCGCGCCGATGCGCCCAGGAAACCTCGCTCGACGGGATTCTGGACGTTCTGATCGATTTGACGTCGCGCGAACTGAATTGCGAACGCGGCACCTTGTTTCTGAACGATCCGACGTCGGGCGAGCTGGTCTCGCGCGCCGCGCAGGGCAACCTGACCCGCGAAATCCGGGTGCTGAACTCCCTGGGTATCGCCGGGGCGGTGTTCCAGAGCGGCGAACCCGCCCTGATCAACGACGCCTACGCGGATGAGCGTTTCAACAGTTCGGTCGATGAACGCACCGGCTATCGCACCGAGTCGATCCTCTGCGTGCCCGTGCGCACCATGTCGGGCGATATCATCGGCGTCATGCAGAGCCTGAACAAGCGCGACGGGCTATTCACCGCCGAAGACCTGGCGCTGCTCGAAGACATGACCCGTCAGGCGGCCGTCGCCATAAAAAACCTTCAGCATATCGAACAGATCGAGCGCGCCCGATCCAAGGAGATGCTTTTTCTGGATCTTGTGTCGAGCATTAATTCCGAACTCGATCTGTTTTCGCTGCTGAACAGACTTGTTGAAGAAACGATTGTCATGTTGAACGCCGAGCGGGCGACGGTTTTCCTCCATGATACGGAAACGGATACGTTATTTTCGCGCGTCTCCAGTGGCAGCGAGATCTCGGAAATCCGCATGCCCAGCCATGTCGGCATTGCCGGCAGTGTGTTCACCTCGGCGCAGAGCATGAACATACCCTATGCCTATGCCGATTTAAGGTTCAATCCGGCGTTCGACCGCCAGACCAACTACTTCACGCGCTCCATCTTGTGCGTGCCGATCATCAACAAGGAACTCCGCACGATCGGCGTGACGCAAGTATTGAACAAGAAAGGTGGGATATTTACCGACGAGGATGAGCAGCGCCTCAAGGCCTTTACCGCCCAGGTCGCGATCGCCCTGGAGAACTCCAAATTGTTCGACGACGTGCGCCGTGTGAAAAACTACAACGATTCCATGCTCTCAAGCATGTCCAACGGCGTGATCACCCTCGATCCGACCCTGAAGATCGTCACCAGCAACGCCGCCGCCAGGCGGATCTGGGACGCTGACCTGCAGGGCGCCAACCTTCCCGACCTGCTCGACGACGACGGCCGCTGGCTGCTGGATAAGATTGCCGCGGTCCAGGCCAATCATGTGAGCGACGTGCTTCCCGACGTCACGCTCAAGCTGGGAGGGCGAACGAGTTCGGTCAATCTGACCGTCAGCCCCCTGGTGTCGGAAGACGACGACAAGAAGCTGGGCTCGATGCTGATGTTCGAGGATATCAGCGCCGAGAAGCGCATGAAGTCGACGATGTCGCGTTACATGGATCCCGTGATCGCCGCCCAGATGCTCGATGGCGACGGTCGGCTCGACATGCTTGGCGGGGTCAGCGCCGAAGCGACCATCATGTTCAGTGACATCCGTGGGTTTACGACCATCACCGAGTCATATGGGGCACAGGGGACCGTGTCGTTTCTCAACGACTATTTCAGTCTGATGGTCGATTGCATCACGCGCGAAGGCGGCATGCTCGACAAGTTCATCGGCGACGCGATCATGGCCTGCTTCGGATTGCCGGTGCCGCATGAGGACGATCCCGATCGCGCGCTGCGCGCCGGGATCGCAATGATCCGCACGCTCTGGGAGTGGAATGTCGAACGCCGCGCCAAGGGGCTCAAAACGGTCGACATGGGCCTGGGACTTAACACCGACATCGTCGTTTCCGGCAACATCGGCAGCCCGAAGCGGATGGACTATACGGTGATCGGCGATGGCGTGAATCTCGCCAGCCGGCTGGAAAGCGCGTGCAAGGCCTATTCCGCGCGCATCCTCGCCAGTGAATCCACCGTGCAGCGGCTGCGCGGCACCTATCGGATGCGCGAAATCGACCTCGTCGTGGTCAAAGGCAAGACCGAGCCGGTGCGTGTCTTCGAAGTCCTCGACTACCACGACGCGGCCAGCTTTCCGAACCTCACCGATGTCGTCAACCAGTTCACCGATGGCGTGGCCCATTATCGCGCCACCAATTTCGCCAAGGCCATGGAACGGTTCGAGCGCTGCCTGGCGCTCAACCCCGAAGACAAACTCTCGCAAACCTATCTCGATCGCTGCCACATCCTTAGCCGGGACCCTCCCCCCGCCGACTGGAACGCGGTCTGGGTGATGACGGAGAAATAGGCGCGGCAGGCGCCCTACCGCGCCAGCAACTCCCGGAGCACCGCGTCGATGAAGCCGGCGTCCTCCGGATTAAGCCCCCCGCCGGCCATGTGACCCCAGATCGAGGGGATGACGCGCAGTTCGGCGTGCGGCATGTGCGCCACCTCGTGCTCGCTGTCCTCGGGCGGGAAATACAGATCCGTGCGGCATGGCATGACGATCGCCCTGGCGGTGATGGCGGCCAGGGCCTGTTCGAGATCGCCGCCGAAGCGCGGATCGGCGCTGATGTCGGCGGCCTGCCAGGTGGCTAGCATCGCAAGCAGATTGTTGGCGTCGTGGGCCTGAAAGGCCGGCTCCCAGACCTGGGTGAGAAAGGCCTCCATGTCCGGCCGGCCAAGCGCCTCGCGATCCAGCTGGCGGCGGAAAAAGGTCTGCGACCAGGCCCAGCCGGCATAGACGCGGGCGAAGGCCCGGATGCCGACGGTGGGCGGCGCGGCATAGTCGCCCTCGGCGAAGGCGACGTCGGCCAGCAGCGCCGACTTGCAACCTTCCAGGAACAGCCAGTTGTGCCGCGAGGTCCGCGCCGCGCCGCAGAATGGCGCGATCCGCTGCACCATGCCGGGAAAAAGCGCCCCCCATTGAAAGGTCTGCAGCGCGCCCATGGAATGGCCGGTGACCAGCGCCAGGGTGGCGAGGCCGAAGATTTCCGTCATCAGGCGATGCTGCAGCAGGACGTTGTCGCGCACGGTGACCAGCGGGAACCGCGGGCCATCGTGCGGCGCCGCCGTGTTGCTGGGCGATGACGACACACCGTTGCCGAGCATGTTGGGGATGATGATGAAATACCTGTCCGGATCCAGCGCCTTGCCCGGTCCGATCGCCCAGGCGTTGCTGTCGTGTGTGCCGAGGTAGTGGGTCGGGTAGAGGATGGCGTTGTCGCGGGCGGCGTTCAGGCGGCCATGCGTGCGATAGACGATGCGCGTCGCGGGCAGCACCGCGCCGGATTGCAACGTAACGTTGCCGGCTTCGAAGATCCCGTCGTTGGTCATGGTCTGATCGCTCCCGCTAGGGCGGCCGTGCCATGCGCGTCGGAGCATGGCAATCGACCGGGCTGGTGTATTGCGGAATATCGCCGCCGCCTGAGCGGCGTTGGATGGATCGTTGTCAGTCGGGGTTCCTTGCATGCACACACCAGAAGAGATGATCGCGCTGTCGGCCGGCGAGGCCGTAGCGGCGATGGTGGACGGCCGCTTCACCGCCCTGGCCTATGCCGAGGCCCTGCTGGGGCGCTGCGCCGAGCGGGCGGACCTCAACGCCTTCATCACACTCGATCCGGAGGCCGTTCGCGCCGCGGCGCGCGCGGCGGATGAGCGGCGGGCGGCAGGCGAGGTCTTGGGGCCGCTGCACGGCCTGCCGATCCCGGTGAAGGACAGCGTCAACACCGTCGATCTGCCGACGACGGCGGGCACGTCGGCCTTGCGGGACTTTCGGCCCAAGGCGGACGCGCCGCTGGTGGCCCAGCTGCGGGCCGCCGGAGCCATCGTGCTGGGGAAGACCAATCTGCACGAACTGTCGCTGGGCTGGACCAGCAGCAACATGGCCTATGGGCCCGTCCGTAATCCCTGGGACCTGACGCGGATCCCAGGCGGCAGCAGCGGCGGGACCGCCGCGGCGGTGGCGGCCGGCATGGCCCCGCTGGGTGTGGCCGAGGATACGCAAGGGTCGATCCGTGTGCCGGCGGCGCTCTGCGGCATCGCCGGTTTCCGGCCAACGACCGGCCGCTATCCCACCGATGGCTGCGCGCCGATCAGCGGCCTCTTCGACCAGATCGGGCCGCATGCGCGTTGCGTCGCCGACCTGGCGCTGTTCGACACCGTGATCACGGGGGACGCTTCGCCGCTCGCGCCGCCGGCGCTGGCCGGGCTGAGGCTGGGCATTGCCCGCGATTACTATTTTTCCGGCCTCGATCCGGCGGTGGCGGCGGCGATGGACGGCGTGCTTGGGCGCCTGGCCGGCGCGGGGGTGACGATCGTCGAGGCGGACCTGCCGGGCTTGGGCGCGCTGATCGACGCCATCACCCTGCCGATCCAGGTCCACGACGTGGCGCCGGGTCTGACCGCGTGGCTGGCGTCATCGGGAGCGAGTTTCGGTTTCGACGAGATGCTGGCCGCGGTGAGTCCGGATGTGCTGGGACTCTTGAAGCTCTTCGCCCTGCCCGACTCCCCGAACGCAATCCCGGAGCCCGTCTACGCCGCGGCGCGAGACGTCCACCGGCCGGCGCTTCAGGCCGTGCTGGCCGACTGGTTCGCCGTCAACCGGGTCGACGCCATGCTCCTGCCCGCGACCATGGTGGCGGCGACAGCGATCGGCCACGATCAGTTGATCCGCATCGGCGAGGCTGACGTGCCGTTCTCGACGGCCATGGGTCGCAACATCGCGCCGGGCAGCACGGCCGGCCTGCCGGGACTGGTGCTGCCGGCGGGGCTGGCCAAAGGCCTGCCGGTGGCCATCGAGCTGGACGGCCCGCCCGGCGCCGATCGCAGGCTGCTGGCGATCGGCCTCGCCGTTGAAGCCTTGCTGGCGGAGGAATTGTGGCCGCGGGCGCGGCGGCCGAGTTGAAGTCGGCCGGACACTTGCCCATAACCGCCCCAAACCAAACTGATCGCGCGACCCCAGGGGCCCTCACATGCAGTATGACGACGTTATCCTCGGTCGCCGGAGCATCCGCGGCTACAAGCCCGAGCCGGTCCCGCGGGAGCTGATCGAGGAAATCCTCGCCCTGGCGATACGCGCGCCGTCGTCGATGAACACCCAGCCGTGGAACTTCTACGTGATCACCGGCGAACCTCTGGACCGGATCCGGGCTGGCAACACCGAACGCAACCTGGCGGGCGTCCCGCATTCGCGCGAGTTCCGCACGGGCCAGGCCTTCGCGGGCCAGCACCGCGACCGGCAGATCGGCGTCGCCAAACAGCTGTTCTCGGCCATGGGCATCGCGCGCGATGACAAAGAGATGCGCCAGGACTGGGTGCTGCGCGGCTTCCGTCAGTTCGACGCGCCGGTCTGCATCATCATCACCTATGACAAGGTGCTCGATGGCAGCGACGATACGCCCTTCGATTGCGGCGCCGTCGCCACGGCCCTGGTCAACGCCGCCTGGTCCCGCGGTCTGGGCTGCGTGATCAACAGCCAGGGCATCATGCAATCGCCCGTGGTGCGCGAGCACGCCGGCATCGCCGACGATCAGGTGATCATGAAGAGCATCGCCCTGGGCTGGCCGGACGACGACTTTCCGGCCAATGCGGTCGTGTCGGAACGCAAGTCCGTCAAAGAGGCCACGGTGTTCGTGGGCTTCGACGACTAGCCAGGGAGGCTGTTGCCGCCCCCGCCCGCATTGCCTACTGAAGCCGCCGCAAAGTCCAACCAGGAAGCCCTCATGCTCGTCTCCGAAGCCGTCGCCACCCGCCGTTCCGTTCGCGCGTTTCAGGACCGTCCGGTTCCGCTGGAAACCATGCGGCGGATCGTGGATGAGGCGCGCTGGGCGGCCTCGGGCTGCAACTTCCAGCCTTGGGAATCGGTGATCCTGACCGGCCAGGCGCTGGCGGATCTCCAGAAGACCTTGCTGGCCAGCCAGCCCGACAGTCCGCAGGAATATGACTTCTCCGCCCCCGGCGCGGTCGAGAAGTATCAGGCCCGGCTGCGGGCCGTGGGCGCGGCGATGTACGGCGCCGTCGGCGTCGCCCGCGACGCGGAAGAGCAACGCGCCGCCTTCGCCCGCGACAACCTGACCTCGTTCGGGGCGCCGGTGCTGCTGCTCTGCCACTTCCCCAAGTTCATGAAGGAAGCGCAGTGGAGCGATGTCGGCATGTGGCTGCAGACCATCATGCTGCTGGCGCGCGGCGAAGGCCTGGACACCTGCCCGCAGGAATTCATGGGCATGTACGGCCGGACGATCAAAGCCCATCTGGGCCTGCCGGACGATCACATGCTGTTCTGCGGCATCGCCATCGGCTGGCGGGTGGAAGACGCCAAGGTCAATGGCTTCCCGCGCGAACGGGTCGACCTGGACGAACAGGCGAAGTTCCTCGGCTGGGGCTGAGCGGCTCCGCCTCCCGGCGCCCCAAATAGGCGCTGACAACGCCTTTCCGCTGCGTCCATAACGGCCGCAACGGAGAGGACGCCACATGCAGATGAATGAGCTGGGTTTCTACGCCCTGGCTGGACAGCCCAAGTCGCCGGCCGAACTGATCGGCGAGGTGCGCGACGCCGAAGCCCAGGGTATCGGCGCCTGTTTCATCTCCGAGCGCTTCAACATCAAGGAAGCTGCGACGATCTGCGGCGCGGTCGGGGCAGTGTCGACGAAGATCGGCATCGCCACGGCGGCCACCAACCACAACACCCGCCATCCCATGGTCACCGCGGCCCACGCCATGACCATGAGCAAGCTGACCGGCAACCGCTATTCCCTGGGCCTCGGCCGGGGGATCGACGCGGCGTTCCGCGCCTATGGCCTGCCGCCGATCAAGACCGCGCAGCTGGAGGATTTTGTCCAGCTGATGCGCCGCCTGTGGCGCGGCGAGGCGGTGATCGGCCACGACGGCCCCTGCGGGCGCTATCCGGCCCTGTCGCTCGGCGCCGACTATCAGGCGGATATCCCCGTCACCTTCGTCGCCTTCGGCCCCAACTCCCTGGCGCTGGGCGGCCGGGCCATGGACGCGGTGGTGCTGCACACCTTCTTCACCGACGAGACCACGGCGCGTTGCGTGAAAGCAGTCAAGGACGCCGCCGAAGCGGCCGGTCGCGACCCGGCGAAGGTGCGGGTGTGGTCCTGTTTCGCCACCATCGGCGATCATCTGCCGGAGCCGGTCCGGCTGAAGAAGACCGTCGGGCGGATGGCAACCTATCTGCAGGCCTATGGCGATCTGTTGGTGAAGACCAACAACTGGGACCCCGCCGTCCTGGCCAAGTTCCGCGCCGATCCGCTGGTGGCGGGCTTCCAGGGCGCCATCGACGCCCGGGCGACCACGGAGGAACTTGAGCGGATCGCCCCCCTGATCCCCGAGGCGTGGCTCACCCCCGCGGCCTCCGGCAGCGCCGCGCAGTGCGTCGAGAAGATCCGCGGCCAGTTCGACCTGGGCTGCGACGGCGTCATCCTGCACGGCGCCGCCCCGGCCGACCTCGCCCCCATCGTGGCGGAGTATAAGCGCACGCGGCCGGCGGGCCGGTTCGAGCATCTGGCCGCCAATCCGGGCGGTTAGGGCCGAGACGAGTCATGACCGTTCCGATTGTCCCGCCCGAGGCGATTACCGCCGAGTGGCTCTCGTCCGCCCTGTCCGCCGGTGGCGTTCAGGCGCGGGTACGGGAGTTCACCCAACGCCGCGTCGGCACAGGACAGATCGGCCAGAGCATCCGCTTCCAGCTGGACTATTCGGACGCGCCGGCAGGGGCGCCGACCTCGCTGGTGGGGAAGTTCGCCGCGCCCGAGCCCGACAGCCGCAACACCGGCGTCCTGCTGGGCAACTACCGTCGCGAGGTGAGCTTCTACAGGCACATCGCCCCGACGGCCCTGGTCTCCATCCCACGGTGCTATTTCACGGCCTTCGATGAGGAGACCCATGACTTCGCCCTGCTGATGGAGGACCTCGCCCCGGCCGAACCGGGCGACCAGTTGGCGGGATGCACGGTGGACCAGGCGCGGCTGGCGGTGCTGGAGGCGGCCAACCTGCACGCCTCGCATTGGGACGACAGCCGGATCGAGCAGCTGGACTGGGTCAGCGGCACGCAGGCGGCGGGCGGCGCCGGCGGGGCCGATCCCGGCGCGCTCGAGGCCCTGTGGCAGGCCTTCTGCGATCGCTATGGCGACCGGGTCGAGCCGGACATGCGCCGGGTCGGGGACCGGTTCGTCGCGCGCTACGACCGTTACGACGTCTATTACCGGGGGCCGAAGTCGCTGGTTCACATCGACTATCGTCCCGACAACATGATGTTCGCCACGGCGGCAGGCGGACGGCCGGTGACCGTGCTGGACTGGCAGTCCCTGGCCTTCGGCTGCGGGGTCACCGACGTGGCCTATTTCCTGGCCGGCGCCCTGAAACGGGACGAGCGGCGGCGGATCGAGCGTGACCTGCTGGCGGAATACCATCAGCGCCTGAGCGAGCGCGGCGTGCGTTACGATTTCGACCAGCTCTGGGACGACTACCGCAGCCGCGCCTTCTCCCTGTTCCTGGTCGCCTTCTACGCCGCGATGCTGGTGAACCAGACCCCGCGCGGCGATGAGATGTTCCTGGCCATGGTGCGCAGCTCGACGGACCAGGTTCTGGATCTGGAATCGCTGGCGTTTCTGGATTGAACCGTTTCGCCTGAACTTCAGCTGTTTTCGCCACACGCGACGCAGCGTCACGATTGAACTGACGATCCCCATTGACCTACAAAACTTGAAAATCGCGCAACGAACGCACCCCAGGAGAAGACGACCATGATGACGGGCGACGAATATCGGCAGTCTTTGAACGACGGCCGGCGGGTTTTCCTCGAGGGCGACCTCATCGCCGACATGGCCAACCACCCGGTGTTCAAGGTTCCGGTGGACGCGGCGGCGAAGCTCTACGACCGCGGCTTTGACCCCACGCCAGGGGCCGTGCGCGACACCATGCGCACGATGAAAACCGCCGAGGACCTGCGTCATCACGCCAGCGGCGCTGACGATCACGACATGCTGCTGGGCGTCACCAGCGCCTCGATGATGACCCTGCTGACCGCCGCCGACCGCATCGAATCCAAGCTGCCGGAGAACGCGGCGCGGATCCGCGCCTGGGTCAAGGATGCCCAGGCCCGTGACATCCGCATCGTGCAGTGCATCACCGACGCCAAGGGCGACCGCTCCAAACGCCCCAGCCAGCAGGAAGACCCGGACGCCTATGTGCGCGTGGTGGAGCGCCGGGCCGACGGCGTGGTCATCCGCGGGGCGAAGCTGCACATCACCGCCGCGTCGCTGGCGCATGAGCTGATGACCATTCCCACCAAGGCGATGAAGGCCGGCGAGGACGACTATTCCATCGCCTGCATGGTGCCGGTGAACTCGCCCGGCGTGAAGATCGTCGATGTGGACTATGCGCCGCGCCACAAGGACCAGCGCCGCTTCCCGATCTCGAGCCGCAAGCACACCCCCGACAGCTTCGTGATCTTCGACAATGTCTTCGTGCCCAATGAGCGGGTGTTCCTGGACGGCCACCCAGAGATGGCCGCGACCTTCGCTCACTCCCTGGGCCTCTGGGAGCGGCTCGGCGGCCTGGCCGGCATGGCCAACACCTTCGACGCCCTGGTGGGCTTCGCCCAGCTGATCGCCGAGGCCAACGGCCTGGAGAAGATCCCGCACATCAAGGAGAAGATCTCCGGAATGATGATCAACGCCACCCTGGTGCGGGCGTGCCTGGACGCGGCGATCGACCAGTGCAACTTCACCGCCGATGGTCAGGCGGTGCCGCACGAACTCTACACCAACGCCGGCAAGTATTACGGCGCGGCCAACTATCCGGTGATGGTGCGCGATCTGCACGACATCTCGGGCGGTTCGGTGCAGACCGCCCCCTCGATCTCAGACCTGGAGAACCCCGAGGTAGGCCATCTGATCCGCAAATACATGGGCACCAAACAGTCTGTGGACGGCGACTATCGGACGAAGCTTTTCCACGCCATCTACGACTACACCGGCGGCGCCGGCGGCACTTGGGCGGCGATCGCCAACCTGCAGTCGGGCGGCGGCCTCTATGCCCAGAGAATCGTCACCGCCGGGCGTTACGACGTGGAGCAGGCCAAGCGTCTGGCGCTGAAGACCGCTCATATCGAAGAACCGGCCTGATCGGCGCCGTCACGTGTTGATTTTACCGCCCGATCACGCTGGATTGCGGGCGGAGCTGGAGGACAACCTATGGATCTGGTGACAGAAGACGCCGCGCTCGCGGCGGCCGCGACGGCAGGTGGGACGGAACACTTCGACGTGCTGATCGTCGGAGCCGGGATATCCGGGGTCGGCAGCGCCAAGCACCTGAAGGACCAGACACCCGGCAAAAGCTTCGTGGTGCTTGAGGCCCTGGAGGGTTTCGGCGGCACCTGGCTCAGCCACCGCTATCCCGGCATCCGCTCCGACAGCGATCTCTACACCTTCGGCTATCGCTTCAAGCCCTGGGTCGGCCCGCCGATCGCCCTGGCGGAGGAGATCCGCAAGTACATGGGCGAGGTGATCGCCGAGAACGATCTCGGCCGGCACATACGCTATGGCCACAAGGTCAGGAGCGCCTCCTGGTCGAGCGCGGACAATCTGTGGACGCTGGTGGCGGAAGGCCCCGGCGGCGTTGAGGCGCGCTTCACCTGCGGTTTCCTATGGATGTGCCAGGGCTATTACCGGCACCAGGAAGGCTACACCCCCGAATGGGAAGGGATGGAGGCCTTCAAGGGCGTCATCGCCCACCCCGAGAACTGGCCTGCCGATCTGAACTATGCCGGCAAGCGAGTGGTGATCATCGGCTCGGGGGCCACGGCGGCGACCATGGCGCCGGCCATGGCCGACACTGCCGCCCATGTTACGGTGTTGCAACGTTCGCCGACATATTTCATCGCCCAGCCTAACCACAACGAGTTCATGGAGCTGCTCAAGCCCCTGGGGCTGGACGAGCATCTGGTGCACGAGATCGTGCGGCGGAAGGTCGTGGTGGACTTCGACGCCATCACCCGCCGCTGCTTCGAGGAGCCGGACGTGGTGGCGGCGGAACTGCTCGCCGGCCTTGAAGCCTTCATCGGCCCCGAGGAGGTGAAGAAGCACTTCACCCCCACCTATCGCCCGTGGCGTCAGCGCATCGCCATTCTGCCGGATGGCGACATGATGCAGGAGATCCAGAAGAACCGGGTGAGCATGGTCACCGATCATATCGACCGCTTTGTCCCAGAAGGCATCCTGCTGAAATCCGGCCAGGTGGTGGAGGCGGACGTGATCGCCACGGCCACAGGCTTCAATCTCAGCGTTTTGGGCGACATCGCCTTCAGCGTCGATGGGGAGCCGCTGGCCTTCAACGAGACGGTGACCTACCGCGGCACCATGTTCACCGGTGTGCCCAACATGGCCTGGGTGTTCGGCTATTTCCGCAACAGCTGGACCTTGCGCACCGAGCTGATCGCCGACTTCGTCTGCCGCCTGCTGAACCACATGGACGACAAGGGCGCACACCGGGTCGACGTGGTCCTGCGGCGCGAAGACCACAACATGCCTCGCCTGCCGTTCATCGATCCGGACAATTTCAACGCCGGCTATGTGATGCGCGGACTATCCCTGCTGCCCCAGCGCGGCGACAAGCCCGAATGGCAGCACACCCAGGACTATTGGTGGGAGAAGGACGCATTCCCGGCCATCGATCTCGACGGGGAAGAGTTCCGCTACGGCTGAGAACGCCGCCGGGCGGGCCGGCGCCGCGGTCAGTCGATGAGGCCGAGCGCTTTCAGACTCGCGGTGATCCCCTCCGTGCGAGGCCGCAGGTCGTCGGCGATATGGGCGTGTGTCGGGATGTAGAACAGGCCCAGATCCATGCCGTTCAGGGCGAGTTCGGCGCAGCGGTCCGGCCTGATGATGTTCATGTCAGCCGGGAGTGTTGATGGATCCGGCAGGGCCCCGGCGATGAGGGGCGTGTAGACCCCGCCTGGCAGCAAGACATGCAGGTCGAGCGGCTTCTGCTCCGCCTCAACGCGGAGCCACTCGGCCATGACCAACAGACCGTGCTTCGACGCGCCGTAGAGGCCCATCCCAAAATGTTTGACCGCGTCAGGAACGCTCAGCGAATTCTCTGACCCGGTGAGCATCAGCCGGCCACGCGCGCCGCGCGACTCAAGCTCGGCCACATAGGCCTGAGCCAGTCTGAAACCGGCGAACATGTTGATTTCGAAGACCTGCATGGCGGCGGTGTCGAAGGGCTCCTTCAACATCCGTTTGCCACGGCCGACGCCAGCATTGGAGCAAACCAGATCGAGCCGACCGAGCCGCTCATAGGCCTCGCCGATCAGGGAGGCGGGGGCGGGGGCATCGCCAAGATCGCACGATGTGGCGCTCGCCGCTTCGCCGATACCCGCCGCCACCCTTTGGGCGCCCTCCAGGTTGCGGTCGGCAATGAGCACCCGCGCGCCGCGCGCCGCGAGGGCGATAGCCAAGGCCTCCCCGATCCCCGATCCGCCGCCCGTGATGAGCGCCGTCTTGCCAGTATGGTCAATCATTCTCGCCGTCCACTGAGAGCCTCCAGCGAGGCAAAAAAAGAGCCGCCCCGTGAGGAGCGGCTCTTCTATTCAGACCGTCAGCCTCCGCAACGCGGAGGCTTCCGAGAGTGACGTGACTTAGGCCACGGCGCCCTTCAGGCTGGCCGAGCGGCGGCTACGAACCGCGGCGCCCAGACCGGCGACGCCGATCAGCATCAAAGCCCACGAAGCCGGCTCAGGCGCGGCCGAGGAGTCGATCTGGACGTAGACACCGGCCGGGAGAATGGCGGTGGTCTGGTCGACCAGATAGAAGCTGTGGCTCGTGCCACCACCCAAAGTCGCCGAGAACACGGCCGAGCTCAGGGTCGAGCCATTGAGGGGCTCAAAGGGGGTGGAGCCGATATAGGAACCATCGACGTAGGCCGCATAGTAGTCGCCGACGATGCAGCAGTCGGTGACGGTCACGTCAACGGCCGCGCCGCCGGGCGCCGAGAAGTTCACAGTCGGGGTCAGGCCGCTCGGGCCGACCGCCGTGGTGTAGCCGGCGAAGTAGGTGGAGGCGCCGGCCGAAGCCGCGACGGACATGGCGGCGGCAACTGCGACGCCAGCGACAAGCATTTTCTTCATCATTCGAGGATCTCCAGAGAAGGTTTAGACGGGAAAAACCGAGACCGTGCCCCTTTGCCCCAATTTCGCACCCAATTAACCGCCCGCGCCGCGCCTTGTCAACGCCTCAATTTCCCAATTACGCCCCATTGTGCCAAAGGGCGGCCCTTCCGACCCGGTGGGTCCCGCCATAATTTACCCCGCCGTCTCGTGATTGCGGCGGGTCGGATTACTGCGGACGATGAAAAGGGCTGTCGGTCGCCCCAGTTGGACCGCGCGGGGCCACGATGTAGTAGCCTGCATCCAGCGGAGGCGCAGAGCGAACCGGAGTCGCGACCTCAATGAGGGACAATTTGAGTCGGAATGACCTTTGCCCCTGCGGCAGCGGGCGGAAATTCAAGAAGTGCTGCCAGGGAAAGGCGCCGGCAGCGCTTGCGGGACAAAGCGCCGCCGGCCCGCGACTCATCGCCAAGCCAGGACAGTCGTCCCAGGCTCTTGCCGCGACGGCGAGCCGCCATTGGGACGCGGGACGCCACGCCGCGGCCATCGCCGCGTTCCGTGACATCGCGCAGATGACACCAGACTCGGCCGACGCCCACTACAACCTTGGTCTCGCGCTGTTCCGAAGCGGGCAGCTGGCGGAGGCCGCCGTGGCCCTACAGCGCGCAGTGGAGCGACGGCCGCGCTTCGAGCCGGCTCTGCAGGTCCTAGCCAACGTTCATGACCACATGGGGCGGGAAAACGAGGCGGCCGCCGTTTACCGGACGCTGAGCCGCACCACCAAGGATCGCACCGAACAGCGTCTGGCCCTGGCCAAGGCGCTCAGTCTGGAGGGCGCCGCCGAAGACGCCGTCGAGGAACTTCGACGCGCCGCCGCAGCAGCGCCGGCGCACGCCGGAACCCATGTCCTGTTAGGACAGCTACTGCTGGAAAAGGGCGCATTCGCCGAGGCCGAGGCGCATCTGATCAAGGCCATCGACGACTTTCCCGACAGCTTCCAGCATGTGGCGGCCTCGCGCCGCATGACCGAGGCCGATCGCCCGCTGCTCGCTCGGCTGGCCGCGCGACTGGAGAAGGGGAATCTTCAGACCCGCGAGCGCGGGGCTATTCATTTTGGCCTGGGCAAGGCGCACGACGATTTGCGCGACTACGCCGAGGCCATGCGTCACTACGATCTGGGCAACAAGCTTTGCGGTCTGAGCGGGCGCCTCGACCGCGCCGGCCTCAAGGCCGTGTATGACGAACTGATCGCGACGTATTCCGCCGAAGCCCTGCGCCGGGCCCGGTCGGCCAAAGAAGCGTTGCCGGACGCCGACGGCGATCTGCCCGTCCTGATCATCGGCATGCCGCGCTCCGGCACGACCCTCACGGAGCAGATCCTTTCTGCCCACCCGGATGTCGCGGGCGGCGGCGAGCTGTCGTTCTGGAGCGACCGGGTGAAGGCGTGGATGGCCGCCGCGCGGTCGAACGTTGCGGCGCCCGGCCAGCCGTCAGCCGGGCTTGAGGCGTTCACGCAGCTGCGGGCGTCGCGCCCGGGTCTGTCGGTTACCGAGACTGTGAGCCTTGCCAACCTGCATCGCCGCGCCGCACCCCCCCGTCACGTCTCAGACGCCGATCTGGACCAAGCGGGTGCGGACTACCTCGCCCTGCTGCGGCAGATCGGCCCCGGCGCACGACGCGTGATCGACAAGGCGCCCTACAATTTCGAACGGTTGGGGCAGATCGCCTCGGCCCTGCCCGGCGCACGGATCATCTACTGCCGCCGCGAACCCGTGGACAACTGTCTGTCGATCTACTTCACCAACTTCAAGGGACGGCAAGGCTGGACCCGCGACGACGTTCTGTTCCAGTACCGGCAGCATCAGCGGCTGATGGATCACTGGCGCAAGGTGCTGCCCCGCGATCGCTTCACAGAGGTGGACTACGCCACCCTGATTACGGATCGGGAGGCCGAAACGCGGCGGCTGATCGCCTTTCTGGGGCTGGACTGGGACGACGCCTGCCTCGCCCCGGAGCGGAACGAGAGGGTCGTCAGATCCGCAAGCCTGTGGCAGGCGCGCCAAGGCGCCTATACAGGATCGCTGAACCGCTGGCGCAACTACGAACCCTGGCTCGGCGAGTTCAGGGACCTGCTGCCAGCGCAGGCAGACTGAAGGACAGCTTTCGTGAACAAACCCTCGCTCGTCATGGGCGCCGTCGCCTATGCGCCCAAGGTCGTCACCATCTGGGAAGGCTTCAAAGCGGCCTTCGCCAAACAGGGGCTGGCTTTCGACTATATGCTCTATTCGAACTACGAGGCCCAGGTTGAGGCCCAGTTCGATGGAACGATCCATCTGGCCTGGAACTCGCCCCTGGCCTGGGTCCGCGCGGAGCGTATCGCCCGAAGCCGCGGCCTGACCGTCGAGGCGGTAGCCATGCGCAACACCGACTGCGACCTGCGCTCGCTGATCGTCGTGCGCGCCGACAGCCCGTTGAAAAGCGCCGCGGATCTGCGCGGCAAGACGCTGGGCGTTGGCGCCATCGACTCTCCCCAGGCGACTCTCATCCCGCTCCATCACCTGCGCCAGGCGGGCCTGGTGGGCGGACGCGATTTCACGGTGCGGCGGTTCGACGTGCTGTGCGGCAAGCATGGCGACCATATCGGCGGCGAACGCGACGCAGCCGTCGCACTGCTGGCCGGCGAGGTGGACGCCTGCTGCATGATCGACGGCAACCACCTGGCTTTCGGCCTGGACGGAACCCTGCCCGCCGGCAGCACGCGCGCGCTGGAAACCACCGAGCCCTATGACCACTGCAACTTCACCGTCAGCCCCGGCGCGCCGGCGGCCGAGGTGGCGCGGTTCACGCAGATGCTGCTGGCCATGCGCTGGGACGATCCGGAAATGCGGCCCCTGATGTATCTGGAAGGCGTCCGGCAGTGGAAGCCAGGCCGGGTCAGCGGCTATCCGCAGCTGGAGACGGCCGTGGACGAAGCGGCATTCTACGGGCCCGATGGCCGGATTCTCGATGCCGACTATAGATATTGAGGACCTGGGCCTGGACGAGGGCGCCCTGTTCCTCATCCGCCGTGCCCTGGCCGACCTGCAAACTGGCGAAACCCTGACCGTTCGGGGCCGCGCGCCGAATTGGGAGCGGCATCTCGACTCCTGGCGCCGGCATGAGGGCCACGCGATGGCGACCCGCGCGACGCCGGACGGCGTCACGGAGGTCGTGCTGACACGCGGTCCCTGGGCGGAGGACCGCTGGCGCGGCGCTCTGGCGACCGGACAATCGCAGCTCGAACCGGGCGACCTGCCAGCCGCCGAGGCCGACGCCGCCTGGGGTCTTGCCGCGCGCGGCGCGACGGTGGAGGCGGGGAGTCCGCCGATCGGGTTCAGCCTGAGCACGCGCGACGAGATCTGGGCCGCCACGGCGGGCGAGCTCTATCGCCAGGCGGCCGCGGGACAATGGGATCCGCAGACCGCGATCGACTGGGACGCGCCCTTCGACCTGCCGCCAGTCATCGAGGCGGCGGTGGCCCAGGTGATGACCTATCTGGTGGAGAACGAGAACGCGGCGCTGATCGTGCCGGCCCGCCATCTGGGCCAGGTGCACCCGCACTACCGCGAGGTGCAGCAGGCGCTGGCGCTGCAGTGCGCCGATGAAGCCCGGCACATCGAGGTGTTCACGCGCCGCCTGGGCCTGCGCGGCCACGCACCGATGCTCTCCACCGCCGGCGGTCAGGCCTCGCTGCACAGCCTGCTGCGGGCGCCCGATTTCTCGACCGCCGCCTTTCTGCTGTCGGTGCTCGGCGAAGGCAGTTTCATCAACCTGCTGAACTTCCTGCATGAGCACGCCCCCGATCCAGTGACGCGGCAGATCTGCCGCCTGGCGGCGCGCGACGAGGCGCGGCACGTGGCGTTCGGCATGGCCCATCTGGAGCACCGCCTAGCGGCGCAGCCCGGCTATCTGATCCGCCTGCAGTCCGCGATCGAGCAACGCCATGAAGAATTGACCCCGACCGCGGGACTCAACGAGGAGGTGTTCGACGCCCTGGTCCTGCTGGCCGCGGGAGAGCTGACTCCGCCGGCCGTGGCTCGGGGCCATCTGGCTGTGCAACGACTAAAGGCGGACATGGCCGCCGGCCGCAAGGCGCGCCTGCTGCGCCTGGGCTTTTTGTCCGACGAGGCTCAGCGCCTCAGTGACCTGCACACCCGCAACTTCATGTGAGGTCGCGGCGCGTCACTTCGCCTTGCGCTCATAGACGATGCGGCCCTGGAACAGGGTCATCTCGCAGACCATGTCCTTGAGCGCGTCGGTCGGAACGCTCAGCGGGTCGCGATCCCAGACGGCGATGTCCGCGGATTTGCCGACCTCAAGCGACCCCGTCCGCTCGTCCGCGGCGATCTGGCGCGCGGCCCAGCGGGTGTAGGACGTCAAGGCGGTCTTCACGTCGATGGATTCGCCCAGGCCGAAAGGCGTGGACCCATACGTCCCTTTCAGGGTCTGGCGGGCGACGTCGCCCCAGATTCCGTATCGCGCGGCGATGGGGGTCACCGGAGAGTCGGAGCCGCCTGCCCAGATCAGGCCGCGCCGCTGGTAGGTGCGGAACGGGTTGAGCCGCAGGGCGCGGTCGGGGCCGAGATTGGCGGCGTAGATGTCGCCGATCCACCAGGTGAACTCACCCTGACTCTCCGGATAGCCGGCGTCATAGCGCGTCTGCAGATCGCCCATCACGGCGATGGCGTGGTCGGTGGGCGTATTGGCGTGGATGATCGACAAACGCAGGCCCTTCGCCGGATGGTCGGCCAGGGCGGCGGCGTAGGAATCGACCACCCAGTCGATGGCGCGGTCGCCGATGGCGTGGGTGCCGATGCCCACATCGGCGTTCACGAACAGGCGCACCATCTGGCGATAGATATCCGGATCGGTCTGGGGATAGCCGTGGTTGCCGGTGGCGGTTTCCATGCGGCCGCGGTTCCAGTCCTGGTACATCCAGGCCGTGGGCGCCGCGCCACTGCCGTCCATGAAGATCTTGGCTCCGCAGACCCGCAAGGTCTTGTCCGGCATGGCCGCCACGTCAGCCTGAGCGCCGCGGATCAGGCTCAGCGCCTCGCGCGCCGAATCCAGGGTGCGGCCGGCGTGGAACAGCACGCACGCGTCGACCGTCAGATCGCCACGGAGCGCCAGGGCGCGATAGGCCGCCCAGTCCTCCGCACCGATGGAGGGATCCTTGAACCCGGTCATGCCTTCTGCGTGCAGTCGCCCAATCATGTGGCTCAGAGCCGCCTCGCGCTGAGCCGGGCTGTCGTCGGGGATATGGCGCTGCACGAGGTTAGCCGCCGATTCCTTGAGCACGCCAGCAGGGGCTCCGCCCGGAGAATGCTCAATCGTTCCGGCCGGCGGATCGGCGGTGGCGGATGTTACGCCGCCGATCCGCAGCGCGGCGGCGTTCGCGACGCCATAATGGCCGGTGGTGTTCTCCAGCCAGACGGGGTTGTTGGGCGCGACGGCGTCGAGGTCGGCGGCAGTGGGATAGCGATGCTCGGACAGCTTGCCCTCGTCCCAGCCGCCGCCGACAATCCAGACGCCGGGCGCCGTCGTCTTGGCGCGCGCCGCCACCGCCGCGACGATCTCCGCGACGCTCCGGGCGCCGCCCAGATCGATCTGGAACAGCTCGAGCAGGCCGGTTTCCAGCACGTGAGCGTGGCTGTCGATCAGGCCTGGCGTGGCGGTTCGTCCAGCAAGATCAATGACTTTCGTACTCGGTCCGATCAGCCGCTTCAGGTCGGCGTCGGCGCCGACCGCGATGATCCTGCCGTCCTTGACCGCCAGCGCCTCAGCGACTCCGCCCGCGGCGTCCTCAGTGATGATGTGGCCGTGTATCAGCGCCAGATCCGCAGCCGGCGGCCCCGCGGCCAGAACCGGCCCTACGGCCAGGTTCGCGACCATGCCCAAGGCGCAAGCCAACGTCCGTCGATAGTTCATGTGTCCCGCCTCTGCCGTCGTAACGGAAGGCTGGGACCTGGCGGCGGGCCTGTCAAACGGCCCTTACGAGGCGGAGCAAGATCGCAGCGTTCCGACCTTGGTGATGCAAAACCTGATCTCGGTGAACTTGCCGCCGGCGATGGCGGTCACCATGCCGTCCGCGGGTAGAGTGGGGTTAGCGGAGCGGAAAGCCGCCTTGAGGGCAGGCACGTCCTGGGCCTTCAGCACGCGGCCTTGGCGATAGGCCGGCGGGATTTTCACCACGTTTTCATCGGCGACCGAGAGATTGAAATAGTCCACCGGCGCGAGCCCCGAGCACGTGCCGTGCTTGTCCCACTCATGCTGGATCATGGTCGGGCTCGGATAGTCGCCCTGGAACTTCTGCCGATCCTGCGGGCTCAGAGGAACCTGGCTGCAGGACGTGGGGTAGTCGCCGTTGGCGAACTGCGGCCACAGGCCGTGAAGGCCGAAGCCCAGGCCTTTCCCGCACTCCTGAGGATCATGTTTGATCGCACAGAAGCCCGGAACCCAGGTCAGCGACAGCACATAGTAGTCGAAGCTTCCCGGCGGCTTCGGGCCCACGTCATGACCCGCATAGGACGTGGCCGGCGCGCCGAGGGCCAGGGCGAGAACAAGGTTGAGAAAGACGCGTCGCATCGAGGATCCCCACAGGAAGCGGCAGTCGCATACAAATAGAGCACAACCAGCCGCCGTCCGGGAGACTCAAGCGCCGGTATGATCGAAAATCAGATGCTCGCGGGTCAGGAAGCAACGCGACGCGCCCATCTCTACGAACCGGCGCTCATCCTCCACCAGCGCCGCGGAGGCCGCGCGGCCTGCCTCGGTCTGACCGCCCGCCACGAGATCGGCATGCGATCGCACCCAGACCTCCGTTATGCCGTCGAGCGGCGGCGCGAAGCCGGCCTCGGGGATCCGCGCGTTCCAGGCGTGTTCGATCGCATGGCTCTGCACATATCTGGCCATGTGCAGCGGCCCGGAGACGCTGGCCACGAGCGGTCCGTGGTCGACCAGCCAGGTGCGATGACACTCGCCCTGAGTCAGGTCGCTCCGCCGCGCGAGAAGGTAGGTCACCTTCAGGGCCTCGGGCCCTGGCCCCTGGCCGTCCGTATGATCGAAGATTTCATGTTCCTGGGTCAGGAACACCTGCGATTTCGAGAAATCAATGAAACGCGCCTCGTCCTCGGAGAGAATCCGTCCCGACGCGGCGCCCTCCGCCGTCGCATAAGCGGCCTGCATATCAGCGAAGGAGTCCCACCAGACCTCGGTGATGCCATCCACTGGACCCAGCATGCCGCGCACCGCCCGCATCCCCTCATTGGCGGGATCGTCAAAGAGATGACTCTGCACATATTTCCGCAACCGGAGAGGGCCCGCCTGCGCCGCCACCAAAGGGGCGTGGCTGTTCAGCCAATGATCGTAGAACTGGGCCGGCGAGAGATCGGCGCGGCGCGTGATGACATAGACGAGTTTGATCATGGTCGTTTCCCGTGGCCCTGTTCGCCGGGCCGTCCGAGCCGTTGATAAACGGCGGCGAGCGGAAGCCAAGTCTGTTCCATTCGGTCCTGCGTCCGCGCTACGAGGAACGGCCAGATCGAAGCAGGGAAACGCGGCGCATGGGTATCGAAGTTCTGAGAGCGGCCGCGCGGCTGGACGATACGGAGGGCGTAGAGCGCTTCCTGGCCGGGATGCCGCAGCCGGACGCGCTTCGGCCCCTGTTGCAGCCAGGGCAGACGCGGCGGGTCGAGCAATACGAGGCGGGCGCCCGCACCGCGCGCTATCTGCTGAACGACGGCGTCGGGTTCGTGTGCTTCATCGTGACCGATCTCTCGCTGGAGGAGGCCCGGGCGATCGCGCGCCAGATCACGACCCTGGCCGAATGGACGACGCCGAATTTCAAGCGGGCCGTAGAAATCGCCCTGAACGTGACGTTTCCAGCATCGAACTGAGCACCATGCGCTCGGCCCTGGTCAGGGTTAGCGCTGCAGATCCAAATCACATCCGGTCGAGCCGCGCTCGCCTGTCTGGACCCGGGCGTGCTAGCGATGTCGGTTAGACCGACCCAAGCGACGGGAGGATCCCCTTTGCCGCTTTCCAATTCCCAAGACCGCCAACTCCGTGAGCGGGCCGCCGCCGTCATTCCTGGCGGGATGTACGGGCACCAGTCGACGGGTCTGCTTCCGGACGACTATCCGCAATTCTTCGCCAAGGCGAAAGGCGCCCGCCTTTGGGACGTCGACGGCCACGAACTCCTCGACTTCATGTGCGCCTATGGCCCCAACCTGATGGGCTACGCTGACGAATCCATCGACGCCGCCTATGTCAGCCGGATGCGCCAGGGCGATACGATGACCGGCCCCTCGGCGCTGATCGTGGAACTGGCCGAAACCATGACCGCCATGGTCACCCACGCGGACTGGGCGATCTTCTGCAAGAACGGCGGCGACGCCACCCAGATCGCCCTGATGACGGCGCGGGCTCACACCGGCCGCAAGACCGTCATTCTGGCCAAGGGCGCCTACCATGGCGCCCTACCCTGGTGCACGCCCCGCCCCACGGGTGCGACGCCCGAAGAGCGCGCCAACAGATTCTTCTGCGACTACAACGATATCGCCAGCCTGGAAGCCGCCGTGGCCGCGGCGGGGGACGACCTCGCTGCGATTTTCGCCGCCCCGGTCAAGCACGACGCGTTCGTCGACCAGGCCCTGCCCGACCCTGCCTATGCGCGCCGCACCCGGGAGCTGTGCGACCAGACCGGCGCTCTGCTTGTGGTGGACGACGTCCGGGCCGGCCTGCGAATTGCCCGCGACTGCAGCTGGGCGACCCTCGGCGTGCAGCCTGACCTGTCGAGCTGGGGCAAATGTTTCGCCAACGGCCATCCGATCTCGGCCCTGCTCGGCTCGGAAAAGGCTCGTAAGGCGGCCTCGCAGATCTATACGACCGGCTCGTTCTGGTATCAGGCGGCGCCCATGGCGGCGGCGCTGGAGACGCTGAAGCGCGTCCGCGAGACCGACTATCTTGAGCATATGGAGGGCTTGGGCGAGCGGCTGCGCAGCGGCCTCGCCGAGCGCGCCGCGGCCGCGGGCATCGGCCTGCGCCAGACCGGGCCGGTGACCATGCCGCTGTTCCTGTTCGACGACGATCCGGACCTGCGCCAGGGCTTCCTGTGGTCGTCACAGATGCTGGCGCGCGGCGTCTATGTGCACCCCTGGCACAACATGTTCCTTTGCGCGGCCATGACGTCCGCCGACATCGATCAGGCGCTCGATGCGGCCGAGGCGTCCTTCGCCGTGGTCAAAGCGGAACGCCCGGCGCTCGGTCCGGTGGCGAAGCTGAGCTTCCTGCTGGCCTGACGCCTTAAGGCGCCGGCCAGCCTTGACCAACGGACGGCGTCCGGGTCTTTCACGCCGCTCTCCCGCCGTCGAAGGAAGCCACGCCCCCGTATGCGCAGTCTCATTTTCGCCCTGGCCCTGGTGACCGGTCTGGCGCCGCAAATGGCCGCGGCAAAAGGTGGCCAGGTCGCGCTGACGTTTGACGATCTTCCGGCGCTGACGCTGGTGCATGCGCAGCCCTATGTCGACTACGCCAACGACATGATCCTGCGCGGCCTGAAGGCGCATCACCTGCCGGCCATCGGCTTCGTGAACGAGGGCAAGCTCGACGACATGGACCGGACGAGCCAGATCGCCAATCTGCGCAAATGGCGTGACGCCGGAATGGCCCTTGGCAACCACACCTTCTCCCATGAATCGCCCAACGGCATTCACGCCAGCGCCTATACCGACGACATCGCCAAGGGCGAGCCCGTGACCCGGGCCCTGCTGGCCGAGCGCCATCAGACGCTGCGGTGGTTCCGTCATCCCTATCTGGAAACGGGCGACTCGCGCGCGGAGAAGACCGGCATCGATGTCTGGCTGACCCGCCACGGCTACCGCATCGCCCCTGTGACCATGGAAAACGCCGACTGGATGTTCGCAGAGCCATACGACGACGCGGCCGCCCGAAAGGACGTCGTCGAGGCCGCCAGGATCCGGAACGAATACCTGCGGTACACCGACCGGATGGTCGGCTGGTATCAGCGAGCCGGTCGGGACCTGTTCGGACGCGACATTGCGCACGTCATGCTGCTGCACGTCACCCGGCTGAACGCCGACAGCATCGACGACCTGGCGGCGATCCTGACCCGCCACCGCCTGAAGGCGATCGGCCTCGACCAGGCGATGAAGGACCCCGCCTACAGGCTCCACGATCCCTATGTCGGAGCCGACGGAATCGAGTGGCTGGAGCGCTGGTCGCTCGAACTCCACCGCGAGCTGCCGTGGAACGATTTCGCCGACCCGCCGAAGGATATCGAGGCCGACTATCACCGGCTCGACCCGGATCATTGATCCCCGCATGGCAGCTGCCCGTTCACAGAGCTGTCACCGGCCTGTTCCAATCGGCGGGTAACTGACGAAACCTGGGCCTTGCGCCCACACAGCTGCTGACGTCACGAACCGAGAGCCGATGCCCCAGATCCTTGAGCCCGCCCGCGCCGTCGATGTGATCGTCGAGACCGACGTCCTGGTGGTCGGAAGTGGCCCCGGCGGCCTTGCCGCGGCCCTCGCCGCAGCGCGCGCGGGCGCGTCCACGGTGCTGCTGGAACGTTACGGCTGCTTCGGCGGGAACATGACCCAGGTCGGCGTCGAGGGTCTGGCCTGGTATCGCCATGAGCACACCATCGACTGTGAGGGCATCGGGATCGAGTTCGAGGAACGGGCCAAGGCCATGGGCGCGGCCATGCCCGAGCCGCAGTCGCTGAGCCACGCTCTGGACGCCGAAATGTTCAAGCACGTGGCGGATGTGCTGGTGAAGGAAGCCGGCATCACGCCCATGCTCCATCGCACCGGCGTCGCGCCGATCATGGAGGGGCGGAGTCTTCGCGGCGTGATCACCGAGAGCAAGGCTGGGCGCGAAGCCATCCTCGCCAAGCGTGTGATCGACGCGACGGGCGACGCCGACATCGCCTTCCGGGCTGGGGCGCCGACAGTGAAGACGCCCAAGGAGGAGATGATGGCCACCTCGGTAATGTTCTCCATGAGCGGGGTCGACAAGCGCCGGTTCCTCGACGCCGTGAAGGCCGATCCCCAGACCTACAAGGACTGGGAAGGCAACGGCGAATGGAATATCGAAACCAGCGGCAAGGAGGACGCGATGTTCTCGCCCTTCCTGCGCAAGCCGTTCAAGAAGGCCCTGGAGAGCGGCCTGCTGCCGCCGAACCTGCATACCATCGCCGGCACCTGGGGGGCGGTCACCGACCAGGGCGATCTCACCTATCTCAATATCATCGGACTGGCAGGTTATGACGGCACCGATCCCAACGACCTCACCGCCGCGGAAATGGAAGGCCGCTATCAGGCCACCGCCGCGGTCGAGGCGCTCAAGCAGTTCATGCCCGGATGCGACGGCGCCAAGCTCCGCAACTTCGGCATGACCCTCGGCGTGCGCGACACCCGCAAGATCCACGCGACCTACAATCTGACCGGCGACGATGTCCGCTACGAGGCCCGGTTCGACGACGCCATCGGCATCTTTCCCGAGTTCATCGACGGCTATGGCATCCTGATCCTGCCGACCACCGGGCGCTATTTTCACGTGCCGTATCGATCCCTGCTGCCCCAGGGCGTCGACAACTTGCTGGTGGCGGGACGGACCATCGGCGGCGACAAGACCAGCCACGCGGCCGTCCGCAATATGATGTGCTGCGCCGTGGCCGGCCAGGGCGCCGGCGTCGCCGCCGCCATCTCCGTCGCGCGAAACGAGTCGCTCCATCAGCTCGACATTTCGGCTGTTCAAGCCGAGCTCAAGCGCCAGGGTGCGCGCATCAACTAGGATTGTGGCCGACGACGGCTCGGGGGGACAGCCTTTGCATATTCGTGGCCGCTGGTGGGTGCTGGCCCTGATCAGCGTGGTGATCGCCGGCAACTACTACGCCTGGGACTCCATCGCTCCCGTGGCCGATCTGCTGCGCCGCCAACGCGGGTTCAGCCAGTCGCAGATCGGTATGCTCAACGCCGTCTACGCCCTGCCCAACATCCCGCTCTCCCTGGTCGGCGGCATCCTGATCGACCGGATCGGCGCGGCGCGGGCCAGTTTGATCGCGGCGGCCTTCTGCTTCGTCGGCGCCGTGCTGACAGCGATCGGCGATCCCTATGGTCTCATGGTCTTCGGCCGTCTGGTGTTCGGCATCGGCGAGGAGACCTTGTTCATCTCGCTGCTGGCCGGCGTCGCCCAATGGTTTGGCGGCGGCGGCGCGGCCCTGGCCATGGCCCTGTTCTTCAGCATGGCGCGGGTGGGGTCCTACGCCGCCGACATCTCGCCGCGCTGGGCCGCGAACATCTATGCCGGCGGCTGGCGTCCGCCGCTTGAACTGACCGCGGCTTTGACCGGCATCAGTCTCCTCGCCGCCGTCCTCTATCTATGGATCGATCGATTCCGGCCGGTGGCGGCCGGGTCAGCGGCCAACGCGGACATCGCCGCGGCCACGGGCCACGGACGGTTCAACTGGCGCGACCTGACGACGTTTGACCGCTCGTTCTGGTACATCATGGGCCTGAACGTCCTGTTCGCCTCGGTGTTCTTTCCGTTCCGCTCCACGTTCGCCATCGAGTTCTTCCAGGACGCCAAGGGCCTCAGCCTCGCCGACGCGGGCACGGTGAACTCCTGGGTGTTCTTCGCCGCCATCTTCGCAACGCCGGTGTTCGGCCTGATCGCCGACCGCATCGGCCGCCGGGCCATGCTGCTGACGGTCGGGGCGGCTCTGATGCCCATGACCTTCGCCATCCTCGGCCTGACCCACTGGAGCCTGTGGATCTCCACGGCGTTGATGGGCCTCAGTTTCTCGGTCATCCCGGCGGTGATCTGGCCATCGACGGCCACGCTCGTCGAACCGCGGCGGCTCGGCACGGCTTTCGGGCTGATCAACGTGCTTCAGAGTCTGGGCATGGGAGCGCTGAACCTCGCCGCCGGTTGGCTGAACGACATGACCAAGGCCGGGCCGCACAATCCGGCGGGTTATGGCCCCATGCTGCTGATGTTTTTTCTCTTCAGCCTGGGTGGTTTCGTCGCCGTTGCGGCGCTTTGGCGCCGCGAGTCAGGACCTAACGGGCATGGACTGAACGCGGTGGCGCCTGGCCGCTGAGGCGACGCTCGGCGCGATAGGCTCCCGTTGCGGAAACGGGCTAGGGCTGGCGCCCCGTGACCACCGAAGAGCCCGCCCCAGCCCCGGTCAATCGTACCGCGATCACCCTCACGGTGATGCTGGCCGCGATCATGACCATGCTCGATTCGACCATCGCCAATGTCGCGTTGCCTCACATGGCCGGCACGATGTCGGCCTCGGCCGATCAGATCAACTGGGTGTTGACGAGCTACATCATCGCCGCGGCGATCATGACCCCGGTCACGGGCTGGTTTGCCGGGCGCCTCGGCGTCAAGCGCATGTTCCTGGTCGCGATCACCGGGTTCACGGTGGCCTCGGCCCTCTGCGGCGCGGCCCAGAACCTGGGCGAGATCGTCGCCTTCCGCGTCCTGCAGGGCATGTTCGGAGCGGGCATGATGCCGCTGTCTCAATCGGTGATGCTCGACACCTACCCCCTGAAGGAACGTGGCCAGGCCATGGCCATCTGGGGCATGGGCGTCACCGTCGGGCCGATCCTGGGACCGGTGATCGGCGGCTGGCTGACCGACGATTTCAGCTGGCGCTGGGTGTTCTTCATTAACCTGCCGATCGGCGCGGTCTGCCTTGCCGGCGTGGCGGCCTTCCTGCCGCCCAACCGGCCGACGCACAACAGACCGCTGGAATGGACCGGCTTCCTATTGCTCGCCGTGGCCCTGGCGGCGTTTCAGCTGATGCTCGACCGCGGACAACAGAACGACTGGTTCACCTCAGGCGAAACCGTGGCCGAGGGCGTTGTCGCCGTCTGCGCCCTGTGGATGTTCGTGGTGCACACCATGACCAAGCGGCCATCGTTCCTGCCCACCGCCCTGCTCGGTGATCGCAATTTCGTCACCGCCACCCTGGTGAATTTTTCGCTAGGCGTATTGGTCTTTCCGGTGATGGCGATCCTGCCGCCGATGCTGGAGACGCTGCTCGGCTATCCGGTGCTGACCACCGGACTGGTCACCGCCCCGCGTGGGCTTGGCAGCATCGCCTCGATGTTCATCGTCGGCCGGATCATCAACCGGGTGGATCCACGAATCCTGATCATCTCCGGCCTCGGCGTGTTCGCGATCTCCTTCCGCGCGATGAGTCATTTCTCGCTATTGATGGACTGGGGCGCGGTGGCGACCACCGGTTTTGTGCAGGGCCTCGGCACGGGCATGGTGTTCACGCCGGTCACCGTTCTGGCCTTTGGAACGCTTCGTCCCGACCTGCGACCGGACGCCACCGGCTTCTTCGCCCTGCTGCGCGCGGTGGGCAACAGCGCCGGGATCTCTTTGATGCAGACGGCCTATACGCGCCTGGTCCAGACGGTCCACAGCCGCCTTATCGGCGGGCTAAGCGCGGAAAATCCCATCACCCGCGCCCCGGACCTGGCCGCCCCGCTCAGCCTCTCCACCCAGTCCGGCCTGATCGCGCTCAACGAGGAGGCTACCCGACAGGCGTCCATGGTGGCCTACATCGACCTTTACCACCTGCTGTTCCTGGTCGCCCTGGGGATCATGCCGCTGATCCTGTTCCTGCGGCCGATCGGCATGGCGAGCGTCAGTGCGCCCGCGGCCACCGAACACTAGCGGCCTGCGCGGCGTCCGAAATAGACGGCGGCTGCGGCGGTCGCGACCACCCCGACGACACTGGTGGCGTAGGCGCTCAGGGTGAAGAACTGTAGCCAGTCCAACTTCAGAGCTCCGAAGTTGCGCCACAGCACAAGAGCCACGCTGCCGGCGTAGCCTGACGCGTCGGCGACATAAATGAGGAAGCCCGCGGTCGCCACGCGCCCGCTATAGGCGATGAGCCGGTCGAAAAGCACGGCGTTGAACGGCGTGTAGGCGGCGTAGAGACCTGCCCCGGCCAGGATCATCCAGACAATCGGGGAAATGAGGTGAGCCTGCCAGGCCAGGGTCGACACGCCCAGCAGCAGGAAACCGCCGCCGACCAGGGCATGGATGACCATAAGGGCGCGCAGATTGTCTTTCACGACCATCACGGCCGCCATGGCGCCCAGAGCGATCACGGCGACAGGCGCCTCCGTGGCGCTGAAAATGCCCGCCTCGCCGCCGTAGCCAAGCGCCGTCCAGATCTCGGCCGCGAAGTTATCGCGGAAGTCGCGAAAGGCGGTGAGCAGGATGTAGGAGAGCACGAGCAGGATGATCCCCGGAGCGTAGGCGGCCAGAAACGCCGCGCGCTCGTCACCGGTCATCGGCGCGCGTCTCACGCGCGCGGCTTCGTCCCGCGCATCCGGCGGCGGCAGCCGGGTCAGCAGCCACACGGAGCTGGCCAGGAGCGGCATGAACAAGGCGCCGGTGGCGGCCGGCATCCAGAACGCGCTGACGTGCATCGTATGCAGCAGCCAGGATCCCACCGACTTCACCACGCCCGAGGAGAGGATGAAGCTGGCGCACAGAATGGCCCCCAGCGCCTCCGACACCCGGCGCCCCTCCATGAACCCGAACACCAGCCCCCAGATCATGCCCAGCGGCAGGCCGTTGAAAAGCAGACAGGCCACGTTCCAGGGGGGTGGGATCAGGGCGAAGGCGACAAGGGCGAGCCAGGCCAGCCCGATGAGACCGAGGATGGCGCCGCCGCGGCGGGCCGGCGCGATTTCGGAAATGACCTTGACCCCGATCAGCTTGGACAACGCGTAGCCGACCACCTGCGCCAGGACCAAGGCGACCTTGTAGTCCAGGACGAAACCCCAGCCCGGGACGGCGTCGAACGTCGCGGCCGTGAACGGTTTGCGGAAGGCGTACATCGAGAAGTAGGCCGAAAAGCCCGCGAGACCGGCGACGATGGTGAACACGACCGGGTTGGCGCGCGCCAGGCTCCGTTGCAGGCGGGTGGTCAAGCTGGAGCCCTCTCATGTGTAGATCGGCGGACCGGTCTCGCTATCGGTCGATAGTCACATGAATGTGACACTCAGGCGAGCAGCAGCTCCGAACCGCTCATCGGCATGCGGAACTTCATGAACCTGCAATCGAACCGTCACCGAAGGTTCATAGGGCCCGGCTAAGCCCCGTCAGATCAGGCAAAGCGCCGCAGACTCACGTCGGCGCGCCGGATCAACTCTTCACCAGAACGGGGATTCCGCATGCGAACCAAATACAAAGTTTCCTGCGCGGTCGCCGCGCTGCTCACCGCCTGCGGCGGCGCCTCCTATGCGGCGACGTCCGACGCCGCCGCCTCGGCAACCGGAGTCGAGGAGATCGTCGTCACCTCCCAGCGCCGGAGCGAGAATATCCAGAAGGTGCCGCTCACGGTTCAGGCGTTGACCAGCGAAACCCTGCAGAAGCAGAACGTGCAGACCCTCGACGACCTGCTCAAGTACACGCCCAACGTCACCTTTGCGCAGAACGGCCCGGGCCAGGGCAATATCTTCATCCGCGGCCTTTCGACCGGTTTCGACGGCGGCCAGTCGAGCGCCTCCAAAGACACCTTCCCGAACGTGGCCATCTATCTCGACGAAGAGTCGATGCAGTTCCCGTCGCGGAACATCGACATCTACGCCGCCGACCTCGAGCGCGTGGAGATTCTCGAGGGCCCGCAAGGCACCTTGTTCGGCGGCGGCGCCCAGGCGGGCGTGGTCCGCTACATCACCAACAAGCCCAAGCTCAGCCGCTTCGAGGCCAAGGTCGAAGCCGGCTACGGTTTCACCGCGCATGGCGACGACAACAATTTCGCTCAGGGCGTCGTCAACATCCCGCTCATCCAGGACAAGCTGGCCGTGCGCGCGGTGATCTATGAAGAGCGCAAGGGCGGGTACATCGACAACGTCCTGTCGAACTTCGACCGCAGCAACAGCGACCTCGGCAACTTCTACTTCAACATCCACCCCGGGCTGAACGGGCTGTGCCCCAACGGCCTGCCGGCCGGCTCCGCGGGCCTCTGCGCCTTGCCGTCGTCGGCCGCGCCGTCGTCAACCAACCAGGCGGTGGCGGGCAAGGCGCAGAACCCTGCCATGTACTCCGGCGGTCGCGTTTCCCTCCTTTGGGATGTCGCTCCGGACTGGGACGTTCTGATCACCGAAACGATCCAGAACCTGGACGCCGAAGGCCTGTCCTCTCAGGAGCCGGTGGGCATCAACTTCCAGCCGCTGAAGCCGCTTGAGGAGACCTCGTTCTCGCCGAGCTTCAGCAAGGACAAGTGGTACAACACGGCCTGGACGGTCAACGGCAAGGCCGGTCCGCTGAAACTGGTCTATTCAGGCGGCTATATGGACCGGCACATCGACCAGCAGGTCGACTACACCGGCTACTCCCGCAGTGGCGGGGGCATGTACTATGAATGCACCGGCGGCTCGACCGGCTGGGGCTCGGCGGCCCCGCAGTGCTTCTCACCGAACGTTTACTGGCGCGACAAGGTGCACACCACGCACCTGACCCAGGAACTGCGCATCGCCTCGCCCGATACCTGGCGGCTGAGGTTCATCGTCGGCGGCTTCTACGAACAGTTCAAAATCTTCGACCTGATGAACTTCAACTACAAGACCATCCAGTCCTGCACCCCGCAGAACCTCACGGCCGCGCTGGCCGGGGGACCAGTCTGTATCGGCAACGTGGTGCCGATCCCGGGGACGGACCCCATCGATCCCAGCATTCGCGGCGACATGACGGCCTACGGCACTGACCTGCGGCGCGGCTACGATCAGGCCGCGGTGTTCGGTTCGGTGGATTACGACATCATTCCCGACAAGCTGACCATCAGCGGCGGCACGCGGTATTACCACTACAGCGAATACGAGACCGGCACCCTGATGCAGACCGGCACCGACTGCCTGAACGTCGCCAACGGCTGTACCGCCGACAGCGTGAACATCACCAGCCACAACGACCATGTCACCTATTCGGGCTTCAAGAGCCGGGCGAACCTGTCCTGGAAGATCACGCCCGACGTCATGGCCTATTTCACCTTCTCCCAGGGCTTCCGTCCGGGCGGTTTCAACCGGAAATTCAACAAGGGCGTGGCCGTCGGCGCCGACGGCAAGCCGCAGTTCCTCACTCCCAACGCCTATGCCCCCGACGACCTCACCAACTACGAGATCGGCGTAAAGTCGCAGTTCTTCGATCACCGACTGCTGGTGAACCTGTCGGCCTACGACATGGATTGGGACAACGTTCAGCTGCTGGAATTCAATCCGACGGTGCTGGGCAACACCACCTTCGCGCTCAACGGGCCGAGCTACAACGTCAAGGGCTTCGAGGCTCAGTTCACCGCGGTGGTCGCCAAGGGACTGACCTTCACCGGTTCGGGGTCCTACAACCACGCCGTGCAGGCCAACTCGCCGTGTCTGATCAGCAACAATCCGGCCAGTGCGACCTTCGGCAAGTGCATCACCCAGGCGGTCTTCAAGGGCGTCGGTCTGGCGCCGCTGAACAATCCGTTCGGCGCGCAGGGCGCCACGCCGCCGTTCTCTCCGGATTTCCAGGGCAATATCCGGGCCCGCTATGAATGGAACGTCGGGAGCTACAAGGCGCATGTTTCGATCGGCGGCAACTATGTGAGCAGCATGGAGAGCCAGCCCGCCACTTACGCCAGCGGCGATGGCTTGCTGATCCCGACCACCACCCTGCTCAGATACCACCAGCCGGCCTATGGCACCGTCGATGCTTCGATCGGCGTTTCCAAGGACAACTGGTTCGCCGAGGTCTATGGCACCAACCTGAACAATTCCAACGCCAGCGTGTTCACCTCGTCGGCCCAGTTCATCAAGACCGAAGTGCCGATTCGACCCCGTGTGATCATGTTGAAGGTCGGCGCCAGCTTCTAACCGGCGCCGGTTCGGGGTAATAGAGTGGGTCGGGTGACGACGCCCGACCCCGCCATTTGAGGCCCATGGATACCGCTGAACTTTCCGTCGAAGCCGACGTCAGCCGCCTCAAACGTCTGGCCCAGACCGACCAGCTCGCGCAAGCCGCCGAGGGTGCGGAGGCCCTTCTCGTCCGCTACCCCGAGAACCGAGATCTGCTGCTGATCGCCGCGAACGCCCGTCGGCGACTTCGCCACGTGCCGGAGGCCCTCGCGATCCTGGATCGCCTCGCGTCTATTCAGCCTCGCTTCAGCCGCCTGCACGAAGAACGTGGCCTCTGCTTCGTCCAGCTCAAGGATGCAGCGACCGCGACGGAGGCGCTGTTGCTCGCGGTCAACCTCAACCCCGCCCTGCAAATGAGCTGGCGGGCGCTCGAGGGCGTCTATCGCATCGTCGGCGATGCCGAAAAGGCCGCCATAGCCAGTGCGCACGTGGCGACCCTGAAGGCCCTGCCGCCGACCTTGGTTTCCGCCACGGCCCTCTTCCATGATGGGGAACTGGGCCCCGCAGAACACGCCGTGCGGTCGTTCCTGCTGAGCCACGGCGACCACCTCGAAGCCATGCGCCTGCTGGCGAAAATAGCCATGGCCCGCGATGTGCTCGACGACGCGGAGGTCCTCCTGGAGGCGGTGCTCGCCATGGCCCCCGATCACCGCGCCGCCCGCGGCGAATACGCTCAGTGCCTCGTCAGCCGCCACAAGTATGCCAAGGCGAGCGCGGTGATCGAAGAGCTCCGCACGCTCGATCCGGCCAATCTCGACTACCGCATGCACGCCGCGACCGCGGCGGTGGGACTGGGCGACAACCTGCGGGCGATCACCATCTACCGTGGCATGCTGGCCGATGCGCCGGGTTCGGCCGACGTCCGCCTGTGGCTGGCGCACGCGCTGAAGACGGTCGGCGAGACCGATGAGGCGATCGCCTCCTACCGCGCGGCGGCGGCGGCGCGCCCCGACTTCGGCGACGCCTATTGGAGCCTCGCCAATCTGAAACGCTACAGTTTCAGCGACGCGGAACTCACGGAGATGCGGGCGAGAGAGGCGGCCGCGACCACCGCGCTGGTGGATCGCCAGCATCTCTGCTTCGCCCTGGGCAAGGCCCTTGAGGATCGAGGCCAGACAGCGGAGTCCTGGACCTACTACGAGCGCGGCAACGCCCTGAAGCGCGCCGACAGCCGCTACCGTCCGGAGATCATCGAAACTAACACGCGTCAACAGATCGAGGTTTGCACAGCGGGCTTTTTCGCCACACGCGCAGGCTGGGGCGATCCACGACCCGATCCCATCTTCATTCTGGGACTGCCGCGGTCAGGCTCGACCCTGTTGGAGCAGATCCTGGCCTCGCATTCGCAGGTGGAGGGCACGCAGGAACTGGCCGACGTCCAGAGAATCGTTCTGGAACTCCAGGGTCCCAATCCCGATCTCGACAATCCCCGGTACCCGGGAGCGTTGGCCGATCTGACGGAGTCAGACGCGCGCGCTCTGGGCGAACGTTACCTCGCCGATACGCGCGTCTATCGCGGGGAAAGGCCGTTCTTCATCGACAAGATGCCGAACAATTTTCGCCATATCGGCCTCATCCACCTGATGCTGCCGAACGCCAGGATCATCGACGCCCGGCGCGAGCCCATGGCCTGCTGTTTCAGCAATCTTAAACAGCTGTTCGCCCAGGGCCAGGAGTTCACCTACAGCGTCGAGGACATCGCGCGATACTACCGCACCTACCTTGAGCTCATGCGGCATTGGGACGAGGTCCTGCCCGGCCGGGTCTTGCGGGTGCAGCACGAAGACGTGGTGGACGACCTGGAAGTCAGCGTCCGGCGGCTACTCGCTCACTGCGACCTGCCCTTCGAGGCCTCCTGCATCGATTTCCACAAGACCAAACGCAGCGTGCGGACCCCGAGCTCCGAGCAGGTTCGCCAGCCGATCTTCCGCGACAGCCTCGACCAGTGGCGGCAATTCGCCCCCTGGCTTGGCCCGCTCAAGGCGGCTCTGGGAGACGCGTTGACCGACTATCGGCGATGAGACATCGCGCGGACTAACGCACCAGCCAGGCGACGGCGCCGCCGGCGGCCGCCAGAACGGGAAGGGCCAGAAGCAGCAGGGTCGGCGTTGCGCGCCGCCGACGGCGGCGTGACAGCTCGGTGATCGCCGCATAGCCCGGCGCAAGCTCGAACCCCAGGGGTTTGAAAGATGTCGATCGGCGACTCATCGCGACCTCGATTACGAATCAGATGCCGCATAGTGTGAGCCATGGCGGGCCCGACCGCCACCGGACGCCCCCTTGAAAATCGCGCCGCCCTGATGTCCATGGCGTGCAACCCCGCGTCAGACCGGGGATGCACCCAGGCGATGGAGCGAGCGGACATGAAGGTTTGGACGGGGTTGGGACTGGCGGCGGCGGCATGCCTGACACTGGCGGCCTACGGGCCGGGCAGCGTTGTGACCACACAGCGCCTGACGAACGCGGGCTCGGAGCCGGGCTCCTGGCTGACCACCGGTCGCACCTACGGCGATCAGCGCTTCAGCCCCCTCAAGCAAATCGACCGGGCGTCGGTGTCCAAGCTCGGCCTCGCCTGGCACCATGAGTTCGACACAGACCGCGGTCAGGAGGCGACGCCCTTGATGATCGACGGGGTGCTCTACACCTCGACTTCCTGGTCGAAGGTCTACGCCTTCGACGCGCGTACGGGCCGTTCGCTGTGGTCCTACGATCCCAAGGTCGACAAGCGCCGCGGTTTCTCCGCCTGCTGCGATGTGGCCAACCGCGGCGTCGCCGTCTGGGAAGGCAAGGTCTACGCCGCCGCGCTCGACGGGCGCCTGACCGCCCTCGACGCCAAGACCGGCAAGGTCATCTGGTCCAAGGTCACGGTGGATCAGTCCAAGCCCTACACGATCACCGGCGCGCCGCGCGTGGTGAAGGGTAAGATCCTGATCGGCAATGGCGGGGCCGAGTACGGCGTGCGCGGCTATCTCTCCGCCTATGACGGCCAGACCGGCAAGCTCGTCTGGCGCTTCTACACGACGCCGAATCCGAAGGGTAAGCCGGACGGCGCGGCCTCCGATCCGATCCTCGCCGGCAAGGCCGCCAAGACCTGGGGCGGCAAGATTCCGGCCTCCGGCGGCGGCGGCACGGTGTGGGAGTCGATCACCTTCGATCCCGAGTCCAATCTGGTCTTCTTCGGCGCCGGCAACGGCTCGCCCTGGTCGGCGGTGCACCGTTCGGACGGCAAGTCCGACAATCTGTTCCTGTCCTCGATCATCGCGGTCAACGCCGACACCGGGAAGTATGTCTGGCACTATCAGCCGACGCCCGACGACAACTGGGACTTCGACGCCACCCAGCATCTGATGCTCGCGACGCTGCCGATCGACGGCAAGCCGCGCAAGGTGGTGATGCAGGCCAATAAGAACGGCTTTTTCTACGTCATCGACCGCGCCACCGGCCATCTGCTGAGCGCCAAGAACTACGTGACGACCACGTGGGCTTCCAGCATCGACCTGAAGACCGGCCGTCCGAACGAGACCGCCGACGGCCGCTATCGCGACAAGCCGGCCGTGGTGTCCCCGGCCCCGTACGGCGGTCACAACTGGCAGCCGATGGCGTTCGATCCGGGCCGTGGCTTGGTGTTCATCCCGGCCATGGACGTCCCGCAGCTCTACGGCGTCGACGCCAACTACAAGTATCGCGAAGGCGCCTGGAACCTCGGCCTCGACACCGCCATCTGGGCCCTGCCCGACGACAAGGCCCAGCGTCAGGCGATGAAGGCCATGCTGAAGGGCGAACTGATCGCCTGGGACCCGATCAAACAGGAAGCCCGCTGGACGGTTCAGTACCCCAACTTCTGGAACGCCGGGGTGATGGCCACGGCCGGCGGCCTGGTCTTCCAGGGCGACGCCGACGGCCACTTCAACGCCTATGACGCCGACAACGGGAAGCTGGTGTGGAGCTATGAGACAGGCAACGGCGTGATCGCCGGCGCCTCGACCTATGAGCTCGGCGGTCAGCAGTATGTGGCGATCATGGTCGGCTATGGCGGCGCCGCGCCGCTGGCGGCTCAGTCGCTGCTGCCCGATCGTCCGCGCCTCCCGGGCCGGCTGCTGGTGTTCAAGATCGGCGGCACGGACAAGGCGCCTGCCTTCCCCAAGCCTCCCGAGCGGACACTGGATCTGGCCTCGCTGAGCTCCAACGGCGACGCCGCCGCCGGCAAGGTGACCTTCCACGCCAACTGCGCGGTCTGCCACAGCCTGAACGCCTCGGGTCACTATCTGCCGAACCTGCGCAACACGCCGATGCTGCAATCGCCCGAAGCCCTTCAGGCCGTGGTGCTCGGCGGCGCTCTGGGCGACCGGGGCATGGTAAGCTTCGCCAAGTGGCTCAAGCCTGTCGATGTGGAAAACATCCGCGCCTACATTCTCGGCGAAGCCCGCCACGAGCAGACTGAGAGCAAATAGGCCGCAACCTGAGATCGGGGCGCTGCGATCACCGCGGCGCCCTTTTTCTTTCTCGCCATCTGAGACAAGGGATGAAACCGATGGCTGGACTGTGGTTCGACGAACTGGAAGTCGGTCAGGTGTTCAAGCACGCCCTTCGGCGGACGATCACCGAGACGGACAATGTGCTGTTCACGGCCATGACCCATAATCCGGCTCTGCTCCACCTGGACGAGGAGTACTGCCGCACGGAAACGGAATTCGGCCAGCGGCTGGTGAACAGCGTCTTCACCTTGGGCCTGATGGTGGGCATCTCGGTGGGCGACACCACGTTGGGCACGGCCGTGGCCAATCTGGGATGGGACGAGGTCCGCTTCCCCAAGCCGCTGTTTCACGGCGACACCCTGCGGGTCGAAACCGAGGTGGTGGATCTGCGCGAAAGCAAGTCTCGCCCGGACCAGGGCATCGTGACCTTCCTGCACCGGGCCTACAACCAGCACGGTGAGCTTGTGGCGCACTGCAGGCGCTCAGGTTTGCAGCGCAAGAAACCACAGCCGTGACCTTGCGCTCCCTGCTGTTCGTCCCCGGCGACAGCCCACGCAAGCTGGCCAAGGGCGACGCGGCCGGCGCGGACGCCCTGATCCTGGACCTTGAAGACTCGGTGGCGCCGGAGAACAAAGCCGGCGCTCGCCCCTTGGTGTCGGCCTATCTGGCGGAGAGGCCGCGAGGCGCCCGGGCGACGGAGCTGTGGGTGCGGATCAACCCGCTCGATAGCGGCTACGCCCTGGCCGACCTCGCCGCCGTGGTCGCGGGCGATCCTGACGGGATCATGATCCCCAAGGCCGACGGTCCCGCAGAGGTGCGTCGACTCTCACACTATCTGGACGCGCTTGAGGTCCAGGCTGGCCTCGAGCCTGGATCCGTCGGGATTCTTCCGGTCGCGACGGAGACAGCGGCGGCGCCATTTCGCCTGGGCGACTACGCTGGCGCAGGCCTGACCCGTCTTCGCGGGCTGACCTGGGGCGCCGAGGATCTGAGCGCCGCCGTCGGCGCCAGCACAAATCTCGATCCGGAGGGCGGATGGGCGTTCACCTATCGCCTGGCGCGATCCCTCACCTTGCTGGCCGCCCATGCCGCCGGCGTGCAGGCGATAGAGACCCTTCATGTCGACTTCAGCGACGAGGCCGGCCTGCGCGAGTCCTGCCGCAGGGCGCGGGCCGAAGGGTTCACCGGCCGCATCGCGATCCATCCCGCACAGGTGAGGCCGATCAACGAGTCTTTCACCCCATCGGTCGCCGAGGCTGACCATGCCCGGCGGGTGGTCGCGGCGTTCGCGGCGACGCCTGGCGTCGGCGTGGTGGGCCTGGATGGCAAGATGCTCGATATGCCGCATCTGAAGCAGGCGCACGCCGTGCTCGCCGCATGGACCGCGTTCACCACAGGAGACCGAGCCGATGAGTAGTCCGGCCCGCGATCTGGCGACTTCCGCCGTGGCGGCGCTACAACCTTCGTCCGGCGTCCTGATCGGCGGCCGATGGCGCGAGGCTGCCGCCGGCGCGCGCCAGGCCATCGAGGACCCATCGCACGGCGAGATCATCGGGGACCTCGCCGCCGGCGGCGGCGCGGACATCGATGAGGCGGTGGCCGCCGCCCGATCCGCCTTCAACGGCGCCTGGGGCGCCACAACTGCGACGGACCGGGGCCGCCTGCTGTCGCGGATGGGTCAGGAGGTGCTGGCCCGCGCTGAGACCCTGGCCCTGCTTGAGACCTTGGATGTGGGCAAGCCGCTGCGTCAGTCCCGGGCCGACGCCTTCGCCCTGGCGCGCTACCTGGAGTTCTACGGCGGCGCGGCCGACAAACTCACCGGCCAGACGTTACCGTATCAGAACGGCTACACCGTCATGACCCTGCGCGAGCCGCACGGGGTCACCGGCCACATCGTGCCCTGGAACTATCCGATGCAGATCATCGGCCGGTCGGTGGGCGCCGCGCTCGCCGCCGGCAACGCAACGGTGCTCAAGCCGGCCGAAGAGGCCAGCCTCACCGCCCTGGCCATCGGCCGGATCGCGCTTGACTGCGGCCTGCCGCCGGGCGTCCTCAATATCGTTCCGGGAACCGGCGAGACCGCCGGGGCCGCCCTGTCCGCCCACAGCGGTGTCGATCACGTCTCCTTCACCGGTTCCCCGGAGGTTGGCGCGCTGGTCCAGGCCGCGGCGGCGCGGCGCGCGGCGCCGGTGACCCTCGAACTGGGTGGAAAGTCGCCGCAACTCGTGTTCGACGACGCCGATCTGGAGGACGCCCTTCCCGTCCTGGTCAACGCCGGGCTGCAGAACGCCGGGCAGACCTGTTCGGCGGGATCGCGGCTGCTGGTTCAACGCGGAATCTACGACGAGGTCGTCGGGCGGCTGTCGGCACGTTACGCCGCGCTCGCCGCCGGAACGGCGTTTGCGGACGTCGACCTCGGCCCGCTTATCTCCGCGAAGCAGCAGCGGTCAGTGCAGGCCTTTCTCGACCGGGCGTCGGGCCGCGGCATGACGCCCGTTGCGCGCGGCAGCGTTGTCATGGGAACGCCGACGGGAGGACACTACGTCGCGCCCGCACTGTTCGCTGATGTCCGACCGGATGACGAGCTCGCCCGGGAGGAGATCTTCGGCCCGGTGCAGGTTGTGATCCCGTTCGACGACGAAGACGAGGCCGTGGCCATCGCCAATGGCAGCGACTACGGCCTCGTGGCCGGCGCGTGGACCCGCGACGGCGGTCGCCAACTCCGCCTCGCGCACCGTCTCAAGGCCGGGCAGGTGTTCATCAACAACTATGGCGCCGGTGGCGGCGTCGAACTCCCGTTCGGCGGGGTGCGCCGGTCGGGCCATGGCCGCGAGAAGGGCTTTGAGGCCCTCTATGGCTTCACGACCCTGAAGACCGTGGCCATCCGCCACGGCTGAGGTCCGGCGCTCGCGCGGAACCTGGAAAGGGTTGTGGCATTCCACTAATCTGAACGTCTGATCACCGAGCAGGTTCGGAGATCGATCATGCGCGAGGAGGTCCGCCGATGCGGACGGTAGCCGGTTTGCCGATAAGGACTCTGATCGCTGCCGCGGCGGCGATGTTCCTGACCGCATGCGCGGCGACATCACCTCAATCCGGCGACGCCGTGGAGCTCGCGCCGCCGGCCGCCGCGCCGGCGAGCGAGACTTTCCGGCCTGCCCCGCCTGCGACCCCCGGCCCGGCGTCCGCGGCCGCGGACGCCGCTGTCTACCCTCGCTACGGGGATTCCGACGACTACGTTTGTAACAACGGCGCGCCAGCCGACCCGCGGACCGTGGCCGCCTGCGCCAGGCTTCGCGGGACGGCGGCCAGCGGGCCGTCAGGAACCGGCCGCTTTGGCGATGCCGACGATAACCTGTGCAACCACGGCGCGCCCGGCGATCCCCGCACCATTGCGGCCTGCGAGAGGCTGCGCGGTCCCACCCGATGATGACGCTCTGGCGGCACGTTGCAGCACTACTGGTCGCCGCCCTGGTTCTGACGGTCGCCCTCCCCGCGGCCGCCAAGGCCGACGCGCCTCGCCGCGTCGCGCTCATGGTGGCCAACGGGGCCTATCTTCACGCCGGATCCCTGAAGAACCCGGTCAGCGACGCTCAACTTGTGTCCGGCGCCTTGAAGGCGGCCGGGTTTCAGATCGTGCCCGCCGATCCGAACCTTGGTATCGGTCCGTTCCGGGACGCCCTGCGTCGGTTCCGCTCCAATGCGGTCGGCGCGCAGGTGGCGCTCATTTACTATGCGGGCCATGGCATCGAGGCCCGGGGCAAGAACTGGCTCATCCCCACCGACGCCATCCTCCAGCAGGATGCGGACCTGGATTACGAGGCCATCGACCTCGATCTGGTGCTGAGCGCCACCGAAGGCGCGGATATGCGGGTGGTGATTTTGGATGCTTGCCGGAACAATCCCTTCGGCCACTCCTGGCATCGCACGCAGAGAGCCGTGGGCCAGGGCCTGGCGCCCATCGATGTCGACGATGTGCTGGTGATCTATTCGGCGGCGCCCGGGCAGACAGCCTCCGATGGCCGTGGCGCCAACAGTCCCTTTGCCGAGGCCCTCAACCGCCGGCTCCCACAGGCTGGCCTGCCGATTCAGCTGCTGGGTGGCATGGTGCGCGACGACGTGCTTCGCGCGACCGGCCAGCAGCAGCGGCCCTTTATCAGCGCCTCGATCACCGGCACGCCGTTCATGCTGGTGCCGGGCGCCAGCGCCCCAAGCCCCGCCGCCGAGGCGCTGTCGGCGGCGGCCTCGGTCGCCCCTCCGACAGACGCGCGATCCATCGAGATGATGTTCTGGCAGTCCGCCTCCACGAGCGAGGATGCCAGTCAGTTGAAGGCTTACCTGAGCCGCTACCCGAACGGCAGCTTCACCGACCTGGCCAAGGCCCGGATCGCCAGCCTGGAGCGCCCGACGCCCACCGTCGCGACCGGCCCGGCCAAGGATCGCAACCTGCCCGCTCCCGCGAAGCTCGATCCTCACGCCATGGAGCTGGCCTATTGGAACAGCGTCTCGGGCAGCGGCGATATCGGCCAGCTTTCGGCCTATATCGACGAGTACCCCTCCGGTCAGTTCGTCAGGCTGGCGCGCGCGAAGATCGCCGCCCTCACACGCCCGGCCGCGCCGGTGACGTCCTCAGGCGGGGCGTCAGCGAACACGGCGGCGCCACGACCGGTCAACGCGGCCGGGCCCGCGAACGGTCCGGCCGGCACGCGCCAGATCGCCCCGTCGTCAGGACGGTTCGGCGGCTCCGATGACTATGTCTGCAACAACGGCCCGCCCAGCGATCCGCGCACGGTCGAGGCCTGCAAGCGGCTTCGCGGCACACCGGAGTAGGCGCGCGGCAGCGGGGCCGGAACGTGGTGTTCTGCACGATCTAAGGCTTGACTTCCCTAGGTGAACCCCATCGATCAGGACAAACGGCACGCGCGGCCATAGGGTTCGCGACAGAGGGATTTTCATGACCACCGAGACCGACATTGACGCCTTCCGCGCCGAAGCGCGCGACTGGCTCGCCGCCAGCTTCCCCAAAAGCCTGAGCGGTCGCGGCGGCGCTATGCTGGCCGCCTACGACGGGGGCGTTTTCGACGCCGACATGCTCGCCTGGCGGGAGTCCATGGGCGCGAAGGGCTGGACAGCCCCAACATGGCCCGCGGCCTACGGCGGCGGCGGCCTCTCGGTTCCTCAGGCCCGGATCCTGCAGCAGGAAATGGCCAAGATCGGCGCGTTCAACCCGGTGACCCACGGGATGGGCATCACCATGATCGGCCCGACCCTGCTCGACTACGGAACCGAAGAGCAGAAGAAGACCCACCTTCCGCCGATCATTCGCGGCGAGGTGCGCTGGTGCGTGGGCTATTCCGAGCCGAACGCCGGCTCCGACCTGGCCGCCCTGCAGACCAAGGCCGTGGACGCGGGCGATCACTGGGTGGTCAATGGTCAGAAGATCTGGACCTCCGGCGCCCAGTGGGGCGACTGGTCCGGAACCCTGGTGCGTACCGATCCGACGGCCAAGAAGCACGAGGGAATCAGCTTCCTGCTGATCGACATGCGTCAGCCGCAGGTCGAAACCCGGCCGATCAAGCTGATCGCAGGCGCCTCGCCCTTCTGCGAGACCTTCTTCACCGATGCCACGGCCCCCAAGGACGCCCTGCTCGGCGAACTGAACAAGGGCTGGACGGTCGGCAAGCGGCTGCTCCAGCACGAACGGGCCAGCCAGACCGGCGCCTCGGGCGGCGGCGCGCGCGTGACGCCTATGCAGGACGTGGCCAAGCGCTATGTCGACACCACCGGCGAAGGCCGGATCCCGGACCCGGAGACCCGGACGCGGCTGACGGCCCACCTGATGGACGGCAAGGCCCATGGCCTCACCCTGGCCCGCGCGGCGGCCGAAGCGCGCGGCAATGCGGGCCCAGGAAACACGCCTTCGGTGCTCAAGAACTCGGCCACCAACGTCGCCCAGACCCGGGCCGAACTGACCCTCGAATATATGGGTTTTCAGGGACTGGGCTGGTCCGGTGAGGACTTCGGCCCCGAGGAACTGGAGGCAGTTCGGGGCTGGCTCTACGGCAAGGCCATGTCCATCTATGGCGGCTCGGCGGAGATCCAGAACAACATCATCTCCAAGCGCATCCTGGGCCTGCCCGACACCACCCAGTCGGCCTGACGCGAGGGCGGCGCGACATGTCGGCGATCCCTCCGCCGCACGTCCCGCCAGACCGGGTCACCGACTTCGACGTCTATGCCCCAGCCGCGCCGGGAGAGGATTTTCACGCCGCCTGGTTGAGGTTCCGAGAGTCGACACCGCACCGGCTGGTCTGGAGCCCGCGCTATGGGGGTCACTGGATCGCCACGCGGGGTGAGGATGTGAGGACGATCCATGAGGATCACGCCCGGTTCTCCTCAGCCGCCAATACTGTGCCGCGGGCCACCTCTCGCGCGCCGCTGGGGGCGATCGTTCTCGACCCGCCCGAGCATGCGCCGTTCCGGGCCTTTCTTGACAGGGGCCTGTCTCCGCGAGTGGTGCGGGCTCAGGAACCGGCCATCCGCGCCCTGGCCATCAGGCTTATCGACGGCTTTGTGACGAGCGGCGGGTGTGAGTTCATCGGCGACTTTGCCGATGTGCTGCCGCTCACCGTGTTCCTCAACCTTGTGGATGTGCCCCTGGCCGATCGCGCCCAACTCGCACGCTGGGCGTCCCAGGTCACGCGCGTGACAGACATCGCCGTACGCGACGAAGCCTCCCGATCGCTTAGGAACTATCTGCGCCCGCTGATTGCGGCGCGGCGGGCCCAACCGGGGACCGACCTTCTGAGCGAGATCGTTCAAACCAAGATCGACGGCCGGCCGATCACCGACACCGAGGCTGTCGGGGCCTGCACCCACCTGATGATCGCCGGCCTGGACACGGTCTCGTCCCTGCTCGGCTTCGTCATGCGCTTTCTGGCGGATCAGCCAGCGCAGCGGCTGGCGCTGGCGGGGCGCCCTGACCGGATCCCGGGCGCGGTCAAGGAATTGATCCGGCGCTTTCCCCTGGTGGTCATGTCGCGGGAAGCGCGAGAAGACGTGTCGATGGATGGCGTTACGATCGCCGGCGGAGAGATGGTCACGATCCCGACCATGCTGTTCAACCTCGATCCCGAGATCTACGCCGATCCGCTCGCCGTGGAGTGGGACCGTCCTGTGCTCGCCACATGCACTTTCGGCGCCGGACCACACCGGTGCCCCGGCGCGCCTTTGGGGCAGCGCGAGACAGCCATCGTTCTTGAAGAGTGGCTGGCGCGAATCCCCGACTTCACCGTGACGGAGCGGGACTCGATCAGCGTGAGCGGCGGTATTGTCGCCACCCTGAACCGACTGCCTCTGCGCTGGTCCTGATAGTCGTCTCCAGGACTGCGGTCCGCTCGCGATCTTTCGTGCGGGAATTTGACTCAGATCATTGTCCGGACTGACAACTCCTGCTGACACTGCTGACATTGGCGGGATGCGTTGCGAATTTGGCGCTCCCGACGGGATGCGGCAGTGGAGCAGAGCGATGCAGCGAAGCACGACTGACCGACCGGGCTGGCGTCCCGGAGAGACCATCGACCTGACGAACGAAAGCGATGTCCGGCAATGGGCCAAGCGGCTTTGCCTGACGCCGGCGGAGTTGCGCGAAATGGTCGAGGAACTCGCCGACAGCAGCGCGCGGATCGCCACTGAGTTCGGCCTGCCGCTCCGCCGTCTGGTTGAGATCGGCGGACCTACCCGCAGCTAAGCCGGAACGCCTGTCTGGCCAGCGATGCGGTTGAGCGGCTGAACCGCCGCAGGTGCAGGGTCTCGATGGACGGAGCCCCGCAGACCCCACGTGCAACCGGATGCAACGGCGCGAACGTTGGTGCATCGCAACGCCCGCCGGTGCACCGGACAGCTGGATGATCGTCGTGGAGAGTGAGGGCCGTCAGGAATCCCTCCGACCATGTACGGGCCCATCGCGATGACGCCGCTCCTGCCCCCCCTCGCCCACTGCAACATCGATCGCAGCCGACCGCCAACGATCGGCGAGCTTTTGCTGGCACGGTCCCGCCACACACCCGAGGGTGTGGCCATGGCCGAGGTCAGCGTCGGAGGACTTCCGGCGCGGGTCTGGACCTACGCCGAGCTTCGCGACGATGTGGTTCGTCTGGCTCTAGCCCTGCTCTCGCGATTCCAGCCCGGCGAGCGCATCGCCATCTCCGCCCCCAACAGTCCAGAGTGGGTGCAGCTGCAACTGGCGGCGGCGTTCGCCGGGCTGGCGCTCACAGCCCTGGACCCGGCCATCCCGCGACGCGATCTGGCGCAGGCGCTGAAGCAATGCCGCGCCGTCGCCCTGTTCGTCGCCGGCGCCGCCGGCGACAGCGCCAGATGCAGGATCGCGGCCCAGGTGACCTCCGAAACGCCACGCTTACGCGAAATCGTCGACCTGCAGGACCGCCGCGCGCTGTATGGCAAACAGCGCTGCGTCGACGGGTTGCCGGAAGTCCTGCCCGATGACCTCGCCTTCGGCTGGATGGCGGCCGCGCCCGGGTGCGCCCCCAAGGCCGTTCTCATCACGCATCGCGCTATGACGGACCACGCATATGCGACGGTCCTGGACCGGGCCGCTTCCGTGGGCGGGCCGCTTTTGCACGGTGCGCCGATGTTCGCGAGCGGGATGTCCGGCTCCTTCGCGCTGGGCGCCATCGCGGCTGGCTGCAGACTGATCCTACCGTCGTCGGCCACACCTGATCGACTTCTTGAGATCGCGGCCGAGGAGGGCGCCGAAATCATCCTCACGACTTCGGACGCAACCTCGGGACTGATCCGTGCCCAGACGGCGCAGCCGCGTGATCTCGTCGCCCTGCGGACCGTCGTCACGCTCGATAGCGGCGCGGCGGATGGGCCGGCGATGCGAGTCATTACGGCGGCTCCCCTGCTGGACGGCAACGCGTCGTGCATGAACAGCGAGTTCCTCGTCGCCCCTCGCCACGCGACGGCTCTCGACGTCGCGGCCTGATAGCGCCTTCCGGCGCATGATCCCGCCGGCCGCCGCCGGATCGGCGACGGTTTTGGATTGATTCCCGAGGCAATCACCGTGATCTAAGGTCATGACCACGCACGCCCCCCATGACCTCACCCGTCGCACCGCCTTCGCCACGGCTGCCGCGGCCCTTCTGGCCCCGCGATTTGCCCGCGCGGCCGAACCGTCCGTTATCCTCGCCGGGGGTCCGATCTATACCGGTGTCGGGGCCGGACGCGCCGAAGCGCTGGCCATTCGCGGCGGCAAGATCGCCTATGTCGGCGGCCTTGCTGGCGCCCGCGCCGCCGCGCCCGGCGCGCGGCATGTCGACCTCGGCGGTGCGGCCGCCTTCCCTGGCTTTGTGGACTCTCACGTGCACCTGACGGGTGTGGGCATCCGCGAAATGACCCTCAGCCTCGAGGGCACGGGATCCGTGGCTGAACTTCAGGCGCGACTTCGGGCCTGGGCCGGTCAAAACCCCGCCGGCGCGATCAACGGTCGCGGTTGGATCGAGACCCATTGGCCTGAGAAGCGGTTCCCCACCCGCGACGACCTCGACGCGGTCGTGTCCGATCGCCCGGTCTATCTTGAACGCGCCGATGGTCATGCCGGTGTTGTGAACTCCAAGGCGCTGGAGGTCCTGGGAATTGGTCCGTCGTCAATGCCGCCGGCGGGCGGAGAGATTCTCAAGGACGCCGCCGGCCGCCCCACAGGCCTGTTCGTCGACAACGCCCAGTCGATGCTGGAACCGATCATCGCCAAGCCCGACCGCGCCAGAAAGCGCGAAGCGTTGTCGAAGGCGGACCAGCTCTATGCCGCGCGGGGATGGACCGGCGTACACTTCATGAGCGTCGAAGCAGACGATCTCGACATCCAGCGCGCCATGGCGCGAGACAACGCGCTCGGCCTGCGGGTGGACAACTATATGGACCCGTCCGGCGCGGCCGAGGTGCTGGCTACCGGTCCCTCGGTGGACCCCAGCGGCCGGGTGCGGCTGCGGGGGATCAAACTGTACGCCGACGGCGCCCTCGGATCGCGGGGTGCGGCGCTGTTGTCACCCTATTCCGACAAGCCCGGCTGGACGGGCCTGCTCGTGACGCCGCATGACCGCATGGTCGACCTCATGCGCCAGGCCAAGGCGAAGAACGCCCAGGTGGCGGTTCACGCGATTGGCGACCGGGGCAACCGCCTGACCCTGGACGCCATGACCGAGGTTCTCGGCCGCGGCCACACCAAGCGTCGCTGGCGCATTGAGCATGCCCAGATCATTTCACCAGCCGACATCCCCCGGTTCGCGGCCATGGGAGTGATCGCCTCCATGCAACCGTCCCACGCTATCGGAGATCTCTATTTCGCGCCGTCGCGCCTCGGCCTCGACCGGATGAAGGGAGCCTATGCCTGGCGCAGTCTGCTGGCTTCGGGTGCTGTGGTCGCCGCCGGCACCGACGCACCCGTGGAGAAGGGCGATCCCCTGATCGAATTCTACGCGGCCGTCTATCGCCACTCCCTTGACGGCTACGCCGGCGAGGGCTGGGGACTCGACGAGACCGTGACGCGGGTTCAGGCGCTGCGGATGCTCACGGCCGCGCCGGCCTACGCTGTGGGCCGCGAGCATGACCTCGGCACGCTCGAAGTGGGCAAGCGCGCCGATGTCAGCGTATTCTCGAAGAACCTGATGACAGTCCCGCCATCGGAAATCCTGAAGGCCAAGCCCACCCTGACCATGACCGCAGGACGGATCACGCATCAGGGCTGAGCCCGCATTCAGAAGTGCGCGCGAACGCCGAACTCGTAGGTCTGACCGTAGACTTCGCGTTGGATCGGACGGTTCGTTGAGCCCTCGTAGTAGCGCAACGGCGTGTTCAGCAGGTTTTTGACGTTGAAGTAGGCCGACCAGATCCTGTTCACATGATAGCTGGATGTGAAATCCAGGTTCAGCTTGTTGTCCTGGATGGTGTCGAGCGACGGATCGCCGTTCAGGCCAAACAGGCTGTGGCTGACATATTCGGTGGAGAGCCGCAGCTCCAGGCCGCGTGCTTCGTAGAAGCCGGACAGGTTCCAGGTGAGGTTCGACGTTCCCGGCAGGCTGCCGTAGTGGTTCTTACCATCGGCGCTGACGCTGGCGTCGTACTCGAGGAAGCTCGACTTCACGAGGGTGATGTTCGCGTCGAGGCCAAGGCCGGAGAACAGGCCCGGCAGCATTGCGAACTTCTGATGGTAGGCCATCTCCAGGCCGCGGGCGTAGGCGCCCTCGTTGGCGAAGCTGGCGAAGTCGCCCAACTGACCCTGGAAGATCGGATCTGCGACTTGAATCCGGGTGTGCTTGAAGATGTAGTTCTGGAACTCTTTGTCGAACAAGCCCACCTGGATGATCCCGCCATTGGGCATGTAATATTCGATGTCAGCATCGAAGTTGTTGCCGGTGGTGGGCTTCAGGTTGGGATTGCCCGCTGTGTAGACCGGACGGGGCGAGGTGCTGAAATCCACGCCGGCGAAGCCCCCCGCCTGGCTGAAGCCAGGACGCGCAATGCCGGTCGAATAGGTCAGACGCATCTGCAGCCGGTCGTTCGCAGCATATTTGAACTGCACCGTCGGGAACACGTTGGTGTAGCTGTGTCCATGGTTCACGAACGAGGTGGTTGCGTTTCCGCTGGCATCCGTCGTCGACAGATAGTTCCCGTAGGTCGCTTCGGTATGCTCGACGCGAACGCCGGATAGCATGCTCAGCTTGCCGAAGTTCGTCGTGTACATCAGGTAGCCGGCGTAAACGTTTTCGGAGTCGTTGAAGTCGCGGCCGAGCGATGGGTCGAGCGAGGTGATGTTGGCCGCGAACAGGGCGTTCTGGGCGTGCAGGTCCACGACCGGCGCCGGGATGTAGAGCCCGCCGTAGTAGTCACAGCAGGGGTTTGCGCCGGTGCTGTAGGTGGCGAGATTTGCGGTCGGCGTCGCCTGGGCGAAGAAGTCCGTCACGACCTTGCCGCGCTCGCGCACGCTGGCCCCAAACTTCACTTGGCCGTTCTCACCGACGATATGTAGAGGGGCGGTGACGTTGAACACACCGCTGTATTCCTCGTCACGGTCGGCCTCGTAGAACTGACGCAGACGCGGGTTGTTGTAGACCGTCGGGTTCTGCGGGTTGAACGGGTTGGTCAGCCCGGCGTCTGTATAGAATTTGTAGAGGCCGTCGGTGTTGGTGAGGTTGTTGTAGGCCACGAACAGCCCCTTTGGCCCGTTCCAGCGGGCCTCACGGTAGTAATTCTCGACGTAGGACGCCCGGCTGTAGGCGACATGATAGTCGACCACGACCGCGCCGAACTCGTCCTTGCCACCCGCCGTGATGACGATGTTGCGGTGCGTTTCCTGCGAGTCGTCGGTGAATATCCGCGGGCGGAATGTGTCGATGACCCCGCCGTTCAGGCTAGCCGGGTCAGCGACCGGACCGCCGTCGAGGACTGCATAAAAGTGCTGCTTGTGCACAGCCTCCACATAGCCCGCCTCGTCAAAACGGAAGTAGTAGCTGTGATTGTCGTTGGGCTGGAAGTCGACCTCACCACCGTAGCCGAAGCGCCGACGGTGGTAGTCGTATTTGCGGAAGTCAACCTCGCCCAGCACATTGTCCACGGCTGTCGCGCCGTCATTGGCGTAGCTGGGCTCGATGTCGTCGATGGAACGACGGTCGTCCTTGCGTGACGCGGTCAGGACGATCGAGAACGGCGTGGGATTGGTCAGCCAGCCCGCCCCGGTGGGCAGATCGCTATCGACGCCGGCGACCACGAGCTTGCCGTTCACAAAGCCGAACCGGGCGCCCAGGGCGATCGATCCTGTCGCCGGACCGGTGTGGTCATGTAGCGGCTCGTAGCCCCATCCCAATTCCGCCTCGACGAAGGGCTTGGTGATGTTCTTGGCTGAGCGAGGCGTCAGGTCGATCTGACCGCCCAGGCCTTCCGCCTCACGATCCGGCGACAGGGTCTTGTAGAGGACGATCCCGTCGATCGCGCCGGTGGGGATGGTATCGAACTCAACGGCGCGGCCCGAGCCGCTAGCGGCGGTGCCGGCCGGATAGGTGTTCAGGAGCACGACGCCGCCATAGGTCGCGCCGTTCAGATTTGCGTCGATGCCCCGGATGTTGATGAACCGGCCCTCGCCGGTGTCGGTCGAGAGCGACACGCCGGGAATCCGCCCCGCAGCCTCGGCGGCGTTGTAGTCGGGGTATTTCGTGATCGTCTCAGCGGACTGAACGTTGATGATCGTCGCGGATTGCGCCTGCCGCAGTCGCGCAACAACCTCTTCCCGGGGCGCCGTGACCACGACGGTGTCGACCAGCGTCGGGGAATTGTCCTCCGCGGCGAATGCCGCGCCGGAGAACGAGAGCACACTGACCGTCGCCAGAAGGGACGCGCGGAACGCACATGAACGCATATTGAGACCCACCATGATTCCCGTATTCGGGATTGAGGGGGCCTCTATTGTCCGCGAAGTTTGCCGTTAGGCTTCCATCGCGTGAATGTTTCATGAAGTCTGCGAGCCATCGCCGCCCAATCAAGACCTAAGCGCTATGTGCGACGCCCCAGAAATTGAAACCGGCCCAACCGGGCGTCCCCGGCAGGTACATGGATTCCAGGGTCTCGAACTGGAAACCCGCCTCACGGATCAGGGCAGGGATGTCCCGGGTGAGATGACAGCCGCCGGCGATGCGCTTCCAGATAGGCTCCACGCGCACCTGGGTGCGCAGAACCTGGGCGTCCGGCGCGCGCCCGTGCTCGGCGAACAGCAACCGACCGCCGGGCTTGAGGGCGCGCCGGGCGCCGACGAGCGCCGCGAGCGGGTCGGGAATGGTGCAGAGGCTGTAGGTGACGAGGACTGTGTCGACACTCACGTCCCCGAGGGAGAGCGCCTCGGCGGTTTCCGGAAGAATCTCTACGGGCAGGTCGGATCCCTGCACGAGCCGTCGGGCTCGCGCCAGCATGCCGGGCGACGGTTCAAGCGCGTAAAGTCGAGAAACCTTCGACCGATCATAGTGGGGCAGATTGAGGCCGGAACCGAAACCGAGCTCCAGCACAACACCCGACGCCTGAGGCACAACCTTCGCGCGCTGCTTGGCGATGGGCTTTGCGCCGCACGCCGCGTTTATCAACGGGGGGAGGATGAAACGATCGTACAAGCCCATGGCGTCTGTCGCCCCCTTACCGGTCGTCTAATTTTCAAGGGGCGGCGAAGGACGCCGGATCAGTCTTCGCCGCCGTCTTCCGGCTGTAGGCAGCCGATGCGTTGGTTGGCAACCACGAAGCCCCGCATGGCCCCGCCGATCATGCCGAATCCGATCAGCATCAGCGCCCAGCTCGCGGGTTCAGGCAAGCGGCCATACCGCACGCTGTTGACGATATCCCACATGCCAAGCCCATTGTGGGAGGACGTCAGCTTGTCGCCAGAGAACTGCGACAAGGGAAGCGCTTCGTCGGCCGCGGCCGGCGTCAGACTGGTCAGCTTTGCGGCGCCGCCGTTGGCGCCAAGGTCACCTGTCCGCGGCGCCTCATTGGCCGGCGCCACCAATCCGTCAGACCACGCGGCTCCGCCGCCAAGCGAAGAATCGTTCGGTGCAATCGCGTGCCCGTCCCAGGCATTGAAGCCCGCGACGACAACCGGATTTGCGTGACGCGCGTCGGATGTGGCCTGCCCGGCCTGTGCGGCGAAGACCGGAATCGCCACGCTCATAAGGGCAGCCGCGGAGAGCGCCGCGCTTAAAGAAGTCTTGGACATCGGCAAGGCTCCTTTCCTGAGTGCGACCATCCAGCCGCCATTGTGCATTTTCCCACACAGAAATCAAGCTTTTGGTGCGAATGAGGTCAAAGGCGGACGACAAGATGGGTTTACGTACCGTCAAATACCATTTTTCTGCCGTCCGTAACGTTGCGTAACAACTCCAAAGGTTGTTTCGGTCGAGTTTTCGAAGCTTTTTCTGCCAAATTCTATGTAGATCGCGGTGACAGACTTCTGAAATCATCGGCGACCGTCGCCGTCGCTGCGAATCGCCGTCACATTTCACAGAATCGCTCGCCATCAATGGCCCTATTGTGTCCGATATCGGATCGGTGTGGGGCAGGGATTTCGCGGCCGCCCGCGGCTTTCCGAGCAATCCGCGCTCGCCTGCACAGACCGAATCAGGGCCGCAACCGCGCCGGCGTCAGCTGACCAAACGTCAATCCCAGAGCCGTCATGTCGGCCGGAAGCGCTTCACCAAGGGCCAGCGCGGCTGCGGCACGGCCTGCGGCTGGGGCGGTCTGAACGCCATACCCCCCCTGCCCCACAAGCCAGAAGAAGCCAGGTTGCTGGTCATCATATCCGATCACCAGCGAGCGATCGGCCACGAAGCTCCGCAGACCCGCCCAGGAACGCAGAACACGGCGCACGGGAATCGCGGCTCGACTCTGCAAACGTTCCACGCATTCGGCGATATCCATATCGTCGGGCCAGGCGTCGCAGGGCACGGAGGGCGTCTCGTCACACGGCGACACTAGAATCCGCCCGCTCTCCGGCTTGAAATAGAAGTCTTCGTCGGCCTCGATCATGGTCGGCCAGTCCCGCGCATTGACGCCATCAGGCTCTTCCAGAAGGAACGCGGTACGCTTGAGTGGCGTGAGCCCCACCGGCGCGACCCCCGCCATCGCGGCAATCTGGTCGCCCCAGGCCCCCGCGGCGTTGATCACCACGGCCGCCCCAACGGTCTCACCGTCGGCCAGGCGCACCGTCCATCCGTCAGCGCGCCTCTCAAGTCCCACCACCTCGGCGTCGGTGCGCACGTCGCCGCCTGCAGCCCGGCACATGCGAAGGAAACCCTGGTGCAGGGCGCCCACATCGATGTCCATGGCGTCGATTTCATGCAGCCCACCCGCCAGAACGTCCGGCCGAAGCACAGGGCAAAGGTCCAGGGACTGCCGTTGGCTGAGTTCGCGAATGGCAATTCCCAGCGTGTCGGCGCCGCTCGCGATCTCGTCAAGGCGGCCCAATTGATGTGGCGCGGCGAAGTAGAGACACCCGCGCGGTTGCAACAGCGGATACTCGGCGAAACCCGCGGGGGGCCGGTCGTAGAAGTAGCGGCTGGCCACGGTCAGGGCGCGCACGGAGGCGTTTCCGTACAAGGCGGACCAGAGCGCGGCTGAGCGTCCGGTGGTGTGATAACCGTGCGCGTTCTCGCGCTCGAAAACCGCGACGCGGGCGCGGCCGGCCAACATGGCGCCGGCCGAGGCGCCGGCTATTCCCGAACCAATGATGACGAAATCGTACTCGACCATGATCGGGCGGGAGTCCTTTCGCGCGGAGCCGCGGCTATGGCCCGACGCGCATCTCCTGGCAATGCCATGTCGGTCACAGGGATATAGGGGGTGACGCCTGTACGCGAGATGTGCGATTCGACCGGCGATGGGTAACGAGGGCTCTAGCATGCGGCCAGGCGACCGCGTCCTGATCACAGGCGCCTCCGGCTTCGTCGGATCCGCGGTCCTGCGCGCGCTGTGCGGACGCGACCTCGCCTTGCGCGCGCTTGTCCGTTCGAACAGCCCGCGGACCAATGTCGCGGACATGCCCTGCGAGATTGTCGAAGGCGACATGCGCCACGCCGGCGACATGAGCCAGGCGCTTGAGGGGGTCAGCCACCTCTTCCATGTGGCAGCCGACTACCGGCTCTGGGCGCGCGATCCGCTGGACATCATCCGCGCCAATCTCGAGGGGACCCGGACAGTCATGGAGGCAGCCCTGACCCGGGGCGTGTCGCGGATCGTCTACACCAGCAGCGTCGCCACGCTGCGCGCGCCGGATGAACCCGTCGCCATCGATGAAACCGCACCCCTGGCCGAGGGCGAGGGTATCGGCGCTTACAAGGAGAGCAAGATCGTCGCTGAACGGCTGGTGGAGCGGCTGGTCGCCGAACGTGGCCTGCCTGCGGTGATCGTGATGCCGTCAACGCCGATCGGGCCACGCGACATCAAACCAACGCCGACGGGCCGGATCGTCGTAGAGGCCGCGATGGGCAAGATCCCCGCCTTCGTCGATACGGGCCTGAATCTCGTCCACGTGGATGATGTTGCGGCCGGTCACGTCCTGGCCATGGAGCAAGGACGGATCGGCGAGCGCTATATTTTGGGTGGTCAAGATGCCTCCCTGCGGGAACTCCTCGGGGTTATCGCGCGCCAAACCGGTCGCAACGCTCCGACCGCGAACCTGCCGAGGGCCCCTCTCTATCCGCTGGCCTGGATCGCCGAAACCATGGCCCAGGTCACCGGCCGGGAACCCATGCTGACCCGCGATTCTCTCCGCATGGCCGCTCACCATATGTTCTTCACCTCGGCGAAAGCCGAGCGCGAGCTGGGCTATCGCGCCAGACCCTATGACGAGGCTCTGGCCGACGCCTTGGCCTGGTTCCGTACGGCGGGCTACATCAAAGGATGAATGTCGGCATTGGCGTTCTGGTCCTGGCCACGTGGGTCTACCTGTTACTCGGCCGCGGCGGCTTCTGGCTGGCGCGGGAGCGCGACGACAGGGATCAGCCGGGGTCGCCGGCCATGTGGCCGAGCGTGATCGCGGTGGTTCCGGCGCGGGATGAAGCCGACGTCGTCGCCCAATCCATCGGTTCACTGCTGGCGCAAGACTACCCTGGCCCCTTTCGGATCATTCTAGTGGATGACAACAGCACCGATGGCACCGGCGGCGTCGCCGGTGCGCTGGGCGGGAAAGACCGGCTTGAGGTGTGGAGCGGCGCGCCGCTGCCGGCCGGCTGGACCGGCAAACTCTGGGCGCAGAGTCAGGGTGTCGCCCGTGCTGAGGACGACGCGCCCGCATACCTCCTGCTCACTGACGCCGACATCGCCCATGCGCCTGACACGCTGCGCCGGCTGGTCTCCCGCGCCGAGGCAGGCCGTTTGGTGCTGACCTCGCTCATGGCCAAGCTGACGGTTCAGACATGGCCGGAACGACTGCTGATCCCGGCCTTTATCTTCTTCTTCGACATGCTCTACCCGTTCGCCTGGGTAAACGACGTCCGGCGCAAGACCGCGGCGGCGGCGGGGGGCTGCATGCTGGCGCGGCGCGACGCCCTGAACGCCGCCGGCGGCCTGGCCGCAATCCGCGGGAAGATCATCGACGACTGCAATCTCGCCGGCCTGATGAAACGGCAGGGACCGATCTGGCTTGGCCTGACACAGCGAGCCGTGAGCCTGCGCCCCTACGCGTCTTTGGCCGAGATCGGGCGCATGGTCTCTCGCTCGGCCTACGCGCAGCTCGACTTCTCGCCGTGGCTCCTGGCCGGAACGCTTGCGGGCATGGCGATCGTCTATCTGGCCGCGCCGCTGCTGGCCCTGTTCGCCGGCGGTTTGGCGAGCTGGCTGGGGCTTGCCGCATGGACGGCGATGGCCCTGGCTTTCCAGCCGGTCCTCAAGTTCTATCGTCGCTCGCCGCTCTGGGGCGTCGCACTGCCCTTCATCGCCGCGCTGTATTCGGTCTTTACGCTGCAGTCCGCACTCGAGACCTGGCGGGGTCGCGGGGGGATGTGGAAGGGCCGCGCCCAGGCCATGGAGAGCGCTGGATGAGCGACGTCGAAACCCTGGCGTCCGGCAAGGGCCATGCGGACGAAAACTTCCCGGTCGCCTCGGCTATCATCGCAGCCCGGCATCGCCCGGTGGTCATGGCCTTCTACCGCGTCGCCCGGCTGAGCGATGACGTGGCCGACCACCCCAGCCTGAGCGCGGCGGATAAGCTTGCCCGCCTTACGGCCGTCGAGAACAGCCTTCTGGGTCGCGAGGCCTCGGTGGCTCCCGCCGTCACCCTGGGCGGGGTCCTTGCGGCGCGCGGGCTCACCAACCAGCATATGCTCGATCTGCTTGAGGCCTTCCGGCGGGATGCCGTGAAGACCCGCTATGACCACTGGGACGACCTGCTGGACTATTGCCGCTATTCAGCTGCGCCGGTGGGCCGCTTCATGCTGGACGTGCACGGCGAGTCCCGGGACACGTGGCCGGCGTCGGACGCGCTGTGCGCGGCGCTGCAGATCAACAATCACCTGCAGGACTGCGGCAAGGACTACCGGGACCTCGACCGCGTCTATGTACCTCTCGACGTGCTCACCGACGCAGGCCTCGACGTGCGGGCCCTGGGCGAGGCCAAGGCCAGTCCGGCGCTCCGCGGCGTCATAACGGGTCTCGCGCGCCGCACCGGCGAATTGCTGCACACCGCCCGCCCCCTCGAGTCCGGCGTGAGGGATCTGCGGCTGGCCCTTGAGATCGGGGTCATTCACACGCTGGCCCTCAGCCTCAACCGGCGGCTGTTGACCCACGACCCGCTATCAGAACGCGTGCACCATACCAAATTCGAGGCTGCGGGCCTCGCCCTCGGCGGGGCGGCGGCGACCTGGGTCTCGCGCCTTTCGGCTCGTCCAAACCGCCAAGCTAGGGCATAGCGGAGCCATGACCGTTTCCCCCTCGACCCAGACCAAGGTCTCCGGCAGCTCCTTCTACGCCGCCCTGCGCATCCTCCCGCCGCGTGAGCGGGCGGCGATGTTCGCGATCTATGATTTTTGCCGCAAGGTCGACGACATCGCCGACGATCCAGGCCCCTCCGCCGACGAGCGACGTTGCGCGCTGGACGTCTGGCGGGCCGATCTCGACGCGCTCTACGCCGGCAAGACGCCGGGGAGCTGCGCCGATATTGCCGGCCCGATGCGCGATTTCGGACTGGAGAAGGCGGACTTCCTGGCCGTGATCGACGGTATGGAAATGGATGTGGATACGGATATCCGCGCGCCCGACTTTGCGACCCTCGATCTCTATTGCGACCGCGTCGCCAGCGCCGTGGGCCGGCTCTCGGTCAAGGTGTTCGGGATGGAGACCACGCCAGGCCGCGACCTGGCGCACCATCTGGGCCGGGCGCTTCAGTTCACCAATATCCTGCGCGATGTGGACGAGGACGCCGCGATCGGCAGACTGTACCTACCCACCGACGCCCTGGCCGCCGCCGGCATCGATACCACCGAACCGCTCGCCGTCATCGCCCATCCGAACATCGACGTGGCCTGCCGATGGCTGGCGGCCAAGGCCGAAGAGCAATACGCCCTCACCGCGAAGATCATGCGCTCCCGCCCGCGCGGCCGCATGAAGACGCCCGCCCTGATGATCGCCGTTTATGGCCGCATTCTGAAGGCCATGGCGGCCGAGGGCTGGAAGCCGCCCCGACGGCGCGTGTCGCTCGGCAAGGGCCGCCTGCTCTGGGTCGCGGCGACCACAGCCCTGTTCGGATGAGGGCGGCCCCGTGATCTACATCATCGGCGCGGGCCTCGCGGGTCTGTCGGCCGCGGTTGAACTGACGTCGCGAGGCCTGCCTGTGACGGTGTTTGAAGCCTCCGCCCAGGCCGGCGGGCGCTGCCGGTCCTACGTCGACCCGGTGCTGGAGATGACCCTCGACAACGGCAACCATCTGGTGCTGTCCGGGAATCACGCGACATTCGCCTATCTGCGGAAGATCGGCGCTGAAGACCACCTGGTGGGGCCGGACGAGGCGACCCTGGATTTCCATGACCTGCGCACGTCGGAATCCTGGACCATTCGGCCGAACCCCAGCGCCCTGGCCTGGTGGCTGCTATCGCCGAAACGCCGCGTGCTCGGCACGAAGACCACCGACTATCTCGCGCTCGTCGGACTGATCGCGCCGCCGGCGAATAGGCGCATCGATCAGGTGATCTCGTGCGAAGGCGTGCTCTGGGACCGACTCCTTGAGCCATTCCTGCTGTCGGCCCTGAACACCGAGGCCAAGAGCGCGTCGGCGACCCTGGCTGGGGCCGTGATCCGGGAATCCCTGGCCCTGGGCGGTAACGCCTACCGCCCCCGGGTGGCCCATCCAACCCTCTCGGCGGCGTTCATCGACCCGGCGCTTGCCTATCTGGCCGCGCAAGGGGCCGATGTGCGGTTCGGTCAGCCGGTGCGTGGTTTGACCTTCGAGGGCGATCGCGTGTCGGGCCTGGGTTTCGCCGACGGCGACGTGACGGTCACGGACGCCGACACGGTCGTGCTGGCCGCGCCGGCCTGGATCAGTCAGACGCTTGTGCCTGGCCTGACCGCGCCGAACGCGTTCAACGCCATCGTCAACGGCCATTTCCGTTTCACGCCGCCGCCAGGGCTGCCTCCGATCGTTGGCGTGATCGGCGGAACCGCCCAGTGGATCTTCAGCTTCGACGATCGCCTCAGCGTCACGGTCAGCGGCGCCGACGATCTGGCCGATCAGGACCGCGAAGCCCTCGCCCGGCGTTTCTGGGCCGACATCTGCGCCGTCCATGGCCTCACGGCCCCCCTGCCACCCTGGCGGATCGTCAAGGAGCGACGGGCCACCTTCGCCGCCACGCCTGAACAGAACGCCCGGCGGCCAAAGGCTCGCACGGACTGGCGTAACCTGATCCTGGCTGGAGACTGGACAGCCACCGGCCTGCCGGCGACGATCGAAGGCGCCATCCGGTCAGGAGGCACGGCGGCAAAAGGTGTCGCCGACGCAAGGGCGGCCAACTTTAAAGGCTAAATTGTGTTCTCCCCTTGACGGGCGCCTGGAATGTCGTGTTGTTCGCATCAGGGGCTCAACTAAGGATTCTAGGATTATGACTGTGAAGTCCCGTGGCTTGCTCGCCTTCGCGACTGGCATCGCTCTGGCGTTCGCCGGAGCAGCGAACGCGTCCTCGACGACCAGCTACCAGGTGCTGGTGGAAAGCCGCCTCGATGACACCGCGCCTTTCGACGTCTTCCTCGCGTCGTTCGACACGCTGAACGACGTCTACAGCGGCAACCTCGGCGGACCCACCGGCTATACCCAGCTCGACGTGGCGCCGAACTACAAGATCGATGGATTCACCCAGGACCCCGGCGGCTATCGCCTGATCCTGCAGACCCGGACCGATGATACGGCGCCCTTCGAAGTGTTCACAGCGGGCTTCGCGACGCTGAACGACGTGTTCAACGCCAACCTCGGCGCGAATACCGGTTATACTCAGATCGACGTCGCGCCGAACTATGAACTCGCCGGCCTGACGTGGGACGGCTCCGCCTACCGGGTGCTGGTGGAGACCCGTGTTGACGACACCGCCCCGTTCGAGGTGTTCCTGGCGTCATTCTCTACGCTCGGCGACCTGTTCAACGCCAACCTGGGCAGCCCCACCGGCTATACTCAGATCGACGTGGCGCCGAACTATCAGATCACCGATTTCACCTGGGACGGTTCCGCTTACCGGGTCATGCTGCAGACCCGCGCCGATGACACTGCCCCCTTCGAGGTCTTCGTCGCCTCATTCAATACGCTCAACGATCTGTTCAACGCCAATCTCGGCTCGCCGACCGGCTACACGCAGATCGACGTTGCGCCGAACTATCAGATCGTCGGCTTCGCCTCGACCACCACGGTGACACCCCCGCCTCCGCCTCCGCCGGGCGTGCCGGAACCGGCAACATGGGCGCTCATGTCGGTCGGCGTCGGCCTGCTGGGCGCCGGCCTTCGCCGTCGAAGAGCCGCGACGACGTTGAGAGTCGCAGCCTAGGCTGAGACTCTCACCATCATCTTCGAATAGCCGAGGATGAAGTTGGAGGTGATCCGGGTCGGCTCCTCAAGGAGTTCGACCCGGGAGAACCGCTTGTTGATCTCTTCCCACAGTATGCGCAGCTGTAGTTCGGCGGCGCGGTTGCCCATGCAACGGTGGATGCCGAAGCCGAACGCCACGTGATGGCGGGGGCGTTCGCGGTCAATGATGAACTCATCCGGCCGGTCGATAACGTCGTCGTCGCGGTTGCCCGAGACGTACCACATCACCACTTTATCGCCCTTGCGGATCTTCTTGCCGCCGATCTCGGTATCGACCAGGGCGGTGCGACGCATGTGGGCCACCGGCGACTGAAAGCGAACGATCTCCGGGGCGATGTTGGCCGCCAGCTCGGGATTCGCCTTCAGCTTGGCGAACTCGCCGGGGAACTGGTTCATGAACAACACCCCGCCGCTCATAGAGTTGCGGGTCGTGTCATTGCCGCCGACGATCAGCAGCAGGATGTTGCCGAGAAACTCCGCAGGGTTGTCGATCAGATCGCGGGTGTCGGGGCTGTGCGCCAGTAGCGAGAGGAAATCAAAGCTCGGCGGCAGGGCCGCCCGTTCGCGCCAGAGACGGCTGAAATAGTCGTGACACTGCATGAGGATGGCGAGGCGCTCGTCCCGGTCCACCGTGGCGTTGCCGGTCTCGGCCGTCGCCGTGGTCAGATCGGACCAGTAAGGCAGCAGCCGGCGGTCTTCCCACGGAAAGTCGAACAGGGTCGCGAGAAACTGGGTGGTGAGTTCGATGCTCACCCGGTCGACCCAGTCGAAGGGCTCATTCAGCGGCAGGCTGTCGAGCACCGCCGCGGTGCGCTGCCGAATCAGGATTTCGAGGTCGGCAAGCCGGCGCGGCGCGACCGCGGGTGTCACGGCCTTGCGCTGCTGATCATGGACCGGCGGATCGGAGGCGATGAAGTTACGGATCATGCCCTCTTCGGGCTGGTCCCCAAGCGTGATGTCCCGGTCGGAGGAAAACACGCCGTGGTTACTGTCCACAGCGACGATGTCGTTGAATTTGGTGATCGACCAGAAGCCGCCGCTGGGGCCCGTGGGCGACCAGTGAACGGGATCCTCCTCCCGCAGTCGGCGCATGTAGTCATGAAGGACATTGCGCTGCCAAAGACCGCCGTCACTCGGATCCAGAGTCTCCAGGGGCACGGACCAAGCCTCTCCGCGCGCGTCGACGCGGATGTCTCGGATCTCATTCATGGCGGCGTTCTCTCCGGTTTTGCCGGTAATGTGCGCCCTGGCGATGCGGCCGGTCAATTCGCGCCAGCGGTGATCGGTTCGGGCCATTGGCGCGCGAACGGCCGATCGGCTACCAGCGCTGGGATATGACCCACCCTCACCCCACCCGGTCGGCCGCGACGTCCGGCGCGCTGCTCATCGTGGTCGGGATGCGTCGAGAGGCCGCGATCGCGGCGGCGCATGGGCGGACCGCCGTTGGCGCGGCCGGACTGGCCGCGGCACTGGCGGCGGAGCGGCCCGCTGGCATCATCAGCTTCGGACTCTGCGGCGGTCTTGGGCCGGCGCTGCGGGTCGGCGATATCGTCGTAGCGGACGCAGTGATTTCCGGGGGGCGTCGCGCCGCCACGACGGCGGCCTGGAACCAGGCGATCCGCGCCGCCCTGCCCCATGCCCAAGCCGGCGATCTGGCCGCCGGCGATCAGATCCTGGGCTCAACGGCGGCCAAGGCCGCCCTGGCGCGCGCCACCGGCGCCGTGGCCGTCGACATGGAATCCCACGCCGTCGCCGAGCAGGCTCAGGCGCTGGGAATTCCGTTCGCGGTCTTGCGGGTCGTCTCCGATGCGGCCGATCGCACCCTGCCGCGCGCGGCGCAGGCCGGCTTCAAGGCCGACGGCGAGCCTGACATCGCGGCTGTCATTCTCGCTCTGCTGCGGCGCCCTTGGGAACTGCCGGACCTGATCCGGGTCGCCGGCGACTCCGAAACCGCGTTTCGGAGCCTCGCAGCCGCGGCGACCGCGCTGCGGCCTCCGACCGAGGTCTAGATCGCGCCTACTCGGCCGGTTCGCGCTGGACCTTGCGGGCGTTGGGGGTCTTGGCCTTGATATCGGCCAGCATCTTCTCGACGTGGCTGGAGAAGACGTATTTCGCCGGTCGTTCATTGGCGCGGGAGATGTCGGTGGCCATGGGTCCGCTCGTGCGCACGCCGCGCAAGGTGACGCCGAGCGCCTTGAGCGGATGCTGCATGATGTCGGTGACCGCGCTGGCCTCGAAGCCTGAGTGGACCATGCAGTCCTTGCACTTCTCGTAGTTGCCGACGCCGTAGTCGTCCCAGGCGGTGTCGTCCATCAACTCCTTGAAGGACTTCGCATAGCCTTCGCCCAGAAGGTAGCAGGGCTTCTGCCATCCAAAGACAGTGCGCGTCGGATTGCCCCAGGGTGTGCAGGCGTAGGCCTGATTTCCGGCCAGGAAGTCCAGGAACATGGTCGACTGGGTGAAGCTCCAGGCCTTGCCGCCATTGCCGCGCTTGAATATGTCGCGGAACAATTGCTTGGTCTTGGTGCGGCCCAGGAAATGATCCTGATCGGGCGCCCGCTCATAGGCGTAACCGGGAGAGATGGTGACCCCGTTGACCCCAACCGTCTTCATCTCGTCGAGGAAGTTGGCGACGCGCTCCGGGTCGGCGCCCTGGAACAGCGTGCAGTTGATTGACACCTGGAAGCCCTTGGATTTGGCCAGGCGGATCGCTTCGATAGCCGTCTCATAGACGCCATCCAGGCACACCGATTTGTCGTGCATGACCTTGTCGCCATCCAGGTGGATCGACCAGGTGAACATCGGGTCGGGCTTGTACTGATCGATCTTCTTGGTCAGCAGCAGGGCGTTCGTGCACAGGATGACGAACTTCTTCTTGGCGAGGAAACCCTGCACGATCTTCGGCAGGTCGCGATGCAGCAGCGGCTCGCCGCCGGCGATGGACACCACCGGCGCGCCACATTCGTCGATCGCCTCCATGCACTGGTCGTACGACAGGCGCTGATTGAGGATCTCGTCCGGATAGTCGATCTTGCCGCAACCGGCGCAGGCCAGGTTGCAGCGGAACAACGGCTCCAGCATCAGCACCAGCGGATAGCGCTTCACGCCGCTGAAATGGTTCTTGGCAATATAGGCGCCGATCCGCGCCACAGCCGTCATGGGTATCGCCACGCGAAACTCCTCAAATCAAAATGCGCCACGCCGCAACGAGGCTTACGTCCGTAGTTCCGCCGGCAGGCGGAATTCAATGTCTTCCTTGACGCCGTCCATGGGCTCAACCGTCACCGGACCGAGTTTGCGCAACGCTTCTATGACTTCAAGGATTAGTTCCTCCGGCGCCGACGCGCCGGCCGTGAGGCCGACCGCTTGCTTACCGACCAACCATTCGGGGTCCAGAGCGGAAGCGTCGGCGATGAGGTAGCTGGGGATACCTTCCTCCAGACCGATCTCGCAGAGGCGATTGGAATTGGAGCTGTTTTTGGCGCCCACGACCAGAATGACGTCGGCCATCCGGCACATATCGCGGACAGCCGTCTGGCGATGCTGGGTCGCATAGCAGATATCCGTGGTGTCCGGCCCCACGATGTCACCGAACCGCGCCTTTAGAGCCTCGATCACCGCCTTGGTGTCGTCGACGCTCAGGGTCGTCTGGGTGACATAGGCCAGGGGGAGGTCGACCGGAATGTCGAGCGCCGCCACGTCCTCGACGGTGGAGATCAGATGCACGGGCGCGTCGATCTGGCCGATCGTGCCCTCCACCTCCGGGTGTCCGGCGTGACCGATCAGAATCATGGTGCGGCCGTGCCGCACATAGCGCTTCGCCTGGGTGTGGACCTTGGACACCAGAGGGCAGGTCGCGTCGAGCACCGGCAGCCCCCTGGCCGCCGCCGCCTGGACCACCGACCGCGCCACGCCGTGGGCGCTGAAGACGGCATGGGCGCCGTCAGGGACCTGATCGATCTCCTCGACAAAGATCGCGCCTTTGGCCTTGAGGCTGTCGACCACATGGCGATTATGCACGATTTCGTGGCGCACATAGACAGGGGCCTGATACTTGTCCAAGGCGCGCTCGACGATCTCGATTGCCCGCACCACACCGGCGCAGAAACCGCGGGGCTGGGCCAGGATCACACGCATTGAGGCTGCTCCGCGCTGGGGGTTGGGCCCCCGAGGGCCGGTAAAATCGATGTTGCGCCGCACTATGACACATTGCGACTCGTTTGCGGATAGCAGGTAAGGGCGATTTTGGGGAGGGCAAGGTGCGCGTCTACGCCCTATTGCCTTGGATTTGAAAGGATCGCTATCTGATCGTCGGGTTAGGGGTTCGGCGCGCGGCTTATGTCCAGGATTTTCGTCTCATATGCCCGCCCGACGGTCGACCAGGCGCGATTGATCGCCCAGACCCTGCGGGGCGCAGGCCACGAGGTCTGGATCGACGACGAACTGCTGGCGCATCGCTCGTTCACCGACGCCATCGCCGAACAACTGGACGCCGCCGACGCGGTCGTGGTGGTCTGGTCGCCCGAGGCTGCCAAATCGGAGTGGGTGAGGGCCGAGGCCAGCCGCGCCCGCACGGCCAATAAGCTCGTCCAGGTCCGCGTCGCGCACTGCGAACTGCCGATGCCTTACGATCAGATCCACTGCGTCGATCTGAGCGGTTGGTCAGGCAACTTCGAACGCCGCCAGTGGCGGTCCGTGCTCGATAGCATCGCAGCCGTGACCCGCCGACGGACAGCCGCCGCGCCGGCCCCAGCCAGTCGATCGCCGGTGGAACAACCGCCGGTGGATCGTCGCAGCGAACGGCGACAGATCACCGCATTGTACTGCGACTTGGCGAACGCCGGCGCCTTGACCTCCCGCCTCGACCCCGAAGACATGATGCAGGTCCTCGACGCCTATCATGCCGCCTGCGACGACATCGTCGCCCAGTTCGGGGGAGCGATAGCCAAATATAGCGGTCATGGCGTACTGGCCTATTTCGGCTACCCCCGGACAGATGAGGAAGAGGCGGCCAACGCCGTGCGCGCCGGCCTTGCGTTTCGGGATGCGGTGGCCGCACTTGATCTGCCGGAGGGAGTGTCGCTGCGCACCCGCGTCGGCGTCGCTACAGGTCTGGTCGTGATCAGTCAGATGGTGGGGCGCGATACCGGCATCGTTGGGGAAACCCCAACCCTGGCCGCCCAACTTGAGTCCGTCGCGCCTCCGGGCGGCGTGGTCGTGTCCGAGGGCACTCACCGCCTGACCGAGGGGCTGTTCGACTACCGCGACCTCGGCGAACAAAGCCTACGCGGCTACGACACCGGCGCCCGGTGCTTCGAAGCGCTCAATGCGACCGTTGTCGGAAGCCGCTCTCAGGCCAGAGGGCACGCCGAGGCGAGGCCGATTTTCGGACGCGAGAACGAGCTTCGCCAGATGCGCCAGGCGTGGGAGTTGTCACGCGGCGGCGAAGGCCAGGTGGTTCTCGTTCAAGGCGAGGCGGGCATCGGCAAGTCGGGACTTGTGGATGAATTCAAGCGGCTCGCCCTCGACCCCCTGGACACGCAGATCACATTTTTCTGCGGCCCGAACTATCGCGGCACGGTGCTTCATCCGGTTTCGGATCTCTTCGCCCGGGCCTCAGGGTTCGGCCACGCAGACTCGGCGGACACGCGACGCAGCAAGCTTGATCGCGTGCTGGCGGGTTACGGACCCGCGGCGCCGGCCGCGGGGATGGTCCTGGCCGACCTGCTGGGCATCGCGACGGGCCTGAACGAGGCGCCGCCGCCCGAACGCCGCAAGGTCGTTACCTTCGACACGCTGCTGACGCTGATGGGCATCCTCGCACAGGATCTGCCGGCGCTGTTCATCTTCGAGGACCTTCACTGGGCAGACCCCACCACCCTGGAGTTCCTCGATCTTGTCACCCGCGAGGCGTCGTCAAGGCCTTGGATGATCCTGGGCACGGCGCGCCCGGAATTTGTCGCGCGATGGTTCGACCACGCCGATGTGGTCCACATCGAACTCGGCCGCCTCGATCGCGGCGACGCAGAGCGAATTCTGGCGGCGCTGGGCGCCGAAAACGTCCTGCCCGCCGCCATCATCGGACAGATCATCGCCAGGAGCGACGGCGTTCCGTTGTTCGTCGAAGAGATGACCAAGGCGTGTTGATTTCCGCTGAGAGTTGACCCGGGATTTTCATCGAGAAGTGACCCGGGTGGATATGGTGCCCCGCGGTGCGGGGATGGGTCAAGTGGTGGCTTTTTCCTTTCGCGTTTTGGGCGCTCCAGCGCTGGCCCTGAAC
>CAIQJF010000034.1 GCA_903872075.1 uncultured Caulobacteraceae bacterium | reverse complement strand
CTGGCCAAGCTCGAGCCGGTCAAGGGCCCGGGCAAGTTCATCACCGCCGGCAATGCCAGCCAGCTGTCCGAGGGCGCTGCCGCGGTCGTGCTGATGGAAGCCAAGGAAGCCGAGCGCCGCGGCCTGACCCCCATGGGCCGGTTCGTATCCTGGGCCGCCGCGGGCTGCGAAGCCGACGAGATGGGCATCGGCCCGGTGTTCGCCGTGCCGAAGCTGCTCGCCCGCCAGGGCCTGACGGTCGACGACATCGACATCTGGGAACTGAACGAAGCCTTCGCCAGCCAGTGCCTCTACAGCCGCGACAAGCTGGGCATCGATCCCGCCAAATACAACGTCAACGGCGGCTCGATCTCCATCGGTCACCCCTTCGGCATGACCGGCGCGCGCTGCACCGGCCACATCCTGCAGGAAGGCAAGCGCCGTGGCGCCAAGTGGGGCGTGGTGACGATGTGCATCGGCGGTGGCCAGGGCGGCGCCGGCCTGTTCGAGATCTATTGATCGTCCGTTGAGACTGGGCTCCCCGGAGCCCGGACATCGCTGACATGAGCCAACGCCCGGCCGACGAAAGTCGCGCCGGGCGTTGCGCGTTCCGGCCCCCGCCGTCACACTCGCGGCGGCTGACGCCCATGGTCCCCGTGAGAGGGACGTAAAGGCGCCGGCCGGGCAGGAAGGACGACGCGGCATGAGCACGCCACTGGCGGGTCTGAGGGTGCTGGAGCATTCGGGCGACGTGGCTGTGCGCTACTGCGGCCGCCTGTTCGCGGCCTGGGGCGCCGAGGTGGTGCGGATCGGCGGCGTGGACGACGACCGTCTGGGGTTCGCCGGCGAGGCGGGCCGCGCCTACGGCGCCTGGCTCGATCAGGGCAAGACGCGCCTCGCGACGGCGGCTGAAGCCGCCGGCTCCTTCGATCTGATAATCGCCGGACAGGACGCCGCCCACCTGACGGCGGCCGAGACCTTCCGCGAGTCGCGGGCCGACCGTCCGGCGCTGCTCGCCCTGACATGGTTCGACCCCGACGGTCCCTATCGCCACTGGCGTGCTACCGACGAGATCATCCAGGCGCTGAACGGGGTCGCCTTCGGTTTCGGCGAGACGGAAGGGCCGCCCATGCTGACCCAGGGCCACGCCGCCCAGATCGTCGGCGGACTGGTGGCGTACAACGCTGGGCTGGCGGCCCTGCTCGCCCGGCGCGAGGCCCGCCCCGCCCGCATCGCGGTCAACATCTTCGAGGCCAACCTCTGTTTCGTGGAGCCGGGCGCCGTGGCGGCGCGCGCCGACGGAACCGAGGCCACACGGCTGGGCCCGAACCGCTTTTCGCCCATCTATCCGGCCGCATCCTATGCGACCTCCGATGGCTGGGTGGGGATCACCTGCCTGACCCCGCCGCAGTGGGTCAGCCTCTGCCGCCTGATCGGCCGGCCCGACGTGGCGGAGGATCCGCGATTCGCCACGGCTTATGAGCGGCTGCTGCTGGCCGACGAGATCGACGCCATCCTGGCGCCCGCCTTCCCCGCGCGCACCACGGCGGAGTGGGTCGAACTGGGCGACCGCCATCGCATCCCGACCGCGCCGATGCCGACCCCGGGTCAACTGCCGTTCGTCCCACATTGGCGGGCGCGGGACGCCTTTGCCCCCACGGGCGAGGGCGGCCCGCTCGGGCCCACCGTGCCCTACCGCATGAGCTTCGACGGCGTCGCCTCGCCGCCCTGGCCCCGCGATCGGGCGCAGGGCCCCTTGTCGGGCCTGAAGGTCGTGGACTTCTCCATGGGCTGGGCGGGTCCGCTGTGCGCCCGGACCCTGGGCGATCTGGGCGCCGAGGTGATCAAGATCGAGTCCGCCGACCATCCCGACTGGTGGCGCGGCTGGGACGCCAACGAAGCCGACCGGGCGGCCATGGAGGTGAAGCACAACTTCCTGGGCGTGAACCGCAACAAGCGCGGCGTCGCCATCGACCTGACCTCGCCCGAAGGGGTCGCCCAGGCCAAGGCCCTGATCGCGCGGGCCGATGTGGTGGTGGAGAACTACGCCGCCGGGGTGCTGGAGAAGCTGGGCCTGGGACAGCAGGTGCAACGGGCGTTGCGACCCGGGATCGTCAGCTTGACCATGCCGGCCTTCGGCGCCGCCGGACCGTGGGCCGGGCTTCGGGCCTATGGCTCGACGGTGGAACAATCCTGCGGCCTGCCGTTCGTGAACGGCGAAGCGCACTGGCCGCCCAGCCTGCAACATGTGGCCTTCGGCGATCCGGTTGCCGGGCTTTATGGCGCCAGCGCCGTTCTGACCGCCCTGGCCGGCCGGGCGCGTCTGGGCGGCGCGGACATCGACCTGGCGCAGGTCGCCTGTCTGTTCCAGCTCGGCGCGGATTCGATCCTGGCCGCCCAGGTGCTGGGCGAGCCCCTGCCCCGCACGGGCCATCGACGGGCGCGGCTGCCCTTGTGCGCGGTCGTGGCGGTGGGCGAGGACTGGCTGGCGGTGGCGGCCGAGACGGAAGCCGCGGTGGCGACCCTGGCCGGGCTGGCGGGAGAGGCGACCGCGGCGGCCCTGCAGGCGTGGGCGCAAGGCCATGGCGCGGACGGCGCGGCAACCCGGTTGCAGGCAGCCGGAATCGCCGCCGCCCGCGTGCGCGGGGGCCATGAACTGACCTTCGACGCCCAGCTGGAGGCCAACGGCTATTGGGTCGAACTCGAGCGGGCGGTGATCGGCCGCCATCTGGTGCCCGCCGCGCCGTTTAGCTTCGACGGCGCGCGCCCAGGCCTGCGCCGTCCGGCGCCGACCTTGGGTCAGCACACGCTTGAGGTGCTGGCCGAGCTGGTTTGACCCGCTAAAGCGGTGGCGCGGCCCAGGGCTTTTGGTCCATTGTCGCCGCCAATCCAACAGACGAACACGACCCAAGGAGACGACGATGGATGACGCCTCGGCCGCCCAGGCCCTGACCGCCCGGCAGGTGCCGGCCAAGACCCTCAAGGTTCCCGTGACGGTGAGCCCGGAGCTGCAGCGGTCGATCTCGAACCTGGCCGCAGCGCCCCGGCTGTCGGCGGATCAGATGCCCTCCACCCCCGAGGCTTGGAAGGCCTTCGTGGCCGTGGCCGACTCCCAGGCCGCCGCACTGGCGCCGATCCTGGCCTCCATCTTCCCGCACACGGTCAACCTCACCACCATCGCCGGCGTCACGGTGCGAGAGATCACCCCCGCCAGCCTCGACCCGGCCAAGGCCGGCAAGGTGCTGATCAATTTCCACGGCGGCGGCTATGTGCTGAACGGCGGCGAGGCCAGCACCGGCGAGGCGGTCCTGGGCGCGCACTATTCCGGCATGAAGGTGATCTCGGTGGATTACCGCATGGCCCCCGATCATCCCTATCCGGCGGCCGTGGAGGACGCGGTGGCGGTGTGGAAGGCGGTCACGGCGACCCAGGCCCCGGGCTCGGTCGGCGTGTTCGGCACCTCGGCCGGCGGCGGCCTGAGCCTCGCCCTGGTTCTCAAGCTGAAACAGCTGGGCCTCGCCCTGCCCGGCGCCCTGGCCCTCGGCACGCCCTGGGCGGACCTCACCGGCGCCAGCGACTCCTATGCGGTGAACGCCGAGGTGGATGGCATCTTCACCAGCTTCGACACCATGGGCCAGGCCATGGCGGCGGTCTATGCGGGGCCGGCCGGCGTTACCGATCCCCTGATCTCGCCGATCTTCGGCGACTACGCGGGCTTCCCCCCGGCGATCGTCACCACCGGCACGCGCGACATCCTGCTCAGCGACTCGGTGCGGGTCTATCGCAAGATGCGCGACGCCGGCGTCACCGCCCGGCTCGAAGTTCATGAGGCCATGAGCCACGCCGAATATATCTATGCCTTCGACAGCCCGGAATCGGCCACGGCCTTCCGCGACATCGCCGCCTTCTTCGACGCCCATCTGCAGGGCTGACGCGGCTTCCACGGACGATGAATGACCCCACCGCCGCAGCGGCGGGGATAAAGGGAGGGACACGCCATGGCCTATGACGGCTACAACCTGATCCGCATCGCCCGGGAGGGGCGGATCGTGACGGCGGTGGCAGACGCGCCGCCGATCAACATCATCACCCTGGAGCTCTACGCGGAGCTGGCGCGGCTGGCGCAGGAGCTGGAGGCCGACGATGAGGCCCTGGTCTTCGTTCTGAAGAGCGCCGATCCGGACTTCTTCCTCACCCACTTCGACGTGGGCGCGATCCTGACGTTCCCCACAGACGGCACGCCGCAGCGCGAGCCTTGGGACCGCAACGCCTATCACGTCATGTGCGAGCGGTTCCGCACCATGGACACCGTCACCATCGCCCAGATCGAGGGCCGGGTCGGGGGCGGCGGCAGCGAGATCTCCATGAGCTTCGATATGCGCTTCGGGGTGAAGGGCAAGACGATCATCAATCAGATGGAGGTGCCCATCGGCATCCTGCCCGGCGGCACGGGCACCCAGCGTATGCCTCGCCTGATCGGCCGGGCGCGCACCCTGGAAGTCATCCTGGGCGGCATCGACCTCGACGCCGAGACCGCCGAGCGCTGGGGCTATCTGAACCGCGCCCTCGCCGCCGACGAGATCGGCCCGTTCGTGGACGCCCTGGCCCGGCGGATCGCGTCGTTCCCGCCGGACGCCGTGCGGCTGGCCAAGCGGGCGGTGACCAGCGCCGACAAGCCCCTGCATGAGGGCCTGGCCGATGAGAGCTTCCTTTTCCAGCAGCTCACCAGGACCCCGGACGCCCAGCGCGCCATGGCCCGCTTCCTTGAGATCGGCGGCCAGACGCGCGAAGGCGAACTCAAGGTGGCCGAACTGAGCGGCCGCGTGGCGGAGGACTGAGGCGATGTGGACCTACTATTTTTCGCCGGGCAGCTGCGCCCTGGCCTCGCACATTGCCCTGGAAGAGGCGGGCGCCGACTACCGGGCCGTGCGGGTGGACCTGCGCGCCAACGCGCAGCGGACCCCCGAGTATCTGGCCATCAACCCCAAGGGCCGCGTGCCGGCCCTGGTCACTGACCGCGGCGTGATCACCGAGAACCCGGCGATTCTGGCCTATGTCGCCCAGACGCATCCGGAGGCGAAACTGGCTCCTGTGGACGATGTTTTCGCCTTCGGCCAGCTGCAGGCGTTCACGAGCTATCTGTGCTCGACGGTCCATCCGGCCCATTCCCACAAGGTGCGCGGCTCGCGATGGGCCGACGATCCGGCGGCGATCGAGGAGATGAAGCGCAAGGCCCCGTTTGTGCTGGCCGACTGCTTCGAGCTGATCGCGAAGGACATGTTCGCCGGGCCGTGGGTGATGGGCGAGGCCTATTCGATCGCCGATCCCTACCTCTTCACGATCGCCGGCTGGCTGCCCAGCCACGAGATCGACATCGCCCGCTGGCCCGCCCTGGCCGACCATTTCCGCCGCATGTCCGAACGCCCGGCCGTGATCAGGACTTTGGAACAGCATCGCGCGTCCGCCTAGGCAACCTTGACGCCGATGCGCAAACATCTGATGTTTGATGCACGATGAGGACGACGCTCGCTATCGATGATGATGTGCTTGAGGCGGCCCGCGATCTCGCGCAACGCGAGAAGAGGACCATAGGCGAGGTGATCTCGTCGCTCAGCCGTCAGGCGCTAAGGCGGACAGCTGAACCATCGGTGAGCACGACCGGCGTGCCGCGACTCCCTCTGCGTCCTGACGCCCGGCCGGTGACATTGGAGATGGTCAACCGGCTGCGGGACGACACGCCGGAATGACCTTCCTGCTGGACGTGAACGTACTGATTGCCCTGGTCGACCCCGCACACGTCCACCATTCCCCAGTAAACCTATGGTTCGAGCAGGAAGGCCGCACATCCTGGGCGACCTGCCCGATAACGGAAAACGGCTTGCTGCGGATCATCGGGCACCCCGGCTACGGCAACTCGCCTGGATCGCCCGCGGCCGTCGCGCCTCTGCTCATCCAACTGCGATCGTTGGACGGTCACGTCTTCTGGTCCGATGACATCAGCCTGGTGGCCGCCGAAGGCGTCGATCCCTATCGGCTGCTTGGTCACGGCCAGATCACCGACACCTATCTGCTTGGCCTGGCGCGTTCGAAGGGCGGCCGGCTGGCCACACTGGATCGTCGCCTCCTGACATCAGCCGTAAACGGCGGCCTAGCCGCCCTGCATGTCATCCCTGCCTGATCCCACCCCTTTCGATCGAGCGAGACACGATGGACCTGATCCTCATCCGCCATGGCCTACCGGTGCGCAGCCAGGAGAGCAGCGACCCGCCCCTGGCCGACGAAGGGCATGACCAGGCGCGGCGGGTGGCGACGCGGCTGGCGCGGGAGCGGTTTGATGTGGTGATGTCCTCGACCATGCGCCGGGCAGTGCAGACGGCCGAACCGTTCGCGGCCCTGGCGGGCCATGAGATCCAGACCCATGACGGCATCGTGGAGTTCGACCGCGACGCCGGCTCCTACACGCCCATGGAGGAGCTGAAGCGCGACAACTACGACGCCTGGAAGCGCTTCGTGGCCAGAGGCCAGACACGGGATATCGCCGACTTTCAGTCGACGGTCGTCACCGCGCTGGAGGAGGTCATCGCCGCCAACAAGGGCAAGCGGGTGGCGGTGTTCTGCCACGGCGGCGTGATCAACGTCTGGACCGCCCATGTGCTGCGCATGGAGCCCCGGCTGTTCTTCGAGCCGCGCTACACCAGCGTCCATCGCTATCTCTGCGCCGGCACGGGTGAGCGCAATCTGCTCAGCCTCAACGACATCGCCCACCTCGACACCGACTGACTTCCCGATCGCCTCAGGCTGCGGCGGGTCCGGCGCGGCGGCGTCTAGGCTTCGGGACAGTCTGGAGCCGGCATGGATGAACAGCCTCAAGGAAAGCGTGGTCGGACCGTCGCGGCGCGTCGACAGCGAAGCGCCCTCGCCGCGAGCCTGGCGGTTCATGGTCTGATCGTTTGGGCCTTGCTGGCCAGCTGGTTGGAAACCCCGGCGCCGGTGGAGCCGCAGGCCATGATCGTCGCGCTTCTTCAGCTCGACGCTGTCGCGCCCAAGCCCGCGCCGGCGCCGAAGGCCAAGGCGGCGACTCCGGCCAAACGACCTCGGAAGCCGCCGGCGAACGCCAGCCCGCGGAAAAGCCTTATCCGTCGCACGCCGTCTCCGCGACCCACGACCGTGGAACCCATCCCCGCGGCCGAGCCCAGCCCAGTGCTCACCGCCGCGCAACTGGCGGGCGCCGCGGTCGCCGGCGAGGATGGCGGCGGCTCGGGGTCCGGCGGCGAGGGCGGCGGCCGTCGCTGCGACATGGCCGCCCGCGTTCAGAACGCCCTGCGCCGCGACCCTCTGGTCCGCGCCGCCATGACCAGCGCCGCCGGATCGGCGACGCTGGTCATGGGACGGCGATTGGGTGCGGAGCGCCGCCGAGGACGGCAAGGGACTGGCCGCCGTCCGCGAGGCCATCCTGTGGGAGGTCGGCTTCGCGCCGCCGGCCTGCCGCACCCAGCCCGTGCGCGGCCTGATCCTGCTCACCGTGACCGGAGCGCGGGGACCAACACGGTTGGCGCTGGGATCATCTGCCTGGCGTTGGACCGACCTGCTGACGCCGGCCGGCGTCAGGCCAGGACGATAACCACAACGCGGCGGTTCTGGGCGCGGCCGGCGCGGGTGGTGTTGGGGGCGACCGGCGCATCCGGTCCATAGGAGATGATCGACATCCGGTTCAGCGCCACGCCCTGCTGATTCATGAACAGCCGCACGGCGTCGGCCCGCTCCTCGCCCAGGCGCTTGTTGAGCGTCTTGGGGCCGGTGGCGTCCGTATGACCCTGGATTTCGAGATATACGTTCTTGTTGTCGCCTTTGAGCTTCTGAACGAAATCCAGCAGCCGGGTCTTAGCCTCCGGCGAGAGATCCGCGCCGTCGACCGGGAACTTCACCGAGTCGTCCGACAGCACCATGGAATAGAGGAACTTGCCCTCGGCGAGCTTGCCGGCGGCCTGGGCGCGCTCGAGCGCTTCGCGGGAGGTCTTGTCGAGGTCGGCGAGTTTGGTCTCGTGGCCGTCGAGGCGCCCTTGCTGGGCGCTGACCTGTCCCTGGGTCGTCTGCACCTTGGCGTCGACCACGCCCATCTGCTCGCGCACGAAGGATTTGGTGGCGCAGGCGCCGAGGCTGAGGCTCGCGGCGGCGAGAACGGCGACCGCGAGGGTCGATGATGTTGGGGTACGCATGATCCATCTCCGATGAGACGCCTCGACGGTCGGCAAGACACACACATCGGGATCGACCACGGGTCGCCCGAAGAGCCAGGGTGAGGACGTCTCCTCAACTGACGGCGCGAGCGGGCGTCTCCATCAAAGCTTGCCCCTGCGGCGCGTCGCCCGCATGGTTCGGAGACAGCGGGGAGAAGCGGGTTTGACGGCGTTCGCGGGCGTGCGCGTGGTGGATGTGTCGCAGGGCCTGGCCGGGCCTATGGCGACCATGATGCTGGCCGATTTCGGGGCCGAGGTGATCAAGGTCGAGCCGCCGGGCGGCGACCGGATCGCGGCGCGGCCGGGCTATCTGACATGGAATCGCGGCAAGTCGAGAACGGTCCTGGACCTGTCGAGCGATGCCGATCTCGCGTCTGTAGCTGACCTAGTCGCCGCGGCGGACGTCGCCGTGTTTGATCACGCGCCCGGCCATCTGGAGAGCCTCGGGCTGGACGCCGCGACCCTCACCGCGCGAAACCCCCGGCTTATCCACCTCTGGGTCCCACCCTATGGCGTCAGCGGCCCCTGGAGCCATCTGCCGGAGCATCACGCCATGCTGGCGGGCCTGACCGGTACGGCGTTTCGTCAGGGGAGCTACGCGCACCAGCCGATCTGGCACATCATGCCCATGCTGCACCATGGCCAGGCGGTGATGGCCGCGGCCGCGGTGGGCGCGGCGCTGAAAGACCGCCATCGCACCGGGCTGGGCCAGGCGGTCAGGGTGAGCGGCGCCCATGGCAACGCCGAGGTCGCCGGGCCGGTCGGACTGCTCGACGCGCCCGGCATGATGCAGGGTCACCCCCTGGGCGGGTCCGCAAGCTACCGCCTCTATCAGTGCGCCGACGGCGAGTGGCTGTTCCTGGCCACCCTGTTTCCCCACTTCTTCGAGCGGGCGGTGGACGCCCTGCGTCTGCGCGAGCGGATGATGACGGCCGGGCCGACGGTCGATCCGGGACGGCTGATCGAGCGGGTATTCGCCGAACGGCCCCGCGCACACTGGCTGAAACTCCTCGCCGACCACGACGTCCCCGCCGCGCCGGTCTCCAGGCGCGCGGACTGGCTCAGGAGCGGCCCCATGACTGACAACGGGATGCGCCTGACCTTCGACCACCCCGACCTGGGGACGGTGGAGATGCCGGGTGTCCCGATCAAACTGGCCGAAACGCCCGGCGCCGTGCGCGGACTCATGCGCGAGGCAGGTCCGGAAGATCTCAAGGTCTTCGCGACCCCGCGTCCGGCGACGCCCTCGCCCGGCGGCGACGCCCGCCAGCCGCTGGCCGGGGTGAAGGTGCTTGACCTGGGCACAGTCATCGCCGGGGCCTACGCCAGCGCGATCCTGGCCTGTTTCGGGGCGGACGTGGTGAAGGTGGAGTCCGCCGAGGGCGATCCCTTCAGGCCGTTCGGGCCCGGCTTCACCAACCACAATCGCGGCAAGCGCGGCCTGGGGCTCAACCTCAAGGACCCGGAGGGTCGCGCGGCGTTCCTCGACATGGCCCGCACCGCGGACGTCGTGGTGGACAACTATCGGCTGGGGGTGCGCTCGCGGCTGGGCATCGACTATGCGACCCTGAGGGCGGTCAATCCGCGCATCATCTCGGCCTCGATCAACGCCTATGGATCCACCGGCGCGGAGGCGCATCTGCCCGGGTTCGATCCCCTGCTGCAGGCCCGCAGCGGCATGATGGCCGCCCAAGGTGGGCCGGGCGAGGAGCCTGTGTTCCATTCCGTCGCGATCAATGACGTGGCCACGGCCGCGGTGACGGCCTTCGGGGTGATCGCGGCCCTGAACGCCCGGGAGCGGACCGGTCTGGGGCAGAACGTTGAAACCTGTCTCGCCGCCCAAAGCGCCCTCTTTCAATCCGGCGCCCTGACCACCTGGCCCGGCGCCCCGCCGCCGCCGGAAGGCGAGCGGGACTGCATCGGCCTGACGGCGCTGGAGCGCTACTACCCCTGTGCGGATGGCTGGATCACCCTGGCGGCGAGCACGACGACGCACGCAGAGGCGCTTGAACGCGTCCTGGGCGCGGAAGAGTGGGCCGACCGCTATCCCGACGTGTTGAACCAGCCCCGGCGCGGCGACCTAGCCTATGAGATCACCGAACTGATCTGCGAGCGGCCGCGCGACGCCCTGCTCGCGGTCCTGGCCGAGGCCGGAATCCCGGCCGCGCCGGTGCTCGATGGCGACGAGGCCCGCGGCGAGGAATGGCTGTGGGAGAGCGGCTTCTTCGAGCTGCGACGTCACCCTTTATGGGGCGATATGGTCGCCAGCCGGACGTTCGCCGAGTTCAGTCGCGGCGGGTCAGGTTTCGAGCGGCTCGACCCGGGCCTGGGCGAACACACCGTAGAGGTCCTGCGAGACTACGGCTTCCCGATCGAGCGCGTGCGCAAGCTGGCCGAAGCGCGGCTGATTTTCCGTGGATAGACAGACCATCTTGAGGACGAAGACGTGACCGAACAGGACATCCTGGAGCTTGCCGAGAGATTCATGGCCGCCATTCAGGCCGGTGACGCCGAGGCGGTGCGGGCCTGCTACGCGCCCGACGCGAAGATCTGGCACAACAACGACGGCCTGGAGCAGACCGTCGATCAGAACCTGAAGGTCCTGGCGTGGTTCGCGCGCAAATTGCCCAACCGCAACTACAGGGTCCTGAGCCGCGAGGCGCTGAAGGACGGCTTCGTGCAGCAGCATGTTCTGGAGGCGACTCTGCCCAGCGGCCAAGCCTGGGCGATGCCCGCCTGTGTCGTCGTGAGGATGAAGGGCGGCAGGGTCACCCGGCTGGATGAATACCTGGACTCTGCCCACGCCGCGGCGCTGGCGGGCATCTGAGGGAGCGCCGGCGCCGAGGGGCAACTACACCGCCCGCGCTCCCTCCGTCACCTGGGGTGACACCGCGCCCGCGCCGCGGGCGCGTAGATATTCAGAGCCTCTTTCCGACCCGTATCGCCACGGCGAGGAGAACCGCCGGCCGCCGCGCCCGAACCCAGGTCCCAAGGCTCGCGAAGCCCAGCAGCAGCACCGCCCAAGCCACGCTGTCGGCCAGGCTGCTCAGCGCGATGCGACCAAATTCAACTGACGCCATTCACTCCATCCGCCTGGCTGTTCCCGGGAGACGGACGCTGTGTAGACGCGCGGAGACGGTGCGCGCAGTCGCGCCGGCATGCGTGAGGTTGCAACAAACGGCGCGAGGTTGCGAAGCGTTGCACGGCGGGCCCGTGGACCCTCGCCGGGCGGGCGTCTAAACTTAGCCAAACTTCGGGAGGAACGCCGCATGACCGACCGCTTCGAGCCGGAACACCTGGATGCCTGGCGCCGCGATGGCGGGGTGTCGATCCACAATTTCTTTACGCCTGAGGAGGTGACGGCCGTGCAGGCTGACTTCGCGGCGGTATTCGGCAAGGAGGGCGCCGACGAGGGTCTCGACAAGAAGCACGCAGGCATGGTCGGGCGCTTCCATCCCACCCAGTTCAAGGGCGTCGCGCCGGTGCCGATCGCCTGCTCGCCGGCGCTGAACCTGATCGGCGTCCATCCCGCCCTGATCGCCTTCGCCAAACAGGCTCTGAACACCGACAAGGTGCACGTCTATCAGTGCCAGGCCTGGGCCAAGTTCACCGGCGAGAGCGACTACGATCAACCCTTCCATTGCGACTACGTGAACCACACCCTGACCACCCCGTCGGAGGACGCGGCGGCCAATTCCATCACCATCCTCTGCTATTTCAGCGACGTCACCGAAGCCCACGGCCCAGCCCACTTTGTGACCCGCCCCGACAGCCTGAAGGTGACGACGCCCGACGGCACCCTGACCCGCGATCCGGAGACCTTCACCGCGATCCAACAGGGCCTGCTGGACTATGAGCGCTCCACCGCCGCCCCGGCCGGCAGCGTCTTTCCCTACGCCATCGACGTCTGGCACCGGGGCACCAACCTGACCGCGCCCAAAGGCCACCGCTATGCGTTGATGACCTGTTTCAAGACAGCCGGGAACGAGGCGGTCGGCTTCCACGCCTGGGCCTTCCACCACACTCAGCCCTGGTCGGTGATCTTCGACCACGCCACGCCGGAACAACTGGAGTGCTTCGGGGTACAGCCGCCCGGCCATCCGTTCTGGACCGAGGAGACCCTGCGCCGGGCCCAGACCCGCTATCCGGGCTGGGACCTCAGCCCCTGGCGCAACGCCCTGACGGCGAAAGCCGCGTGATGGCGAACAAGGTTGTGTTCGTGGTCGGCGCCGGAGTGGCGACCGGCGCGGCGGTGGCGCGGCGCTTCGCCCGCGAGGGCTACACGGCCTGCGTCGCCCGCCGCAACGTCGAGAAGCTGACCGCCCTGGTGGGTCAGATCGAGGCCGAGGGCGGCAAGGCGGTGGCCTATGAACTGGACTCTACCCAGGAGGACCAGATGGTCGCCGTGGTCGAGGCCATCGAGCGCGACGTCGGCCCCATCGAAGTGGCGGTCTACAACGCCGCCATCGGCGCGCGCTTCCCCATCGCCGAGCATCCGGCCGCCGATTTCGAGCGGGTCTGGCGGGTTAACGCCTTCGGCGCCTTCCTCATGGGCCGCGAGGTGGCCAGGCGGATGGAGCCGCGCGAGAAGGGCACGATCCTGTTCACCGGCGCCACGGCGGCCCTGCGGGGCCGCTCCCACCTCGCCGCCTTCGCCGCTTCGAAACACGCCCTCAAGGCCCTGGCCCAGTCCATGGCGCGCGAACTGTTCCCCAAGAACATCCACGTGGCCCATGTGGTCATCGACGGACCGATCGACACGCCGCTGATACGACGGATGATGCCGCAGGTCTTCGAGGAGCGGCCGGCCGACGGGGTTCTCGATCCGGACGATATCGCCGAGGCCTACTGGGGCCTGCACTGCCAGCGCCGCAGCGCCTGGACTCAGGAAACCGAACTTCGGCCCTGGAAGGAGCCCTGGTGATGGCCCGCGAGCTGGAGTTCTTCTTCGATTTCATGAGCCCGCCGACCTATCTGGCCTACACCCAATTGCCGGGCCTGATCGCTCGGACCGGGGCAAAGGTGATTTACCGGCCGATGTTCACCATCGGCCTGCATCAGCTGACCGGCAACCGCTCCCCGCGCGAGGTGCCGAACAAGGCCCGCTGGATGGGCGGCGACCTGCAACGATGGGCGCGGCGCTATGGCGTCACCCTGGGGGCCAACTCACATATCGAGACCCTGAAGATTATCCCACCCCTGCGCGGCGCGTTCGTCGCCAATGAGCGCGGCGAGACCGACGCCTATATGGCCGCCATGTTCCGCGGCATGTTCATCGAGGACGTGAACATCGGCGCGCCGGACAGTTTCGCGAGGCTGCTTGGCGAGGCGGGCCTCGATCCGGCGGCCTATGCGCAAGGCATCGAACGGGCCGACGTCAAGGACGCACTGAAAGCCTCCACCCAGGAAGCCGCCGACCGCGGCGCCTTCGGCGCCCCGACCTTCTTCGTGGCCGGCGAGATGTTCTGGGGCCAGGATCGGCTGGGGTTCGTGGAAGAGGCGCTCCTGGAACAGGCGGCCTGAGGCCGGGGGGCGGGATGACGCTACAAGGCTACGATGGCCGCTTTGGCCTGCGGTGCTGGCCGGCCGATGCGGAGGCCGCACCGGAGGAGATCGCGTCGGATGATGAGGCGGGGCTGCGGGCGCGGGCGGCGAACATGGTTCGGCAGGGGCCGTTCGGACGGGTGGAGCTGCTCGCCTGGAATTTCGAGCTCAATGACTGGATTCGGATGGAGGTCTTCGAGGCCTGACTGCCGACGAAGGGGACGCCGGGACGTATCGGGCCTAGAATGCCCAACCTTCGGACGAATAAGGCAGGCTCTCCATGGTCACGATCACCCCGTTCCTATGGCTCGACGGCGATCTGGCCGATGCGGTGGCGTTCTACACCGAGACATTTCCGGACGGCCGCGTGGAGCTGCTCTCGCCGCAGATGGCGACCTTCGAGATCGCCGGTCAGCGCTTTCACGCCCTCAAGGGCGGACCGCTCTACAAGTTCAACGAGGCCATTTCGTTCTTCATCGCCTGCGAGACCCAGGACGAGGTCGACCACTACTGGACGCGGCTCACCGCGGACGGGGGATTGGAGGGGCGCTGTGGCTGGCTGAAGGACCGCTTCGGCCTCTCGTGGCAAGTGGTTCCGTCGGCCTTGGGCCGGCTCATGAGCGATCCCGATCAAGACCGCGCCGGGCGAGTGCGGACGGCGCTGATGGGAATGCGGAAGATCGATATCGCCGCGCTGGAGTTGGCCCACCGAGGCTAGCGCCCGCCTCCGGACATTCGCCTTGCCTTCGGCCGCAATATGGCGCGTATATGGCTTTCGTGTACAATTTTATCTTCGTGCGTTCCCTATCACCACGGCGGAAGCCCGCTAGGAGAAACAAGCCGATGATGTGTTCGATGAAAACCCTGGCCGCCGTCGCGGTTCTGACGATCGGCGCGGGCGCCGCCCACGCCACCGCCTACACCACCACCCAGACCGGCGCGGTGGCGGACTTCCAGGCCTCGCAGTTCACGTTCGGCGGCAACCACTATGACCGCTTCCTCCTGCCGCTGAGCGGTCTGGATTCGTCAAACGCCTTCACCGTGTCGCAGGGCGACACCATCGACGCCACGGTGAGACTGGACGGGCTCTACACGATCCCGACCTCGCAGCTCTACACCAACGTCCTGCAGATCTTCACCGGCAGCACCTTCCCCAGCGAGAACACCGGCGTCGACGGGACCTTCACCTTCTATAACGGCGGCTCGGCGGTCGCCTCGTTCAACTATTTCAGCACGACGTCAGGCTCGCTGGCCAGCTACGCGGCGAACTTCCCGCCCGGTAACGGCGCCTTCACCTTCGACTCATTCACCAACGCGGTGCACATCAACGATCTGGTCACCCCGGCGACCCTGGATGGCGGCTACTTCTTCTACGATCTGGTCAGCAGCGCCGCGCCCGAACCGGCGACCTGGGCGATGATGCTGGTGGGCCTCGGCCTGGCTGGCGGCGCGCTGCGCGCCCGCGCCAGAGCGAAGACCGCCACCGCCTGAGTTTCTCGACGAACCTGCGATGGCGCCGCCGGCCCCCTGAGGTCGGCGGCGTCTTTCGTTGCGGCCCGCAGGATCAGTTGAACCGCGGTTTCTTCAGGCGGGCGATGCGGTCGATGGTGCGGACCTCGATGTCGAAGACATCGCGTTCGCGGCGCAGGCGAAGGGGGGCGGTCGCGCCGGCGTCGCCGATGGCCCAGAGGCGCTGATAGAAGTCCGCCAGGCTGCGGACCTCCTCGCCGGCCACGGCCAGGATCACATCGCCCGAACGCATCTCGGCGCGGGCGGCCGGACCGCCAGGCGCCACGTCCAACACAGTGACCTTGCCGTCCTCGTCATGGGCGTAGACGCCGAGCCAGGGGCGCGGCGGCTGGACCTGACGTCCGCGCGAGAGATCGTGCAGGATGGGCGGCAGCAACTCGATAGGCACGCTCATGTTGATGAGGGTGGCCTTCCCACCGGGCGCCTGCTGGGTCATCTGCAACGACGCGACACCCATCAGGGCGCCGGTGGGGCCGATCAGGGCCGCACCGCTCCAGTGCGGATGGCCGGGGGCGGTGAACAGCGCCTCGTCGAGCAGATATTCCCAGTAGCCGGCGAAGGGCGCGCGGGCCATGAGCTTGCCGGCCACGGCGTGGGCGCGTCCACCGCCGCCGGCCAGGATGATGGGATCGCCCTCGGCCAGTTTGCGTGAATCGCCCAGCGGCATGGCCGGTAGCTCCAGCGGATCGAGCGCCTGGACCAGGCCGAAGCCCGTCACGCCGTCGACACCCAGGACGTGCCCCTCGATCTTGCGGCCGTCGCCGGCGAGGAGGGTGACCTCTTCGGCCTCGGTGACCAGATAGCCGATGGTGAGGATCAGGCCGTTCTGGCCGATGACGATGCCGTTGCCCAGGCGCTCGACGCCCAGGGCCTGGGCCGTGGAGGCGTCTTCCGGCACGCGGGCGTGCAGCACCAGGACCGAGGCCAGGGCGCGATCGAGATCGAAGGCCAGGCCCTGTTCGGTGGGCCGCAGCCGGCGGTCGACTTCATAGCCGTCGAAGGGGGATGTCATGCGGGCGCCTCCGGTCTGCCGACGACTCTAGGGTGACGGGCGCTTGGGGCAAGGGTGTGGCGGTCCGTGGCCGGCTACGGACTCAGACCACCTCCAGATAGTCCCGGTCCGGCAGGGCGGGAAAAGGCGCGGTGGGGAGGGTCTGGTACCAGAAGGCGACGGAGGCGATGTCATCCTGCAGGGGCAGGTTAGCGGCGGTCTTTGTCGGTGCGCCAGCCGAGGGCCTGGATGGTGATCCTCAGGTCGGTTTCGAAGCGCACCGGGTCGGTAAGGTGCCAGCGGTACATGCCGAAGCGCTGCTGGGATTGGTAGACCCCGTCGGGGCGGATGACCTGGGGCAGGCCCGCATAGGGGGTGGTGAACTCCACGTAGGCGCTCTTGCGGTCGCGCTCGACGACCCCAGGATCGAAGTCATAGGCCCCGCAGAAATAGTCCTCCGTGCCGGTGCCGCAGATGGTGGGGAAATCCTTGTCCCCGTCCATGTAGAACTTGATCTCGCCCTCGCCCCACCAGCCGGCGTTGTTGACGCCCCAGGCCATGTAGGTCCCCACGTAGTGGCCCTGGCCCGTCACGCCGTCGAGGATCGTATAGACGTCCTTGTACGGAAGCGGGTTGGTGCGGCGGAACTGGGCGTGGAAATAGGCCGCGTCGTCCCGCACCTCGGTGAGGGCGTAGTTGATCTGGTAGTAGCAATAGACCGTCTCGTCGGAGAGGTTGGTCAGGCTGAAGCGGGCGCGCTTTCGGAACGGCATCTCCCAGTAGCAGTTGAAGCCCCGGCCCGGGTTCACACATACCGCCAGGGACGAGACCTGGGCGAACTTCTCCCAGCCGCAGGCGAAGAAATCGCCCACCGGGCATTCGATCGAGGGATGTTCCTGGTCGTCCCACCAGACCCGCAGGATCGTGTGCCGCCAGCGCCCGCGGGCCAGGGTCATCCAGATCTGCTGGATGGCGCCGGGCCCTTCGATGTCGGCGATCGTCCGCTCCTCGCCGGCAGCGATGACGATGAAGGGGGAGACCTTCCAGCCCTGGCCCAGGCCTCGGGCCATGTGGGCGGCGGGGCCGTCGGTCGACATGCCCCCGGCGCCCTTCTCGCCGGTGAAATTCTCCGGGCTGATGGAGCGGCTTCTGGCGTGGGAGAGGCGGGAGAGGTTGCCGAGGTTGAGGCCGAGGCCGTTGAAGCCGGTCATGGGGGTGGCCCTTATTCTCGTCGTCAGGTGAAGGCGACGCCGCGGTCGCGGAGGGCGGCGAGCCGCCGGGTGAGGCGGGGGTGGCTGAGGCCGATCTCGCGCAGGAAGCCGAACACCGCCGGCATCTGGGCCTCCTGGGCCATGAAGGCCTCGCAGCTCATCGCGCCGTTGAGCCGGCCGCAGCCACAGCCCAGCATCATCAAGGCGCTTCGCGAGACCGGCAGGTTGTCGGAGAGGTGCGCGCCGATGGCGTCGCAGGTGTATTCCCGCGCACGGGAATAGGCGGGATGCAGGAAGGGCACGGCGTGGCCGGGCAGCTTCAGGGCGTTCATCCAAGGATTGAGATGGCCGGCGGCGTGGTGGCCGAGCTCATGGCCGATGACGAAGCGAATCTGATCGTCGGTGCTGGCCTCCACCAGGGCCGAGGTGAGGAACACGAACTGTCCCCCCAGAAGGCGGCGGGCGAAGGCGTTTAACAGGCCGTTGGAGTTGTAGAGGAAGGCCTTGGGCGGGACGTCCATGCCCAGATCCTTGGCGGCCGCGACCACCATGGCGTGCAGCTGCGGGAACTGGTTGGGACCCAGCAGCACCATGTTGCCGAAGGCGTTGGCCCGGTAGAGGCCGCTGGAAATCCACAGGAACCCGGCGATGCCGACGCCGTACCAGACATACAGCCAGCCCATGGCGGAGACCTTGGGATCGGGGTTGGTGACCACGGCGACGATGGCGAGGACGAAGATCGGCCAGAGCACGGCCCCAGCGATGGTCATCATCAACGCGTAGCGCTTTTCGGCGGCGGTTTTCAGCTTTGCGGCCACAGTCGACATGTCTGCGAATCCCCCGATTGCAGGCCGCGCCGTTGCGAAGCCGTGGGGCAGGTAACCACGGCGAGACCGTTTTCACCACCTAAGGCGCGAAGCTGGTTTCCAGTAGGGGAGGCAGGGAAACGGGGAGGCCGTCCAGGGGGCCGGAGCTGAGCAGGAGCACGACCTCTTCGCCCGTCAGGGTGGCGGCGAGGTTTTCGAGGACCGCGGGGGCGCCCGCCACCGTGGTGACGGACACGCCCGCCGCGGCGATGCGGGCGGCGATCTGGTCTTGGGTGGACTGGGTCTGGCCGGCGCCGTGGGTGGGGGGTGGCAGGAGGAGGACGCGGGCCACGCCTTCGAAAACCGTATCGTACCAGGGAAGCGCCGCCGGATCGCGCCAGGAGAAGGTGTGTGGCTCGAACACAACGACGCAGGGACGGTGGGAGAAGTGCAGGAGGATGGCCTCGATGGCCGAGCGGGCCTTCTCATACGAAGAGCCGAAGCCCTCATAGGCCGGGACCGTGGCGGCCGTGGTCTTCTTGTCCAGGCGCCGGGCGACGCCCCGGAAGCGGCGAACGCCGCGCTGTAGACCTTCGATCGTCACATCGCCGCGCTCCAGCAGCAGGGCGGCCGCGCCGACGATGTTTTCGATATTGTGCAGGCCCAGGAGCTCGGTTTCCAGGGGAATGCGCGTGCCGGCGGGTGTGACGAGATCGAAGCGGGTGATCTCGCCGATGACGACGTTTCGCGCGAAATAGCCGGGGCAGGCCTCGCGCCCATACCAGACCACACGGCGGCCGGCGGTGAGGCGATGCAGGGCCTCGAAGGGGTGCGCGCAGACCAGCAGGGCGCCGGGATCCAGACCGGCGATCAGCTCGGCGAACGGGGCCTCATAGTCGGCCATCGTCGGGAAGACGTTCACATGGTCGTGGATCAGGGAGGTGATCAGCAGGCTCCCCGGATCATAGAGCAGGAACTTCGAGCGGTGGTCCTCACCGCCGACAATGTATTCGTCGCCCTCCATGACGAACACGGAATCGGTTCCGCCGCGGCCGGTGAGAGGCAGGTCCAGCGGCACCGCGCCGATGAAATAGCCGGGATCGCCGCCGGCCTCGCTGAGGATCACGGCCAGCAGGGCCGTGACCGAGGATTTGCCGAACGAGCCGGCCACGCAGACCGTGTCGCGCCCGGCGGTGTGGCGGCCGAGGAATTCCGGAAACGACAGCAGCGGCACGCCCCGGCGGGCCAGTTCGGCCAGTTCCAGGTTGTCGGCCAGGCTCAGCTTCGCGCTGGAGCCGATGACGGCGGTCTCCACATCCGGCGGGATCAGAGCCGGGTCGAAGCCCACGTGATAGGGGACGCCCAGGGCGTCCAGATAGGTCGAGACCGGCGGGAAGACTCCGTCGTCGGATCCGGCGACGGCGCAACCTTCAGAGACCAGGATCGAGGCCAGGGCGCTCATGCCGGCGCCGGCGATGCCGAGGAAGTAGGTGGTCATCTTTGGGGGATGGGGCCGCCGCCCCCTCCATCGCTTCGCGGTCCTCCTCCCCCGCGAACAGGGGAGCAGAGCTTTCCTCCTCCCCTGCGAAGCGGGGGAGGTGTCGGCGAAGCCGACGGAGGGGGCGCTGGCGCGGTCACGGGGCGAGCCCGCGCAGGATGGCGCGGACCGGGGAGGCGTCGAGACCCGCGAGTTTCAGGGGCAAAGCGATAAGGTCGTAATCGCCCGGCGGCACGTCATCGAGAACCAGACCCTCGAGGATGCGAAGGCCCTGGGCGCGGACGGCATGGTGGGCGTCCATGGTCTGGGAGGTCTCGGGATCGAGAGAGGGCGAATCGACGCCGATCAGCACCACGCCACGCGCCGCGAGCAGGTCGATCGCCTCGGCCGCCACGGCGGTGAAGTCCGACACCCAGGCGTCGTGCGGAAACACATCGAACGTGCGCAGCAGGACGCGCGGCGGCGGCCCCTGCCCCAGCCTGGGCGCCAGAAAGTCGGCGGTGATCGCCCGCCCCGCGCCGCGCGCGTCGATCACCCGGCAGGGCCCAAGATAGGGTTCGAGGTTGAGATCGGCGACGGCGGCGCCGGCGGCATCATAGTGCAGGGGGGCGTCGGCGTGGGTTCCGGCGTGGGTGGAGGTCTCAAACCGGGCCACATTCACCGGCGAGCCGCCGGGGACGATGGTCCAGCGCGGCGCCGAGGCAAAGGCGGTGTCGCCCGGCCACACCGGCAGGCCCGGGCGCAGGACCTGGCTGATATCCCAAATCTGTGGCGCGGGCGGCTGGGGCACCGGGCGGTGATACAGGGAATCGCGGAGGCGGCCAGCCCCCGTACAGCGGCGCGCACTTGAAGGCGCGCGCCGCAGGCTCTGGGGCTAGGGCCTGGACGAACCCGGCGCCCCTGAGGCGGGAGGCGTGGGGGCGGGCGCCGCGGTCGGAGCGCCAGGCGACATGGGCGCAGCCGCCGTCTGCGCTGCTGCGCCGACCTTGGCCTCCTCGATCACCGCGCACTTCTTCTGTGTTCCGACCGTCTCCAGGGCCTCATACTCGCCCTTCATCTCGGCCAGCTGTTCCTTCTTGTCGCCGCCGATCAGGAAGAAGAGGGCCGGCCAGGCAACGATGAGTCCCACGCCCATGGCGACCTGATCGTTCTTGTGCTTCTTCTGCTGCTGGCCGACCAGGACGCGCACCTGGCTCGACACGCGCATCATTTCAGACCGCACTTGTTCACAATCGAGATTCGAATACTGCATGGGCGAGACATAGTTCGGCTGTATTTTGTTGGGCGCATCCGCGCAGCCAGCCAAAATACCGCAGATAATGGCAGCGATCGCAACGTTCTTCATTTTGGTGTTCCCCCACTAATTAGGCAAATCTCATAGCCAATTTTCGGTGAGTGGGGCGTGATAATTGACACGTCGCGCGATTTTATTTTCACCAGCCTTACGGGCAAGCCGCGAGACCCAGAGTCACGGCGGGCTTTGCACATCCGCGGCCCACGCCCCTATATTCCCCCCATGACCCAGCTTTCCGTTCTCGACCTGTCGCCGATCGTTCAGGGGGGCGATGCGTCGCTCTCGTTCCAGTGCAGCCTGGATCTGGCCCGGCGGGCCGAGGCGCTGGGCTATCGGCGCTATTGGATGGCCGAACATCACAATATGCCCGGCATCGCCAGCGCCGCCACGGCTGTGGCCCTGGCCCACATCGGCGGCGGCACCTCGACCATACGGATCGGCGCGGGCGGGATCATGCTGCCCAACCACGCGCCGCTGATGGTGGCCGAGCAGTTCGGAACCCTGGCGGCGCTGTTCCCGGGACGGATCGATCTGGGACTCGGCCGGGCGCCCGGCACCGATCAGATGACCGCCCAGGCCCTGCGCCGGCACCTGAGCGGCGGGGCCGACAGTTTCCCGCAGGACGTGGTCGAGTTGCTGCACTATTTCCAGGACGCCAAGCCCGGCCAGGCGGTGCGGGCGGTGCCCGGCGCCGGGGCCCAGGTGGACGTGTGGATTTTGGGATCGTCCACCTTCGGGGCGCAGCTGGCGGCCATGCTGGGCCTGCCTTACGCCTTCGCTTCGCACTTCGCGCCTGCCGAACTCGACCGCGCCCTGGCCATCTATCGCGAGCGGTTCCAGCCGTCGGAGCGGCTGCAGCGGCCCTATGTCATGGCCGGGGTCACGGCCGTGGCGGCCGACACCGACGCGGAGGCCAGGCGGCTGTTCAGCTCGCTGCAGCAGTCGTTCGTGGCCCTGCGCACCGGCATGCCGGGGCCCCTGCCCCCGCCGGTAGACGACATGGACAGCCGCCTCGATCCCCAGGCGAAATATATGCTCAGCCAGGCCCTGGCCTGCGCGGTGATCGGCTCGCCTGCGACGGTGGAGACTGGCCTGAAGGCGATGATCGCGCGGACGGGGGCGGATGAGTTGATGATCACCTCGTCGATCTTCGATCATCAGGCGCGGCTGCGGTCCTATGAGATCGTGGCGGCGGCGAACCGGGCGGTGGCCCTGGCGGCCTAGGAGGTGTGGCGCGCGAAGCGCCGGACGGCGCGCGGGTGTCGGGCCGGACACATGCATGGCCGTTTGCTGGCCATATTTAGATGGTTGAAGGCGCGCCGCGTCACCGTAGCCAACCGGAAGCCCACTCCCCCATGACCTTCGCCGCGACGAAACGGGCCGCCGCTCTGGCCGGCCTGCTGGCCGGCTTGGCCCTGACGCCCGCCGCCGCCCGCGGCCAGGCGACCTGCGTCGGAGAGCCTTCGGGCGTGAAGCTGAAGGTGGTGATCGAGAGCGTGCGCTCCGACGCCGGCATCATGACCGCCACGCTCTATGGCGACGATCCGAAAAAGTTCCTCAAGCGCGACGGTGAGCTGAAAGTGTGGCGGGTTCCGGCGCGGTCGCCGGTGACGGACATGTGCGTCTGGCTGCCCGGCCCCGGGACCTATGCGATGGCCGTCTATCACGACGCCAAGCTGGCCCACCGCTTCACCCAAGGCCCCTTCGGCATGCCGACGCAGGATTACGGGTTCTCGCGCAATCCGCGCCTGTTCCTGGGCCCGCCGTCGCTGAACGCCGCCAAGGTCGTCGCCGGCGAGGGCGAGACGACGACGCAGATCAGGCTGAAGTATCCTTAAGGCGTGCGGCTAGCGCCCCCTCCCCCCTTCGGGGGACCTCCCCCGCCACGCGGGGGAGGAGAGACTTTGTCTGCTCCCCTGTAGAACGGGGGGAGCTGTCGGCGTAACCGACTGAGGGGACGCTAAGTCCTCACACACTCAGGCCCTGGGATTCACCTTTTCATAGGCGAAGGCGTGGTCCGGCGCGGTTTCCTGGATTTCGATGATGTTGCCGTCGGGATCGCGGCCGTAGACGGCCTTGATGGCCCCGAAATCGCCGGGGACGCAGTTGAAGCTGGCGCCGGCAGCCGTGAGGCGGGCGTGCTCGGCCTTGATGTCCACCACATCGAGACAGATGTGGGTGTAGCCGCGGTCGAAGGGCCGCATGGATCCGGTAGGGCGCCCGCCCTCGGGGGCGCGGTACTGAAAGAGCTCCAGATAGGCGCCGCCGGCCTTGAGCATGACCTGGCGGGCGGAAGAGCCCGGCACGCCGATGATCTCGTCGATGCGGGGCGTGGCCTCCCACTCCGAGCGGGCGACCTCCTCGAAGCCGACCACGTCGCGGTAGAAGCCGAGCAGGCGGTCGAGATCGTCGGTGCACAGGGCGGCGTGGTGGATTCCACGGATCATCGGGCGTCTCCTGAAGATTGGCGAGCGGCTTCGATACGGCCGTCTTGGCCTCGACCATAGTCGCCAGCGACGGCTAAGGTGAAGCCATGGACGCGACATTTCATGACGCCCTGGCCGACGCCGACCTGGCCGAGGGGCAGGCCCGGGCCCTGATCCTGAACGGCTGGCCGGTTTTGCTGTGCCGGACGAACGGAGCCGCGCGAGCGGTGATCAACCGTTGCACCCACGCCGATTCCCAGTTGTCGGGCGGGCGAATCCGCCGGGGATCGGTGATCTGCCCGGACCATGGGGCGATCTTCAATCTGGAGACCGGCGTCTGCGCCGGGGCGGCGGGCTATGGCCCGCTGAAGGTGTTCGCCACCCGCGTGATGGACGGCCGGATCGCGGTGGCCGTGCCGGATACGGCGCCGGGGCCGGGGCAGTCGCCGGTGAGAACGCCCCGGCCCGGTTAGAATGCTCTTTCTAAAAGAGCGGCCTAGGAGAGCGCCATTGGTCCGGGCGACCGGACATCACGCCATTCGAAGGAGCCGTCACATGACCGCCGAAACCATCACCACTGAAAAGCCCGAAGCCGCCAAGACCGTCCCGGACATCGACATCGCCCGCAGGATCTGGCTGGCCGGCGTCGGCGCCTATGGCCGCATCTATACCGAGACTCAGGGCGCGGTTGAAAAGCTGGCCGCCTCGGCCAACGAGACCTTCGACGACCTGGTCGCCAAGGGCGAGGAGATGGAAGACAAGGTCCGCAAGACCCTGGCCAAGTCGCCGCAGATGGAAAAGGTCACCCACGCCGTGGAAAGCGCGACGGCCAAGGCCCAGACGTTCAGCGCCGAACAGCGCACCGCCCTGGAAGCCCGCCTGGAGAAGGTGCGCGAGACCGTGACCGAGACCCTGGCCCCCTGGAACTTGCCGGCCGTGGGTCAGGCGCTGGAAAAGCTCACCGCCCAGGTCGAGGCCCTGACGGCCGAAGTCGCGGCTCTGAAGACCGAGAAGGCTCCCAAAGCCAAGGCGGCGAAGGAAACCACCGAGGCCTGAGAGCCTAGGCAGAGCCGCGGGCGAAGCCCGCGACCATCAGCATGATCTGGGCCGCCGCGCGGGCAACACGGTCGCGCGGCGGGCCAGGGTCGCCCTCCAGTTCGAGCTGGATGGCGTGAAAGCCGATGGCGGTGGTGATGATACGGGCCAGACCGTCGATCACCTCGCCAGAGGCGTTCAAGACCCCTTCCTCCGCCAGAACCCGCAGCATGCCGCGGAGGGCCTCGCGCTCGGCGGCGGCCAGGCGGCGGATGCGGTGGGCGATCTCTGGATATTTCAGGGCCAGGGCGCCGGCCTCGCGATAGAGGAATCGGGCGTCCCAGGCCTCCTCGGCCAGGATGTGGACGCGCACCCAGAGGGTCTCGAGCGTCGCGCCGTCGCCCCGGCAGGCGTCGGCAGCGCCGTCGAGGATCAGGGCGACCTCGTGCTCATAGGCCTCCGTCAGGGCCGAGAGCAGGTCGGGCTTGCCCTTGAAGTGGTAGTAGAGGTGGCCCGGGCTGATGCCGAGCGCGGTGGCGATATCCATGGCCGACAGCGCGCCGACCCCTTCGGCGTTGAACAGGGCCAGGGCGGTTTCCAGAATGCGGACCTTGGCCGCGGAGGGTTTCGACTGGGTGATGTTGATGAGGCTCCGGCCGTTGACACCGCCACGGAAGGCCAGAGGATAGGATCAACCGCCGGCCGGTGCGAGGCGCAATTGGATTTGCGCCATTTCACGGCCGGTCTTTCGGGGAGGAGACGACACGATGCCCAAGTCCGGGATTGAAATCGAGGGCGGACCGGCCGAGGCCACCTCCGCCATGAACCCCCTGCTGGGCCTTGCCCGGGAGGATCTGTTCGGCGCGGTAACCATGATGCTGCGGGAGACCGCCGGTCGGCCGGTCAAGACGCTCAAACACATGAAGAAGTTCAGCGGCGAGGTGGGCAAAATCGTCACCGGCCGTTCGGACATCGCGCCCGATCCGAAGGACCGGCGCTTCACCGATCCGACCTGGAAGACCAACCCGCTCTACAAGGCCTCGATGCAGTACTATCTCGCCGCGCGAAAAGGCGTGGAAGAGTGGGTCGAGGACGTGGATCTGGACACCCGCGAGCGGGCCCAGGCCAGTTTCGTCACGGCCATGATCCTCGACGCCGTGGCGCCGACCAACGCCCTGATCGGCAATCCCTCGGCGATCAAGAAGGCCCTCGAGACGGGCGGCGGCTCCTTGGTCCGCGGGCTGAAAAACGCCTATGAGGACATCACCCAGAACGACGGCATCGTCAGCCAGGTGGACAAGCGGCCCTTCAAGGTGGGCGGTAACCTCGCCACCGCCCCCGGGGCGGTGATCCACAAGACAGAGATGATGGAGCTGATCCAGTACGCGCCGGCGACCGAGAAGGTCCATGCCGTCCCGTTCCTGATCGTCCCGCCGCAGATCAACAAGGCCTATGTGAACGACCTGTCGCCGGAGAAGAGCATTGTGCGCTTCCTGACCGGCGGCGGCATCCAGCCGTTCATGGTCAGCTGGCGAAATCCGGGGCCGGAACACCGCGCCTGGGGCCTGGGCGACTATGTGGATGAGCTGATCGCGGCCATCGACGTGATCTGCGAGGTCACCAAGTCGAAGAGGGTGAACATCTCCGGCGCCTGCTCGGGCGGGATCACCGCGGCGACGCTGCTCTCCAAACTGGCCAGCCGGGGCGACGAACGGGTCGGCAGCGTCACACTCATGGTCTGCGTGCTCGATCCCCAGGCCACCGACAGCGAGACCGGCGCCCTGGTCTCCGAACACGGCATCGAACTGGCCAAGCAGCGCAGCGCCAAGAAGGGCATTCTCGACGGCGCCTCGCTGTCGCGGACCTTCGCCTGGCTGCGGCCCAACGATCTGGTGTGGAACTATGTGGTCAACAACTACCTGCACGGCGAGCCGCCGCCGGCCTTCGACGTGCTCTACTGGAACAACGATTCCACCAACCTGACCGCCGCCCTGCACGCCGACTACCTGGATTTCTACCAGACTCAACCTTTCGCCCGGCCGGGCACGGCCACCGTGGCGGGACACGTGGTCGACCTGACCAAGGTCACACAGGATGTGTTCATCGTTGCCGGGGTCACCGACCACATCACGCCCTGGAAGGCCTGCTACCGGATCAGTCAGCTGGTCGGCTCGCCCAATGTGGAGTTCGTCCTGAGCCAGGCCGGCCATATCCAGTCGCTGCTGAACCCGCCGGGCAATCCCAAGGCCAAGTATTTCCGCAGCGACAAACGACCGCCGGCGGATATCGACGCCTGGCTCGGCCAGGATGCCCGCGAGCACGCCGGCTCCTGGTGGCCCTATTGGCTTGAGTGGCTGCAGGCCCGCTCCGGCGCCCTGAAGGCGGCCCGCAAGACCCTGGGCTCCAAGGCCCACCCCCCTGGCGATCCCGCGCCGGGTATCTATGTCTTCGACTGAGTAACGAAGGAACCTCCCCGTGACCGACCCCGCCAATGAGACCGCCGCCCGGGCGCCGACGTTCAGCCAGATCAAGGTGGGCGGGCGCGAATTGCGGGTGGCGGTGTGGAAGGCCGCGCCGCCGCCGGGCCGCGTTGCCGGCCGGCCGGTGCTGTTCTTCAACGGCATCGGGGCCAATATAGAGCTGATGGCCCCCCTGGCGGAGTGGATCCCCGACCGGGACATCATCACCTTCGACATGCCGGGCATCGGCGGCTCGCCCAGCCCCACCTTCCCCTACCGCCCGTGGTCCATGGCCCTGCGCGCGGCCCATCTGCTCGACCTCTTGGGCTATGACGGCAAGGTGGACGTGATGGGTGTCTCCTGGGGCGGGGGCATGGCCCAGCAGTTCGCCTTCCAGCACGCGCCGCGGGTGGGCAAGCTGGTGCTTGCGGCCACGGCGGCCGGAATCCTGATGGTGCCTGGCGATCCAAAGGTGCTGTCGAAGATGGCCAATCCGCGTCGCTACATCGACACCGAATATATGATGGAGCACTTCGAGACCCTCTATGGCGCGGGCATGGGCAAGGACGATCACGTCTCGCGCCTGAAGCCCCCGTCGCGGGCCGGCTACGCCTATCAGCTGGCCGCCGTGGTCGGCTGGACCAGCGCCCCGTTCCTGCCCTTCGTGAAGCAGAAGACCCTGATCGTCATGGGCGAGGACGACCGCATCGTCCCCCTGGTCAATGGCAAGATCCTCAAGAGCCTGCTGCCCAACGCCAGGCTGGAGACAGTGCCCGGCGGGCACCTGTTCCTGGTCTCGCACCCCGGCGCGACCATCCCACTGATCACCCGGTTCCTCAACGAGGCCGATGTCGAGGCCCAGGTGCTGAGCCGGGCCGCCTGATCCTCTGGTCAGAGGATCAAAAGTCTGAGATCGTTCGGGTCTCGGACATCCCGACCGGAGCCGTCAGCCCATGACCCTGGCCGCGTTTCAATCCTCGAGCGCCGCGTCGCCGGTGCGCGCCCGTTTCACCCTGTCGCCGCCCCTGGCCCAAGGCGCCGTCGCTCTGGCGCTCGCGGCCGGAGCGGCGGGCGGGCTGCTGGCGACGGACGGGGACACCGCCGCGCACGCCATCGCCAACGCCGGGGCTGACCTCACACGGCTGCTGCGGGCCATGGCGATCATCAAAGCCGGGATGGGTCTGGCCGTGGCGGCCGGCGTGCTCTGGCGTCTGAAGACCCCGGCGAGCGCGCCCTGGCTGGCCGCCTATGTCGCCGCCAGCGCGGCCATGGCGGCCGGTCCCGGCCTGATCTGGGACATGAGCCATCTGAAGCTGGGCGCCCTGCTGCTGCACGCCGGCCTGATCACGGGCATGATCCTGTTGTGGCGAGACCCGGCCGTGAGCCGGCGGCTCAACGCGGCGATCGCCGCACGTCGGGCCGCGCCTGGCGGTTAGTGCAGCTTCACGCTCGGGGTCGGTCCGCGGGACAGGGCGCTCCCAAGCGTGCGCCAGAACACCGCCCGGCCGCCGTGCAGGGCGGCCTCGTGCATCTTGTAGAGCGAGCGATAGACGAAGCGGGCGAACAGACCTTCGATGAACATGCCGCGCCCGGCCACGAAGCCCATCAGGCTGCCCACGGTGGAATAGCGCCCCAGGGACACCAGGGAGCCGAAATCGCGATAGCGATAGGGTTTCACGGGATTGCCGGCGAGGCGGGCATTGATCTGTTCCACCATGTGATCGGCCATCTGGTGAGCCGCCTGGGCGCGCGGCGGCACGGGTCCGGCCCCGTCCGGCCTGGGACAGGAGGCGCAGTCGCCGATGGCGAAGACGTCCGGATCCAGGGTGGCCTGAAGGGTGTCGTTCACCACCAGCTGGTTGATGCGATTGGTCTCAAGCCCGCCGAAGTCCTTAAGGATGTCGGGCGCCTTGACCCCCGCTGACCAGACCACCAGTTCGGACGGGATGACCTCGCCATCCGACAGCACGACGCCGTCCGCGCGCACCTCGGCCACGCGGGCGCGGGTGCGGACCTCGACGCCGAGCTTAGTGAGCAGATCGCGGGTGGCGTTGGAGATACGCTCGGGAAGGGCCGGCAGGATGCGATCGGCGGCCTCGATGAGGACGATGTGGATGTCGCGGGCCGGATCAATCCGGTCCATGCCGTAGGCGACGACCGCGCGCACGGTGCGATGCAGTTCCGCCGCCAGCTCCGTGCCGGTGGCGCCGGCCCCGATCACCGCGACGTGCAACTGCCCCGGGCGGACCGGCTCGGCCTGGCTGTTGGCGCGCAGGCAGGCATTGACCAGGCGGCGATTGAAACGGCTGGCCTGTTCAGGTGTTTCCAGAGGAATGGCGTAGCGCGCGGCGCCGGGCGTGCCGAAATCGTTGGTGACGCTACCGATGGCCATGACCAGCGTGTCGTAGCCGACGGAACGGGCGGGGGTTATCTCCCGACCGTCCTCATCATAGGTGGCGCCCAGCAACAGCTGCCGCGCGGAACGATCGAGCCCGACGACATCGGCGAAGGTGTAGTCGAAATTGTGCCACTGCGCCTGGGCCAGATAATTCAGCTCATGCTGCGAGCGGCGCAGGCTGCCGGCCGCCACCGAGTGCAGCAGCGGCTTCCAGAGATGGGTGCGCGAGCGGTCCACCAGGGTGATGCGCGCCTGGCCGCTCCGGCCGAGAGTGTCGCCAAGCCGGGTCACCAGTTCCAGCCCGGCGGCGCCGCCGCCGGCTACGACGATGTGATGGGGCTCACCGCCACCGGTGGATTTGTGCATTTTACGTCACCGCGTCTTGAGGACCTCGTGCGCGCAATGGTGCATCGCAGCATAGTTCTCATACACACTTGGAATAGCATTGTGCAGTGCGGAATCTACGGCGACGGCGTCAGGCGGCCTGGGCGGTGAACTGCAACTTGGCAAGCCGGGCGTAGAGGCCGCCGCGGGCCAGAAGGTCGGCGTGCTTGCCCTCCTCCACAACGCGCCCGGCCTCCATCACCACGATACGGTCGGCCTCGAGCACCGTGGCCAGACGGTGAGCGATGACCAGCGTCGTTCGGCCATGCATGGCCTCGTGCAGGGCCTGCTGAACCAGACGCTCGTTTTCGGCGTCCAGGGCGCTCGTCGCCTCGTCGAGCAACAGGATCGGCGAGCGGCGGATCAGGGCGCGGGCGATGGCCAGGCGCTGGCGCTGGCCGCCCGACAGCGTCTTGGCGTGCTCGCCTACCGTGGTGTCGAAACCCTGCGGAAGAGCCGTGAGGAAGCCTTCGGCCTGGGCGGCAAGGGCCGCGGCCTGAACATCCATTTCTGTGGCGCCGGGCCGGCCGAAACGGATATTGTCGGCGGCGGACCCGGAGAACAGCGGCGCCTCCTGGGCCACCAGAGCCATTCGCGCACGGACCTCGGCCGGATCGGCATGGGTCAGGTCCACACCGTCGATGCGGACGACACCGACATCGGGGTCGTAGAATCTCAACAGCAGGCGCAGCACGGTGCTCTTGCCGGCGCCGGAGGGACCCACCAGGGCCACACGCTCACCAGGCCGAGCCTTGAGCGAGAAACCGTTGAGGGCGGGCGGCCCCGGCCGGCCGGGATAGCCAAACACCACATTCTCGAAACTGACCTCGCCGCGGGCCGGGAGCGGCATGGGTTCGACCTTCTCCGGCGCGCGGATGGCCGGGGTGGTGTCCATCATGGCGACGATGCGCTCGGCCGCGCCGGAGGCTTTCTGAATCTGGCCCCAGACCTCTGAGAGGTCCTTCACCGCGTTGGCGGCCAGGAAGGCGAGGCCAAGAAGCTGGAAGAGCGAACCGGGGGTCAGGGTGTGCTCGACGATCACGGCCAGGGCCGACCGATAGAGAAGGGCCAGCATGCCGCCGAAGATCAGGGCGATCATCAGGAAGGAGAGCAGGCCTCGGGCGCGGATCTGGGCGCGCGACGCCTCGAAGGCGCTCTCGATGGCGCCGTTGAAGCGCCCGGCGACCATGTCCTCCTGACCGAAGGCCTGGACCGTATCGATCGCCCCCAGGCCCTCGCCGGCGTAGCCCACGGCGTCGGCGAAACGATCCTGGGCCCGGGCCGAGAGCGACTGGAGCCGCCGGCTCATCACCAGCATTGGCGTCAGGATCACGGGAATCATCAGCAGCACCAGGAAGGTCAGGCTCGGACTGACCACCGCCATCCAGACCAAGGCCCCGATCAGCGTGACCGAATTGCGCAGGGCCACCGGAAGCACATTGGCGACGATGGCCTCGACGATCGACATGTCGGTGGTCAGGCGCGAAAGCACCTCGCCGGTGCGCAGCTTCAGAAAGTGGGTCAGATCGAGACCGAGCACGTGCCGGAAAACCATCTTGCGCATGTCGGCGACCACGCGTTCGCCAAGTTTGAACAGGAAGTAGAGGCGAAGGCCCGTCGCCGTGGCCAGGATCACGGCCACGCTGGCGGCCATCAGGAAGACGCGCAGCAGGGCATGAGCGTCGCGCACGGCAAAGCCGCCGTCGATCACCCAGCGCGCCGCGGCGCTCAGCCCCAGGATGGCGCCGGAGGAGATCAGCATAAACGCCAGGCCGAGGACGGCGTCGATCGGGTGGGCACGGACGAACGGCATCAGGCGCAGGAGCGGCGAGAGGGCCCGGCCCTTGTCGCGGCTCCAGGCCTCGTGCAGGAGTTGGTCCTTCATGAGGGCGCCCAGACCGGGCCGGCCGGCCCTCGACGTGTCGCTGGAGCCCGCTTCGTTCATTTACATCCTATCCGGCAGACCCTATTGGGCCCCGCCGTGCTGGTAATCGCCTGATGCGCGCCGCCGGCTCCACGGAAACCATATTGGCCACAGGGTCGACGCGAGGCGCCTGTATCGACTATCAGGTCCTCTGGCTTTGTCGACCGTGACGCGCCGCCGGGACATTCCCTATAATGCCTAAACCCGACGCTTCCTAAAAGCCCTTCAGTGGACCGCCCATCTTGACCCCAACCCCCACCGCCCCCGACCGGATTGTCCGGAAAGGGGATTTCCCGACCATCGCCGACGCGCTGGCCTTCGCGGCGACCCAGGCCACGGGCGTCAACATACACTCCCTCCGCGGCGAACTGGTCGAAGTGCTGCCCTACGCCGTCCTCGCGCCTCCGGCGCGCGACCTGGCCGGCCGGCTGCTCGGTCTGGGCCTGCAGCCGGGCGACCGTGTGGCGATCGCCGCCGAGAGCGACGGCGATTTCCTGCGCGTTTTCTTTGCCTGCCAGTTTGCCGGCCTTGTCCCCGCCCCCGTGCCCCTGCCCGCGCCGTTCGGCGGCAAGGACACCTATATCGCCCACGTCCGGCGGATGATCCTCTCCTCCCAGGCCCGCGCGGCTTTCGCGCCGACCGCCCTGGCCGGCTGGTTCGCCGAAGCGGCGGAAGGTCTGGACCTGCTGTTCAGCGGCAGCGTGGCCGACGTGCCGGAGGACCTTATCGACATCCTGCCAGATCGCGACCCGGAAGGGCTCTGCTATCTGCAGTTTTCCTCCGGCAGCACCCGCTTCCCCATGGGCGTAGCAGTGACCCAGTCGGCGCTGATGGCCAATATCGTCGCAATCGGCGAACATGGCCTGGGCGTCTGCGCCGCGGACCGGACCGTGACCTGGCTACCGCTCTACCACGACATGGGTCTGGTCGGGATGCTGCTCACCAGCCTCGGTTTCCAGTGTTCCATCGACCTGCTGCCCACCGGCGCCTTCGTGCGGCGTCCTGGCCTGTGGCTCGACCTGATTTCCAAGCGCGGCGGCAGCATCACCTATGCGCCCACCTTCGGCTATGATCTGGCCGCCCGCCGCGCCGGCGCGGCCTCGCTGGCAGATCTCGACCTCTCGACCTGGCGCGTGGCGGGCCTGGGCGGCGATATGATTCGCGCCGAACCTCTGCGCGCTTTTGCCGCGGCGTACGAATCCGCCGGCTTCGACCCGGCCGCCTACACCGCCAGCTACGGCATGGCTGAGGCCACCCTCGCCTTGACCCTCACGCCGGTCGGGCAGGGCCTTCGCACCGACATCGTCGATGTGGACGACCTCGAGCGGCTCGGACGCGCCGCGGCGCCGACACGGCCCGAAGCCCGGACTCGGGAGTTCGCGCTGTGCGGCGAAGTCCTCAAAGGCCACAGGCTCGAGGTTCGTAATCCGGAGGGCGGGGTGCTGGGCGACCGCCGTGTCGGCCGGATCTTCGCGTCGGGCCCGAGCCTGATGAAGAACTACTTCGGCGAACCGGACGAGACCGCCAAGGCGCTGTCGCCCGACGGGTGGCTGGACACGGGCGACCTCGGCTACACCCTCGACGGTCAGATCGTGATCACCGGCCGGGCCAAGGACCTGATCATCGTCAACGGCCGCAACGTGTGGCCGCAGGACCTGGAGTGGACGGCCGAGCAGGAAGTTGCCGGGCTGCGGGCAGGCGATGTGGCGGTATTTTCGGTGAACGACGACGCAGGTGAGGAGAAGGTCGTGGCCCTGGTGCAATGCCGGACCTCGGACGTCGACGCCCGCGCCGCCCTCGCCGCCGAGGTCAGCAACCTGCTCCGGGCCCGGCATGGCCTGGAGGTGAAGGTGGCTCCCACCCCGCCGCACAGCCTGCCCCAGACATCGTCGGGCAAGCTCAGTCGTTCGAAGGCCAAGGCGCTCTATGTCTCCGGGGCTTTCAAGCCGGCCGCCGCGCCTCTGACGGTCTAGGCGGGCCTGTGGCGGGCGCCCCGCGCCTCGCAGCGGTCACCGGCGCCACCGGCTTTCTGGGCCGACGGCTCGTTCCGGCCCTTACCGCGCGCGGCTGGCGCGTGCGGATCCTGGCGCGGGACCCGGCGGCCGCGAGCTTCGACGGCGCCGCGCCTGAGATCGTCCGCGGCGACCTCGACGATACGGCCGCCCTGGCTGCTCTCACCGAAGGCTGCGATGTCGTGGTCCATGTCGCCGGGGCCATCAAGGCCTTGGACCGCGCCGCCTTTTTCGCAGTGAATCAGGCTGGCGCGCGACGCTTGGCCGAGAGCATGGGCCCCGGCCGCATGCTGATGGTCTCAAGTCTCGCGGCGCGGTCACCCGAGCTATCCAACTATGCCGCCAGCAAGCGGGCCGGAGAAACCGTCGCGCGCGACATCCTGGGCGAACGGCTGACGGTTGTGCGGCCGCCCGCGATCTACGGACCGGGCGACCGGGAGACTCTGGGTCTGTTCAAACTGGCCGCCGCCGCGCCGTTTCTACCTGCGCCGGACGACCCCGCCGCGCGTCTGGCGCTCGCGCATGTCGACGATGTGGTCACCCAGTTGATCGGCCGGCTGAACGGCGAGTGGCGGCCGGAGACGTTTGCGATCGGCGGCGCGCGGCCTGAGGGCTACGGCTGGCGGGAGATCTTCGCCACGGCCGCCACGGCCATGGGCCGATCGCCCCGCCTCGTCCCCCTCCCGCTCTGGATCATTTCCGCGGCGGCGGCGGTTTCGGAGACAGCCGCCCAACTGCGGCGGTCGCCAGCCATCTTCAATCGGGGCAAGGCGCGCGAGCTTCGGCATTCCGACTGGTCGGTGAGCCCGGCGGAATTGCCGCCGGAAGGCGCCGACGGCTGCGTGGACCTCGCTACCGGTTTCGCACGGACCGTGGCCTGGTACCGGGAGGCCGGATGGCTCTGAGGCGGGGCGCCTCATTTCCCGGCGGGGGGCGTTTTCACGCAAAAAAACCATTCCGCGTGAGGACAAGTCCGCCCGCCTCCGCTATGAGCCTGCCGCCGGGGGTGCGGTTTTAGGGCGCGGTTGAAGCCGGGGTCTCAAACCTGTTACCCTAACCTGGGAGTTCGTATTCGACTCCGTAGCCTTGAGGCGAAAAGGCCGAATGCGACAAAACCACCAATTGGCGCTGGTTGAGACGAACGGCGGCGGCGCGTCGTCCGCGATGCGGGACGAGATTGCCGCGATTTTCGAGCAGGTCCTCGGGCGGCCGGTGTCGCTCAGCGACGATACCAACATCGTTGAGGATCTTGGCATGGACTCCCTGGGTGTGATGAATTTCGTCATGGGTATCGAAGACTTCTATGACCTCTCCATCCCTCTGGATCGGGTCGCTCAGATACAGACCGTGGCCGACCTGATGCGCGCGGTTGAAGACCTGAAGAGCGGAAAAGCCGTATGACCATTCTCGCCAAGCACGCCGCCTATCGGCACGCCTATGACGCCCTGCTGGCTCATGGCGTCGATCCGCTCAATGTGAAGTTCGACGCGGTGCTGTCGCCCACCGAGGGCGTCCTGAACGGTCAGACGACGATTCTGCTCGGCACCAACAACTATCTGGGCCTGACCTTCGATCACGACTGCATCGAGAAGGCGGTTGAGGCGACGCGTAGCCAGGGCACGGGGACCACCGGGTCGCGCGTGGCCAACGGAACCTACGGCGGCCACGCGCAGCTGGAAGCGGAAATCGCCGACTTCTATGGCCGCAAACAGGCGATGGTGTTCAGCACAGGCTATCAGGCCAATCTCGGCGTGCTCTCGAGCCTCGTCGGCCGCGGCGATCATCTGATGCTCGACGCCGACAGTCACGCCAGCATCTACGACGGCTCACGCCTGGGCATGGCCGAGGTGATTCGCTTCCGCCACAACAATCCCGACGATCTCTACAAGCGCCTTCGCCGCCTCGAAGGCATGCCCGGCGACCGTCTGATCGTCGTGGAAGGCATCTATTCGATGCTCGGCGACACCGCGCCGCTCAAGGAGTTCGCGCACGTGAAGCGCGAAACCGGAGCCTATCTGCTCGTCGACGAGGCCCATTCGCTGGGCGTGCTCGGCGAGACCGGCCGGGGCCTCGCCGAACAGGCAGGGGTGGAGGAGGATGTCGATTTCATCGTCGGCACCTTCTCCAAGAGCCTCGGCAGCGTCGGCGGTTTCTGCGTCTCCGACAACCCGGACTTCGATCTGCTGAAGATCGTCTGCCGACCGTACATGTTCACCGCCTCCCTGCCGCCGGGCGTCATCGCCTCGACGATCCAGGCGCTGCGGACACTTCGGGCCGAACCGAGACTGCGGCACGACCTGATGCGCAATGCGACCCGACTCTACGACGGTCTTGGCGCCATGGGCTTCCAGACCGGCCCGGAAGCCAATCCGATTGTCGCGGTGACCATGCCCAACCAGGAAATGGCGGCAGTGTTCTGGAAGATGCTGCTGGAGTCGGGCCTGTACATCAATCTGGCCATTCCGCCGGCGACCCCCACCAACGCCTCGCTTCTGCGCCTGAGCGTTTCGGCGGCGCACTCCGTTCAACAGATCGACCGGGCCCTGGAAATCTTCGCGGACGTCGGGCGCAAGCTCGGCTTCCTGTCGTCCGATCGCCGTCGCGCGGCCGGAGCCGTCTAGACGGTGACATCCATGGCGCTCGGCGCGCCGGGCGCGTACAAATCCTTTTGGCGGCCGTCGATCCTCGACGGCTATATGCTGCGCATGCTCGCGGCCCCCGCCGGAGCTGTGCTGGGCGTCACCCTCGTGGCGTTCCTGCTTGACCAGACCCTGCACCTGATCGACCAGCTGGCCTCCAACGGCGCTCGGCTTGGCTATCTGTTCGGGCTTGTGACGAACCTCATTCCCTACGAACTGGGACTGGCCATGCCGGCCGCCTTCTTCGTCTCGATGTTCATCGTCATCGCCCGGCTGGATGAGGAAAGCGAAATCGACGCCATCCTGTCAGGCGGGGTGTCGTTTGAACGGATTGTCGCGCCCTTGGTCTTCGCCGGCATGGTCTTGGGCGTGATCAGCCTGCTGCTCGTCGGCTATCTTCAGCCCTACAGCCGGTTCGGCTACCGGGCCCTCTTGAACGCCGCCACCGACGCCGGCTGGACCGCCCGGCTGGACCCGCAGGTGTTCATCAACGCCGGCCCCGACTTCACCATTTCCGCTGACGAAGCCGACGCCACGGGCCGCACGCTCAAGGGCGTGTTCATTCGCCGGAAGACCCTCACCGGCGAAACGGTCGTCACCGCCACGGACGGGCTGTTGAGCCTGCAACGGGATCAGAAGACGACCGATCTTCGCCTCGACGGCGGCATGATCCTGGCCGACGCCGGGCCAGGGTCGGCGCGGCTGCTGAGATTCGGCGATTTCAGCGACCACGAGACCATCGCGGGCAACGAGACCCTGCGCCCGCGAGGCGGCGACGAGCAGGAACTCACCCTTCCCGAACTGCTCAGTGAGGCCCAACGGCCGGACGCGCTCATCCCCAGACGGATGCTGCAAGCCGAACTCTACGCGCGCCTCACCCGATCCCTGGCCGTGCCGCTGCTGCCACTCCTGGCGCTGCCCCTGGCGCTGGCCGCCAAACGGGGACGGCGAGCACCCGGCATGATCGTCGGCGCGGTCATTCTGGTGACGTTCCACCACGGCATCACCCTGGCGAAGGGCTTCGCCGCGCAGGGACTGCTCGATCCGCTGGCGGCCATGGGCGGGCTGTTCAGCCTGCTGGCCGCGACAGCCTTCTGGCTCTTCCTCTCGAGCCGCCGGCGGCCCGGCGAGACACCCATCTCGCGCTTCTTCCTGCGGCTGGAAACGCTCTTTGAGCGGCGCACCAAGGTCGCGCCCACCGCGATGAAGGCCAAGGGTATCATCAGCCTCTCGACCTATCTGACCCGGATCATGGCGGTGCGTACCCTGGCCGCCGCGCTCGCCCTGATCGGCCTTCTGCAACTCATCGACCTGCTTGAGCGCACAAGCGGCATCCTCGCCAGGGGCGGGGTGCTGGACATCGGCCGTTACATGATCCTGCGAATGCCGTGGCTCTTCCATGAGGTGGCGCCGTTCGCGGTGCTGGGCGGCGCGATCTTCACCTTCAGCCAACTGTCGAGGAACAGCGAACTGGTGGTGATGCGCATCTCGGGGCTGTCGCTGTTTCAGATCTTTCAACGCACGCTGCCGGTGGCGCTTGCCGTCGCTGTGATCGACCTCGCCGTCACCGACCAGGTGACGCCGCGCGCGCAGCAGGCGCTGGCCACATGGTGGAACGCCACGGCGCCTGGCGCCGCCAAGACCCCGGGTGCGCCACGCTGGTTCCGAATCGACGGCAATGTGGTCATGGCCCGGTCTGCGAGCCCGGATGGCGAGGAACTCAAGGCCGTCTCGATCTATGAGCGGGACGCCAAGAAGGCGCTTGTCCGCAGGGTCCAGGCGTCGGGCGCCACCTGGTCCCACGGCGCGTGGCGCCTCCACGATGCCCAGATCACCGACCTGGGGGCGTCGCGGGCCACCATGATGACCGTCGCCGAGAGCGATTGGCGCACCAGCCTACGGCCGTCAGACACCGCGCGTGTTTTCGCGGCAGCCTATGAGATCACCTCGGGCACGGCCCTGAAATCGCTGTTCGGCAAGGGGGCCGTCGACCGCAGTCCAAGCCAGTTCAAGACACGCCTGTTCCGCACCATCGCCGAGGGGCTGGCGCCGATCATCATGCTGCTGCTCGCCCTGCCCACGGCGCTCGGTCATTCCCGGAGCAATCGCACCGGGCCGATCGTGTTCGGTCTCGGATGTGGCCTGCTCTATCTCGTCACTGATGGCTTGCTGACCGCCATGGGCTCGACGGGTATCCTGCCGCCCTTGATGGCCGCCTGGGGGGCGCCGGTCGCCTTCGCGGCGGGAGCGATCAGCGTGCTGCTTTATGCGGAAGGATAGCCGTGGCTGTTGAGATCATCCCCGTCGAGACCAACGCGCAACTCGAGCGTTTCATCCGTGTGCCGATGCGACTCCTGGCCAAGGACCCGACGTACGTCGCGCCGCTGATGTTCGAGCGCAAGGAAGCCCTTTCGAAGAAGATCAACCCGTTCTTCCAGCACGCCGAGGCTCAGTTCTGGCTGGCGCGCAAGAACGGCCGCGACGTAGGCCGGATCAGCGCCCAGATCGACCATCTGGCCAGGACCGACCCCGCCGCCCCGGCCGGCTATTTCGGCATGATCGCCGCCGAAGACGACGCCGAAGTCTTCACCGCTCTGTTCAAGACCGCCGAGGACTGGTTGCGCGCACGCGGACGCATCTACGCCCAGGGTCCCTTCAATCTTTCGATCAACGAAGAGGTCGGCCTTCTGGTGGACGGTTTCGACAGTCCCCCCATGCTCATGATGGGCCACGATCCAGCGTTCACCGGCCGGCAGGTCGAGGCCCAGGGCTATGAGAAGATCAAGGACGTCTACGCCTACATCTCCGAGGAATTCGCCTTCAACAGCCGCATCGAGACCAAGCTGAACCGCCCGCTCCCGCCCGGGTTCGTGCTGCGGAAGGTGCGGATGAAGGCGTTCGACCGGGAAGTCGAAACCATGGTCGAGATCATGAACGACGCCTGGTCGGAGAACTGGGGCGCGGCGCCGGTGACCCAGGCCGAAACCAAGCACCTGGCCAACTCTCTGAAGCTGATCCTCAAACCCGACTGGATCTGGTTCGCGGAAATCGACGGTCAGGCGGCGGCGTTCATCGTTCTCCTGCCCAACCTCAACGAAGCGATCCGCGACCTGAAGGGCAAGCTGTTTCCGTTCGGCTGGGCCAAGATGCTGTGGCGTCTGAAGATGCAGCCGATCCGCAGCGCGCGGGTGCCCCTGATGGGTGTGCGAAAGGCATTCCAGCGCGACCGCCGCGGGCTTCTCGCGCCGTTCTTCCTCATCGACGCCATCCGATCGGAATCCGTGCCCATGGGCCTGAAGTCGGCGGAGTATTCCTGGATCCTCGAGGACAACCGGCCCATGCGGCATATCCTTGAGGGCCTGAGCGCGCGCATCTACAAGACCTACCGGATCTACGGCAAACAGATCGCCCCCCTGCCGGGCGAGGACGGCGCCAAGACGGATATCGCCGGCGCGTTCGGCGGCGAAACCCCCGAATCCACCCTGGCGATGTAAGCCGCCTCCTCGTTCCTCTGTTGTCGCTGAAGGCGCACCGCCCCTTGACCCTGCCCGCTGCAAGCCCTGCCGCCAGCCATCCCGCTCTTGCCTCCGTGGACGCGATCATCGCCGGCCTGGCCGGGGTCGGCTATATCGCCTCGCGGCGCATCGCCACCGCCCTGTTCATGGCCACGCACCTGCAGAAACCAGTGTTGGTCGAGGGCGTGGCGGGCGTCGGCAAGACGGAACTGGCCCTCTGCGCGGCGGCCCTGCTCGGCCTGCCGCTGATCCGCCTGCAATGCTACGAGGGCCTGGACGAGTCCAAGGCGCTCTACGAGTGGAAGTATGGCAAGCAACTGCTCTACACGCAGATTCTGAAGGACCACATGGGCGCCCAGCTGACCGGCGCGCCCGACATGGACACCGCCATGGAGCGCCTGCACGGAACAGGCGATCTGTTCTTCTCGGAGCCGTTCCTTGAACCCCGCCCCCTGCTCAACGCCCTGCGCGAACCCGGCGGCGCGGTGCTGCTGATCGACGAGATCGACAAGAGCGATGAAGCGTTCGAGGCCTTCCTGCTGGAGATGCTGTCGGCCTTCCAGGTCTCGATCCCGGAAATCGGAGTGATCAAGGCCACCACCCCGCCGGTGGTCTTTCTGACCTCCAACAACGTCCGCGACCTGGGCGACGCCCTGAAACGCCGATGCCTTCACCTTCACATTCCCCTGCCCGACCAGAGCCTGGAGGAGCGGATCGTCGCCTCGCGGGTCCCTGGAATCGAGGCAAGTCTCAGGTCCGAGTTGGTCCGCTTCGTTCAGGCGCTGCGAACGCTGGACCTGCGAAAGCTGCCGTCGATCTCCGAAACCGTCGATTGGGCGCGGGCGCTGATCCTTTTGCACGCCTCCGCCCTGGACGGCGATCTGGTGCGCGAGACGCTCAATGTGCTCCTCAAGTTCGAGGCTGACATTGTCGCCGTGGAGCCCAGGATCGGCGAACTGCTCAGTCACGGCGCGTGACCCAGGCGGCGCCCATGGAGCCGATGCAGCGCGCCCTGGGCGATTTCCTGCGCGCGCTCCGCGCCAATGACGTGCGTGTGTCGCCCGCCGAGGCCATCGACGCCCACCGCGCCGCGGCCGAGGTCGGATTCTCCAATCGTGAACTGCTGAAGGACGCCTTGTGCGTGACCCTGGCCAAGAGCGCCGAGGAGGTCGACCGCTTCGACGTCTGCTTCGACACCTTCTTCGCCAGACCGGCCACGGCAGGCAAACCCCCGCCGCCGCCAGAAGACCGGCTCGAGGCTCCGGACGGCGCACCGCGCCTGGCGGAACAACTTCTCGCGGGCGATCAGGCGGCGCTCACCGAGGCCATGGAGGCCGCCGCCGCCCGGGTGGGGGCTGGCGATATCCGCCTCACGACCCAGCGTAATCTGCTCACCCGCCGCATGCTGGACGAGATGGGCCTGCGCGACCTCGAATCCATGATTCAGGCCTTGCGGGCCGCTGGCGGGCCGCGTGACGGGGCTCTTGCCGAGGCCCTGAGCGAGCGGCGGACAGCCCTGTTCGCTCAGGGCGCGGCCTTCATGGAGCGCCAGTCCCAGCTCTACGCCAGTGAGACCGGCCGTCGCATGCGCGACGCCATCCTCGCCCAGCAGCGCCTGACCGCCGTCGAGCCCGAGGACTTCAAGGCCATGGAGTCCCTGGTCCGGCGCATGGCCAAGCGACTGGCCACGCGATACGCCCGCAAACGGCACAAGGCGCACGAGGGCAAGCTTGACGTTCGCAAGACGATCCGACGCAGCATGGGCCATGGCGGCATCCCCTTCGACATCGTGTGGAAGACCGAGACCCTGCACAAGCCGAAGATCGCGGTCATGTGCGATGTCTCCCGCTCCGTGGCGGCCGCGGCTCAGTTCCTGCTGCTGTTCCTCTATAGCCTCAACGAAGTCGTCGAACGCCTGGATGCCTTCGCTTTCTCCGACCGACTGGTGAGCGTCAACGACGTCCTGGACGCGGAGAAGGTCGATGAGGCGATCACCTTGGTTCTGGCGCGTGTTGGATTTAGGCCGACGGACTATGGTCGTTCGCTCGCCGACTTCATGGACGCTCAGGGCGCGAAGCTCGACCGCCGGACCACGGTGATCATCCTGGGCGATGGCCGTTCGAATTTCGCGGACCCACGTCTCGATCTGATGCGGGCCATCAGCGAACGGGCCCGATCGGTGATCTGGCTGAACCCCGAGCCAGAGACCTACTGGGGCCAGGGCGACTCGAAGATGGACGCCTACAGCCGCTTCTGCACCGTGGCGAAGACCTGCAACACCTTGAGCCAACTGGAACGCATTATCGAGGACGTGCTGCGGACCTATATGTCTCATTGATGGTTGACGCAGCCGTCAGCTGTCCTCCGATGGGGCCGCCCGAAGCATGACTGTTCCAGAGCGACCGCCAACCACCAGCCGCATCGATGTTGCGCCTTGGCTGGCGCGGTGGAATCTCACGCCCGACGGAGCCGCCTTCACCACGCCCTTCGGAAGCCGGCTCGCGCCGGTGCTGTTCGAGGGCGAGCCGGCCATGCTGAAGATCGCCGGCGGCCCGGAGGAGCGCGACGGCGCGGCGGTCATGGCGTGGTGGGCCGGCGGCGGCGCGGCGCGGGTACTGCGCCGCGAGCGTGACGCCCTGCTGCTTGAGCGCGCGACCCAGCCGGGCACGCTGGCCGACCTGGTCCGCGCCGAATCGGATGAGCGGGCGACGGATATCATCTGCCAGACCGCCGCCGCCCTGCACGCGCCCCGACCCTCGCCGCCGCCGGACACGGTGAGGCCTCTGGAGATCTGGTTCCGGGCCCTTGAACCTGCCGCGCGGACGCATGGCGGCCTGCTCGACCACGCCGCCGCCGCGGCGAGGCGACTGCTCTCGGATCCGCGGGAGGTGGCGGTGCTGCACGGCGACCTTCACCACGACAACGTGCTGGACTTCGGGCCGAAGGGTTGGCTGGCCATCGACCCGAAGGGACTCGTGGGCGAACGCGGCTACGATTTCGCCAATCTGTTCTGCAATCCCTGGCCGGAAGCCGCGCAGCCCGGCCGCCTCGCGCGGCGACTGACACAGGTAGCCACCACGACATCCCTCGACGCCGCCAGGCTTCGCCAATGGGTCCTGGCCTGTGTGGGACTTTCGGCCGCCTGGACCCTTCAGGGCGGCGGCGATCCCGCTCGCGCCCTTGAGATCGCCGCGATCGTCACGGCGGATTGATCTCAGGTCTGGCAATTGCAAAGCTTCGTTAAAGATTGCGTTGAACCTCCAGGACAATTCCGCCATGGTCGGCGACCGAGCAGGCCGGCCGGAGGGCCAGTGGATGAAGCTCATGACTCAAGGGGCCCGCAGGCGCGGGACGCTCACCGTTGCGACCCTCGCCCTCCTAGGGATGATGAGCGGAACGTCGCCCAGTCGCGCGACCAGCGCGTCTCCGCCCCCGTCTATCGGCGTCATGACGCCAACCGGGCCGCTCGATCTGACGCGCTTCAAGGGCAAGGTGATCTACCTCGACTTCTGGGCGTCGTGGTGCGCGCCCTGCAAGCTGGAGTTCCCGTTCATGGACAAGCTGGCGGCCAGCTATCCGCCGGGCAAGTTCATGGTCATCGCTGTGGATGTGGACCACGGTCGCGAAAAGGGCGTGGCCTGGCTGACCAAGATCGCGTCGCGACTCCCGATCGTCTATGATTCCGACGGCGCCATCGCCAAGAGCTACGGGGTGTCGGAAATGCCGACCACCTTCCTGATCGGCCGCGACGGGCGAATCCGCTACATCCAGAAGGGCTTCTTCCCCGAGCAGGAAGCCGCCTATCAGGCCCACGTGGAAGCCCTGCTCAACGAGAAATAGGCGCCCTCAGGCGGTGAGGCCCGCCACAGTCTGTCGCAGGGCCAGAAGCGACTGGCCCGCCACCATGCCCTTCCAGTCGTCGGCGTCGCCGTAGAAGGCGTCGCGAATCTGGCGTTTGATCGGCGCGGCCTCAGGCGACAGCGGATCGCCATGGGCGTGCAGGCAGGCGTCGGCGCGCAGCGCGCCGAGAACCTCCATGACCGTCAGGGTTCCGACTTCGATCGCCATGCCGGTGACCTCTGCGTGAGGCAGCAGACGCGGGGCCGCCTCCAGACCATCGCCCGTGATGGCCGCGGAGGCCGATGTGCCGGCGGAGGGCGAGGTGACGGCGGCGCCATACCAGGCGCGCGCCCGGGCAAAGCCGGCGCTGCCGGGAATGTCAGTGACGATCTGCTCCCCATAGCCCCAGGGTCCAAGGCCCGTGTGATAGTCGACGATCCCGACCCGTCCGGCCCGATCAAGATATTCTGAGAAGATCGCCGTCTGGGTCAGGCGTGACCAGGTTGGCCCGGCGCCGCCGAAGAAGATTCCGCCAGGATGCCGGTACTGACCGCCGCTGAGGGCCTGCTGCAAGGCGGGAAAGCCCTGCTCGGCGGCGAAGGCTCCCAGAGTCGCGGCCGTACGCGCCTGGCTCTCGGCCGACCAGTCCGCGGGCACCGCCGCGGCGCTGAGCGCGTCGTAACCCGGGTTCTCCGGCAAGGGCCCAGCGAAGTCGATCCAGTTGCGATTGAGGTCCACGTTCTCGTGCGTCACCCGGCGCAGCCAGGAAAAGCCGTAGGGGTTGATGGCGTGGATCATCAGCACGCCAAGACCGGGGGGGAGGCGCGAGGTCTCGCCGCGCCGGAACCAGTCGACCTGGGCGCCGGACCCGCAGAAGCCTTCGACGCCATGCGTGCCCGAAATGGTGACCATGATATTCTCGGCGTCACGGGGACCAATCCAGGCGACATCGGTCGCCAGCGCCTCGCCCTGGCGCCCACGCTCCGGGTGAGACACGGAGTCCAGCACGGCGCCGGCTTCAGCCGCGACGGCGCGGAACCGGCTTCGCGCGGCGGCGTAGTCGATGCTGAAGCTTTCGGCGGAATTCATGGTTTCAACTCCGATGAAAGAGCGCAGTTGGCGGCGTGGCGCCGGCTTCAGGCCGCGGCCGAAGGGGCCGGAACGCGGTTGTGAGCGGTTTCGCGGGTCAGCACCGAGGCCACCAGGCCGATGGCCGTGAATCCCATCATGTACCAGGCTGGCGACATGGGATCATGGGTGAACTCGATCAGGGCGGCGATCACAGGCTGGGTGCTCCCGCCGAACACCGCCACCGCCGTGGCGTAGACCGCGCCCATGCCCAGAACCCGCACCTCCTTGCGCAGCGATTCGCTGATCGAGACGAAGACCGCGGCCGTGCTCAGGGCGCTGGTGAAGGTGATGACCGCGGTGGCGCCGAGCAGGGTGGGGCCGTCATGATTGCGCACGAGCAGAACGAAGGCGGGCCAGGTCACCAGCAGGAACACCAGGCGCGGCCAGATCATCAGGGCCCGACGTCCGAGGCGATCGGACAGCACGCCGCCAATGAGGCCGCCGACCAGACCGCAGCATCCGCTCACGACCGTCGCCGCAAGCGAGACCCCCGCAGCCATGTGCAGGGTCTTGAAGGCGAAGGTGGTCATGTAGGCGAAAACATAGGTCGAGACCGTGGAGGCGGCCACGAGGGCCATGCCGCGGAGAAGCACCGGGGCGCTGGCCAGCAGGGTCGCGGAGTCCGGGTGCACGTGGCTGCGCGCTTCCGGCCGATGCAGGGTCTCGGGCAGACTGCGGCGCAGAATCAGGCCGAACGGCAGAACCACGGTGCCAAGCAGGAAGGCGACTCGCCACCCCCACAGGTCCAGGCTCGCCGCGCCGGCGGTCGCGGCCAGGATCACCCCTACCAATCCGCCGGTGATGTTGGCCAGGTTCTGGCTACCGCCCTGCCAGGCGCCGTAGAGGCCACGCTTGGCCGGCGGCGCGGCTTCCACTAGAAATGCCGTCGTCGGGCCAACTTCTCCGCCGAGCGCAAAACCCTGACAGAGGCGCCAGAAGAGCACCAGCAAGGGCGCAGCTGGACCGATCGCCGCGTAGGATGGCGTCAGAGCGAGGCCGAGGATCGAGGCGCCCATGAGCGCGAAACTGAACATCATGGCCGGCCGCCGGCCGTGCCGGTCGGCCCAACGGCCGATCACCACGGCGCCGATCGGACGCAGCAGGAACCCGACCCCGAACGTCGCCAGGGTCAGGATGAGGCTTAGGAACGGCGTCTTGCCCGGAAAAAAGGTGTGGGCGATCTGGGACGCGAAGGTCGCGTAGACGGTGAAGTCGTAGAATTCCAAGGCGTTGCCGGCCACCGCCGCCGTCACCTGACGCGCCGTGATCGGCGGAAAGGTGTCGGCCTCGGTGATCTCCAGAGGCAGGGCGATATCGCTCAAGGGGCGGTCTCCAATCGCGCCGGTCAGGCGAAGGGCCGGGCGGCGGCGGTCCCGGACATCACCAGCGACCGATAGACCGCCGCAGGCGGCGTGAACATCACCGGCCAGACCAGGGCCGAAACGCCGGCCATCAGGACCGACTCCACAAGGCGCGCCGGGGCGAAATAGGCCTTGAGCGTGACGGCGTCCGACGACGTCAGAGCCGAGGCGGCGTTCCCGCCATGCAGCACGGTCGTCAGGGCGAAGATCACCAACAGGCTGAGCAGGTAGACGACCGCCACAAGGGCGACCGTCAGCAGGTAGGTCGCAAACAATGGCCAGAACCGACCGCGCGTCAGGGCCCAGGCGCCGGCCAGGTCGATGCGCCCGGTGTCGAACGTCGCCGCAGGGGCCAGCGAGAGCCGCACAGCCAGGGCGATCATGCCGCCAGCCAGGACAATAAGCGTCACAGCCACGAGCGCGGCCTGCCCGGTCTTTGCGACGAGCGCAAGCACGCCGCCGACGATGCCCATGACGATGACCAACCCGAGATAGGCCCCTAGGAACACCGCCAGTGTCAGCAGGCCGAGCAGCAATTGCCGCAGTTCATCGCGCCCCACCCGAAGATAACCGAAGCGACCCTCCGACGGCCGCATCACCGCGCGGATCATGGCCGCGCCAAAGATGGCGTTGGACAGGATTCCGATGGCCGCGAAGATGGCGTAACCGGGCGCGAGCCGGCCGAACAGCGCCACAACGGCCTCGGGATCCTGAGTCGGGTGGGCGCTCATGGCCATCAGGCGGGCGAAGTCGGCGCCCATGAAGGTCACGAACACGGCGCCGAAGGCCAGCGAAAGGGTGAGGGCGTAGAGCGACCAGATCGCCAAGGCCCTCGGGTGCTCCCGCACCACGCGAAAGCCCGTGAACGCCGCGTCCTGCATAGAGAATTCGGCCATGCGCATCCGGCTCCGTGGGGCGTCCCCGTTCCCCCGGTTCGGCGCCGTTAGTCACAGAAAACCCGCTCAGGGACCAGGGGGTTTCGACAGGGTCTATCCGAACAAGGCCACAGCTATGCATTTTCGCAGGATCGGGTCACGCGGACATCGCTTCCGGGAGAGGTCTAGGACGGGCAAATATGGCGCCCACCCCATCCCGACCTGTTCCGCCCGCTTGCCAGGGTCACGCAGGTTCGCGACAGTCGCCGCCGGGCGTTTCCGTGCGGCCCAAATGGAGCTTCGATATCGTGCCGCGAACGCCGCCCGCCACTGCCGCAGACAGCCTTCCCTTGGGACGCCTTCTTACGTTCTCGATGGCCAATCTCCCGCTGGCGGCGCTGAGCATCGCCGTCTTCGTTTATCTGCCTCCCTACTTCGCCGGCCATCTCGGCGTCGGCATGGGCCTGGTCGGCGCGGCGTGGGGCTTCGTCCGCATGATCGACATTCCCGTCGATGTCGGCCTGGCGCTGATGATGGACAGGACACGCACGGGGTTGGGCCGCTACCGGCCCTGGATGGTCGCCGGGGCGCCGATCCTCATGCTGGCGCTCTATAAGTTGTTCATGGCCCCCCACGGGTTCGGGGCCGCCTATCTGATCGGCTGGCTGCTGGTGATGTATCTGGGCAATTGCATCGTCTATCTGTCGATGTCGGCCTGGGGGGCCACGCTAGCGACGCTGTATCATGAACGCTCGCGGCTGTTCGGCGCGATCACCGCGCTGGGCGTCGTCGGGGCGCTGGCGGTGCTGCTGATCCCGATCCTCGGCCAAACCTTCCACCGCACCAACGCCCAGAGCGTTCAGGCGATGGGCTGGTTCATCATCGCCCTCGTCCCCCTGACCGTGGGCCTCGCGGCGCTACGGACGCCCGAGCGGGTCAATCCTGACGTGGAGAGAAAGGGCGCCGCCCTGGCCGACTACCTGGCCCTGCTGGTCAAGCCGGACTTGATCCGCCTGTTCCTCGCGCAGATGGCCCTGACGCTCGGGCCCGGCTGGATGAGCGCGATCTATCTCTTCTTCTTCACCTCGGCCCGGGGGTTTTCGGTCCAACAGGCCTCGATCCTGCTGGCGGTCTACATCCTGGCCGGCCTTCCCGGGGCCCTCGGCACGGCGGCGCTGGCGCGGCGAATCGGCAAGCACCGAACTTTGATGGTCACCACCACGGCCTTCTCCCTCGGCCTGTTCGCGATCCTGGCGATCCCCAACGACCGCAACCTCCTGGCCGCCCTGCCGGTGATGCTGTGGTCCGGCTCCATGGCCAGCGGTTTCGGCCTGATGGTCCAGGCCATGCTGGCCGACGTGGGCGACGAGGTGCGCCTGACCCAGGGCAAGGAGCGCACCAGCCTGCTCTACGCGCTCAACGCGCTGGCCTCAAAGATTGCCGCGGCCTTCTCGATCCTGTTGACGTTCCCCCTGCTTGAGAAACTGGGCTTCAATCCGGCCGAGGGGGCGGTGAATTCGGCCGCCGCGCTCAACAACCTGACCATCGCCTTCATCGGCGGGCCCATCCTGTTCGTGATGCTGGGCGGGGCCTGCGTCATCGGCTGGCGCCTCGACGCCACGCGTCACGGGGAGATCCGGGGGGCGCTCGACGAGCGGGACGCCAGACTACGGGCGGCGGAGGCGCTGTCATGACTGCGCTCGACACCCCCGATGCCCCGCCCGCTCTGGCCGGAGCCTTGCCGCCGGCCGCGCGCACCCGCGCTCAACGGCGCCGCAACCGGCGGCTGCAACTCTTCCCCGGCCTGACCAACGCCGCCTTCGAGGAACCGATCATCGTCGGCCGGAGCGTGTTCGGCCCTTACGCCCTGATCAACGACCCGGCCGGGGTGCGCCGGGTGCTGGTGGAGAACGCAGCCAACTATCCCAAGACCGCGATGGATTTGCGGTTCTTCACCGCCCTGTTCGGCGGCGGCCTGCTCGGCTCGGATGGGGAGACCTGGCGGCGGCACCGGCGGATCATGGCTCCGGCCTTCGATCCGCGCAGCGTGGCGGCCTATGGGCCTGCGATCACCGCCGCGGTCCGTGACCATCTCGCCAAATGGGACGGCTTGCCGGACGGCGCCCCCGTCGACATGGCCCAGGACATGAAGGCCCTGACCCTGCAGGTGATCGCGCGTACCGTGTTCTCCACGGACAGCGCCGAAGTGATCGATCTGATCGGCGGCGCCCTGTCGCGCGGCCTCGAGGCAGCCGCTGACGCCAATATCCTCGATCTGCTGCCGTTGGTCGGCGAATGGCGCATGCGGGCGCGGGAACGCCGGCTGGCGGCATCGTCCGCCGGTCTGGACGCGGCCGTCGCCCGGCTGGTGGCCGCCCGGGAAGCGGCGCTGGCCACCGCGCCGAACGACCTGCTCACCCGCCTCGTTCAGGCCAAGGACATTGAAGGCGGCAAGGGCGGAAATGGCGGGCTCAGCGCCAAGGAAATCCGTGACGAGATCATCACCATCTTCATGGCCGGCCACGAGACCACAGCCGGCTCGCTGTCCTGGATATGGTACCTGCTTTCGCAGCGGCCGGCGGCGGCGGCGCGTCTGCGGGCCGAACTCGACGTGATTCTCGGCGGCCGCGCGCCGGAGCAGGCCGACCTTCCCCGGTTGACCTACACCCGCCAGGTTGTCGAGGAAGCCATGCGGCTCTACCCGGCCGCGCCGGGGCTTTCCACGCGACGCGCCCTTGAGACCGACGAAGTCTGTGGCAGGACCATTCCGAAGGGCGCGTCCGTAACGGTCATGCCCTGGGTCCTGCATCGGCACCGCAGGCTGTGGGACGATCCCGAGAGGTTCGATCCGGACCGCTTTGCGCCCGACGCGGCCAGCCGCCGGGCCCGGTTCGCCTATCTTCCGTTCGGCGCGGGACCGCGCGTCTGCATCGGCCAGGTCCTGGCGCTGAACGAGACAATCCTCATTCTTGCGACTCTGGCGCAGACCTACGCGCCGCGGCTCGCCCCGGACGCCGAGATCGTTCCCGTGGCGAACGTTACCCTCGGCCTGAAACACGGACTGAAAATGACCTTGGCCCGCCGTCAGGAGTCAGCGGAGAAACACACATGATCGACCTGCAATCCCTTCTCGCGGCCGGCGTGGCGGCCGGCCATGCGCCAGGCCTCTCGGCCGCCATCATCGACCGGGACGGCAGGGTCCAGTCTGGGGCGGCCGGCGTCCGAGGGGTCGACAACCCGGCCGCCATGACATCGGATACGGTTTGCTGGATCGCGTCCTGCACCAAGGCGATCACCAGCGTGGGGGCGTTGCAACTGGTGGAACGCGGCCTGCTGGATCTGGACGAGCCGGTGGGATCCGCCCTGCCAACCCTGGCCGCGCCGCGCGTCCTCGCCGGCTTCGACACCGACGGTAAGCCGATCACCCAACCGGCCACGAAGCCCATAACCCTGCGCCGGCTTCTCACCCACACCAGCGGCCTGGCGTACGATTTCGTCAGCGAAGAACTCGCCCGCTACATGACGGCCACGGGCGGGACGCTGATGGGCGCCGGCGAACCGGACATCCCCTTGATGTTCGAACCCGGCGAACGCTGGCTCTATGGCATCGGCATCGACTGGGCCGGGCGCCTGATCGAGGCGATCAGCGGCCAGACCCTGGACGCCTATCTCGCTGAGAACGTTCTGGGGCCTCTCGGGATGGCCGACACCAGCTTCTTCCCCGACGCCGCGCTTTCGGCGCGCAAGGCGAGCGTTCACCAGCGGCTGGACGACGGAACCTTTGTCGCCATTCCGTTCGGCATGCCGCCGGTGAGACATTTCGGCATGGGTGGCGGCGGACTGTATTCCACCGCGCCGGACTATCTGAAATTCCTCAAGGCGATCGCCGGCGGCGGCGCGCCGCTCCTCGGAGCCGAGACGTTCGGCCTGATGATGCGCAACCATGTGGGCGATTTCGACGCCGGCTCCCTGAAGTCGGCGCAGCCCATGCTCAGCCGGGACTTCATCCCGATCCCCAACCGGATTCGCCGCCACGGCCTCGCCGGACTTGTGAACATGGACGCCGGAACCGGAACCCGCTCGGCCGGCAGCCTGGCCTGGGCGGGCCTCGCCAACTGTTACTACTGGGCTGATCCCGTCACGGGCGCGGCGGGCGTGGTGATGGCGCAGCTGCTGCCTTTCGGCGATCCGGGCGTGCTGGCCACGTTCGAGTCGGTGGAGCGGGCGGTCTACGCCTGAGGCCCGGTCAGGCCGCCGCGCGCAGGCGTTCGAGGTCCGCGCCTGCCGGCAGATCGAGGAGCTTGAACATTTCCCATCGGTCCGGGCCGGGCTTCTCGGGATAGAGGTGGGCATTGGCCTTGCGGCCTCGCGCCATGACCCCGACCACCTTGAGCAGGGTGGAAGGCTTCTCCAGCCAAGCCCTGGGGGGCTCGAGCATGTGGAAGGCGCGCATGGCCGCGCGGAACAGTTCGGCGTCCTGGCGGATGGCCACCCCGACGCCATCCTCAATAAAGCGTCGCAGCAGGCGGGCCTTGAGCGGCGGCCGATAGCCAGGATCCACGCCATGTTCCGCCCGCCGGGCTGCGCCGCGGTCCTGGCTGCGCATGTCGTCGTAGAAGGGCTCGAGCAACTCCCGGGTGCGGCGACTGTAAAGCGTGCCCCGCGCGAGCGGATCGCGGGTCTCGGCCAGCACGTCGCGTAGCGCGTGGGCCTCGATAGCGGCAAAGGAACAGCCCCGGCCATAGAGCGGGTTGGTGCGGACCAGGCTGTCGCCGACGAAGAAGGCGTTGAGCGCCGCCGGCCTGCCGTCAGGGGCCATCTCGCGCCAGCGGCTCTTCAGATCGCCCATGGCGTAGACCTTGCTGACCGGTTTGGCCCGCTCCGGATCGGTCCAGGCGGCGACGCCCGGCAGGCGCGCGCAGATCGCTTCGAAGATCTCCGGGCGCACCACCGCCGCGCGGAGGGTCTCCTCGACTTCGGGCACCGCCATGGTGATGGAGAAGGTGCCGTTGTCGGCGGGGAACACGCCGAACTTCAGATAGCCGAGGTCGCCGTTGGGGGCGTGGCGGCCACGCGGCGGATCGCTTTGGCCCGGGGCGAACTCATAGAAACGAGTGTAATAGAGGATCTCGCAGTTCTCGGCCGCCTCGGTAACGGTCGCGCCCGCTTCGACGAGCCAGTCGGTCATCGGCGAGGCCCGGCCGCCGGCGTCTATGACCAGGTCGGCGCGAATCTCCTCGCCGTCCTGAAGCCGGAAGCCGCGGGCCACCAGCGATCCCGACGCGTCGCGGTCAGTGATAAGGCCCGAGACGAAGACCTCCGACCGCACGCTCACATTCGGCGACTGCTCGACATAGCGGCGGATCACCATCTCCAGGGTGGTCCGGCGACTGACGATAATCGCCATCTCCTCGTCCTGCGGGGCCGGCGTGTAGCGCGCCTTGATGGCGTCGGGCAGACCGTCGGCGAAACGCAGCTCCCGCGCCCCAGCCTCGCGCAAGGCCGCCAGCAGCGCCGGGTGCTCCATGGCGATGAGCGTGCGCAGGCGCGCCAGAAACGCATGGCTGTGGCGCAACTGGCTGGCGCCCCGGCGCTGCCAGTGGTCGAACACCGCTTCCGCCCCCCCGTCAGGAGGAGCCGCGTCCCGCTCAAGCAGGGTGATCTTGCGGCCGGTCGGCGCCAGGGCGAGCGCCACGCTCAGGCCGGCGATCCCGGCGCCCAGCACCGCAACGGTTTCAGAATGGGTCTCTGCCATCGCGCGCTCCCGGCGGTTCAGCTAGGCTGAAGTGAAACACACAACTTCCCTACGGAAGGCAAGGAGCGCTCATGGCGGCTGTGACATCTCGGCGGATGCAGGCCAACGGCTTGAGCTTCATGGTCGACGAAGCCGGAGAGGGCCAGGATGTCGCCGTGCTGCTGCACGGGTTTCCCGAGAGCCGGTTTTCCTGGCGCTACCAGATCCCCCTGCTGGCGGATCTGGGCTGGCGGGTGATTGCGCCCGATCTGAGAGGCTACGGCGAAAGCAGTCGACCGGGTCGCAAGTCGGACTATGGGGTTCCTCATCTTGTGGACGATGTGGCCGGACTGTTCGAGGCGGCCGGCGCGCGCCGGCGATTGCTGATCGGTCACGACTGGGGCGCGGCGATCGCCTGGGCCTTCGCCCTCGACAAACGCCTCCCCCTTGACGGCCTGGTGATCATGAACGTGCCGCACCCGGCCGTGCTCGGCCGGGTCATGCGCGCCTCGTGGCGACAGCCACTCCGGTCCTGGTACATGGGATTCTTCCAGATTCCAGGCTTGCCGGAAGCGATGATGACCGCAGGCGGCGCGCGGGCGATCGGCCAGGCCTTCACCGGCATGGCGGTGGACAAATCCCGGTTTCCGCCAGAGGTCACCGACGTCTATCGGAAGAACGCCCTGATTCCCGGCGCCATGACCGCCATGATCAATTACTACCGGGCCAATACCGGCATGCTGAACCGCTGGGGCGCGACATCGCCGGTGATCGAGGTCCCGACCCTGATGATCTGGGGAGAGGAGGACTCGGCGCTGGGCATCGAGAACACCGAGGGATACGGCCCGCTTGTGAGCGACTTCACCCTGCGCCGCCTGCCAGGGGTGTCGCACTGGGTGCAGCAGGAGGCTCCGGAACGGGTCAACGCCCTGTTGAGCGATTGGGTAAGCGCCCGGCTGGGAACCTGATCGGCGCCACAGGTGCGAACGAAAACACCAGCCGCTCTCTTTCCAGCTCCGAAGACCATTTCCTTCCGGCGCCGACGGGACTATGCCGCCGCCGATGAACGCCCCTTCCGCGTCCGCAATCCCCTTAAGCCCGCAGGCCGCCCGACGGCGTTTCGGCGGGCTGATGCTCGGCTCGATGGGCGTGGTGTTCGGGGACATCGGCACCAGCCCGATCTACACCTTCAAGACCGCAATCGCTCAGGCGGCCAACGGGACGGTTGGCCAGGCCGAGATCATGGGCGTGGTGTCCCTGATGCTCTGGGCGCTGATCGTGGTCGTGACGATCAAATATGTGCTTTTCATGATGCGCGCCGACAACAAGGGCGAGGGCGGAATCCTCTCACTCATGGCGCTGGCCCAGATCGCCATGGGACACCGCACCAGATCCATTCTGGTGCTTGGCGTTGTTGGCGCGGCCATGTTCTACGGCGACGCGATCATCACCCCGGCCATCTCTGTGCTGTCCGCCATCGAAGGGCTCAAGACGGCGCCGGGCCTCGACAGCGTGATTACGCCCTCGGTGGAAATCGCCATCGCCCTGGTCATCCTCATCGGCCTGTTCATGGTCCAGTCGCGGGGAACGGCGAAGGTGGCGGCGTGGTTCGGACCCATCTGTCTGGTGTGGTTCCTGGTCATCGGCGCGCTGGGCCTGAGCCACCTGCCCGACGCCCCGCGGATCCTCTGGGCTATCAACCCGTTGCTGGGTCTGAAATTCCTCACCAGCCATGGCATCGTCGGCGTGCTCGTCATGGGGTCGGTGTCGCTGACGATCACCGGAGCCGAGGCGTTATATGCCGACATGGGTCATTTTGGCCGCGGGCCGATCCAGGCGGCCTGGACGACCCTGGTGTTCCCGGCCCTGGCGCTGAACTACCTGGGACAAGGCGCCTTCGCCCTGCATTTCCTCGCCACCGCGGGCCCTCACGCAGGAGACATCTCCGACCAGAACTGGTTCTTCCTGATGGTCCCAGCCGCCCTGCGCATTCCCATGGTGATCCTGGCCAACGCCGCCACGGTCATCGCCAGCCAGGCGGTGATCAGCGGCGCCTATTCCCTGTCGAGCGCGGCCATGCAGATGGGCCTTCTGCCCCGGCTGGAGGTGAAGCGCACATCAGGCGAGCACGCCGGACAGATTTATCTGCCGACGATCAACCTGGCCCTGATGCTCGGCGTGATTCTGCTCGTGGGTATCTTCAAGAACTCCGACGCCTTGTCCAACGCCTACGGCCTCGCCGTCACCGGCACCATGAGTGTGACGACGCTGCTGGCCGCCGTAGTGGTGCGCCGCCAGTGGAAGTGGAGTCTGCTGCGCACCAGTCTCGTGGTGATTCCGCTCGTGGCCGTCGATCTGGCCTTTTTCGGCGCCAATTCGCTGAAGCTGCTGTCCGGCGGCTGGGTGCCGCTGGCCATCGGCGCCGGCATGGTGGCGGTGATCGCAACCTGGATGCGGGGCAGCGCCATCATCGCTGAAAAATCGCGCCGCGACCGTATCCCGATCGCCGACTTTCTGACCTCACTGGCCCGCCGCCCGCGGCATCGCGTTCCCGGAACGGCGGTCTATTTGAGCTCCCATCCGGAGCTGACTCCCAGCGCCCTGATGCACAACCTCAAGCACAACGGCGTGCTGCACCACATGAACGTGATCGTAGCCGTGCAAACCACCGATGAGCCCCGTGTCTCGCCCGACGCGCGGGCCACCGTGACCATCCTCAACGAGTCGTTCCTGGCGATCACCCTGGCGTTCGGCTTCATGGAGACACCCGATGTGCCGGCCGCCATGGCCCGGCTGAAGGTTGCCGGCGTGACCTTCGATCCCGCCGACACCTCCTATTTCCTGGGACGCCGGACGATCCTGCCGACTCATGACCATGGCCTGCGCCGCCTGCAGGACCTGCTGTTCATCGCCCTCAACCGCAATTCCGCCGACCCCAGCGAGGTGTTCGCCATCCCGCCCGGGCGCGTGGTGGAAATGGGCGTGCAGGTTGCGGTCTAGCCCACGGGGCGCGGCGGTGGGGTGACCCGCCAGAGCTGGGCAAAACCCTCGTCTCGCACCAGGGTCAGGTTCGACGGCGCATGGAACGGTCCGTCCCGGTCGGCCATGTCGGCGTTCAGCACCAGCACATAGTCGAAGTGTTCAGACCAGCCTGGCAGATAGGAAGGTTCGCCCGATCGCGGCGCGCGGGTCAGGGCGTTCACGGAGGCCAGGTCACCCCCATTGTGCTCGACCCGCGCCTCCCAATCGCCGCGCACGCCCAAAGGCTGCAAGCCGCGGGCTGCGAAGAGTTTCGGCGTGAAGGCGTGCCGGAGTGGCACGGCGAGTGAGTCGAAATGCCGGTATGTCGCGTCGCCCACGCTGAACATGTAGCGCCCCGGTGGCGCGGTCAGCCGGGCCCACGTGTCCTGCTCGTGCTGCAGCGGGAGCAGCCGCGCCCCGGGCGGAACCGCCTGCAGGGCCCGGAGTACGGCGGCGGTCGGCGCCGCCATGGCCCGCCAATTCCAGCCAACCCAGGCCGCCTGACCTGCCGAGAGCGCCAGAGCCGCCGCCGATAGCCAGGCCACGGTCCGCCCAGGCAATCCACGTCGGGTCGTCACGGCCGCCATTCCGCACAACAGCGCCATGATCGGAAAGCGCTTGTCGACCCAACTCGCCCCGGCCGCGTGGCTTGGCGCGAGAATGGCCAGAACCAGGAGGCCCGCTGCTGCGAGCAGCAGCCCCCGGTGCCCGTCCAGCGCACGCGCGCGCATCAACCCCACCACCAGTCCGACCAGAATCGCCGCCAGGATCAGTTCCTGAAACAGGTTGTAGCTGGCAAGGGCCGACAGCAGCGTCGCCAGCTTGCCGGGAATGAGGAGAGAGATACTCCCGTGGGTGACGCCAACGCCGCTCTGCTCCGCGCCAGGCAGACCCCGCCCCGACAGTCCCAAGACCGCCAGCGGGACTACGCACCAGGCCGCCGCGCCTGCGGCCCGGGCCAGACGCATCGACGTCACGCGGGCGTCTAGCGGACGCAAGGGCGCCGGACCCAGCGCCAGGCCCGCCAGCAGAATGGCGTAGAACAACAGGGCGAACAGATGGTCCGCTCCGAGGATCAGGCCGAACGGCAGACGCGCCAGCGCCGCGCCGCGCGGCAGCCGGGGATGGGCAAGGGGGTCGATGGCCGCGAACAGCAGGGCGAGACCAAGACCGGTCTGGAAATTCAGGAAGCCCATCAGGAAGGTGGTCGACCAGGCGGCGATCGGAAACAGCGCCTGCCAGGGCGTCGGCCGCCCGAAGATCGCCGCGTTCAGGGCCAGCGCCCCGGCCGGCGGCAGGACGGCCGCCGCGACCAGCGCCGCGTGCCCCAAGGCAAGTCCGGACGCCCAGGGAGAAAGCAACAACACAAGGCGGTCGACCCCGATGTTGCTGGCCGCCGCGCTCCAGTCGATCCGGTAGAACCCGGCCAGACGCGGGTCGGCCACTCCCCCGGCGATCAACCAGTAGCGCGCCAGATGATTCGGATAGTCGGTAAGGGGGGGGATATCGGCGACGAGAAGCGGGCCGGCCAGGGTGAGGAGGCTTAGAGCGACCACCAGGGCGACAGCTATCCGTCCGTCGGCGCGGCGCATCGTGATGATCGAGATGATCGAGATGATGGGCCCTCCGGCCGGCCGCGGCGACGACCGTCCGGCGTCGCATAGGAGGGATCGCCGTCCAGATAAAGGGTTCTTGTGGTCGGTCGCCGAGGCTCTACATTGCGAGGCGTCAAACACGGACGGGGGATGACATTCGTGAAAAAGGCTCTGCTTTTCGCTGCGTCGCTATCGCTGCTGTCGGCTGCGGCCGTCGCGGGAGCCGAACCCGCGGTGAAACCCGCGCCGGAGGGCGCCAAGCCGCAGACTGACAAGACGCCGGGCCTGTTCACGCCCGAAAGCGTCGCCAGCGAGGGGTCGGTGACGGTGGAGGGCGCACGCATCGACTACAAGGCCGTGGCCGGAACCCTCATCGTGCACCCCAGGTCCTGGGACGACGCGGCTCGCGACACCGCCAAGACGGACGACAAGGAAAAGGGCGACAAGGGCCCCGAGGCGGGGGGCGGGCCCGAGGCCTCGATGTTCTATGTCGCCTATTTCAAGAAGGGCGTTCCGGCGACCTCACGCCCGGTCACGTTCATCTACAACGGCGGGCCCGGTTCCTCGACCGTATGGCTGCACATGGGCGCCTTCGGACCCCGCCGGGTCGTGACCAAGGACGGCGATCACACGCCCGCGGCGCCGTACGGCGTTGTGGACAACGCCTACAGCCTGCTCGACGCCAGTGACCTGGTGTTCATCGACGCGCCGGGCGCGGGTTTCAGCCGCATCGCCGGCAAAGACAAGGAAAAGGCCTTCTGGGGTGTCGATCAGGACGCTCACGCCTTCGAACAGTTCATCCTCAGCTTCCTGGGCCAGTATGGCCGCTGGAACTCCCCGAAGTATCTGTTCGGCGAAAGCTATGGCACGCCCCGCTCGGCCGTGGTGGTCAGCGCGCTGGAAACCGAGCACAGCGTCGACTTCAACGGCGTAATCCTTCTCTCCCAGATCCTCAACTTCGGCCTCAGCGTCGACGGCCCCCAGGCCAATCCCGGCTCGGATCAGGCCTATATCACCGCCCTGCCGACCTACGCCGCGAGCGCCTGGTACCATCACAAGGTGTCCGGCGAGCGGCCCGACAGCCTTGAGGCGTTCCTGAAGGACGCCGAGGTTTTCGCCATCGGCGACTACGCCAGCGCCCTGCAGGCCGGCGCCGAACTGGACCCCGCCCGCCGCCAGGCCGTCGCCGCGAAGCTGAGTCACTTCATCGGTCTGCCGGTTCCCTATTTGCTCAAGGCCGACCTGCGGATCACCGGGGGCATGTTCGAGAAAATGCTGCGCGATGACGAGGGACTGACCACCGGTCGCCTGGACACGCGCTTCGCCGGCCCCGACATCGACCCCTTGAGCAAGGAAGCCGACTACGATCCACAATCGGCCGCGCTCAGCTCGGCCTATGTCTCAGCCTTCAACGACTACGCCCGCTCCCAACTGGGCTACGGCGCCGGCAAAGCGTTCAAGCCGTTCGCGAATGTCGGTCGGTTCTGGAGCTTCCAGCACGTTCAACCTGGCGCGCCGGAGGGCTTCCCTGGGCCTCTGAACGTCATGCCGGATCTGGCCGTGGCCCTGAAGTTCAATCCTCAGCTGAAGGTGCTTGTCACCGGAGGATATTACGACCTGGCCACACCTTTCTACGAAGGATGGTACGAGATGCACCACCTGCCGATCCCGGCGAAGCTGCAGGCGAATATCGACTACCGCTACTACCCGTCGGGCCACATGGTCTACGCCAATGAGGCTTCCCTGAAGGCCCTGCATGACGACACCGCGGCCTTCATCCGGCGCACCAGCAATATCGGCAAATAGCGACGCTCGCCTCGCGACTCGCGACGTCAGCCGGCGAAGAGGTCGGGCCGGCGGACCTGCAGCGCGAGAACCAAGGTCAGCAGTTTCAGGTCAGTCAGCCGGCCAGCAGCGGCGTCCCCCGCGAGCGTCGCCAGGGACCGCTCGATGACCGTGATCCCTTCATGTTCGCCGGCGGCCCCGCCGCCCGGCGACACGCGATCGGAATGGGCATAGGGCGCCAGGAAAAGCGACACCCGCTCGGTGGAGACGCCAGGACTCGACCACACCCGGCCGATCGGTTCGAGCGGCCCGAGCTTCAGTCCCAGTTCCTCAAGGGCTTCACGACGCGCGGCGTCCGCCTCAGGCTCGGCCTCGATCATGCCGGCGCAGGCCTCTTCAAGCGCGAGTTCCCCATCCCGCAAGAAGGCCGGCGCGCGCAGCAGCCGGACGATCAGGGCAACCCCGGTAGCGGGGTCATAGGGAAGCACGGCCACGGCGTCGCCGTGCGACTCGATCTCGCGCATGGCTTCGCCACCGTCGGGCAGCCGCAGCCGCAGCCGCTCCACGGTCAAATAGCCCGCGTAGGCCGTCTCGCGATGCAATATCTCAGGTGTCATTCCGCACGACCGCCTGTGTTCGTCAGAATCCAGCCCTTCGGGCCGGAACGAGCGTCACCCTTGAACCGGCCGCATTCGCGCCCGATGGAGGGTGACGCGCTGCCGAAGCGGAAGGCTTAGCCGGCGGCCTTGGCGCCGCGGCGGGCCTTGGGCGCAGGCGCGACTTCGGCGGCCTGACGTCCACCCTTGCCGAGGCCCATGTTCTTGGCCAGGGCGGAGCGGGCGGCGGCGTAGTTAGGCGCGACCATCGGGTAGTCTTTGGGCAGGCCCCACTTGGCCCGGTAGTCTTCGGGGCTCAGGTCGTATTTAGTGCGGAGATGCCGCTTCAGCGACTTGAACGTCTTGCCGTCTTCGAGACAGATCAGGAACTCTGGCGTGATCGACCGGCGCACGGGCACGGCAGGTTCCTTCCGGGGCTCGGGTTCGGGCGCGGCGGTCGAAATCCCGGTCAGCGCGCGATGCACCGCCTGGATCAACGCCGGCAGATCAGCGGTGGAGGTCTGGTTCTTTGAGACAAACGCGGCGACAATCTCGGTGGTCTTTTCGAGAGTCATTTGAACAGTGTTTTCGTCCATGGGAATCCTCAGCTTTTGAAGCGGGAGTGTTAAGCAAAGACTCGGCGTGAAAACAAGACCTGTAGCGAAATAAGCGCTCCGTCAGCGAACTTTTCAATGTCGCCTTCGCAGCCGCGTATTTTTGTCATAGTGCTCACCCCCCGAACGCCCACAGAACCTGTCTAAGAGGATTCATGGCTGACGCCACCGCCCACATCTACGAACCTTTGCATGGTCACGGCCTCAAGCATGACCCGTTCAACGCCATCGTCGGCCCGCGTCCCATCGGATGGATTTCCACTGTCGACAAGGCCGGCCTGGCGAATCTGGCGCCGTACAGCTTCTTCAATGCTTTCAACTACTACCCGCCGGTGATCGGCTTCTCGACGATCGGCTGGAAGGACACCGTGGCCAATGTGGCCGACACGGGAGAGTTCTGTTGGAGCCTGGCGACCAAGGCGCTTGCGCAGGAAATGAATCTGACGTGCGCGCCCGCCCCGGCCGAGATCGATGAGTTCGACGTCGCGGGCCTGACCCGCGCGGCCTCGCTGCGCGTGGCGCCGCCACGCGTGCTTGAAAGCCCGGTGAATTTCGAATGCAAACTCACCCAGCTCATCCAGCTCGAGCGCCTTGGCGGCGAAAAGGTTGGCACATGGCTGATTCTCGGCGAGGTGGTCACGGTCCACATCGACCGCGCCTACCTGAAGGATGGGCTCTATGACACGGCCGCCGCCCATCCGATTCTGCGGGCTGGCCGCCTGGGCGACTATGCCGAGATCACGCCGGAGGCCATGTTCGAAATGCCGCGCGCCAACTGGCCGGTGACTTGACCGGCACCCAGCCGAAGCTGACGGCGCCATGAGCGTCGCGTTTACCAAAGAGCAGGACGCCGAAGCCGCGGCCGCAGACCTGCCGGACCGGCCCATTTCGCCACACCCTAATCTGGTGACGACGGAGGGCTTGGTCGCGCTTGACGCCGCGCTCGCCCAGGCGCGGGCCGCCTGGACCGCGGCGCGGTCGCAGGAGGGCATCGACGCCGATCGCACCGCCATGGCCCGGGCGACGCGCGATTTGAAATACTACGCCGCGCGGCGGGCGAGCGCCCGCCTGCTGACGCCGAACCCGGACAGAGATGTGGTGCAGTTCGGGGCGGCGGTAACGTTCGAACGCCCTGACGGACGCCGCCAGACCTTCCGGATCGTCGGCGAGGACGAGGCCGACCCGGCGAACGGCAGCGTCTCGCATATCTCACCCCTGGCACAGGCGTTGCTGGGCAAACCCGTGGGCGAGACCGCGATGCTGGCCGGCCAGGAGGTCGAGATTCTCTCGATCAGGTGATCAACGAGATCACATCGCCCGGCGCATGACGTCCCAGGCTGCGGCGAGCCCGTCGCGGTGAGCCGGCGTGGCGATGGCGATCAGCTTCTCGGCCCGCTCATCCAGGCCCGTCCCGCGCAGATCCGCCACGCCGTATTCCGTAATCACCAGGTCGGTGTCGTCGCGGGGAATGGAGACCGTCGGCGCCTCCAGGCGGGCGACAATGCGGGATAGCGCGCCGCCTTTCGCGGATGACGGCAGCGCAAGAACCGCCCTTCCGCCGCTGGATCGGCGGGCGGCGGCGGCAAAATCGGGCGCCCCACCCAGACCGCTGGCCAAGCGGTCCGAACGCCATTCCAGATTTGCCTGACCGAACAGATCCACCTCGAGGGCCGAATTGAGAGCGTGGAGCCGGGGGGTCGCCGCCAGCACCGCCGCGCCATGGGTCACTGTGGCGTCGGCGAAAATGAACCGTTCCGCGCCCCAACGCATGAAGTCCTCGGTTCCGAGCGCCAGCCCTGTGATGTGGTCGGCATCCGGATCCAGCGCGCCGGCCTCCATGAGCGTGCGATACCCCTCGGTGACCATGCCCGATCGCACGACAAGCCCTCTGCGATCGGTCAGGCGCGCAACGGCCGCCGCCGGCGCGCCGCCGATTCCGGTCTGGATGGCTGCGCCGTCAGGGATCAAGCCCGCGATCAGGTCGGCGATCCGGCCGAGGTCACCGCCTGCCTCGCCATCCGGACCCGTGATGAAAGGCCCCTCGGCGTCGATCACGACGTCGATCGCGGCGAAGGGGATCTTCGGGCCTCGGGGCGCCCTGGGCAGGCGCGGGTTCACAAACGCCATGACTCGCTTCGCCCGCGGCCAGATCAGCCTCGGAAAATCGGCCAGAGGACCGAAGGAGCAGTCGCCGTCGGCGTCGGGTGGCGTGACAAGGAAAATCGCCAGGTCGAAAGGCGGATCGGCGGCGAACGCAGCGGCAATCTGGGAATAGGGCAAGGGTCGCACGCGTGTACGGCCGGCCTCGAACGAGCCTCGCGCCGCGGTTGGGAGAAGAAAGGTCGTCACCTCCAGGTCGCCGGCGAGGGCACCGTAGTCAAATTCGTTCATACCCGGCAAGAGACAGGCGGTCAGCCGCACCCCAGCCAGCCGATCGGGCGCGCCGGCCAGGATGTCGCGCAGGACCAGTGGCTCACCGATCGCGCCCTGGAGATAGACCCTGAGTCCGGGCCGGAATTCGACCAGGACGCGCTCCGCGTCCAGTGATCGAAGCATCATCGTGACGCTTGGCGGGCTGGAGCAGGACGCCCGCGCCGGCGGATTTGATAGCTCATGCGGTCGTGTCCTCCTGCTGAAATCGGCGACCAAAAGAATCCGGCCACAACGGCCGACGCCGACGCCGACACCGACACCGACACCGACGAAAAGGAGGTCAAAATCGTCGCCAACCTGATACCTAAGTATAAACACAAACTAGGTCTGCCGCGCCAATCCCGTAGGGTGCAACGCTCCCTCCCTCGCTGGGGTGGAGTTTAGGGTCGCGCAACGGATTGGTGCATTGGTCTCGTCGAAAAACAATACAACTCGGGCCCCTGTGGTGGTGTCAGTCGCGGAGGAGGCCCTGGCCATCTCCCTGGAGCTGACCCTTCAGACCCTCGATCTGCGGGTGCTCATCCACGACCCGGCGACTGGTCTCGCGTCCCTTGCGCTTGAGCCGGGGTCCACGCTGATCATCGACCGCGATCTTCTGCCTCGCGATCCACGCGGCTTCGTCAGCCAACTTCGAGCACAGCTGTGGCGGGGCATCGCCATCGTCCTGACTGAAGACGCGGCCAAGGCCGACCTGATCTTCGAACCCGCCCAGGGTGTGAAGATCATCGAGAAGCCGTTCGGCAGCCATGAGCTGATCACTTTGATCCGCGACGGCCATCCGGCCCAGGCCTGACCGCAGGCTAAGTCCAAGACCCGGCGAGGCGCTTGCGCGGGCTGGACCGCGCCGACTTATCCCGGCGGAACTTTCCGGCCTTTTCACTCGAGGAGCAGATTCGTGTCGGCTCCCCGCATCACCGAGCAAGGAGCGTTTTAGACTTTCGAGCGAGACGGGGATGAATTGCCGCAGATCCGAGCGTTCGGAGCCAATGGGCTCCGGCGGCGAGTTTAAGATCCTGGCGGCGCATTTGCGCCATGGCCTCGGACCTGCCGTTCACGATCGTGAAGGCGCGGTCCATGCGCGTCGACTTGGAGATGGCGGCAGATTTCGTCTCAGGAATTTACTTACTGCGTTCGTGAAGCGGCTGGACGCCGGCCGCCAAGGCGATTCGCACGGCTGTTGACAACCCCCGCGCCTTCAGCTTCGCCATGACATTGGCGCGATAAATCTCCACTGTCCGCACGCTGAGATCGAGTTCGTAGGCGATGAGCTTGTTCGGCAGTCCTCCAAGCAGCGCCTGCATGACCTGAAGTTCACGCGGCGTGAGCGTGTCGATCAGGATCCTGGCGGCCGCCACACGGGAGGATTCCTGCGTATGGGCCTCGAGTTTTTCGAAGGCGTCGTCGAGAGTCTCCATCAGGGCGTCGTTGCGGTAGGGCTTCTCGATGAACTCAAACGCGCCATTCTTCATGGCCTGAACGGCGATGCCGACATCGCCCTGCCCGGTGAGAACGATCACCGGCCAGTTGACGTTGCGGGCCTTAAGCTCAGCCTGAACCTCGAGGCCCGTGATGCCCGGCATGTGAATATCGAGGAGAATGCAGCCTGGCTTGGCCGACTCAAGGGTCTCCAGAAAATCTACACCGGAGACGTGGGTCTCCGCCTCATAGCCGGCGCTATCCAGAAGGGTCGCCGCCGACTCACGCACCGCTTCATCGTCATCGACGATATGTACCAGCCTGGACTCCGACATCCCACACCTCGTTCGGTATCACCGGTAGGGTAAAGTTGAAGCCGGCCCCGCCGGTCGCGGCGGGCTCGAACCACATCTTTCCCCCATGGGTTTCAATAATACGCCGACAGATGGATAGACCAACACCCATTCCGTCTCGCTTGGTGGATAGAAATGGAGAAAACAACGTCTGAATCGATGCTGGCGGCACACCGGGCCCGGTGTCGGTCACACGGACCTGAGCCATGCCCTCCACCAGCGTGGCTGTGATTGTCAATTTGCGAGGCGTCTCCTGATCCCTCATCGCCTCGACAGAGTTGCGCACGAGGTTGACCAGGACCTGCTGAATCTGGATCCGGTCGGCCAGAATCCGCGAGGCGTAAGGGCTGATCGCTTTCTTGATCTCAACTCCCGCCGCGGCGGGATTGGGCAGGGCCAAGGCCACCGCGTCCTCGATGAGCTCGGAAAGGTCCTCGGCCTGGGTGTCGGCTTCGCCGCGCGAGATGAACTCGCGGAGGCGCCGCACGATCTCCCCGGCTCGCACCGCCTGGGCGGCGGCGTGACGGGCGGCCCGCAGCACCCGCTGGCGAACCTTATCGTCCACCGGCTTGTCGTCGTCCTTGAGGATCAGTTCGATCGCACCGACCGAATTGCCAACGGCCGTCAGCGGCTGATTGAGCTCGTGCGCCAGGGCGGCGGCCATCTCGCCCATGGCCGACAGGCGCGAGGTGTGGGTGAGTTCGGACTGCAGAGCCATCAGGCGCGCGCCGCGGGCCGCGACCTCGGCCCGGTCCCGAATTTGGTCGGTGACGTCCATATAGATGCCCACCATGCGCAGCAGCTTTCCGTCGTCGGAAAACCGGTAACGCAGCATCCCCTGCAGGTCCCGCACCTGTCCGTCCGAGCGCCGCGCCTTCATCGTCAGCGTCCGGCGCGTGGCCTGCCTGGCGATATCCTCCCGGACCCAATCCATCATGCGCCCGTATTCCTCTTCGGCGAGGAAGAGCTTCCAGGCCTCTTCTTGGTCGCTCCCCAGCGCCCCGGGCGCCACGCCGATGATTCGTTCGAATTCGCTGGAGAAGCTGGTCCGGCCGGTGGCGCCGTCATAATCGACGATTCCCAGCTCATACGTCGCCACGGCCTGGGAGAGGCTGTCGGTGGTCTCGCGCAGAGCCGCGTCGGCAAGCTTCAGGTCGGTGATGTCAGTGAGGGTCTCGACCAGCTTGAGCTCCTGCTCGCCGCCAGGCGCTTCGACGACGATGCGCGTGGCGATCCACAGCCGGCGACCGCTCTTGGTGACCTGGCGGATATCGCCGGCCCACTCGCCTGTTCGTCGCAGCGCCGACTCGATTTCGGGAATCGGAATCGGGTACTCGGTCTTCAGCAGTTCAAGACCACGCCGTCCCACAGCCTCCTGCGCCGAGTATTCGTACAGGGCCTCGCAGCCTTGCGGCCAATATTCGATCAGCCCCTCCTCCGAATGGACGACGACCGGCGAGCGTTCCAAGGCATTGGCCAGTCTCTCGCGCTGGCGGCGCTCCCGCCACAACTCCCGCAAGGCGGCGGAACTGACCACCAGCAGGGCGACGGAACTTATCTCCACGTTCAGCAGAGGCCCGACGCTTTGCGCGAAGCCCCCGACGCCGGCCCCGAACACGGTGACATAGGCCCCGACCACCGGAACCAGCGACATGGGAATGATGAGGCGTGCCAGGGAAACGCTGCGGTCGGCCTCGGTGAGGGTGCGCAGCCAACGGCGTTCCCCCCGCAGCAGGAAAGCCCACGAGCCGGCCCAGACCAGAACCAGGACCAGCTGGATTACGCCGGCCGAGTGCTCGAACAGACGATCGAAGCGACCGCCGAGCACCACATAGGCCAGTTGCCAGAATGTCCCGACCCAAAGGCTGATACGGACAAAGGTCAGCGAGGCAAGCGCGACCATATTGCGGCGAGAGCAGGCGAAGGGCATCGCCAGGCCCGTGAAGATGGTCACGCCGGCCATCGCCAGGCGCGCCCAGCCGGCCGAGAGCGGCACCGGGCCGCCCTGCCAGAGCCCGGCCTGCATTAGGAATGGATCAGCGGCGGGGTCGGGGAAGATCAGGAGCAAAGCTATCGCCGCCAGGCCGACGGCGATCAGTCCGATGCTGACAAGATAGAGCAGCCATTGACGACTCCAGACCGCCGCCGCCAAACCTACACCCGTCAGAAAGGTGCCCACGGTGAACAGCATTTTCACCGTCGTCAGGGTCTGCCCGCCATCCGAGTTGAGCGACACCATCGCCAGCAGCACGCAACCGACCACCAGCATGAAGCCGGTGAAGCGCGCCTGGATACGACTGGAGCGGTTGTAGGCCGTGGCGTCCATCGTCAGGTCGCCGCCTCGCCAATGACAGGGGGCTGTCTCACGCTGTTTTCTCGATGGTAAGACCAAGCTCCGTGATCATCGTCTCGCGTATCAGAAACTTCTGCACCTTGCCGGTGACGGTCATGGGGAATTCATCCACAACCCGCACATAGCGGGGAATCTTGTGATGGGCGATCTGGCCGTCGCAGAAGGCCCGGACCTCGGCTTCGTCCAGGATCTCGCCCGGATGGGTGCGAATCCAGGCGCAAAGTTCCTCGCCGAAGCGCTTGTCGGGAACCCCCACCACCTGGACATCGGCGATCTTGGGATGCCTGTAGAGGAATTCCTCGATCTCGCGGGGGAACAGGTTCTCGCCGCCGCGGATGACCATGTCTTTGATGCGCCCGACGATGTTGCCGTAGCCCTCGTCATCGATGACGCCCAGGTCGCCCGTGTGCATCCAGCCCTCGGCGTCGAGCGATTCAGCGGTCTTCTCAGGGTCGTCCCAATAGCCGATCATCACCGAATAGCCGCGGGTGCACACCTCGCCGGCCACGCCGCGCGGGGTGATGGCGCCGGTCTCATCGACGATCTTAACCTCCAGGTGCGGCTGCACCCGACCGATGGTGCCGACCCGCCGCTCCAGCGGATCGTCCAGGGCCGTCTGGAAGCTGACCGGACTGGTTTCCGTCATGCCGTAGGCGATCGTCACGTCGGGCATGTGCAGACGTCCGATCACGGCCTTCATCACCTCTACGGGACAAGGGGAACCGGCCATGCAGCCGGTGCGCAGCGACGACACATCGAAACGATCGAAGTCCGGATGCCCCAGCATGGCGATGAACATCGTCGGCACGCCGTACAAGCCGTGACACCGCTCGGCCTCGATGGTGCGGAGTGTGGCCTCGGCGTCGAACACCGGGGCCGGATAGACCATGGCCGCGCCGTGGGTGAGACAGGCCAGATTGCCCATCACCATGCCGAAGCAGTGGTAGAGCGGCACCGGCAGGCACAGCCGATCGCCGGCCTTGAGGCCCATGGCCCGGCCCACGAACAGGCCGTTGTTGAGGATGTTCCGGTGCGACAGGGTCGCGCCCTTGGGCGAGCCGGTCGTGCCGCTGGTGAACTGGATGTTGATGGCGTCACGGTTGCTCAGGGTCCGGCCCACCTCGGCCACGCGGCCCAGGGCGGCGGGATCGACAGCCGGACCGCGCTCCGCGACGTCGGCGAAATCCAGCCAACCGGCCCGCGGCGCGCCGCCGATCTTGATCAGCACCGTCAGGGTCGGGAAGATCTCGGACGTCAGATTCCCGGGCGTCGACGACACCACGCCGGGCTCCAGATCCTCGATCATGCCCAGATAGTCGCTGGTCTTGAACATCTCGGCCGAGACCAGAGCGCGGATGCCCACCTTGTTGAGCGTATAGGCGACCTCGGAGCGTCGGTAGGCGGGGTTGATGGTCACCAGGATCAGGCCCGCCCGGGCGGCGGCGAACTGGGTCAGGGTCCATTCGGCGCAGTTGGGCGACCAGATGCCGATACGGTCGCCCGGTTCCAGGCCTAGAGCGAGCAGTCCCGCCGCCAGGGCGTCCGAGCAGTCGCGCAGTTCGGCGAAGGTCCAACGCAGGTTCTGCGGCGGCGAGATGACGGCCAGATCCCCGCCCCAGCGTTCCGCCGCCAGGTCCAGCGCCTGGCCCAGGGTTTCTTCCATCAGGGGCGGGCTATCCGCTCCGCGAACCAGACTCAGCTCCATCGACACGCCCGTCTCCTCGCCCGCGCCGCTCACCCCCAGACCGCCGGCCGGCGGTCCTTCCACGGCATTTCCTTTTCCAGCTGGCCCGCTAGGCGGAACAGGGTCGCTTCGTCGGCGTAGCGGGCCGTGAACATCATCCCGATCGGCAGGCCGGAGGCGCTGACGCACAGCGGCAAGGACAGCGACGGCTGGCCGCTAGCGTTGAACGGCGGGGTGTAGGGGAAAACCTCCCCCTGGCGGCGATTGACCTCGCGCGGGGCCAGGGTGACTGGATCGATATAGCCGATCGGCGGCGGCGGGGTTCCCATGACCGGGGTCAGATAGACATCGAAGGCCTCGAAGAAGCCCAGGGTCTGACGGTTGATCATGCGCAGTTGCTGCAGGCCCCACAGCGCCTGTTCGCCGGTGACCTTGCGCCCGCCCTTGAGGGAAGCCCAGGTCAGGGGCTCCAGTTCGTCGGGATCGGGCTCGCGGCCCACCCGCTCGATCAGCCGCTTCATGCCGGCGGCGAAGTTGGCGCCGCTGATCGGCCCCATGGCCGCGTACATGGCGCGGTAGTCGATGCCGAGCCCCTTCTCCACGACGTCGTGGCCAAGCGCGGCGAGGGTTTCTGCGGTTGCGCGCAGGGCGGCCTCCACCTCCGGATCGATGGGCCGGCCGCTGGGAGTCTCGGCCGACCAGGCGATCTTCAACCGGCCGGGCGAGCGGCCGACGTCGTCCAGATAGGGCCCGGCCTTCGGCGGCGCCGGATAGGGCGAGCCGGGCTCTGGCCGCCCGGTGACGTCGAGCATGGCGGCGCTGTCGCGCACCGTGCGGCTGACCACGTGGTCGACCACCAGGCCGTAGGCATAGTCATAGCCGTCGGGCAGGTTCGGGTTGCGGTCGCGGGTGACCTTCAACCCCACCAGGCCGCAGCAGGCGGCGGGGATGCGGATCGAGCCCAGGCCGTCGCTGGCGTGGGCCATGGGCACGATGCCGGCGGCCACGGCGCTGGCCGATCCGCCGGACGAGCCGCCGGCGATATGGCCGGGGTTCCAGGGGTTGCGGCAGGGCCCGAGAAAGCCCGACTCCGTGGTGCCGGTGATGCCGTACTCGGGGGTGTTGGTCTTGCCCAGGAACACCGCTCCGCTCTCGCGGTAGCGTTTGACCAGGCCGCTGTCCTCGGGATCGACCACGTCGCGGGCGAATCGGCTGCCATGGGTCTTCGGCCAGCCGGCCACCGACACGCCGAGATCCTTGATCAGGAACGGCACGCCCCGGAAAGGCCCGTCGGCCAGCGGCCCGGCGGCAGTCGCCCGCGCCTCGTCATAGGCCTTATGGACGACGGCGTTGAGCGTTCCGTTGTGGCGTTCGGTGCGTTCGATCGCCGCCTCAATCAGTTCCGACGGGCTGACCTGCCGCCGCGTCACAAGATCGGCCAGTCCCAGGCCGTCGTATTCCGAATAGTCCGCAATGGTCATCGGCGTTCCCCGCTGTAGATGGCCAATCTAGGCCAATCCTGGCGACTTGGCAGCCCTTCAGGACACCCGCGTCAAAGCGCCCATCTCCAGCCGCCAGACCGCGTCCAATCCCGCCAGAGCCCCCGGGTCGTGGCTGATGATCATCAGACCCGGTCGCTCCGACAAGGCGCCGAGGCCCGCCAGCACGCCGGCCATGGCGGACGGGTCCAGGTGATTGGTCGGCTCGTCCAGCAGCAGCAGCCGGGGCCGCGCAATCAGAGCCCGCAGAATCGCCACCAGCTGCCGCTCGCCGCCCGAGAGGCGCAGGCCCCGCTCGCCCAGCGGCGCGTCGAGCCCGCCGGGGAGCCGCGCCAGCAGGGGCGAGGCGCCGATCCGTTCGGCGAGATCGTGAATCGACTCGCGGGATACGCCCGCGACGCCATAGGCGATGTTCTCCAGCACCGAGCCGTCGAAGAACACCGGCTCCTGGGGAACGATTCCGACCTGGCGTCGGAGCGCGGCGAGGTCGAGATCCTCATAGGCCGCGCCATCGGCCGTCAGGCGTCCCGCGTCCGGCCGGTAGAGTCCGAGGATCAGGTTGAACAGCGTCGTCTTCCCGGCCCCGTTGGCGCCGGTCAGGCCGATCCGCTCGCCGGGGTCCAGCGCGAGCGAGACGTTCCGCAGCACCGGCCCGCCGCCATAGCCGAAGGTGACATCCTCCAGGGCCACGCGACCGGACCAGTCGTTCGACGCCCGAGCGCCGGAATAGGGCGGCGCCGGCGTGGCGGCGGTGAAAGCCCACAGCCGCGAGAGCGCCGCGGACCCTTCCACCAGGGCCGGGAGGGTCGAAATCAGGCGGTCGAGCTGGCTGCTGGCGAGCCCCGCGGCGGCGAGGAAGGCCAGGAGACCGCCAAGGCTGAGCGCATGGCGTTGAACCGCGATCGCTCCGGCGATGAGAATGGCCAGGCCCACCAGGGCCAGGACGCCGGACTGGGCCTGCGCGGCCAGGCTGTTGTCCCGCGTCAGGCGAAGTCCGACGGCGCGAAGACGCTCCAGGGTTTCAGCCTGGCGTGCGACCTCCGCCCCCTCGGCGGCCCGGGCCCGGGTCAGGGCGAAGTTGTCGAGCACGAACCGCACGCCGCGCATGAACGCGTCATGAGCGTCGTGATATCGGGCGTAGTTGGCGCCCATGCGCCGGGTGGCGACGAACGCCGTCAAGCCGACCAGGGGCAGCAGCGCCAGACCCACCAGCACCAGCCCCGCATTCAGGACCACAAGGGCTCCGGCCAGCGCCAGGCCGGTCAACAGCGCCGGCAGCGCCGTGCCCAGACCCTGGTCGATCAGGGCGTCCACGCGCTCGGCGTCGATCACCAGATGACCGGCCAGGGGTTGGGTCTCGGCCCGGACGTGAGACATCTGCGGTCGCCGGTAGAGGCCTTCGAACAGATCGCGGCGCAGTTCGAGGATCACCCGGCTTTTCAGCCCGCTCACCCGGCTCCGGGTCGCCACCGCAGCGGCGCCCGCGAGAAGCCTCAGGACCGCCAGCCCCGCCGCGATGGCCAGCAACAGGCCGATGTCGCCGCGCGGGATGGCCGTATCGACCGCCAGACGCACCAGGGGAACCATGGGCAGCGGCGCGAGGGATTGGCCCAGAGCGGCAAGGATGCAGACGGCAACAGCCCCCGCCCGTCCCCGGAAGAAGCCGAGCAGGAACCGCCACGCCGCGGGCGCAAAGCGCCGCGGCGGGTTCGCTTCGGTCCTGACGGAGGCGGCCTCTAAGCTCATGGGGCATCATCGCTCGCCCACCGGGCCTGTGGCCAGGGCGGCGCGGGGCCATGCCGAGCAGAAATTCGGTTGTCGGCAAGACAGGCTCGCCCGCCGCCTCTCCGATCCGCAAAAAGCGCGAGGCCAGGCGCGGCGGGGCCTCGACATTCCAAGGCGCGGCGTGACACTGCCCGGGTTGCGTGGAGAGAAGGCGACGATGGCCGCTTGGAAGAACTGGTCGGGGAGCGTCAGCGCCGCGCCGTCGGCGGTGGCGCGGCCGCGGACAGTCGCGGAGCTTCAGGCCCTGATCGCCGGCGCCGATCGGGTGCGGGTGACCGGGGCGGGGCATTCCTTCATGCCGCTGTGCGCCACCGACGGCCTCCTGCTTCATCTGGCCGACATGGAGGGTGAGATCACCGTCTGCGACGACGGCCTCTCGGCCTGGGTTCCGGCCGGCTGGCCGATCCATCGCCTGACACCTGAGCTTTGGAAGCGCGGCCTGTCTCTGGCCAACCAGGGCGACATCGACAAACAGGCCATGGCCGGGGCGCTTTCCACCGGCACCCACGGCACGGGCGTCACCCTGGGCTCGATCTCGACCCAGGCCTTGGCCTTCCGCCTGATCCTGGCCGACGGAACGCGGGTTGAATGCGATGCGGCCATCGAGAGCGATCTCTTCCAGGCGGCGCGGGTGGGGCTGGGCATGTTGGGGGTGATGGAGCAGGTGAAACTCGCCCTGGTCCCCGCCTATCGCCTGCGCGAGACCCTGCGGCCGGCGCCGCTCAGCGAGATTCTGGCCGACTGGGACACCCTCACCGCCCGCCACCGGCACGTGGAGTTCTTCGTCTTTCCCTATGCCGACCGGGCGCTGATGAAGATCCTCGATCCGGTGGACGCCGGCGACGACCCACCCGCCGCCGATCTGGAGTCGGGGGTGATGCAGGTCGTCAGCGACACGGCGGCGACCTTTCCGTTCCTGGCGCCTACCCTGCAGCGGCTGCTGACCCGGGCCATGAGCCCGGCGACCCGCGCGGCGCCCGCCTACCGGATCTTCCCCTCCGAACGCGACACCCTGTTCGAGGAGATGGAATATGAGATTCCCACCGCGGCCGGGCCCGACGCGCTGCGCGCGGCGATCGCCGAGGTCCGCCGGCGCAGGCTGCCGGTGATCTTCCCCTTCGAGTTCCGCACCGTGGCCGGCGACGACATCTGGCTCTCGCCCATGCACGCCGGGCCGTGCATTTCGATCTCTTTCCACCAGTATGCGAAGATGGACTGGAAGACTCCGTTCGCCGCCGTGGAGCCGGTGTTCGCCGCCCATGGCGGTCGCCCGCACTGGGCCAAGCGCCACACCCGGACCAGCGCTGACGTGCTGCGGCTCTATCCGCAGGCGGAAACGTGGGGCGCGGTGCGTCGCCGGGTCGATCCCGCCGGCAAATTCCTGAACCCGCACCTGCGCGAACTCTTCGCCTTTTCGCTTTGACGGACCCCATGACCGCCCAACCCCTGCACGCCGAAACTCTCCACGCCCACCTGATCGGCCGTCAGGGTTCGCGGGCCGATCTCAACACCCCGGCCCTGATCGTCGACGTGGGCGCCCTGGACCGGAACATCGCCGCCATGGCCGCCTTCGCCGCCAAGGCCGGCCAGGCGCTGCGGCCGCACGCCAAGACCCACAAATGCGCCGAAATCGCCCGCCGGCAGATCGCCGCCGGCGCCGTGGGGGTGTGCTGCGCCAAGCTCGGCGAGGCCGAGGCGCTGGCGGCCCAGGGAATCACCGGCCTCCTGATCACCTCGCCCGTGGTGGGTCCGGCGGCGGTCGCGCGCCTGGCGGCCCTGGCGGAGCGCGCGCCCGGGCTGATGGCCACCGTGGATCACCCGGACGCCCTGGAGGCGCTCATCGCCTCGGGCGCGGCCCTAACCCTTCTGGTGGACATCGATCCCGGCATCCACCGCACCGGCGTGGCCAACGCCGCGGCCGCCGTCGCCCTGGCCCGGCGGATCGGCGAGGCGCCCAACCTGACCTACGGCGGGGTGCAGTTCTACTGCGGCGCCCAGCAGCACATCGAGGACGTGGCGGCCCGGCGGGCGGCCCTGGCCGAGCGCACGGACTATCTGAAGACGGTCATCGCCGCCCTGACGGAGGCGGGCCTGGCCCCCGCCCTGGTCACCGGCGGCGGCACCGGAAGCCATCTGATCGACGGCGACCTCGGCGTGCTCACCGAGCTTCAGGTGGGCAGCTACATCTTCATGGACCGGCAATATGCCGACTGCGGCGTCGCCTTTGAGACCTCGCTGATGATCGACGCCCGGGTGATCAGCGCCAATCACGCCGCCCTCTCCACCGTCGACGCCGGCTTCAAGGCCTTCGCCACCGAGGCGGGCCCGCCGCCGATCCTCAAGGGCGCGCCGGAAGGCTCGGCCTTCCATTTCATGGGCGACGAACACGGCTGCGTCGTCCCCCCGCGCGGCGAGCCGCCGCCCGCGCTCGGCCGGATCGTCGTCTTCGGCGCGCCGCACTGCGATCCGACCGTGAATCTCTATGACGCCTATCACGCGGTCGACGGCGACACGCTCGTGGGCATATGGCCGGTGGACGGGCGCGGCCGCTCGGCGTGAGGTCTTCACACCGTTGGGGAAGGTTCACTATCTAACGGCGACAGTTCAGGGAAACTTCGGGAAACACCATGACGGATCTCTCCAGCCAACTCGACACGGCCATCGCCGAGGCTCATCTGCCGGCCCTGCTGATGTCGATCGTGCACATGACCGGCGACGCCTCCCTGCTCACCCCCGAGCGCCGGCCCGAATATGTGTTCCTGGCCGACGGCAAGCTCGGCGGCTACTCGCCGGAGGTTCAGGCCGACATCCGCGCCCGCGCCAAGGTCGCCCTCACCGCCTATCTGAACGGCACGCCCCTGCCCCCGCCGCCCTCGCCCGAGACGGTGCGGCGGATGATGGACTGGACCGCCGGCGCCGACATCCCGGCCAACTATGCGGGCTTCCTCACCGACGAACTGCAACTGACAGGCGTTGACACCAAGGCGCCCGACTGGTCCGCGCCGGTGCTGAAGGCGGCCGCCAAGCGGATGAAGGTGCTGGTGATCGGCGCGGGCATGTCGGGCCTCCTGACCGGCATCCGCCTGAAACAGGCGGGCGTGGACTTCACCATCGTCGACAAGAACGCCGACGCCGGCGGCACTTGGTTCGAGAACGTCTATCCGGGCTGCCGGGTGGATAACCCCAACCACATGTATTCCTACTCCTTCGAGCCGAACCACGATTTCCCGCAGTTCTATTCCACCCAGCCGGTGCTGCTCGACTACTTCCAGCGCATCGCCGAGAAGCACAAACTCCGCGAGCACATCCGCTTCGAGACCACGGTCGAGGAGGCGGTGTTCGACGAGGCGAAGGGCGTCTGGCGGGTGACGGTGAAGACCGCCGACGGCGGGCGCGAGGTGCTGCAGGCCGACGCGGTGGTGGCCGCCGTGGGCCAGCTCAACCAGCCGCGCTATCCGGACATCGAGGGTCTTGAGACCTTCGACGGCCCCAGCTTCCACTCCGCCCGCTGGCGCAAGGATGTGGATCTGACCGGTAAGACGGTCGCCGTGATCGGCACCGGCGCCAGCGCCTTCCAGTTCGTGCCCGAGATCGCGCCCAAGGTCGCGCACCTGGACGTCTATCAGCGCACGCCGCCCTGGCCGCTGCCGGGTCCGACCTATCATGACGATGTGCCCGAGGGGAAAAAGTGGCTGCTCGAGCACGCCCCCTTCTACGGCAAGTGGTACCGCTTCTGGCTCTACTGGATGATGACCGACGGCCTCTATGAGTCGGTGAAGGCCGACGCCGGCTGGAACGGCCCGGTCAATGCGGTGGGTCAGGCCAACGCCGAGCTCCGCGACATGGCGGTCGCAGCGCTCCAGGCGCAGGTCGCCGACCGACCCGATCTGGCGGCCAAGGTGATCCCCAACTACCCGGTGGGGGGCAAGCGGGCTCTGGTCGACAACGGCGTGTGGATCAAGGCGCTCAAGCGCGACAATGTCGAGCTGCACACCACCGGCATCGCCCGCATCACGCCCACGGGCGTTGTCACCAAAGACGAGGTCGAGCATTCGGCCGACGTGATCATCTACGGCACCGGCTTCCACGCCAGCCGGTTCCTGTGGCCGATGAAGATCGTTGGCCGGGGCGGCGTCGACCTGCAGACCGCGTGGAACGGCGACGCCCGCGCCTATCTGGGCATGACCGCGCCAGGCTTCCCCAACCTGTTCATCCTCTATGGGCCCAACACCAATATCGTGGTGAACGGCAGCATCATCTTCTTCTCGGAATGCTCGGTCCGCTATGTGATCGGGGCCCTGAAGCTGCTGGCCGAGACCGGCGCCCAGACCCTGGAGGTGAAAAAGCAGGTCCATGACGACTTCAACGCCAAGGTCGACGCGGCCAACGCCCTGATGGCCTGGGGCTCGCCGAACGTGAACAGCTGGTACAAGAACGCCGCCGGACGGGTGTCGCAGAACTGGCCCTTCCCCATCGTCGAGTACTGGAACGCCACCGTGGCCCCGAACCCGGATGACTTCATCATCGGGGCGCGGGTGACCGAGCCGGCCTGACACGCACAGAGGGGACCCGGATCATGACCTACGCGCCGCCGCCGCGGTTCGAGATTGTCCGGGTCGTCTCGCGGATGAGCGGGGTGCTGTCGCGTAACCTGCCGACCTTCGCCGTGCTGGCCCTGGCGCTCAGCGGCCTGCCGACCCTGGTCCTGGGGATCGCGCAACTCGCCGCGACATCGGCCGTCGAGTCCGGCCTGGGCGTGGCAGCCATCGCTTCGGGAGGGATGATGGGCGGCCTTCTCGCCCTGCTGGTCAGCTGCCTGCTGCAGGCGGCGCTGATCCACGGCACGATCAGCGATCTCAGCGGCCGGCCGGTGGTGCTGGGCGACTGTCTGGCCACGGCGGTGCGCAATGTCCTGCCGCTGATCGGCATCGCCATCTGCGCCACGCTGGCCACGGCCTTCGGCTTCATGCTGCTCGTCGCTCCCGGCGTGATCCTGGCGCTGGCCTTCTGCGTCAGCGGCCCGGCCCAGGTGGTCGAGGGCCATGGGGTCTTCGACGCGTTGCGCCGTAGCCGCGACCTCACCCGCAATCACCGCGGCGCCATCCTGCTGCTCTTCGTCCTCTATGGCGTCGCCTGGCTGATGCTGCAGAGCGTGATCGGCGCGTTCGCCCTGACCACCGCGCTCATCTCGCCCGCTCTGGCCGTGGGGTTCGGCGCCCTCGTCGTCGCCCCCATCCTCCAGACCCTGGGCGCCCTGATCGGCGCCGCGGGCGTGGCCTCGATCTATTTCGAACTGCGCACGATCAAGGAAGGCGTCGGCGTCGAGGCCCTGGCGGCGGCGTTTGACTGAGGGCGAGATGTGGGCGCGGGTGTCGTCGTGGCGCCCTAACCCTCGTCAGGCATGTGTTCCGGCCATTCCCGGGCGCCGTGCAGCACGCGCAGGATTCTCACGACGTCGCCGACGATCCGATAGGACAAGACGAAAGGCGTGCGCCCGACGACGAGTTCCCGGGTATCTTCGACCCGGCCCGGTCGGCCGCTTTGCGGAAATGTCAGCAGTCTGCGAGCCTCTACGCCGATCCGTTCGTCGATCCTGATGGCCGCAAGTGGACTGTCGGCTTCGATGTGCGCGTAGATGCGACGCCTGTCATCGCGCGAGCGCTCGGTCCAGGCAAGTCTCAAGCCTCGCGGACTTTCGTCAGAGTCGCCGCGCGCCGGGCGGCGAATTCCGCTTCGACGTCGGCATCGTCAACATCCGGGCGCGGATCGTCCAGCGCTTCGCGCACCTTCGCGCGAAACCAGGCGTCGTGCCGCGCACTGTCGGCGATAAGCTCGAAGGGCAACGCGCCTTCATTCGCGGTGCGCGTGAGGAGGATTCGCACGGCGTCCGAGACGGTGAGGCCTATCGCTTCCAGGACCTCGGCGGCGCGGGTCTTGATCGCGGGATCGATGCGCGTCTGAACAAGCGAGTTGGTGGTCATGGCGTGGCTCCATCGGCTGGCGCCATGTGTAATGCAAATGAATGATGCATGCCAGGGCGAGCGGGGGCCGACCGTTCGCGAATCGAGGAGCTTGCGATCGCGGTGGGTGTCGCCGGTCGGCGAACTCATTCCAGGCGGGCTGTCGCCGCGGAAGGCGGCGGGTCAGTGGTTTCGGCGGCGAGAGCCACCGTCGGGACCTCATGCGGTCGCGGCACCGGCCCGTCGCGCCCGCGCCAGGCCGGCTGGAACGTCTCATTGCGTGGTTTCCACCTTCCGGCCTCCCATCGGCTCCAGTCCGGGGTGATCGTCAGGTCGGCGCAGATGCGCTCCACCGTCTCGCGAAGCGGAAGGCTGTCGATATCGGTATAGGCCGGATCGAAGGAGAGGCGCTGTTCAAGCGCCAGGGAGAGGTTTTCGTGGTCTTCCCGGTCGGTGGCCTCGCGGTCGATGACCTCCATGACCAGTTCGCGGACCTGCTCCTTGCGGGCCTCGCGGCGGGCCTTGGCCTTGGCCCGCGCCTCGTCGCGCGCGGCGGCGTCGGCTTCCGCCTGGGCCAAAGCCCGGGCCTTGGCGGCGGCGATCTCCTGCACCGTGCAGGTTCGCAAGGCCGTCAGCCCACGCAGGGCCGCCTCCAGGCGCATGCTCATGGCGATAGCCTGCCGGACGGCGGCGGAGATTCGAACATAGAGATCGGCGGCGTCGGTGGCCTTCATGCGGCCTTCCTTGACCGACGCCGCCAGCTCGCCCGCCAGCGCCACGCCGGACTCGGCCAGTTCCTCAAGCAGCCGCAGCCACCATTCGCCCTTGGCGATGGCGGCGTCGATATCGCTGAGATCGGGAGCGGCAGCGGTCATGGGGAGAATGCTACAATGTCGCAAATTGCAAGTCAATAGGGCCGAAACCGACCGGTTCCGCGCCAAATTGGCCGCGTGGTCACGCCAATCGCAAAGTCGACCTGGACATTGGCGATAGCCAAGCCGACCGACCGGCCAAACAGCGGACCTAGGCAATTTCGGCTCGGGGTAGCAAGCGATCGCCAGAAGAGGATAGCCGCCGCAGGGCGTCGTTCGACACGTCTTTCGTCAAGTCCGCGATCCAAGGCGGTATGGCTAGGACCGTGACCGGGCCTAGAGTATCTGCTATTCATGACTATCTAACTGGTCAGGAGCAGATCGATGACCGCGATAAACCTTGCCGCGGCGAAGGCGCATTTCAGCGCCCTGGTGGATCGCGCCGAAGCCGGCGACTCGGTGGACATCCTCCGCCGGGGAAAGGCCGTCGCCAGATTGGGGCCGGCGGTAAACGCCCGCAAGCCGGTCGACCTTGCCGCGATGCGGGCCCTCACCGAGGGGATGTCGCCGCAAGCGGAATCGGCCGGTGATTTCGTGCGCGGCATGCGCGAGGGCGACCGCTATTGATGCGCTATGTCGACACGTCAGTGCTGGTGGCGGCGCTCACGCGAGAAGCGAAAACGGCGGCTGTTCAGACCTGGCTGGCGAGTCAGCCGCCGGCGGAGCTGGCGATCAGCGACTGGGTGACCACGGAGGTCTCCTCGGCCCTGTCGATCAAGGTGCGAACCGGGCAAATCGATCTACGGCAGAGGGCGGAGGCGCTGGCTCTGTTCAATCGGCTGGCCGCCGAGAGTTTCACCGTGTTGCCCGTGTCGGCCTCGCAGTTCCGCACGGCGGCGCGGTTCGCCGATCAGTATGCGCTCGGCCTTCGCGCGGGCGACGCCCTGCATCTGGCGATCGCGCTCGACCTTGGAGCAACCTTGTGCACCCTTGACCGGCGCCTGGCCGACGCCTGTTCCGCCCTTGGCGTGGCCGCGCTGGAGCCGGGATGAGATATTACGGTGACAGTGCAGATAATTGACACGCCTGCCGGCCTGCGGCGCGCGCTGGCCCCGCTGCACCGGCGTTACGCCGGCCATGTCCACGCGCGGGAGAAGCGCACGGGGCGTTTCTGGCAGGGGCGGTTCGGCTGCGTGGCCATGGACGACGACCATCTGGCCGCGGCCCTGGTCTATGTCGCCATGAACCCGGTGCGGGCCAAACTGACGGAGACGGCGGCCGGCTGGCGCTGGTCGAGCGTTCATGCCTATCTGGACCCGGCCACGCGCGACGGGGTGACGGACCGGGCGGCCGTGCTCGATCGCGTGCCGGATCTGGCCGAACGCCTCGTTATGGGCGAGGATGCGGAGGCGAGCGCGCGGCTGCGCAAGGCCGAGACCATCGGTCGCCCGCTGGGGTCGGCCGAGTTCATCGCCCGGTTGGAACGCTACAGCGGGCGGCGGCTCACGCTTGGCAAGAGAGGGCCACGGCCCAGGGTGCGTGCTGAAGAGACTGGAGAGTTAGGTGCACTGTCACCGTAATTAAATGAGCAATTTGGCAAACATTACTGCGGCGTCCGGATTTGTAATCGTCTTAGTCGGGATGAGGGCTGGCCAGACGGTAAACAAATATGTTGTCGGCAATTCGTTCCGATTTGTATCACCAGATGATCGAATACATGAAAAATACAACCAGCTGATAAAAGACGGGAAAGCACCGAGGCGGCCCCTGCTTGTAACGAGAATATGTATACCTTTAGGATTTATCATATGCTTATTCGGAGTATTTGTTGTCGATCAATTTATGGTGTTAAGGTGACAGCGCACTCAACTAACGCTCCCGACCGCCTGCACCCTGGCGGTGCATTCGGGATGAACATCACCCCACATCGAACTTGTCCCGCCGCCGCCGGCCGAACAGCAGGCCCTGTTCGAGGCGCCCCCTGAGGGCGGCGTAGTAGGCGGTAAGGAAAGCCTCGTCGTTTTCGCCAAGCGGGGCGGCGTAGCCGATCTTGGCGCGGATGCGCCTTGCCACGGCGGCCAGGGCCTCGGGATCGCGGCGGCGCAGGACCGTTTCGAGCAGCTCCAGTTCCTTGACGCCATAGGCGCCGGTCTGGGCGGTGGTGAAGGCGAAGCCGCCCACGCCGGCGGCGACCGGCGACGACGAAGCGGCCGCCAGATCGGCGAGCAGAACGGGGCGTGGCGAGCGCACCACCCAGGTCCCGGCCACCAGATCGCCGGCCCGCAGCCGCTCACGGTTGAACAGCGGCAGCAGCAGGAAGGTCCCGGACCACACCAGAGCCAGGCCCACCATCGCGCCGTCCACGGGATCGCCCGCCGCCATGGCCCCGCCGATCAGGCTCAGCGGGAGGAAGATCTCGATCTCGCGCAGGGCGTTGCGGGCGAAGATGGCCTCCGCCGTGGGGGCCCCGCCGTCCCGCGCCACCACCCGCAGGCGCAGGGCCTGCTTGCCCGGCGTCGCGCCCCGCGGGCCCAGTTCGAACAGCATGAAGTAGCCGTTGCGCAGGGCAAAGGCGCCCAGCAGCCAGACGATGGCGGCGACCTCTCGCCCCGCCTCGCCGGCCGACAGACCCAGCGGCGCGGCGATGAGGGTCAGCGCCAGCAGGGCGACGAGGATGACGCCCGCGTCGATCACGAACGCCGAAGCGCGTTCGGCCGCCGAGGCGAGGCCCAGGCGCAGATCGACGCCCTCCGGGGTCACCAGACGCCGGCTGAGCGCCAGATCGTCCACCTTCGCCTCCGGAGCGCTCATGCGGGCCCCCGCCGCGGCCAGTAGAAATAGAGCCCCCAGACCAGCGCCGTGGCGGCGCCGATGGACCAGCGCGCGACATCGTCGCGGATCAGCTGCCGGCCCACGCCTTCCAGGGCCCCGGCGCAGATCAGCATGATCACCACCCCGGCCATGGCCGCGCCGGCGGTGCGTCCGGCGTTGGCCAGCGCATCGAGGCGGCCGCGCTCGCCCGGGAACATCACCGTCCAGCCCAGGCGGAACCCCGCCGCCCCGGCCAGCACCGTGGCGAAGAGCTCCGTCACCCCATGGATGACCAGCCAGCCCCCGAGCTGAAGCCCAAGGCCCCGCCCGGCGTAGAGCGCCAGCAAGGCGCCGAGACTGAGGCCGTTCTGCCCCACCAGCAGGGCCGTGGGCAGGCAGAAGGCGAAGCCCAGGGCGAAGGCCAGCAGGGCGATCTGGGCGTTGTGAGTGAAGAGATAGGTGGCGAACACCGACAGGCCGCTCTGGCCGTGGGCGTCGTAGAGCACCGACTTCAGATAGGCGGTCGTCGCGGTGGGATCGCGGCCCTGGGTCATGCCCCCCGGCATGATCGCGCCGTACCAGTCGGCGTCCTGGGTCACCAGCAGATAGCCCACGAGGGCGGACAGGATGAGGATCGCGCCGGAGACCAGGGTCTCGCGCCACAGATCGCGCACAGCGCCCGGCCAGCCTGAGCGGAAGAACCGCGCCAGCCGCTCGCGCGGGCGCACCCTGGCGCCATAGACGAAGAAATAGGCCCGGGCGGCCAGGGCCTCCAGATAGGCGATCAGGGAGGCGTCGAGCGACGTCGCCCGCGCCACCGAGAGAGAGGAGATCAAGGCGCGGTAGAGCAGCGGCAGGTCTAGCAGTTCGTCCTCGCTGAGCGCCGCGGCGCGGCCGGCCTCCGCCCGGGCGAGCAGCTGCTCCAGCCGGCGCCAGTCGGCCTCGCGCTCGGCGCGGAAACGGTGGCTGCGCAGCTCCAGGCGGCTCACAGGGCGTCGGACCTTTTCAGATCGAGATAGGCCGAAATCAGGGCCGGCCCCAGCCGCTCGGCGGGGGCGTCGACGATCCGCACGCCCAGGCGCGCCAGACGCGCGATGACCAGGTCCCGGGCGCGCAGCAGGGCGTGGGCGGTGACGGCGCGGGAGACCGTCTCGGCGTCGCGCGGCTCGGCCTGGGTGAGGCGTTCCAGGTCGGAGTCGCGCAGCGCCACGAACAGCACCAGGTGGCGGCGCAGCAGCCGGGTGAGGTTCTCGATCATCAGTTCGGCGCTGGTCGTATCGGCGAATTCGGTGAAGACCACGATCAGGGAGCGGCGCTTGAGGCTGGCGCCGAGCTGGGTCAGGCCAAGGGTGTAGTTGGTCTCGTCCTCGCCGTAGTCGAGGCCGGCCAGCTGAGTCTGCAGCCGGCGCAGATTGCCGGCGCCGCTGACGAAGCCCGAAAAGGCGCGGGGCCGGGCGCCGAAGCCGAACACCGCGGCCATGTCCCCGGTCTTGAGGCAGACATAGGCCAGCAAAAGGGCGGCGTTGATCGCCCGGTCGAGGCGCGGCGCGCCCTCCAGCGGCTCACCCATGGCCCGCCCGGTGTCGATGGCGAAGACGATCGGATGATTGCGCTCGACCCGGAACTCCTTGGCCAGAAGCCTGCCGTGGCGGGCCGACTGTTTCCAGTCGATGGCCCGTGGATCGATGGCGGCGGGCGCCTCGCGCAGGGCGTGGAACTCCGAACCCTCGCCGGTCTCCAGCTGGCTTTTCATCCCCGCCGGCGCCTCGCGGCCATAGAGCCGGATCGCCTGAGCCTTGACCCCGGAGACGTCCGGCAGCACGGCGACCGTGCGCTCCGGCGTCTCCCGCCACTGCTTCCACACCAGGCCGAGCCCGCCGCGCCAGCGTAGCCACAGGGCGGTGATCTCCGCCTCGCCCCGACGCAGCGGAATTAGCTCGGCGCGCGTCGACGCCTGCGATCCGGAGAAGGTCAGCACGCCCCGGCTGGGCGAGATCGACAGACGCGCCGGGCAGTCCAGCGAGAATTCGGCCCGGCGCGGCGCGACGCCGTCGAACACGACCCGCAGCGCGAGTTCGCCCACCGATCCGGTCCCGATGGCGGCCGGCGTCTCAAGGCTGGCGTGGACCGCGCCGCGACCCGGTCCGATCAGGGCGTCGATCAGGATCAGGGCCGCCAGCAGGGCGATCCAGGCGCCGCCCGCCACCCACCATCCCGGCGCGACGAGGCCGAGCAGCAGGGCGACCGGCGCGCCGGCCGCGGCCAGGACCACCGCCCGGGCGGTGGGATAGATCACCGCGGCGCCTCGATGCGCTCGATCAGATCGCCCAGCACGCCGTCGACCGTGCGTCCCTCGATCTCGGCGGCCGGCGAGAGGATCACCCGGTGGCGAAGGGCCGGCAGGGTCAGGGCCTTCACATCGTCGGGGATGACGTAGTCGCGTCCCTGGATGGCGGCGCGCGCGCGGGCGGCCAGGGCCAGCATGGCACCGGCGCGCGGGCTGGCGCCGGTTTCCAGATCCGGACTCTCGCGGGTGGCGCGGACCAGGGCGACCACATAGTCGATGATCTCGCCCGCCAGCCTGACCTCGGCCACGGCGGCGACGGCGGCGGCGATCCGGTCGGCCGAGGCGACGGTCGCCACCCCGAGGCCCGCGGGGTCGGGGTTGCCGGCCCGGGTTCCGTGCCGCAGGACGATGTCCCGCTCCTCGGCCTCCGAGGGATAGGGCAGGACCTGCTTGAACAGGAAGCGGTCGAGCTGGGCTTCGGGCAGAGGATAGGCGCCCTGCTGCTCAAGGGGGTTCTGGGTGGCGACCACGGTGAAGCGGTCGCTGAGGGAGTGGGCGTGACCATCGAGGGTCACGCGGCGCTCCTGCATGGCTTCGAGCAGGGCGGCCTGGGTCTTGGGCGGGGTGCGGTTGATCTCGTCGGCCAGCAGCAGTTCGCAGAAGATCGGCCCGCGGGTCAGGGTGAAGGCGCTGGTCTGGAAATTGAACACATTGGCCCCGAGGATGTCGCCCGGCATCAGATCGGGCGTGAACTGGATGCGTCCGAAGTCGAGGCCGAGGGTGCGGGCGAAGCACTGGGCGAGGAAGGTCTTGGCCACCCCCGGCGGGCCTTCCAGCAGGATGTGACCTCCGGCCAGCAGGGCCGTGAGCATGAGATCGACGGTCTCGCCCTGGCCGACCACCCCCTTGGCGATCTCGGCGCGCAGGCTCTCGGCGAGGCTTTTGACTTCAGCAGCGTTCAAGGCGGATCTCGTCTCTCTGGAGGGCGGTTCGGGACGTCAGGGCCGGCGAGCCCCCGGCGCCAGTCGTAGAGCTTTCGCGCCGCGGCTGTCAGACCTTCGGCGGTGGTCGCGGTCCGGGCGCGCCGGTCCAGGTCGTCGAGGCCCGCGCCCAGACCCCGCCGGGCGCCAAGGCGATCGAGGAAGGCGGCGAGGCCCGCCTCGCCCAGACCCCGGGGCGCGCCCACCGCGCGCGCGGCCAGGGCGACGGTGAGATCGGCATAACGGCCGCCCATGCGGGGCTCGCGGCCGGCCAGCCGGATAAGGGCCGCGGTGTTCTCCACCAGGGCGGCCTTGCCCAGAGGGATCGTGCGCCCGCCCGCCCGCGCCGGGCCGAAGCGGCAGAACGCCTGCCAGCCCGCCAGGGCGGCGGCGGCGGCCAGGCACAGGGTCACGGCCAGGAACGGCGGCTCAAGCAGCAATCGCAACAAGCCGCGCTCACGCGTGAAGCCGTTGAGGCGGACATCGAAGATCACCGGCCCCTCCCCCGCCCTGAGGGTGCGGATGAGGGTCAGGGCCGTGGCCAGGGTGTCGATATGGGCCAGGCCCTGGGTGTCGAGGAGGTCGGGGTCGGCCAGAACATAGAGCGGCGCGTCCGGCGCCCGCGCCAGGATCACCGCGCCGGATTGGTCGACAAGCACGGGTTTCCACCCCGGCGCCGTGATCGCCTGAAGCGAATCGACAGGGCCGGCCGCCAGTCGGACCCCAGCCTGGAATGGTCCGCCGACGCCGGACGCCGAGAGAACCGGACGCGAAAGGCCTTGCCGGCGGACCACGCCGGCGCTGGCCGGCAGCGAACCGGCGGGAAACCAGCTGGGATCGATCAGTTGCACCTTGCGCACCCATCCCTGGTGGCGGGGATCGGGCGCTGTGGCCCATTTGGGCAGAACCACCAGCACGGGGCCCTTGAAACCGAACGCATCGACGGCCTCGCGATGGGCGCCGACCGGGGGGGTGACCACCAGCAGGCCATGGCGGGCGCCCTGCGGCAGCGGCGCGCGATTGATCACCACGGGATCGCCCGCGAGCCGAAGCGCCTTGGCCAGGCCAGCGTAGCCCACCGCGCCGCTGGAGAGGGCGTGCGCCTCGCCATTGTCGCCACGCCTCAGGTCCGGCGCATAGGCCAGCAAGACCGCCAGGGCGCAGAAGGCGAAAACCCCGGCCAGAACGATCAGGCCGGCGGTCAGGCCTGAGAACGGCCCACCGGCGGCGACGGGCGTCTCTACCCGCTCGAGCGTCGTCACGCCCAGGCCTCGGGCGCCACGAAGGCTTCATACGCCTGGCGGCACTGGGCGAAGGCGGCCTCGCCGATCGGGCGGCCGGCGAAGGCGCTGAATTCGACCACGGCGGCGATGCGGGCGAAGGCGGTGCGGGCGGCGGGCGGGACCGTCTCAAGCGCGGCGATATCCCGGGCGGTCAGGGCAGGGCGCACGGCGTGAGGGCGGCGGGCATCGATGTCCTCGACTCCGCGATGCAGGATCAGGCGCACGGCCATGTCGAAACGGCCCAGGGCCGCCAGGCGGTCGGCGTTCTCCAGCAGCGCCGCGGCGCGGAGCGGATCCGGCCGCCAGTCGGCGGGCTTCGCCCGCGCGGCCTGGGCGCGTCGGCGTCGCGCGAACCGGACGCCCCAGAGTTCTCGTACGATGAGCGACAGAATCAGCGCCGCGCCGAGCGCCAGGCCGACCCAGAACAGCACCTTCAGGACCGGCCAAGCCGCCTCGAACGCGCGGACCAGCATGTCCTCCAGCGCCTTCAACCAGTCAGGCTGTCGAAACGGCGCCGGCGTCTTGACCGCCGGAAACGCGAACTGCAGGTCGCGATCGCGCAGCAGCCGCGCATGCAGAGCGGCCAGGGCCGCGGGATCCGGTCCCGTCGCCGTCGCCAGATGCGCCCCCTCCGTCAATCCCGGCCTCTCCGTCTCGCCACGAACGGATGTCTATCAGACAATTCGCGACGCCGGGACGGCCCTTGAGCTCAGGGCTGTGCGCCCTGGCGCCTGTCCTCCCGCGCCGGCGGAGGCGGCGGCCGGGAGGCGGGCTCCGCGGGCTGCGACCGCGGCGCAAAAGTCCGAGGCGGCGGCGCGGCGGCCGGCGGAGGCGTTGGCGCGACGAATCGCGGCTGGGCCTGCGGCTGAACCGCGGGCGGGCTCTGGTTCTGACGCATCTGGCTCTGACGCGCCTGATCGGCCTCCCTCTGGGCCCGCACATAGGCCTGAATCTGCGCATCGCGGGCCTGCGCCTGACGGGCGACTTCGGCTTCGGCGCGCGCCTGGTCCTGGGCGCGCGACGGAGTGTCGGCGCCCTGGCCGAACCGCGCCACAGGCGCGCCCGACGTTGGGGCCGGCCGGGGCGGAGGCGGCGGTCTCACGTCCTGGATCGCGGGCGCTGGCGCGGCCCCCGGCTGGCCATAGCGATACGGCCGCGGGGTGTCGCCGCCCGCCCCCTGGGGCGTCCCGGCGGCGGGCGGCGACGCTCGCAACCCTGAGGTCGACGGCGTCGGAGGGGTGTATCCCGGTTGGCCATAACCATAGGGCCGGCGACGGATCTCCGGCGCGCCGACCCGCGGCAGCCCCGGCGAGGACGCGGCGGCGTCGGCCGGCCGCCGGAAGGGTGGCGGCGCGCCCGGTCCATTCGCCGACGGCGGCGCTCCGAAACCGGGACCGTTCGGACGCGATCCATTTGCCGGCGGACCGGCGATCGAGCCTGTGGGCGGGGTCTGCCGCGAGCCGCGGTCCCACTGAACGCCGCCGTCGCGGGCGGACGCCCCCTGGCCGGGGCGCGACTGATCGGCGGACCCTGGCGGGAACGCCCTCACGCCCGGAGGACGTTGCATCGGATTGGCTGTCGGCGCGCCGGCCACGACGTCAGGCGTGACGGGGATTGCGGACCGGCGAACCGGCTGCCCGCCGCTGAAGGCCGCGGCGCCCACGACTGTCGCGGCGAAGCCGTTGCGCAGGCCGCGACCGTCCCGGTTTTCGCCGGGCCGGTCGTCGCGATGACCGTCGCGGCGGCCATCGGCATTCAGACGGCGGCGATAGTCGTCACCGGCCTCGTAGCCGGGACGATAGGCCTCGCCCGGCCCCAGAGGCGCCCAGCCGACCGCCTCGGAACCCCGCACGCGCCAGCCGCCGCCGCCGAAGAAGCCGACCAGAGCCGGAGCATAGACCGGCTGGCGCCGGCGCTCGCCGGGAATCCAGCCCCAGCGGTCGTGGATCCGCGCCCACCGCCCATAGTGAAACGGGGTGAAGCCCCAGGGTTGATTGTCGACCCAGGTGTAGCCCCAAGGCGCGACCCACACCCACTGTCCATCGCTGTAGGGAACCCAGTCGCTGGGCACCTCACGGGGGTACCAGACCTGGCCGTAATCGGGGTCGGTGGTGAAATTGCCTGAGGCATAGAGATCCTCCATCCCAGGCAGCGCCTCGTCATCCGACACGGGCGGCGGGCCCGCGCCTTCGGCCTCGCGGCGACGGCCCCAGTCGTCGATGGCGGCGTTACGGGCGGCATAGTGACGTGGCGAGGCGCCCGGATAGAGCACGGCGGCCTCCCCGGCGCGAACGGGCGTGACGCCGTCATCATTGCTGGTCTCGGCCTGGCCGTCGAAGACCGTCACCGCGATTCCGGGATCGACGCCCTCGCCGGCGGGCTGATCGACATCGATCCGATAGAGGCCGGCCGCCTGCAGCCGCACATCGCCCACCGGTGTCGATACCGTCACCCCGCCGGTCGGCACGGCCCAGACTCGCACGTCGAGGGCGCCCTGGGTCAGGCCCACGCGCATGCCGCCATAGTCCAGGTCCAGGACGTCGAGGGCCGTCCGGCGGTCAAGACGGAGTTCCACCGCACCGACCTGAACCTCGGCGCGGCCGTCCTCACCGGTCCAGAGCGCTTCGCCCGGCGCGGCGGGATAGTTGCGGCTGGCCCACACCCAGTCGTCCTGCTGCGGCGGACGCAGCGAGACGCCGCCTTCGAGATAGGCGACGCGCCCGACACGCTCGGGAGGATCGGCCAGGGCGGCCGTGACAAGGGTCATGGCGCCTGCGGTGGTCAGCAGGGCGGTCAGCAGGGAGCGCGGGCGCATGGACGTTTCCTTTCGCGGCTTCACGGCGATCAGCCTCGACAGTAACACGCACGCGCGTGAACCGTTGCTGAACAGGCTCTCCGCTTGCCTGCCCGCCGCCGGATCGGTTACGCCGGGGCCCGCTCAGGGGTGGGTGGGCTTGAAGCCCGGTGAAGGACAACGCGTGGCCGACTTCGCTCATTCTCCATCGCTGATCCGGCTGCTCGCCGACTGTCGGCCCGGATACAGTCTGCCCCAGGCGCTCTATCTTCGTGATGACGCGTTCGCCGCCGATCTGCGCCTGCTTGGCGGCCGTTGGCTTCTGGCTGGCCATGTGAGCCAGGCGACGGACGCCGGCGACTGGTTCACGGCCGAGTTTGGAGCAGAATCGGCGATTGTCGTCCGCGGCGAGGACGGCGTGCTGCGCGCCCTGGCCAATGTCTGCCCCCATCGCGGATCGCGCGTTTGCGTGGACAAAGCCGGTTCCGGCGCGATGTTCACCTGTCCCTATCATGCCTGGAGCTTCCGCCTGGATGGCGCGCTGCGCGCCGCGAGGGAGATGCCGGCGAGCTTCGATCCGGCGGACCATGGCCTGACCGCCCTGCCCCTGAAGGTGATCGGCGGACTGGTGTTCATCAGCTTCGGCGCCGCGCCGCCGGCGCTGGGCGCGGCCGAGACAGCCATCGCGGCGATGACCGGCCTCTACGACTGGGAGAACGCCAGGATCGCCCATCGCGCGACCTATCGGGTGGCGGCCAACTGGAAGCTTGTCATGGAGAACTATCATGAGTGCTACCACTGCGGGCCGTCGCACCCGGAGTTCTCGGTGCTGCATGCCCTGTCGCGGCCGGGCAATCGCAGCCTGTCACCCGATACCGATCCGGAGACGGGCCTGGCCGACGTCGAGGCCTGGGGCCCTGCGGCCGACGGATGCGAGACCGCCCGGGTCATGCGTTCGCCCCTTTCGGAGGGCTGCCTGACCGGCAGCCGCGACGGCAAGCCGCTGGCGCCGCCCATGGGCCGCGGTGGAGCGAGCTGGAATGGCCAATGTGTGTTCGGAGAGCTGGGCATGACGAGCGCCTTCCTGGCCTATGCCGACCACGGCGTCCTCTATCGGTTCATCCCCCGGGGCGCGCTGGACACCGAGATGGAGGTGATCTGGCTGGTGCGCGGCGACGCTGTCGAAGGCCGCGACTATGACCTCGCCCGGCTGATCTGGCTCTGGGACGTCACCAGCGCCGAGGACAAGCTGATCATCGAGCGCAACCAGGCGGGCGTGCGCTCGCGCGCCTATCGTCCGGGGCCGTTCTCCCTGATGGAGCCCGGGACTCAGGCCTATGTGGCGCGGTATGTGGCCGAACTGTCCGGGGCCATCGGCGGCCCCTTGTCGGAAGACCGAGGCACGCATGGCCTATGATGCGCTGATCGTCGGCGGCGGCCACAACGGCCTGACCTGCGCCTTCTATCTGGCCCGCGCGGGTTACAAGGTGCGGGTGTTGGAACGCCGGGGCGTGGTCGGCGGGGCGGCGATCACCGAGGAATTCCATCCCGGTTTCCGCAATTCCGTGGCCAGCTATTCGGTGTCCCTGCTCAATCCCAAGGTCATCGCCGACATGGAGCTGGCCCGGCACGGGCTGAAGGTGGTGATACGGCCCCTCTCCTATTTCTCACCCGTGGACGACCAGCGCTATCTCATCCTGGACAAGGATCCGGCGCGGTCGCACCGCGAGGTGTCGCGGTTCTCGCCCAAGGACGCCGACCGGCTGGAGGCTTTCCACGCCCATCTGGACGGCAATGTCGAACTGCTGCGCTCATTGCTGCTGAAGACGCCGATCAATCCGGAAGGCGGAATTCGCGACCTGATCAGCGGCGTGGGCCTCGCCAACCAGGTCCGCCGGATGGGGATCAAGGGCCAGGGCGACCTGCTGGATCTGTTCGGCAAGAGCGCCGGCGATATCCTCGATTCCTGGTTCGAGACAGACGTGCTCAAGGGCCTGCTGGGCTTCGACGCCACCATCGGCAACTACGCCAGCCCCTACACCCCGGGCTCGGCCTATGTGCTGCTGCATCACGTGTTCGGCGAGGTGAACGGGGTCAAGGGGGCCTGGGGCCATGCGCTGGGCGGCATGGGGTCGATCACCCAGGCCATGGCCAAGGCCTGCGTTGAGGCCGGCGTCGAGATCTCGGTGGATTCGCCAGTGCGCGAGATCGCCATCCACGGCGGCAAGGCGCGCGGCGTGGTGCTCGACGATGGAACCGATCTCTCGGCGCGCGCCGTGATCTCAAACCTCAATCCCAAACTGCTCTTCGGGTCCCTGGTGGGTCAGGAACATCTGGATCAGCCATTCAAGGACCGCATGGCGTCCTGGCGCTGCGCGTCGGGCACGTTCCGGATGAACGTGGCGCTGTCGGAACTCCCCAGTTTCACCTGTCTGCCGAGCCAGGGCCGGGCGGAGCAGCACGGGGCCAGCATCGTCATCGCCCCGTCCCTGACCTATCTGGACCAGGCCTATATGGACGCGCGGATGCACGGCTGGGCGCGGTCGCCCTCAATCGAGATGCATATCCCCAGCGTACTCGACGATTCCCTCGCCCCGCCCGGTCAGCACGTGGCCAGCCTGTTCTGCCAGCAGTTCGCGCCGACCCTTCCTGCCGGGCTTGAAGGTGGTTCAAGCTGGGACGATCACCGCGAGAAGGTGGCGGACCTCATCGTCGACACGGTCACGGCCTATGCGCCCAACTTCAAGGGCGCGATCCTCGGCCGCATGATCCTCTCGCCGCTTGATCTTGAGCGGAAGCTGGCCCTGACCGGAGGCGATATCTTCCACGGCTCCCTGACCCTGGACCAGCTCTACAGCGCCCGGCCTGCTCTGGGTTACGGCGACTACCGCGCGCCGGTGCGCGGTCTCTACATGTGCGGATCGGGAACCCATCCGGGCGGCGGCGTCACCGGCGCGCCCGGCCACAACGCCGCCCATGAGATCATCCGCGACCTGCGCTCCCGCGGCGCGCGGCATCTGAGGCCCGCCGCCGCCTGACGCCCTCTGCCTTCAGGCGGCCGTCACGCCAAGGCCGCTTCCGGCCGCGATCTCGCCCAAGACAACCATGACCTTATGGGTCGCCCCGTCATCGACGAGGGTGACGGAGGCGCCCCGGGCCAGGGTGACGCCGTCCAGCCTGACGGTGAGGATCCCGCGACACACGCCCAGGGGGTTCTCGACGGAGATTTCATAGCGTGCGGACCGGTGGCGGTAGACAATCTGAAAGCCGCGCCAATGGCGCGGAATGCAGGGATCAAGGACGAGCGAGTCGCCCTGCGGGCGGAAGCCAAGCACCCGCTCCAGCGCCACATTGTAGAGCCAGCCGGCCGCGCCGGTGTACCAGGTCCAACCGCCACGACCCACGTGGGGGGCCACCGAATAGACGTCGGCGCTGACTACATAGGGCTCGACCTTGTAGCGCTGGGCGCCGGCGCTGGTTTCTGAATGGCGGATGGGGTTGAGCATCGACAGCAACTGACCCGCCCGGTCGCCATCCCCGCGCATGGCGAACGCCATGGCGGCCCAAGCCGCCGCGTGCGTGTACTGGCCGCCGTTCTCGCGAAGGCCCGGCGGGTAACCCTTGATATAGCCGGGGTCCTGGGCCGGATGATCGAACGGCGGTGTGAACAGCAGGGCGAGCTGCTCGTCTTCGCTGATCAGCATACGGTCCACAGCCTCCATGGCGCGGCCGGCGCGATCCGGATCGGCGACACCGGCGATCACCGCCCAGGACTGGGAAATGGAATCGATGCGGCACTGGCTGTTGGCGACGGAGCCCAGGGGCGAACCGTCATCGAAATAGGCGCGGCGATACCAATCCCCGTCCCAGCCTTCGGCGTCGAGCGCCCTGGCCAGCTCCGCGACAGCCGCCCGCCAGGTGGCTGCCTTGCCCGCGGCGTCCGCCCGCGAGTCGGCCAGGCCGGAAAAGCTCTCCAGGGTCGAGCACAGCAGCCACGCAAGCCAGACGCTCTCGCCCTTGCCACCGCCGCCGACCCGATCGAGGCCATCGTTCCAGTCTCCGGTCCCCATGAGCGGCAGGCCGTGGGCGCCGACGGCCAGGCTGTGGTCGAGCGCCAGGGCGCAGTGATCGAACAGACTGGCCGCGTGGCCCGAAATGGCCGGTTCGAAGAAGGCTTCATGCGACTCCGGCGCCAGGACAGGTCCCTCGAGAAACGGGACGTCGACGTCGAGCACCATCGTATCGCCCGTCACCCGCACATAGTGGGCGACCACATAGGCCAGCCAGATACGATCATCGGAAATCAGGGTACGCACGCCGCGCCCGGATTCGGGCAACCACCAGTGCTGGACGTCGCCTTCCACGAATTGCCGCGCGGCCGCCCTGAGGATGTGCTCGCGGGCGACATCCGGGCGCGAAATACATAGCGCCATGACATCCTGCAGCTGGTCGCGGAAGCCATAGGCGCCGCTTGCCTGGTAGAACCCGGCCCGGCCCCACACCCGGCAGGCGAGAACCTGATAGGGCAGCCACCGATTCATCATGACATCAAGGGCCCTGTCGGGAGTCTTCACCTGCACAACGCCCAGAACGCCGTCCCATTGTTCGACCACGTCGTCGAGCACGGCGCCGAGATCGGCCTTCCGGTATTTCACCAGCAGCCTCGAGGCCTCGGGCCTGGACTGTGCCTGTCCGAGGCAGATGACGATCTCCACCGTCGCGCCGGGCGCGATCGCGATCGGGGCGCGAAGAACACCGCAGGGATCGAGCCCAGGTCCGGTCTGATTGGAGAGCGGCGCGCCGCTCGCCAGCGCCAGCGGCCGCCGCAGGTCGCCATTTCGGCCGAGGAATTCCGCGCGGTCGCCGGTCCAGGAGGTCTGCTGGCCCTTCATGTCGAGGAAGGCGACCCGCTCGGCGAACTGATCGCTGGACGGATTGACCGCGAACAAGGCCCCGGTTTCCGGGTCGGTCTGCGTCATCACGAACGGGGCCGTCGCTGCGCGGTTGGCGCCAAGAACCCATTCCACATAGGCCGTGACGGACAATCGCCTGGCGCGACCAGATTGATTGGTGATCGCCAACCGCGAAATCTTGATCGGATCGTCCACGGGGGCGAACTGTGTGAGGGTCAGGGCAAGGCCGTGCGACTGGTGCTCAAAGGTGGTCAGGCCCTGGCCATGACGCGCGGAGTAAGGTGCGCCGGGAATACGGATAGGCAGCGAGGTCGGGCTCCAGAATTCGCTGGTGTCCTCGTCTCGCAGATAGATCGCCTCGCCCGGCGTGTCGCCCACGGGATCGTTGGACCAGGGCGTGACCTGGTTCTGCTGGCTATTGAGCGCCCACGTGAACCCGGAGCCCTCGGTCGAGACCTGAAAGCCGAACACCGGATTGGCGATGACATTCACCCAAGGCGCGGGCGTGCGTCCGTCGCCGTCCAGGATGGTCAGATAGTCCCGCCCATCGTTGATGAACCCGCCACGCCCGTTGAAGAACTCCATCGGCACGCGCGGCGGTGGCGGTTCGGCGACGGGGCCGGCCATTGGACGGGGCGCAGGCGGCGGACTCATCGCCGAGGCGGGACGCGGCCGACTGTGCGCCTGGTCGATCTGGTCGGCGAGGGAACCGCGATCGCCGTGCAGGACCGCTCGGGCCGTGGCGCGGAGGCGGTCACAGGCCTCGGCGCCGATGATATCGGCGCGCAGCAGGAAAACGCCGCCCCGCACAGCCAGATCGGCGGCCGGCGCTGACTGGGTCGTGCGCAGAAGCGCCTTGAGCGCGTCCTCCAGGTTGTGGTCGTAGGACGTCGCGCGTTCGTTGAGGATCACCAGATCCACCGCCAGCTGTTTGAGGCGCCAGTATTCGTGGGCGTGCAGCAACTGCCGCACCAACTCCAGGTCCGTCGCCTGGCTGACGCAGACAAGAATGATGGGCAGGTCGCCGGAGAGCCCCTGCCCCCAGAGCGTCGAGGCCTTGCCCGCGCCCCGGCGCAAAACGTCCGCCGCGGGACGCAGACTGGCGTCCGAATAGAGGACGTGGTTGGCGAGACGTTGAAACAGATGCGCCTCGGCGAGACCGACGCCCAGGTGATGCAGCTGCATCTGAGCCTGGGTCCAGGCAAGCGTGGCGGCGCGCTCGAAGGCGCCGGGGTCCTTGTGCTTGTCCGCGAGAGCGACCACGTCGTCGCGCGACCCGGCGGCCAAGGTCCAGAAGGCGATACGCACGGTCGAGCCGCGGGGTATGCGCACCCTGCGACGGAGGCTGAAGACCGGATCCAGCACCGCGCCCAAGGCGCCGGAGAGGGGCCAGCGCTCGGTGATCGCCGCCGCCGTTCGCGCCGTCCTTCCGCGACCGATAAAACGGGCCCTGTCGGTTTCGAACTGAAGGTCGCCGACCGCCTCGCCCTCGACGACGGCCAGATGGGCCGCCCAGACCACAGGGTCAGCGGCCGACCGCGCGCGGCGGGTGGCGAGGATCGCTCCCAGGCCGGCGACGAACTCCGTCATCACGAACAGCTTCGAAAAGGCCGGATGGGCCGTGTCGTCTTGTGGGCGGGCGAGGGCCAGCTCGGCGTAGGACGTGACCTCGATCTCGCGGGTGCGGGCTCCATGGTTGGTGATGGAGACCCGGCGGACCTCGGCGTCGTCCTCGGGCGAGATGGCGATTTCCAGGGTGGTGGTGATTGCACCGTCATCCCGGATGATGGTCGACCGGTCTTCGGAGAACGTCACGTCATAGGCGTCCGCTTCGGTTCCGCAGGGTTGGTAGCCCGCAGACCAGGTGGCGCCACCATCCACGTCGCGCAGAAAGACGAACGATCCCCAGTCGTCGCGGGTCGGATCCTCGCGCCACCGGGTGATGGCGATATCCCTCCAGCGGCTGTAGCCAGAGCCCGCCGCGGTCACCATGACCGCGTAGCGCCCGTTCGACTGAAGGTGGGTGCGCGGCGCGGCGGAGTGCGGCGAGCTGTATCGGCGCTCGATCTCGGGCGGCAGGTCGGCCGGTTCCAGCGTGAGAGCGACCGGGTCGAGCGGCCGGCGCGCGAGGGCGACACCGCGCGGCATGCGCTCCTGCAGCAGGAGTTCCGCCGCCTGGACCATCGGCTCGCTATGGAAGCGCTCACGCATCAGCCCGCCGTGCAGGGCGTTGCCGAGACCCAGAATCGTCATGGCCTGGTGGTGCGCCATGAAGGCGCCGACAATGGCAAAGGTTTTGCCGGCCGGGAGACGCGATCGCGTGTAGTCGATCGCCTCCACCCAGCCATAGGCGCCGCGGGCGCCCAGATCCGCCATGCGGCGGAAATTGCGCGCCGCCGCGCCGGGATCGATCATGGCCGCGAGCCCGCTGGCGTAGGGGGCGATGACGGTGCTTTCGGAGAGCCCACGTTTGTAGCCGAGGTCCGGCACGCCGAAGCTCGAGTACTGGTACGTCTGTTCGATGTCGCGGGTGTTGTATTCGGATTCCGACATGCCCCAGGGCACGCGCAGCGACGCGCCATAGGCTTCCTGGCGAGCGACCACCAGGCGGTTGGTGCGCTCCAGCAGACTGCCCGCGGGCGCCCGCATCACCAGTGACGGCATCAGATATTCAAACATCGACCCTGACCAGGAGATCAGCGCCGAGCCCGCGTTGATCGGAGTCATGGTCCGCCCCAGGCGGAACCAATGTTTGGCCGGCACATCCCCCTTGGCGATGGCGAAGAAACTGGCGAGGCGGGCCTCGGAGGCCAGCAGATCGTAGAAGCTGGGATCCTGTTCCCCCTCGGTCGGGCGATATCCGATGGAAAACAGTTGCCGGTCCTCGTCGTAGAGAAAGCCGAATTCCATGGCCATGGCCATGGCCTTGAGGCGCACGGCCAGGCGGGTCAGGCGAAGGCTCATGGCGCGGCTCGCGCCGGCGGCCGCCGGCGTGGGAAGGAAAGCCTGGGCGTCGCTGCGGTGCGCGGCGACCGCCCGGGCAAACGCCGTCGCCCACGCGAGGGCGACTTCGCCCGCGGGCTGCTGCGCACAGGCCGAGGCGCGGTCGGTGATCACCGCCGCCTGACCTGCGAGGTGTTCGAGCCGCGCTGCCGGTTCCGCCAGTCCGGCCGGAACGTGACGCAGCCCGGTCAAGGTCGCCTCGATACTGTCCATCAGGGGCCGGAACGGGCCGTCGCCAGGACCCGCGCCGGCCGCCGCGAGGCTTTCCTGCAGGACGCACAGCGTATCTTCGAGGCCAGAGGTCCAGGCCGCATGCAGACCGGGCGCGAGGGCCATGTCCTGACAGGCGACGGCCAACGCGATCAGATGCCCGGCGAGATTGCCGCTGTCGACCGAGGAGACATACTTCGGTTCAAGCGCCCGAAGGTCGGAAGTGTCGTACCAGTTGAAGAAGTGCCCCCTGTGCTGCTCGAGCCGTTCCAGGGTCGCCAGCGTCGCCTCCAGGCGGTCCACGGTGTCGACCAGTCCGATCCAGCCGAAATCCCGGGCGGCGGCCACGGACAGCAGATAGAGGCCGACATTCGTGGGCGAAGTCCGGTGCGCGACGACCGGCAGGGGATCTTCCTGAAAATTGTCCGGCGGCAGCATGTGGTCTTCAGGCGTGATGAACACCTCGAAGAACCGCCAGGTGCGCCGGGCGATGAGCCGGAGGGTCAGGGCGTCGGGCGCGGCAATCACCAGGCGGGCGTCGATCGGCGTCGGGGCGCTGGTCCAATAGGCGATCAGAGGGGAGACAGCCCAGGCCGCCAGCAGCGGGGCGGCGAAAAGCCAGCCTCCACGCCCCTCCAAGGCCACCAGCGCCGCGACGCCCGCGCTCCAGAGGAGCGCGGCGGCGAGCTGGGCGGTAAGCGCCCGGGGGCTGAAGGTCAGGTCGCTGTCGCTTTGCGCGGCGGTCACCCACTCCAGGAGGCGCCGGCGATGGATGAAGAGCCGGCAGAGCATCCGGACGGCGGCATCGGTCATCAGCCAGGCCTGATGGGCGAGGAAGGTGATGAGGAACGCGCTCTGGACAAGACCCAGGGCGAGATCGTCCCAGAGTCCGCGCAGGTGCGCCCGGATGGATACCGCGCCGCGACGCGGGAGCAGTCCGGCGATGGCCGGCAGAAGCGGCGGCAGGGCAATGGTCAGAAGAATGAAAGCTGTCCAGAGGCCCGCCACCTCAACCGGCAGCATCCAGCCGACGATCAGGGCGATCACGGCCGCCGGGGCCGACAGCGACCGCCTCAGATTGTCCAGCAGCTTCCAACGGCCCATGAGCGGAAGCCGCGTGCGCCGTCGCCCATGGCGCGAGGCGCCCAGGGGCGCGAAGATCCAGGGCAGCAGTTGCCAATCGCCGCGCACCCAGCGGTGCTGGCGGGCGGCCGCCACGGCGTAACGGGACGGAAATTCCTCGACGACCTCGATATCCGAGACCAGGCCGGCGCGCGCCAGCACGCCCTCAAGCAAATCGTGACTGAGAACGGCGCTTTCAGGGATCTGGCCCGCCAGAGCGGCCTCGAAGGGATCGATCTCATAGACGCCCTTGCCGCAGTAGGACCCTTCCTCGAACAGATCCTGATAGATGTCGGACACGGCCAGGGCGTAGGGATCCAGGCCATTCGGCCCCGAAAAGACCCGCTGAAACAGGGTTCCCTCGCTGCCCACGGGCAGGGACGGAGCCACGCGGGGTTGCAGGATCGCGTGGCCGTGCGCGACGAGACCGGTCCGCGGATTGAAGAAGGGCTGGTTCAGCGGGTGGGCGATCTTGCCTACCAGTCGTCTGGCCGCGCCGATCGGCAGGCGGGTGTCGGAATCGACGGTTATGACGAAGCGAACGCCGACGGGCAGGGCCGGCGAGCGGCCATCGGCCCACAGGAAGGTGGTGTCCGTCGCCCCCCTGAGCAGCCGGTTCAGCTCGTGCAGCTTGCCGCGTTTTCGCTCCCAGCCGATCCAACTGCCCTCGCTGGCGGTCCACACCCGACGGCGATGCAGCAGGTGGAAGCGGCGCGTGTCGCCTTCGGAGGGATAGCGCGCGTTCAGCCCGTCGATTCCGGCCTGCGCCTCCGCCACCAGGACGTCGTCGCCATCGCGGTGCTCGGTGGGACTGTCGGTCCAGTCCGAGAGCAGGGCGAAGCTGAAATGGTCATCAGGATTGGCGAGATGGTGCACTTCCAGGCGCTCGATCTGGCGCATGACCGATTCGACGCTCGTCAGCAGGGTCGGAACGACAATGATCGTACTCATCTCGGCGGGCACGCCGTGGCGCAGTTCCAGGCCCGGCAGCGGCATGGCCCCGACAGATTGTGAAATCAGCCGGTTGACGGCAGCCACGGCGAGATCCGACGCGGGAAACGCGCCCGCGACGGCCAGGGCGAGCAGGGCCCATTCGCCGCCGCCGCCCCAGGCGGCCGCCGCCAGCCCCAGGGCGAGGATCAGGACCGAGCCGAAGGCGACCATGGCCACATAGCTGGACACGCCGATATCGGCGTTGAGGCGGAACAGCCACGTCGAAATCGGCCGGCGGCACCCAAGCGTCCGCTCGAACGCCGGGCGGCCCATGGAGATCAGATAGTATCCCAGATCGGTTTCGCGGAGCGTCGCCCGATCCTGCGGGCTCTCGGAGTCCACCTGTCGGGCGGCCGCCAGGGCCCGTTCGGCCACGTCGGTTTCTTCGCGGTCTGAGCACCGGGCCAGGTCCTCGATCGCCCGGCGGTAGAGGTCGCGGGTGGCGAAATCCATCGCCGTGAAATCGCTCCGGCGACGCATCACCCGATCCACCGCACTGACGGCCTCGAAGAACTCGGCCCAGTTGGTGACCGAAATCAGCCGCATGCTGTTGATGATGTTTCGGACCGTGACGTTCATGGCGCTCTGGCGCTGCACCTGGTCGCGCACCACGTCCTCAATGGCCTCGCCGTCGCCCGCCAGCGCCTCAATCAGCCAGTGCAAGGCCGGCGTCACGGCCGGATCACGGTCGCGCAGGCGCTGGGCGAGTTGAACAGCGAAGGCCATCGACCAGGGCGTATCGCCAAGGTCCTTCAGCGCCGCGGCGGTCGACACCGGCCCGACCGTGTCGGTTCCGAGAATTCGGTCCGCCAAAACATCCGCGCGGTTTCGCGCCGCGAGCCGCGCCGCGATCGTTTCGGCCACCCGGCGCAGGTTCTCCACCAGGGTGACGCGAAGGGTGATCGCCAGCGCCCACAGCTCGCCGATCGTAAGCGGCTGCACCTGCTGGTAGGCCTCGACGAACCGGGTCAGCTTTTCCAGATCGATAGCGCTGTCGGTGTGGGCGACAAGCGCCCAGGCGATGCCAAACACCCGCGGATAGCCCGCCAGGGGCCCCTCGGCGAGTTTAGGAAGCTTCCGGTAGTAACCGGGGGGCAGATCGTCCCGGATTTCCCGTATCTGATCGTCGACGACATGAAAGTTGTCGAGAAGCCACTCAGCCGCCGGCGTCACGGCCTGTCCCATGGCGGCGGCCTTGGCGAATCCCCGATAGCAGTCGGTCAGGACGCGTGAGTTGTCGGAAAGCCGGCTGGCCAGGGGATGGCCACGCCCCCGTCGGGCCGTAACCTTCTGTTCCGCGGCGAGCACGCGCGCGAATTCCTCCAGGCGCTCGACACTGAAGAGTTCTGCGCGGATTGGAGGATCAAGGCGCTCCGCAGGGTCGGATCGGCGCGAGGCTGGCGGCCTCAAGCCCGGAACAAGGGCTTGCGACCGGGCGGCGGCGAGCCGTTGGCGCGACGACGCGGCAAGGCGGCCGGGCCGTCGGAGTCGCGGGGACGATCCGAAGGTTGCGGAGCGCCGGCGACGGTCCGATCCTCTTGAGGGGGCGACTCGTTCATGATCTCTCCCGACGACTCTGGCGCGCGATCCCGCGCGCGGGCGCGACCGCCGTGGTCAGCACCGTCGGATTTTCGGCTTAGGCGCGGCCGTTGATCAGCCCCGGAATACACCTACAGGGCGCCCGGCCAGCGACGGCGTCCCGCGCCGCGGCGGCTGAGTAAATTCCGGTCCCTCCCGCCACAGGTCGCACCCGGCTCAGCACTCCACCATGTTCACGGCCAGGCCGCCGAGCGAGGTCTCCTTGTAGATGGCGTTCATGTCGGCGCCGGTCCGCTTCATCGTGGCGATGACCTTGTCCAGCGAGACCGAGTGCTCGCCATCGCCGAGCAGAGCCAGGCGGGCCGCGTCGATCGCCTTGATCGCCCCCATGGCGTTGCGTTCGATGCACGGGATCTGGACCAGGCCGCCAATCGGATCGCAGGTGAGGCCGAGGTTGTGCTCCATGCCGATCTCGGCGGCGTTCTCGATCTGGGCGTTGGTGCCGCCCAGGGACGCGGCCAGTCCCGCAGCGGCCATGGAACAGGCGACGCCCACCTCGCCCTGGCATCCCACCTCCGCGCCGCTGATCGAGGCGTTGCGCTTGTAGAGCGCCCCGATCGCCGCGGCGGTGAGCAGGAACGTGCGCCGCCCCTCGGCGGCGCCGCCGTGGAAGCGGTCGTAGTAGCGCAGCACCGCGGGCACGACTCCCGCCGCGCCGTTGGTCGGGGCGGTCACGACCCGGCCGCCCGAGGCGTTCTCTTCGTTCACCGCCAGAGCCCAGAGGTTCACCCAGTCCAGCGCAGCCAGGGGATCGACGATCTGGCGTTCCATGCGGGCCATGATCGTGACGTGGAGCTGACGCGCCCGCCGCTTGACCTCGAGCCCGCCCGGAAGCCGGCCATCCTGGCGCATGCCGCGCTCGATACAGGCCTCCATGGCCGCATGGATCGTCTCAAGACCGGACATGACCTCCTCGGCCGGCCGGCGCGCTGTCTCGTTGGCGAACATCAGCGCCGCGATCGTGAGTCCCGCCGCCTCGGCGCGCGCCAGCAGATCTTCGCCAGAGACGAAAGGATAAGGAACCGCGGGCCCGGAGGCGTCAGGCGCATTGCGCGCCATGTCCTCCGCATCCCGGACGAACCCGCCGCCCACCGAGAAATAATCGCCGGCCGCCAGTTCGGCGCCGTCCGCGTCGAACGCCGCGAACCGCAGGGCGTTCGGATGCTGCGGCCGTCGCTCGGCGCCCGCCCAGACGATGTCGCGCCGTTCATCGAACACCATCGACGGCCCGTCTCCCCCGCCCAGGCAGATCCAGCTCTCCGCCTTGATGCGCGTCAGCGCCGCCTCTCCCGCATCAGAGTCCAGGGTGGCGGGCGCGAACCCGGCAAGACCCAGAATAACCGCCCGGTCGGTGGCGTGGCCGCGTCCGGTGAGCGCGAGGGAACCATAGAGCGTCGTCTCGACTCGCGCCGTCGCGGCGAGCAGGCCCTCACCCTGTAGCCGGCCCGTGAACAATCCCGCGGCGGTCATCGGCCCCATGGTGTGCGAACTCGATGGCCCGACCCCAAGCTTGAACAGATCGAAAACGCTGGCGGTCATGAACCACCTGCGGTGGCGGCGAGCCTAATCCACACGCACGTCGATCCCGAGGGCGGTCAGCAGGGCGTATTGCTGGTCCGGCGTGACCTTCAGCCCGTCGCGGCTGGCCAGGGCGGTGATGTCGAGGCCACTGATCTCGGCGCCGCGCAGGTCGGCGCCGGCCAGCTTCGCCTCTGCGGTGAGGGCGCCGAACAGGTCGGCGTCGTGGAGGTCGGCCTCCTCGAAATTCGCGGCCGTGAGATCGGCCTCGCGGAAGCGCGACCCTGGCAGGTCGCAGCCCGGCAGAGCGATTTCGGAGAGATCGGCCAGATGGAAATTGCACCGGCGGAACATGGCGGCGGCCGCGGACCGACGCCGTCCGAGGTTGCGGGTGAAGTCGTTCCGCTGGAAATGCGCCCCGCGCAGGTTACAGTCCTCAAGGGTCACGCCATGCATCTCGCAACCGTCGACCTTGGCGAAGCTCAGGTCGCACCGGCGAAACACCGCCTGCTCGACACGGCAGTAAGCCAGGGTCAGACCGGCGTGGGAGCCGGGGTCGGCGAAGCTGCAGTCCTCGAACAGGGTCTCGCGCAGATCGGCGCGGGCGAACCGGCCGCGCAGAATGCGGCAGCGATGGAAACGGGCGCCTTCCAGAATCACGGCGCCGAACCTTGCATCGGCGATCACGCAGTCGGCGAACACCGCCTCGGACAGGTCCTCTTCGGCCCAGTCGAAGTCGGCGATGATCTCGCCCTGAATCGTTGCGCCCGCGGCGGGGATGACGGCCATACGCCGAAGCTAGCCGCCCCCGACGACCTTGGGAACGGCCGACAGACTCAGCGCGGCAGGACGCTTGCGCCGGTCAGGGCCTCGTCGACGGCGCGCGCGCACTGGCGGCCTTCGCGGATCGCCCAGACAACAAGCGACTGGCCCCGGCGCATGTCACCGCAGGAGAAGGTGCCCTCGACCGAGGTGCGGTAGTCCGCGACGTTCGCCGCCACATTGCCCCGCGGGTCGAGCGACACGCCGGCCTGTTCAATCAAGGCGTCATTCCGGGGCCCGAGGAAGCCCATGGCGAGCAGCACAAGATCGGCCTTGAGGGTGAATTCGCTGCCCGCGATCTCGGTCATCCGCATCCGGCCGTCCGGCCCCGTGGTCCATTCCAGGCGCACGCACTCCAGGCCATCGAGCTTGCCGTCCGAACCGAGGGCCCGCTTGGTGGCCACCGCGAAATCCCGCTCGCAGCCCTCTTCCTGCGACGAGGAGGTGCGCATCTTCAGCGGCCAGTTCGGCCACGTCAGCGCCTTGTTCTCGCGCGCCGGCGGCTCGGGCATGATCTCCAGCTGGGTCACCGAGAGGGCGCCCTGGCGGTTGGACGTGCCGATGCAGTCGGAGCCGGTGTCGCCGCCGCCGATCACCACCACATGCTTGCCCGCGGCGCTGAGGCCGCCGGAGGGCGCCGCCACGGCCTCCGGATCACCCGCTACGCGCTTGTTCTGCTGGGTCAGGAAATCCATGGCGAAATGGATGCCGGAGAAGTTGTGCGGCGCCAGATCCAAATCTCGCGGTAGTTCCGCTCCCCCCGACAACACGACCGCGTCATGGGTGGCGCGAAGATCGTCGACCGAGACCGTGACCCCGACGTGGACACCAGGACGGAAGAGCACGCCCTCGGCCTGCATCTGGGCGACACGGCGATCGATGAGCGACTTCTCCATCTTGAAGTCGGGGATGCCATAGCGGAGCAGGCCGCCGATCCGGTCGTTCTTCTCGAACACGGTGACGGTGTGGCCGGCGCGGGCCAGTTGCTGGGCGCAGGCCAGACCGGCCGGCCCGGACCCCACCACGGCGACGGTCTTCCCGGTCCGCCGCACCGGCGGTTCGGGAACGACCCAGCCCTCTTCCCAGCCCTTGTCGACGATCTGGCATTCGATCGTCTTGATGGTCACCGGGTTGTCGTCGATGTTCAGCGTGCAGGCCGCCTCGCAGGGCGCCGGGCAGATGCGGCCGGTGAACTCCGGGAAGTTGTTGGTGGAATGCAGCGTGTGCAGCGCCGCCTTCCAGCCGTTGCGGTAGACAAGATCGTTCCAGTCCGGGATCAGATTGTTCACCGGACAGCCGTTGTGACAGTAGGGAATGCCGCAGTTCATGCAGCGCGACGCCTGCAGGGTCACGGCGTCCGGGGCGAGCGGTTTGACGAACTCGCGCCAGGTCTTCAGGCGCGCGGACGCGGGCTCATAGCCGCGATCGCGGCGTTCGACTTCCAGGAATCCAGTGGGCTTTCCCATCGACGTTACTCCGCGGCCACGGCGCGCGCCGCGGCGCGTTCGGCGGCCAGGTCAAGAAGGGCGCGCCGGTAGTCATTCGGCGTCACCTTGATGAAGTCGCTCAGGGCGCTCTCCCAGTTGTTCAGCATGGCCGCGGCGCGGACGCTGCCGGTGTAGCGCTGGTGGCGCTCGATCAGGATACGCAGGCGGGCGGCGTCATAGCGCAGCGGATCGCCCATGCCGGCGTCGGCCACGCTGATCGCCCGGGCCCGCGGCGCGTCGTCGTCGCCTTCCTGCAGGGGCGCGTTGAGCACCGATGAGAGGGTCACCATCGACGTGTTGCACAGTGCGGCGAACCGGCGCTGCGGGTCGTAGACATAGGCGATGCCGCCCGACATGCCGGCCGCGAAGTTGCGCCCCGTGTCCCCGAGCACCACCACCACGCCGCCGGTCATATATTCGCAGCCGTGATCGCCCACGCCCTCCACCACGGTCACCGCGCCCGAGTTGCGCACCGCGAAACGTTCGCCAGCCACACCCTCGAAATAGGCCTCGCCGGCGATCGCCCCGTAAAGGACCGTGTTGCCGACGATGATGTTGGCGGTGGGATCGCGGACCGCCTCCGGCGGCTGGCCGACGATGATCCGGCCCCCGGAAAGCCCCTTGCCCACATAGTCGTTGGCGTCGCCCACGAGGTCCATGGTCACGCCCCGGGCCAGAAAGGCGCCGAAGCTCTGGCCGGCCGTTCCGCTCAGGCGGATGTTGATCGCGCCGTCCGGCAGCCCCTCATGGCCCCAGCGCCGCGCGACCTCGCCCGAGAGCATGGCGCCCGCCGTGCGGTTGAGATTGCGGATGGTGGTCTCGATCCGCACGGGCGCCCCGCCTGTCAGGGCGTCGGTCGCCTGGGCGATCAGCTGGTGATCCAGGGCGGTCTCAAGACCGTGATGCTGCCGCTCGCTGTTCCACAGCTCCGAGCCGCTGCCGGTGGGCACCACGTGGAGGATACGGGACAGATCGACATCCCGCGCCTTCCAGTGTTCAACGGCGTCGCGCATGTCGAGCCGCCCCACATGGCCGACCATCTCCTGAACCGTGCGGAAGCCGAGCAGGGCCATGATCGCCCGCAACTCCTCCGCCACGAAGAAGAAGTAGTTGATGACGTGCTCGGGCTGGCCGGTGAAGCGGGCCCTCAGGACCGGATCCTGCGTGGCCACGCCCACCGGGCAGGTGTTGAGATGGCACTTGCGCATCATCACACAGCCGGCCGCGATCAGCGGGGCGGTGGCGAAGCCGAACTCGTCAGCCCCAAGGAGCGCGCCGATAGCCACGTCGCGGCCGGTGCGCAGGCCGCCGTCGACCTGCACGGCGATGCGCGAGCGCAGACCGTTGAGCAGCAGGGTCTGCTGGGTCTCGGCGAGGCCGATTTCCCAGGGCGAGCCGGCATGGGTCAGGGAGGTCAGCGGGCTGGCGCCCGTGCCGCCTTCGAAGCCGCTGATGGTCAGGTGGTCGGCGCGGCATTTGGCGACGCCGGCGGCGACCGTGCCCACGCCCACTTCCGAGACCAGCTTCACGGAAATCCGGGCGCCCGGATTGACGTTCTTCAGGTCGTGGATGAGCTGCTTGAGGTCCTCGATCGAATAGATGTCGTGGTGCGGCGGCGGCGAGATCAGGCCGACACCGGGCGTGGAGTGACGCACCGCGGCGATGGCCTTGTCGACCTTGTGGCCGGGCAGCTGGCCGCCCTCGCCGGGCTTGGCGCCCTGGGCCATCTTGATCTGGATATCGTCGGCGTTGACCAGATATTCGGCCGTGACCCCGAAGCGGCCGGAGGCCACCTGCTTGATGGCCGAGCGCATGGAATCGCCGTTGGGCAGGCGCACGAAGCGATCGGACTGTTCGCCGCCTTCGCCGGTGTTCGACCGCCCGCCGATCCGGTTCATGGCGATCGCCAGGGTGGTGTGGGCCTCGCGGCTGATCGAGCCGAAGCTCATCGCCCCGGTGGAGAAGCGCTTGACGATCTCCGCGGCCGGTTCGACCTCGTCGAGCGACAGCGGCGTGTCGGCGAAACGGAACTTCATCAGACCGCGCAGGGTCAGGAGTCGTTCGTTCTGCTGATTGATGGAGGCGGCGAAAGCGTCGTACTCGGCCGGAATGTTCCCCCGGACCGCGTGTTGCAGGCTGGAGACGGATTCCGGCGTCCAGGCGTGATCCTCGCCGCGCAGCCGGTAGGCGTAGGAGCCGCCGACATCGAGCATCTCGCGATAGATCGGCGAGTCGCCGAACGCGTCGGCGTGGCGGCGGACGCTTTCCTGGGCGACCTGATCGAGACCCACGCCCTCGATCACCCCGGCGGTGCCGGTGAAGAACCGTTCAACGAAGTCGTCGGACAGACCCACGGCGTCGAAGATCTGGGCGCCGCAGTAGGACTGGTAGGTGGAGATGCCCATCTTGGACATCACCTTCAGGATGCCCTTGCCCACGGCCTTGACGTAGTTCTTGGCCACGGTTTCGGCCGAGAGGGCCAGGCCGGACGACACCCGCATGTCCTCAAGGGTCTCAAAGGCCAGGTAGGGATTGATGGCCTCGGCGCCGTAGCCGGCCAGAACACAGAAATGATGCACTTCGCGCGCTTCGCCGGTCTCGATGACGAGGCCGGTCTGCATGCGCAGACCCTGGCGGATGAGACGGTGATGGACCGCCGCCGTGGCCAGAGCCGCCGGAATCGGAATCCGGTCCGGTCCAATGGCGCGGTCGGACAGGATCAGGATGTTGATGTCGTCGAGCACGGCGTTGGTGGCGGCCGAGCATAGAGCCTCCAGCGCGCGCTCGAGCCCCTCGGCGCCCTCGCTCGCCGGCCAGGTGGCGTCCAGCGTCTTGGTCTTGAAGGCGCCGTCGAGGAGTTCGGCGATCGACCGGATCTTCTCCAGATCGGCGTTGGTCAGGACCGGCTGCGCCACTTCCAGGCGCTTATGGCTGCCGGCCTGCTGGCCGAGCAGGTTCGGTCGGGGCCCGATCATGGACACCAGGCTCATGACCAGTTCCTCGCGGATCGGATCGATGGGCGGATTGGTGACCTGCGCGAAGTTCTGTTTGAAATAGTCGTAGAGCAGCTTCGGCCGCTTGGAGAGCACGGCGATCGGCGTATCGGCGCCCATGGAGCCGACGGGATCCTCGCCGGTCCGGCTCATGGGATCGAGGAAGAAGCTGAGGTCTTCCTGGGTGTAGCCGAAGGCCTGCTGGCGATCGAGCAGGGCTACGGTCTCCTGAGCCTTGGTTTCTTCAAGCGCCGGAAGGGCCGGCAGTTCCTCGAGCTTGAACTGGGTGCGCGACAGCCACTCGGCATAGGGCTGGGCGTCAGCGAGGGTGCGCTTGATCTCCTCGTCCTCGACGATGCGCCCCTCTTCCATGTCGATCAGCAGCATCTTGCCCGGCTGCAGGCGCCATTTGCGGACAATGCGTTCCTCGGGAACGGTGAGCACGCCCACTTCCGAGGCCAGGATCACGTGGTCCTGATCGGTGATGACGATCCGCGCCGGTCGCAGGCCGTTACGATCGAGGGTGGCGCCGATCTGGCGGCCATCGGTGAAGGCGATGGCGGCCGGGCCGTCCCACGGCTCCATCAGGGCCGCGTGATACTCGTAGAACGCCTTGCGCGCCGGGCTCATCAGCGGATTGCCGGCCCAGGCCTCGGGGATGAGCATCATCACCGCGTGCGGCAGCGGATAGCCGCCGGCGATCAGCAGTTCGAGGGCGTTGTCCAGGGACGCGGTGTCCGACTGACCATGCGGGATCAGGGGCCACATCTTGTCGAGGTCCGGCCCGAGCAGTTCCGATTCCAGGGTGCGCCGCCGGGCGTTCATCCAGTTCACATTGCCGCGAACCGTGTTGATCTCGCCGTTGTGGGCGATGAACCGGTAGGGGTGGGCCAGCTTCCAGGAGGGGAAGGTGTTGGTGGAGAACCGCTGGTGGACCAGGGCCAGGGCGGACTCGGTCAGGGGGTTGGTGAGGTCGCGGTAGAACGACCCGACCTGCGGGGCCAGCAGCAGGCCCTTGTAGACCACCGTCCGGCTCGAGAAGGACGGCATGTAGAAGTCGGTCATGGCCGGCAGGCCATACTTCTTCGCCAGGTCCGCCAGGGGATTCTGGGTCTGCTTGCGGATCACCAGGATCTTGCGCTCGAAAGCGTCCTGATCAGGGGTGCCCGATCCGCGCGCCACGATCGCCTGGCGGATCACCGGCATCTGCGCCAGCACCGCGTCACCGAGGCCCGTTGTGTCCACAGGCACATCGCGCCAACCGACCAGCATCTGGCCCTCGACCCGGATGAAATGCTCGAACTGGCCAATCACGGACTCGGCGGCGGCCTGATCCTGAGGCAGGAAGCACATGGCCACGGCGTAGTCGCCGGGCCCCGGCAGAGAGACGCCTTCGCCCGCCGCCCAGTCGGCCAGAAGGGCGTGGGGGATCTGAATCAGAATCCCGGCGCCGTCACCGACCAGGGGATCGGCGCCCACGGCGCCACGATGGTCGAGATTGACCAGAATCTCGAGGCCACAGGCTACGACTTCCTGGGATTTCCTGCCCTTGATATTGGCCACGAAGCCGACACCGCAGGAATCATGCTCGTGGCGAGGGTCATAAAGTCCCTGCTTTAGCGGCATCTGCGACAAGACTCTTCCTCTTCACGGCGTCTGGGGCGGTCAGGGCGCAATAGCCGACCGCCGGCGGCATCTAATTGAGAGAAACCGGACTGTCGACTGTCAGGGTCCCAGGGGGGATCAAAACCGGCCGGGCGCCCGTTCCCCGATCAAAACGACATCTACATCAAAACGAAGCCTCGCGCGCCTGGGCAAGCCTTGACCTTGCCGCCGCCGGGCGGCGATGCTCAGTGGCCTTTCCGCGCCGACGGCGCCGCGCCTTTGAGAGCTCGCCCATGACCGCACGCGCGATTCTGCTATGCTGCCTCGGGGCGACACTGCTGACAGCGTGCAGTGCCGGAGCGCCCCTGCAGCCGACGGTGGAAACGGCCAAGATCGTGGACGCCATCAAGGCGGACGAGGTGCACTGGAACACCGACTGGCGCTCGGGCGACGCCGCCCGACTGGCCGCGCACTATGCCCCCGACGCCATCCTCATGTCCCCTGGCGCGCCGCCGGCGTCCGGCGCGGCGGCGATCAAGGCCGCTCTGGACCAGGCGGTCAGCCAGCCTGGCTTCACCCTGAGTTTCTCCAGCGATCAGGTGAACGTGGCCGCGTCGGGCGATCTGGCCACCACCCACGGAACCTACAAACAGACCAGCACCGACCCCAAGAGCGGCGCGGCCGTCACCGAAACGGGCAGCTATGTCACCGTCTACAAACCGGTTGGCGGCGGCGCCTGGAAAGCCGTTCTGGACATCAACACCCCCGCGCCAGCCGCCCCGGCGCCTCCGGCGGCCCCGCCAAGGTGAGGCCCCGCGGCTCACCGCGCACACCCTGACAACCAAGAACACGAAGACCCCGAGGAAACGAACATGGAACTGGCCCCCAAGAACACCGGGCTCTCCACCGCCCGCCTGGAACGCATCACCGACCATCTGGAGCGAAACTATATCGCGCCGGGCAAGATCGCCGGGTGCCAGGTCGCCGTCGCCCGCCACGGTCACCTCGCCTATTTTCGCTCGCTCGGTCAGATGGACCGCGAGGCCGGCAAGGCGATGGCCGACGACGCCATCTTCCGCATCTATTCCATGACCAAGCCGATCACCTCGGTGGCGCTGATGAGCCTCTATGAGCGGGGTTATTTCCAGCTCAACGATCCGGTCAGCCGCTTCTTCCCGTCCTGGAAAGCCCAGCGGGTCTGGGTCTCCGGCGAAGGCGCCTCCATGGTTACCGAAGCGCCGGCCCGGCCGCCGTCCATGCGCGACATGCTCTGCCACACCGGCGGCATCACCTACGGCGCGGCCCTGGCCGCCTTGGGCGTTCCGGATGACGGCCATCCGGTCGACAAGGCCTACGCCGAGGTCGGCGTGCGTCGCGGTTGCGGCGAGACCCTGATGGAGTTCATGGAGAAGCTCTCGCGCGTTCCCCTGCGCTATCAGCCCGGCGAGCAGTGGATGTACTCCCTCTCCACGGACGTCTGCGGCGCCCTGGTGGAGAAGATCAGCGGCCAGCGCTTCGACCGCTTCCTGAAGGACAACATCTTCGACCCCCTGGGCATGAAGGACACCGCCTTCGCCGTCCCGGCGGACAAGGCCGATCGCTTCTGCGCCAACTATCGACGCGGGGCCGACAAGTCGCTGCAACTGATCGATGCGCCCGGGACCAGCGACTATCTCAACGAGCCGACCTTCCACTCCGGCGGCGGCGGCCTCGCCTCGACCACCGAGGACTATCTGCGCTTCTGCGAGATGCTGCGACGGGGCGGCGAACTGGACGGGGCGCGGATTCTGGGGCCTCGCACCCTAGCGTTGATGCACCGCAATCATCTTAAGGAAGGCCGCGACCTCACTCAGATGGCCATCGGCGGCTTCTCCGAAACGGCCAATGAAGGGGTCGGGTTCGGGCTCGGCTTCGCCATGACCCTGGACAGCGTCCGCAACGGCACGCTGGGCGAAGGCGACTACTACTGGGGCGGCGCCGCCTCGACGATCTTCTGGGTCGATCCGGCGGAAGACCTCACGGTGGTGTTCATGACTCAGCTGATGCCGTCGGGCGCCTTCAACTTCCGCGGCCAGCTGAAAAGCATCATCTATTCGTCGATCATGGACTGAGGCTCGCAGCGGGTCTGACGTCAGGCCCGCTTCGCAGAGATGATTGGCACTTCCGGGTCGAGCATCTGGCCCTTCATCCCGTCGGATTCGCCCTTGGTCGGCGAGATGGGGGCTTTGACGATAGCCTTTACCACATCCATGCCCGCCACCACGTGGCCGAAGGCGGCGAAGCCGGCGTTGTCGCCCGGTTGGCTCGGATCCTCGTCGAGCGAGCTGAGATCGCCCAGGCAGATGAAGAATTCGGACGTGGCGGTGCCGGGCGCGTAGCGCGCCATCGACAGGGCGCCGTCCTTGTGACTCAGACCTGTGGTCTTCGTGCCCTCATGGGCGATCGGCGGAAAGGCCTTGGCGGGATCGTTCTTCGCCCCGCCCTGGATCAGGCCGGTGAGCGGATCGGCCAGCACGGTCATGGCCCGGTAGAACACAGATCCATTGAAGCGCCCGGCGTCCACATAGCGCAGGAAATTGGCGCTAGTGATCGGCGCCTTGTCGGCCGCGAGCTCCACGGTGATGTCGCCCAGCGGCGTGTGGATCGTCACCCGCGTCGGGCCCGCCGGCGGCGTCTGGGCGAAGGCCGACGAGGCCGCAAGAGCCCCCGCTCCGGCGAGAACGGCGCGCTTGGTGACAGCGGTCATGGATCGAGCCTCCCGATGTTTCACGGCTTGAGCTTGTACCCGGTTTTGAAGATCCACCAGATGCCCGCCAGGCAAACGGCCATGAAACCCAGGGTCATGGCGAGGCTGAGGGACACCCCCACGTCGGAGACCCCGTAGAAGCTCCAGCGGAACCCGCTCACCAGATAGACCACCGGATTGAACAGGGTCACCTGCCGCCACAGCGGCGGCAGCATGCTGATCGAATAGAAGCTGCCGCCGAGAAACGTCAGAGGCGTGATGATCAGGGTTGGGACGATCTGCAGCCGCTCCCGGCCCTCGGCCCACACCCCGATGATGAAACCGAACAGGCAGAAGGTCAGGGCGGTGAGAATCAGGAAGGTCGCCATCCAGACCGGATGGGCGATGTGATAGGGTACGAACAGGCGCGCGGTGATGAGGATCACCCCGCCCAGCAGCACCGACTTGGTGGCCGCGGCCCCGACATAGGCCATGACCGCCTCCCACCAGGCCACCGGCGCCGACAGCAGCTCATAGATCGTCCCCGACCACTTGGGCATGTAGATGCCGAAGGAGGCATTGCCGATGCTCTCGGTCAGCACCGACAGCATGGTCAGTCCCGGCACGATGAAGGCGGCGTAGGAGACCCCGTCGATGGCTGTCATGCGCGAGCCGATGGCCGAGCCGAACACCACGAAATAGAGCGAGGTGGAGATCACCGGCGATAGCACCGAGCCCACCAGGGTGCGGAACCATCGGGCCATCTCGAACATATAGATCGCACGCAGGGCGTTGACGTTCATGCCGGCGCCCTCACCAGATTGACGAAAATCTCCTCGAGCGAACTCTCGTGCGACTCGATATCCCGGAACGGCACGCCGGCGTCGATCAGCGCTCTCATCAATCCCGCGGCGCCTTCGCCCTCGGCCTTAGGGTCGAAAGTGTAGACGAGGCTGAGGCCATCCGGCCCGATTTCCAGGGGCCAGTCCCGCAGGCTGGCGGGAAGGGCGGCGAGCGGCGCGGTCAGCGACAGGGTCAGGTGCCGCGTGCCCAGATTGCGCATCAGGGTGGTCTTGTCCTCGACGAGGATCAGTTCACCGCCGTTGATCACCCCCACACGGTCGGCCATTTCCTCGGCCTCTTCGATGTAGTGGGTGGTGAGGATGATGGTCACGCCGCTGTCGCGCAGCCCGCGGACCATGGCCCACATGTCGCGGCGCAGTTCGACGTCCACGCCGGCGGTGGGCTCGTCGAGGAACAGGATGCGCGGTTCGTGGCTCAGCGCCTTGGCGATCATCACCCGGCGCTTCATGCCGCCGGAGAGGGCCAGGATAGGGCTGTCCTTCTTGTCCCACAGGGAGAGGTCACGCAGCACCTTCTCCAGATAGGCCGGATCCCGGCCCTTGCCGTACAGTCCCCGGCTGAATTTCACCGTCGCCCAGACGGTCTCATAGGCTTCGGCCGCCATCTCCTGCGGCACCAGGCCGATCACACTTCGGGCCGCGCGATAGTCGCGCACGATGTCGTGGCCATCGGCCAGCACCGCGCCGGAGGTCGGGCGCACGAGCCCGCAGACGATATTGATCAAGGTGCTCTTGCCCGCGCCGTTCGGGCCGAGCAGGGCGAAAATCTCGCCACGGCGAATATCCAGGTCGACGCTTTTCAGCGCCCGGAAGCCGGACGCGTAGGTCTTGGTCAAACCCTTGATAGAGATGATCGGCGGCAAGTTCGGTCCTTCGGGCTGAGCCTCGCGGGACCGTGAACTGACCCGCCCCGGCCGCGCCGTCAATCGTTGGCGGCCGGCGCCTGGGCGGCAATGAGTGCGTCATCGATCTCGCGGGCCCGCACGGCCGCCGGCCGACTGCTGACGCGCTCGGCATAGGCTTCGAACGCCGGACGCTTTTCGATCGAGCCGAACTGCATGCCCCAGCCGATCTGGGCCCCGAGATAGACGTCGGCGGCCGTGAAGGTGTCGCCGGATATATAGGGCGTCGTCGAAATGGCGGTCTCAAGGGCGGCCATCACCCGGGCCGGGCTGCCGTATCCGGCCATGATTTCCCGGTCCGGCGGCACGATGAAACCCATCGCCGTGTTGGTCACCGCGGCCTCCACGGGTCCGGCGGCGAAGAACAGCCACCGGTAGTAGGGCGCGCGACGCGGATCCCCGGGCGGCGGCGCGAGGCCGGCCTCCGGAAAAGCGTCGGCGAGATAGGCGCAGATCGCCGCCGCCTCGGTCACCACGTTTCCCCGGTGGGCAATGGCCGGGACTTTCCCCATGGGGTTGATCGCCAGATAGGCGGGCGTCCTGACCGAGGTCCAGTCCATGATCTCGGTGCGATAGGGCGCCCCGACCTCCTCCAGCATCCAGCGCGCGATGCGGCCTCGTGACATCGGATTCGTATAGAAAACCAGGTCCTCGCTCATTGCTGTGTTGCTCCCCATGGACAGCCCGACAGAGCGGAGTTTAGATCAAAACAAAACAGGAACAAAGAGGTTCGCCGCCCCGCGCCCTAGCCAAGGCGTCCGCGCGCGGTCAACATGCGAATCAATCACGCATGGACGGACAAGGATGGCCGCGCTCTTCGGCGACAGCGTTCGCGCGCCCGCCGCGCCAGACAACACGCCGATCGATGTGTCGGCCATGCCGCGCGTCCTGCGGCGCATCGCTCTTGAGGCGGCGCGCCTTGAACCCCGGCGGGTGGCCCTGGCCATGGCCGCATCCCTGGCCGGCGCGATCGCGAGTTTGAGCCTGCCTCGTCTGTTCGGGCGCGCTGTCAATGAGGCCCAGCGACTGGCCGGCGTTGCCGCCCGGACCCACGACGCGGCGAGCGAGACCGCCCGGCATGCGCTTGGCGCCCACGCCGACACCGTCCAGGCCGCGGCCCAGGCCGACGCCGCCCGCCACACATTGCTGGTCACCGCCGGTCTGGTGATCCTGGCCACCGTCATCCGCGGCGTGATGTCCATGTCCGCGAACTACCAGGCCGAGTACGTCAGTCAGAAGGTTGCCTACCAGTACCGTCTCGACTTCTTCCGGCAGCTCCAGCGATTGTCGTTCGGCTTCCACGATCGGATTCATTCCGGCGACCTGATCACCCGCGGCATGCTCGATCTCGAGGGGGCCAGGTCATTCATCCAGAACGGCCTGCTGATCGCCCTGACCATGCTCCTGCTGGTCGGCATCGCCGCCGGCCAGATGATCACCACCGATCCGGTCATGGCGGCGCTGGGGCTGGCCTTCACGCCCCTGGCCAGCCTCGTCCTGGCGCGCATGGGCTTCATGCTGCGGGTGACCTGGCTGCATGTGCAGCGGTTGATGAGCATCCTCACCCTGACGATGGAGGAGAACTTACAGGGGATACGGGTCGTGCGGTCCTTCGCGGCCAGGACCTTCGAGCTCGTCAAGTTCGACAGCGCCGCCAACGCGGCCCTTGCCTTCTCTTACCAGCGGATCGTCCTGCGGTTCCGGGCCGTCTCGGTGATGACCTTAAGCTTCTACGGCTCCATGGGCGCCCTTCTCTGGTACGGCGGCGGCCGTGTGGCGGCCGGAACCATGACGCCGGGCCGGCTCACCGAGTTCCTGACCTACATGACCTTGCTGCAGTCGCCGATCCGCCAGATCGCCATGATTGTCGCCGCCGCGGCCCGGGCGACCACCTCGGGTTCGCGCCTGTTCGAGATCCTCGACCTCTCGCCCGAGGTGGCCGACCACCCCGGCGCCAAGGAACTCGCCTTCATGACCGGCGTGCTTCGCTTCGAGCACGTCGAATTCGCCTACGACCCCGGCGCGCCAGTGCTCCGGGACATCAGCTTCACCTTGTCTCCGGGCCAGACCCTGGGCATCGTCGGACCGCCAGGGTCGGGCAAGTCGACCATCGCCAACCTGATCCCCCGCTTCTACGACGTCACCGGCGGCCGGGTGACCATCGACGGTGTCGATGTGCGGGACCTGACGCTCGCCTCGCTGCGCAGCCATGTGGGCCTGGTGCAGCAGGAAGCCTTTCTGTTCGACGCCACGGTGACCAACAACGTGGCCTACGCCGACCCCTGGGCCGACGAGACACGGATCGAAACCGCCGCCCGCACCGCCCAGATTCACGACTATGTGGCGGCCCTGCCGGGCGCCTACGAGACGCGGGTCGGCGAGCGCGGGGTGGCCCTGTCCGGCGGTCAGCGCCAGCGCATGTCGATCGCCCGCGGCGTCGTGCCCGGCCCCGGGATCATGATCTTCGACGACTCCACCGCCGCCATTGACGCGGTCACCGAGAAAAAGGTCCGCGAGGCCCTGGCCGAGGCCACGGCGTCGAAGGCGACGATCATCATCGCCCATCGGCTTTCGAGCCTGATGCATGCCGACGAGATCATCGTGCTGGAGGCGGGCCGGATCGTCGAACGCGGGACCCATGCCGAGCTTCTGGCGCTGGCCGGCGAATACGCCGACCTGTTCGCCCTGCAGACCCGGGCCGAGCAGGGACTCTCCATCGCCGACGCGCGGCTGCGCCGGAAACTGGCGGCTGCGGCGGGATGACCGATGCCGCCGCCCCCACGCCGCAGCGCCGCCGCAAGGCCAACCTGGGCACGCCGGAGGACGAGGAGGTCTTCGCGGCGTTCGACACACGCATTCTGCGCCGTTTCCTCGGGTTCCTGGCGCCCTATCGCCTCACGCTCGTCGCCGCCCAGAGCGCCGTGTTCGTTTCGGCCCTCACCAGCGTCGCCACGCCCTGGCTGATCGGAACAATCATCAGCGCGGCGGTGGCCCGCGACGCCGCCGGCGTGGAGCGGCTTCTGGTCGGGTTCGCCCTGCTCGTGGCCTTCAACGCCGCCTCGGGCTTCGTCGATCAATGGCTGAGTTCGCGTCTGGCGCAGCGGGTGATCTTCGACGTGCGCCGGGCGATGTTCGCCCATTTCCAGGACGTGGCTCTCACCTTCATGGACAAGACCCATGTGGGCCGGATCATGAGCCGGCTGCAGGGCGACGTGAACGCGCTGCAGGAGTTCCTGGAGAGCTCCACCGGCGCGCTCGGCGATTTCACCACCCTGTTCGGCTATACCGGCGTGCTTCTCTGGATGGACTGGCGGCTGGGACTTCTCACCCTGACCACCATCCCCGCCCTGATCGCCGTGCGAGCGGTCTGGCTGCCCTATTCGAAGCGGACCTTCCGCCGCGCCCGGGACGCCTCATCGGTCGCCAACGGCGCCCTGGCCGAGAACATCAATGGCGTCAGGACGGTTCAGGAGACTCGCCGCGAGGCGATGAATTTCGAACTCTATGAGGAGAAGGCCCGGGAGAATTTTCACGCCCAGACCGCCTCGGCCTGGCTCGCCCAGGTCATGACCCCGACTGTCGACATCCTCACCGGCGTCGCCATGGCCTTCATCATCGTGGTCGGCGGCAATGCGGTGCTCGGCGGCAGTCTGGCGGTGGGTGTGCTGGTGACGTTCATCCTCTCGGTGCAGCGCTTCTTCGAGCCGGTGCGCATGCTCTCCATGCAGTACACCGTCATGCAGCGCGCCATGGCGGCAGGCCACCGCATCTTCGAGGTTCTGGACGTGCCCGTGACCATCACCGACAAGCCGGGGGCCATCGATCTCGCCGGGGCGGAGGCGCGGGTGGAACTGGATCACGTCACCTTCGGCTATTCATCCGAGCGGCCGATCCTGCACGACGTCAGCCTCATGGTCGAACCTCGCCAGGTCGTCGCCCTGGTCGGCCCCACCGGCTCGGGCAAGACCAGCATCACCGCCCTGGTCCATCGCTTCTACGACACCGGCGCCGGCGCGGTCCGGGTCGGCGGCCATGACGTCCGCGATGTCAGCCTGGAGTCCCTGGGCCGCATGGTGGGCATGGTCCTGCAGGAGCCGTTCCTGTTCTCCGGCACGATCGCGGAGAACATTCGCTACAACACCCTGTCGGCCGATCGCGCGGCGATCGTCGCCGCCGCGACGGCGGTGTCGGCGCACGACTTCATCATGCGTCTGCCGGACGGCTACGACACGCCGCTGGGGCAGCGCGGACGCAACCTTTCCGTTGGCCAAAGGCAACTGATCTCCTTTGCCCGGGCCCTGGTGGCAGACCCGAAGATCCTGGTCCTCGACGAGGCCACGGCCAATATCGACAGCTTCACCGAACAGGCGATCCAGAAGGCCCTGAAGGTGCTGTTCGCCGGCCGCACCTGCCTGGTGATCGCCCACCGGCTGGCCACAGTGCGCGACGCCGACAAGATCGTGGTCCTGCGCGACGGCCGGATCGTCGAGCAGGGTCCGCACGACGCCCTCATGGCCGCCGGCGGCCTCTACGCCCGTCTCTACGCGTCCAGCCACGGATCGTTTGATGACATGGCGGACGGACCCATACAGACCACCTAGTCAGAATTGCCGGGCTTCCCCGGTTAAATTCTCTTAATGGCCCAGGACCATGCCACGGCCGCCCTGGCGGAAGGCTGGGCGGCGCACTAGATTCCGGCCAGCCGCCGATAAGCGCGGCGCGAGGATCACTGCTTTGCAAAATCCGTTCCGCAAGATGGCTGGCCTGGCGGCCGCCATCGTCCTGCCCCTGGCTCTGGCCGGCTGCGGCATCAACGCCATTCCCACCAAACAGGAGGCCGCCAAGGCCGCATGGGGGGATGTCCAAAACAACTACCAGCGCCGCGCCGACCTGATCCCCAATCTCGTGGCCACCGTGAAGGGCTACGCGGCCCAGGAAAAGAGCGTGCTGGTGGACGTCACCGAGGCTCGCGCCAGCGCCACCCAGGTCAAGGTCGACGCCTCCACCATTTCCAATCCTGCGGAATTTCAGCGTTATCAGCAGGCCCAGGACAAGCTCTCCGGCGTTCTTGGCCGGCTGATGATGATCCAGGAGCGCTATCCGGACCTGAAATCCAATCAGAACTTCCTGGCGCTACAGTCGCAGCTGGAAGGCACTGAGAACCGGATCGCCGTCTCACGGCGCGACTACAACGCCGCGGTTCAGGACTACAACACCACCTTACGGGTCCTGCCGACCTCGATCTGGGCGGCCACGATGTACAGCAGCGAAAAGCCCATGGCGCTGTTCTCGGCCACGGCCTCGGCGCAGTCTGCCCCGACGGTTAGTTTTGACGCCACGGCCCCGGGCGCCGCGCCTGGATCACCCCCACCCGCCGCGCCGGCGTCTAAATGACCCGGCTGGCGGGCCTGCCGGGCCTGCTCTTCGCCCTGATCCTTAGCCTGCTGTGGACGCCGGCCCTGGCCGCCGCCCCGCAGTTCCCGGAACTCACCGGGCGGGTGGTGGATAACGCCCATGTGCTCAGCCCCCAGGTTCAAGCCGACCTGACGGCCAAACTCGCCGCCCTGGAGCAAAAGAACAGCCGCCAGCTGGTGGTGGTGACCCTGCCGACCCTCGGCGGCTATGAGATCGAGGACTACGGCTATCAGCTTTTGCGGCACTGGGGCATCGGCCAGAAGGGCGTCAACAACGGCGTCGTGTTCATCATCGTGCCGACCGAGCACAAGGTGCGCATCGAGGTCGGCTACGGTCTCGAAGGCACGCTGACCGACGCCCTCTCCAGCGTCATCCTGCAACGCGAAGTCCTGCCGCGCTTCAAGTCGGGTGATGTCCAGGGCGGGGTCGTCGCGGGCACGGATGCGCTGATCGAACAACTCGGCCTTGATCCGTCGTCGGCGGAAGCCCGCCTCGCGCAGGCCGCCCAGGCGCAGCAGGCGCCGGGCGCTCACCACCGGAACCCGATCGCAGGGCTCATTCCGCTGATCGTCCTGTTTTTCATCTTCACGTCGATCTTCCGGCGTCGCCGCTATGGCGGGGGCTCGGGTCTCGGCTGGATTCTGCCGCTGATGTTCCTCGGCGGCGGTCGTGGCTGGGGCGGTCGGGGCGACGACTGGGGCGGCGGCGGCGGCGGTTGGGGCGGCGGTGGCGGCGGCTCCGGCGGCGGCGGCGGCGCATCGGGGAGCTGGTGAGATGCTGACCACACTTGAGCAGGCCCGTATCGGCGACGCCGTGAGCAAGGCCGAGGCCGGCACGACTGGCGAGATCGTCTGTGTCCTGGCCGCAGAGGTCTCTCACTATCCCGAGGTCGCTCTCGGCTGGGCCGCGGTGGTCTCCCTGGTCGTTCCCGCCCTCGCCGTGACCCTTGGGGTCCATCCGCTGACCTTGGCGGCTGACGCCGCGGGCGTCTGGATGGCGGCGCAGGCCGGCGCCCTGGAGGGCGAAATCACCCTGGCCCTGGGCGTCTACGCCGCCCTGCAGACGGCGCTGTTCATCCTGACCTTCCTGATCCTGGAGATTCCGGCGGTGCGACGGTGGGCGACACCGTCCGTATTGAAGAAGCGCAAGGTGGAACGTGCGGCTCGCCAACAGTTCGCGGCCATCAGCGCGCGCGCCGCCGGCAGCGAAACGGGCGTGCTGATCTTCGTGGCGATGGACGACCGGCAGGTGCAGATTTTGGCCGACAAGGCCCTGCACGGCAAGGCCGACGAGGCTGCCTGGAAAGCCGCGGCGACGGCCATCGGCGAAGGCATGAAAGTTGGAAAGGATCCCACCGCCGGGATCATACGGGCCATAGACATCTGTGGCTCGGTCCTGAAGGCCCACTTCCCGTCATCCGAACCGCACGGCCAGGTGTTCCTCGACCACCCCGTGCAGATTTAGCCGCTGCCGCGGCGAAGCGTTTTCGCTTCCCGCCGCAGGGTGTCGTCCGTAAGAACCCTCCAACAACCAGTCGGAGGAGACCCCCCATGGGTCAGGCGAACGGACGCAAGTCCATCTTCATCACAGGCGCGGCCTCGGGCATGGGTCGTGAGACGGCCCTCCTGTTCGCCAGGGAAGGCTGGTTCGTGGGCGCCTTCGACGTGCAGGCGGACCTGCTCAAGGCGCTGGAGGCCGAGATCGGCGCCGCCAACGGCCTTTTCCAGCTGCTCGATGTCACCGACCGCGAGGCCTATCGCGCGGCGGTCGGCGCCTTCGCCGCGGCCACCGGCGGCAAGCTGGACGTATTGTTCAACAACGCCGGCATCGGCCGCGGCGGCCCCTATGAGGACATGTCCTGGGACGACGTGATGGCGGTGATCAATGTCAATTTCGTCGCCGTGCTCAGCGGCATCCACCTGGCCCTGCCATTGCTCAAGGCGACCCCGGGCTCGCTGTGCTTCTCCACCTCGTCATCCTCGGCCACCTTCGGCATGGCCGGCATCGCGGTCTATTCGGCCACCAAGCACGCGGTGAAGGGCTTCACCGAGGCCCTGTCCATCGAGATGAAGGCCCACGGCGTGCGTGTCGCCGACACCCTCCCCGGTCTGATCGACACCCCGCTTCTGCCCGACACCGCCAAGGCGGCCGCGCCGAAGGAGGGCATGTGGCGCCTGGTGCCGGCCCGGGCCGTGGCGGAAGCGGTGTGGGGCGCCTATCACACCGACAAGATCCACTGGTACGTGCCGCCCGAGCTGCACGATTTCGACACCCAGGCGACAGCGGCGCCCGAAGCCATCCGCGACGCCATGGCCGCCAGCGGGGGCATCCTGGGCGGGGCCGAAAACGAATAGGTCCGGTACTGCGCTTCCTCCGGCCCGGCCTTTCCGATTGACGCCGGGTCGGATCGCCAAACAATAGGCGGGCGATCATCCGGCCATCAGACGCTCGGAGACGCGCGGAACGCCAGGGAGCCCCCATGCCGGACTTGACCGAACGCCTTCATCAGGCAGCCGCCGTAGGCATGACCGCCAGCGTCTGGGCGAAGGAAAAGCCCGGAGCTGTCGCGATCCACGACCCGCTCGGGACGCGAAACTTCCATGACGTCAACGCCAACGCCAACCGGATCGTAAGGCTGCTGCGGTCTCACGGCCTGAAAGCAGGGGACTCCGTCGCCCTGCTCTGCTCCAACCGGGCCGAATTCGTGGAGGTGATCAACGCGACGCTTCGCGGCGGATTTCGCTTCACGCCTGTGAACTGGCACCTGACCGCCGACGAGGTGGAGTACATCATCAACGACTGCGAAGCGAAGGCGTTGATCGCCGAGCCGCGCTATCCGGCCGCCCTGAGCGCCAAGGCCCCGGAGGTGATCCTCAAGGTGGCCATCGGCGCGCCCGCCGAAGGCTTTCTGCCCTATGCCGAGACCCTGGCGCACCTGGACGGCTCGGACATCGACGATCCGTTACTCGGCGGCGCGATGCTCTACACCTCGGGCACCACCGGGCGCCCAAAGGGCGTCTACCGCCGCAACAACGCCGTGCTGGTGCTCCCGACTCCGGGCGAGCCCGACGACGTGCAGCTCTGCGCCGGGCCCGCCTACCACGCCGCCCCGCTGGCCTTCGACGTCCGTGCGGCGATGAACCAGGGCAATCCCCTGGTCTTCCTCGACCGCTGGAATTCTGAAGGCGTGCTCGCGGCCATTGACCGCCACAAGGTCACCCGGGCCCACATGGTGCCGATCATGTTCCAGCGGCTCCTGGCCCTGCCGCCCGAGGTGAAAGCCAAGTACGACATCTCCAGCCTGCGCTACCTGATCCACGGCGCCGCGCCCTGCCCCCCGGAGGTGAAGAAGGCGATGATCGACTGGGTCGGGCCGATCATCCACGAATATTACGCGGGCTCGGAGGGCGGCGCCGGCTTCCTGATCGATTCCCACGAATGGCAGGCCAAACCGGGCACGGTGGGCCGCCTGCCCGCTCCCGACGCGGTGAAGCTGCTCGATGACGAAGGGAGAGAGATCACCGAACGCAATCGCTCGGGCACGATCTATTTCAAGGTCTCGGCCATCGCCCCGTTCGAGTATTTCAAGGACCCCGCCAAGACCGCCTCGGCCCACAAGGACGGCTATTTCACCCTGGGCGACGTCGGGTTTCTGGACGATGACGACTATCTGTTCCTCACCGGCCGGACGGCCGAGTGCATCATCTCCGGCGGGGTGAACATCTATCCGCAGGAGATCGACAACGAAATCATCAAGCACCCGGCGGTGGAGGACAGCTGCGCCATCGGCGTGCCGAGCGAGGAGTGGGGCGAGGAGGTCAAGGTGGTGGTGACCTTGCATCCCGGCCAGACCCCCAGCGACACCCTGGCTGTCGACATCCTGGCCTTCGCCCGCCAGCGGCTGGCGGGCTTCAAGATCCCACGCACCGTGGATTTCGTCGACGAACTGCCGCGCAGCCCGGCCGGAAAGATCCAGCGGGGCAAGGTCCGGGCGCCCTTCTGGGCGGGGCGGGCGCGGCAGATTTAGCCCCTAGGGCCGCACCCTCACCTGAGTTCCGACGCCAGGAACTTTTTTTTGACGCAAATTGGAACCCGCGTGCTAAATCGTCGTTAGGCATTGAACCTTCGCAATTCCGATCAGGGGCATACGTCATGACTTTGAAGTCCACTCTCGCGACCGTCGCTTTCGCCACCGCAACGGTGCTCGCTCTCTCCGCCTCGGCCGGCACCGGCTATCCGGTGGGCCCGCTGTCCAACACCGCGACCTTCTTCAACGGCGCGCTGGGCGGTCAGTCCGGCACCGTCACCATCACCGGCGCGACCTACAACTATAATCCCGCCGCTGGTGACCTGGTCATGGAAGTCAAGGTGACGAACCAGGACGCCGTCTGCAACGGCTGCGGCAACGGCTACTTCTATGCCGACTACACCGGCACAGATGTTGTCCGTTCCTACTTCCTGACCAACGTGGGCGCCTATGGCCCGCTCATCGGCGCCCTTCAGACGCAATTCAACGCCGGACCCACCGTCGGCAACGCCGACGGCGGCAACTGCTATCCGTTCCTGTGCAACGACAGCGGCGTGAGCGTCGGCCCGACGTTCGACTACTTTGAAATCTACAACAAGAACGCCTTCGGCGGCCCGCTGGCGATCAGCAGCATCAGCTTCTTCCAGTGGCCCTTCTACGGATCGGACACGGTGCTGAACGGCAACTACGACATCACCTTTTCGACCCTCGGCGGCGGCGTGCCCGAGCCGGCGTCGTGGGCGCTGATGTTGGTGGGCTTCGGCGGACTTGGCGCGGCCATGCGCCGCCGCCGCGCGGTCGCCTTGGCGGCCTGATCCCCTTCTCCACGGGGCTGTGAGCAGGAGCCGTCGGCCGCGAGGCCGGCGGCTCTTGTCGTTTCAGGTCTGGCGAGCGCTGGCCGGCCTCAGACCTGCAGGCGGAGAAGGTCGGCCCCGGACAGACTGAGCCGCTGCGCCTTGCCATTCAGCAGGGCCTCAAAGCGCAGGCGTTCGACTCCGCCCACATCCGGCTCGGCGCTCCACCAGCCGCCGCGATCGACGATGCGCCCAAGGCCCTCGACCACGAGAGCATCACCCCGGACCACGACGGCGCCGCCGCCCACCCAGGGATCGCGGTTCAAGTAGGCGCCGGCCAGGGCCTGGAGCGCGGCCGACGGCGCCGGCTGAGCCGGCGCGGAATCGCGGCCGAACAGCGTCTCGCCCCACCAGAAACCGGTCGCCTTGCCGCCCTCCATCATCGCGTCGAGCCCATAGGCCGAGAACATCGGGTGGTCGGTGACGAGGCGCCGCGGCCCCTGGGGGATCACCCGGTGCGTCTGACCGCCCGACGTGAGGGTGACGCCCGTGGCGGCTGAGGCCAGAACGTAGCGATGGCCGCCCGGACCAACAAAGGTTCCCAGGAACGGCGCCGGGTCCTTGAACCGGTAGGGGGCCAGGGGATCGGGCGCCTCGGGCAATGGCTTCCCGGCGCGAACGGCCCGCATCAGACGCACCGCATAGGCGGTGGTCACCCGTGGCCGGTACCCCTCATTGCGGGCGTTGACGCTGGCGAAACAGGCGACGCCTGCCGCCGGATCGGCATGGAACGCCGAGGAGAAGGCCATCATGCCGCCGGTGTGGTGCAGGCATGCCGCGCCATCGATGGGAACCACGGAGACCCCGCAGGCGTAGTGCGCGCCGGGCCCGAATTCGTCGGTGGCGATGACTGGCGCGACAAAGCGACGGGCGGCGGCGTCGGACAGCACGGGCGCGCCCTTGCCCTGCGCGATCTGCATGAGCGCCCGCAGATAGAGGGTCATCTGACCGCTCGTCGCGCCGATGGAGCCGGCGGCGGTGTCTTCCTCGTTCCAGGCCGCGGGCTCCAGGCGCGTGCGCGGCAGCACAGCCGCCGAGGTCCTGTCCCAGGGCCAGTAGCCCACGGCGAACCGCCCGCGATCCGTCTGGGAGAGGGTTCCCGCCAGATCGCCGAGGCGCAGCTTGTCGCGCACCAGACGCTTCACCACGGCCTGATGGGGTTCGCCTGTCACCCGTTCGATGAGCAGGCCGAGCAGCACATAGCCGGTGTTGCTGTAGGAGAAATGGGACCCAGGCGCGAACCCGCACCAGAGCCGGCCATCAGGGGTGCGCGGAAACGGCGGCGCGCCGTTGGGCAGACCGGAGGTGTGGCTGAGCAGATGGGCGGCGGTGATCGGTTCGCTCGGCAGAGCGGCGTCGGGCAGATATGTCGACAGCGGCGCGTCGACATTGATCAGCCCCTGATCGGCGAGCGCCAGCACCGTGAGGGCGACGAAGGACTTGCTGATCGACCCGATCTGGAACGCATGCGCCGGTTTGACGGGGATCGCCCGTTCGCGGTCCGCCCAGCCCAGCGTCAGCACGGCGGCGAAACCGGACGCATCGGTGACCGAAAGCGTCATCCCTGGCAGGCCGATGGCCGCGAGCTCGGCGCGGGCGTAATCCCGCAGGGCGTCAAGCGCCGGGCCGTAGTCATGACCATCGCCGCGTGACAGCACACGGACCGGACCCGCCGGGAGCGTCGCGGCCGCTGCGTGAGGCGATGGCGACGGCGTGGCCGCGTTCGTGCCGGCCGTCCCCGACGCCCCCGCGATCAGGGCCGCTCCGCCGAGCCAGCCGCGCCTGGTTATTCTCATGTCATCCCCTCATGACCACCGCCGCAATTGAGCATTCCGGCGGCGGCCTGAACAGGGTCTGCGGCTATCCGAGGGTCGCGACCGCCGCGGCGACGTCCGCGGGCTTCTCCAGGATCACCATGTGCCCGGCTTCAGGCACCGTCACGAGACGCGAGCCCGCGATCCCGGCGGCGAAGGCGGGGCCGTAGACCGGCGGGATCAGCCTGTCGCTTGCGCCCCAGACGATCACCGTGCGGGCCTGAATCCGATAGAGCCTCTGGGCGAGGCCCCGCTCGGGGATCGGGAAGAGAAGCTTGCCGGCCATGCCCAGCTGACGGGCGTTGCGCACCAGATAGTTCTGCAGGAACTTCGGATCGTTCATGTCCAGGCCCGAGGTCATCAGCTTGGCGCCGGACTCCGGGTCGTGGAACAGATAGCCGGGCATCTCATAGGGCATGAAGGTGAACATGTCCGGGATCGGGTGCTCTTCAAGCCACAGGCCAGCCGGGCAAATCAGGGCCAGGCGGGAGACGTCATTGGGCGCGATGGCTGCCATTTCCGCGGCGATCATGCCGCCCATGGAATGGCCCACCAGGATCGGATCGGTGAGGCCGAAGGCCTTCACCAGGTCCCAACCCAGCAGGGTGTAGTCGAGCATATCGCGCAGTTCGGGACAGTCCTCGGTCTCGCCATAGCCTGGGAGATAAGGGGCGTAGACGTGATGCGTTTCGGCGAGGGCCGCGAGCAGCGGATCCTCCGGCGTCATGCCGCCGGCGCCGTGCAGGAACACGAGCGGCGTTCCCGAACCGCCTTCGAGATAGCGAACTTCGGCATGCCGCGTCTGGGCGGTCTTCTGGGTCATCATGGCGGGGTGATCCTCAGACGGCTTCGGCAGCCCGGGCCGGGCTATAGGGTTGCGGCAGGGTTCCGGAGGTGGCGCGATTTGCCAGCGGTTTGCACCAGAAGCGGCCGTCACCTTCGCATTCAGGCAGAAGGCCGCGGAGCTTGGGCATGACCTTCTCGGCGAACAGCTTGGAGGAGTACATGCACTTGTCGGCCGGCATGTTCCCCACATGCATCAGGCAGAAGATGTTGCCGACGTTGAGACCCTTGATCAGGTCCTCCATCCGGTGGCGCACGGTCTCCGGCGAGCCGGCGATCACGTGGCCGCCCTCCACCAGATCCTTCCAGGTCAGCTGGGAATAGGTTCCGCGAGGCGGGGCGTACTGCGACAGGGCGCCTGTCTGGATGGTCTTGATGGTCCGGTAGCCGGGGGCGTCGGCGAAGCCCGGGTGCACGTGCAGGCAACGATTGTAGAAATAGAGGACGTGCTCCGAATAGAGCCGTTCGGCCTCCTCGTCGGTCTCGGCCACGCAGATGGTCTGGGCGAAGCCGGCCCGATAGGGCGAGACGTCCGGCGTGTTGCGCTCAGCGACCCGGTCCCAATAGCCCTGCATCAGCACCTTGGCGCGCAGATAGCCGGAGAAGCTGAGGTAGGAGTAGGAATAGGTGTTGTCGATGCAGAAGTCGTAGGTCTCCACCGAGCCGCCGCCAGGGATATGGATTGGCGGGATCGGCTCCTGGATCGGCCGCGGCCAGATGTTGACGTGCCGCAGCTTGTTGTAGCGGCCGTTGAAGGCGAACGGATCGCGCTCGGTCCAGGCGCGGATGATCAGGTCGTGCGCCTCGGCGTATTTCTCCCGGGTCAGGGCCGGGATCTGGCCGTAGCAATAGTTGGTGTCCATGGAGGTGCCGACCGGGAAGCCCGCCACCAGACGCCCGCCGGAGATGCAGTCCAGCATGGCGAACTCCTCGGCCACGCGGATCGGCGGGTTGTACAGGGCGATGGAATTGCCCAGCACCACGATGGCGGCGTTCTTGGTCCGGCGCGCCAGGCCCGCGGCGATGATGTTGGGCGAAGGCATGATGCCGTAGCCGTTCTGGTGGTGCTCGTTCACCCCGACCCCGTCGAAGCCCAGGGTGTCGGCGTACTCCAGCAGGTCCATGTAGGTGTTGTACACCTCATGGCTCTTGGCCGGATCGAACAGGCGCTGGTCGATGTCCACCCAGACCGAACGGTTCTTCTCCCGGAAGTCGTCCGGCAGATAGGGCCAGGGCATCAGATTGAACCAGGTAAACTTCATGAGAGCCTCCGCCTGCTGTTCCTCGCGCCCCGCTCTTGGGCGGGTTCATTATCAATGTTCAGAATGAACAGGATCGCGGCGGGGCGCAATCGCGATCGGCGCGACGCCAGCCCGGCGACCATCGTCGATTTTATTCCGGGTAATATTGCATTATTTTTATCCGGGTATATATAAGCCGCTACTCCAGGCGGAAAGCTCATGTCCTCAGCTCAAACAGTTTCGGTGTTCCACGGCGGCGCGCGAATCGCCGGCGGCGAACTTGGCGCGGTTATCTCGGATCTCACGGCGCAGGGTCTCGACCCACGGCGGCTGCTCGTGTTCAACGATGACAACGGCCGGCCCGTCCCCCTGAACACCGCGGAGGATATCGCGGCCGCCAGCGGCGGGCGTGGAGCGCAGGCGCCTGCGTCCGGAAAGCCCGTCGATCTGTCCGTCCGGCTGCTGCCAAGGCATGCGACCTGGCTCAGCGAACAACCGGGCGGGCCTTCCGCGGCCGTGCGTCGCCTGATCGACGCCGCGCGACGCGATGGCGCGGGACAGGTCCGCCGGGCGAAGGACGCCGCCTACGCCTTCATCGCCATGCTGGCCGGAGACCTCGAAGGCTACGAGGAGGCCTGCCGGGCCCTGTTCGCGGGCGACTCCGTGCGGTTCCGCCAGGCGGCCGGGGCCTGGCCGAAGGATGTCAGAGACTATGCCTGCGAGCTGGCAGGCGCCGCGTTCGCCGCCCCGGATGGAGATCGAACAGCATGACGCCAGGCCCATCAAAGTCCGACCGCCGGGCGGCGGTCGCCGACTACCGGCGCAAGAAGACCGTGGCGGGCGTCTTCCGGATAGGCTGCGCGGCGACCGGCCAGACCTGGGTCGGACAGGCGCTCAATGTCGAGACCATCCAGAACCGCATCTGGTTCGCGCTCCGCCATGCGGGCTCGCCCCACGCCGACCTGCAGGCCGCCTGGACCGCCACCGGCGGCGAAGGACTGACCTTCGAAATCCTGGACTATGTCGAGGAGGCGTCGGTCATGGCCCGCGACACCGTGTTGAAGGACAGGCTCGCGCACTGGCGCGCCCACTTCGCCGCGTCCACAATCTGACGCCATGAGCGACCTCGACCACTCCCGTGTCTGCACAGGTTTCATCGGCGCGCGGCGGGTCGGCGAAGGACCGCTGGCCGATGTCGTCCTGGCGATCAAGGCGGCGCTCGCACCCGGCGCGCACGAGGCGGCCCTGATATTCGACGACGCCACCGGAGAAACAGTGGAGGTGGACTGGCGCGGCGCGCCGTCGGCGGGCCTGGACCGCCTCCCTCGCGACCTTGGCGCACCGGTCCAGGCGGGATCGCCGGTTGAGGCCCCCGCCCCGCGTGGACGGGGCCGGCCGAAACTGGGGGTGGTGGCCCGCGAAGTCACCCTGCTGCCACGGCACTGGGAATGGCTGGCGGCCCAGCCCGGCGGCGCCTCGGTGGCCCTGCGCCGGCTGGTCGAGGCGGCCCGGCGCGCCGACGACGGCGCGGCGGCGCGCGCGCGG
>CAIQJF010000033.1 GCA_903872075.1 uncultured Caulobacteraceae bacterium | reverse complement strand
TGGCGTTGCCGGCGGTGATGTACTTGCCTGGGCCCTTCACGGGCTGCAGGGAGGAGAGGCCGGCCAGGGTGGTGTCGGGACGGTTGCACTCGTCGCGATCGACCGTGTAGTCGACGATGGTTTCTTCCTTCGTCTCCTTGTTGACCACCTTCATCTTGGTCTTCATGGGGACGATCTCATCCTTGAACTTCTGGGCCTGCTGCGCGGCCGCCATGCGGCGCTGCGATTCCAGGGAATATTCGTCCTGGTACTCGCGGCTGACGCCATAGCGCTCGGCGACGATGTCGGCGGTGTCGATCATGGCCATGAAGATCGCCGGGGCGACATTGATCAGCTCAGGGTCGACGGCTTCGCGGGGCATACCGCCGCCGGGGATGGAGATGCTCTCGACGCCGCCGGCCACAACGCAGTCGCCCATGTCGCCACGGATGTAGTTGGCGGCCATGGCGATCGACTGGAGGCCCGACGAGCAGAAGCGATTGATCGACACGCCGGCGGTGGTGACCGGCATGCCGGCCAGCAAGGCGGCCTGGCGGCCGATGTTGGCGGCGCCGTGGGCGTTGTTGCCGAGATAGCAGTCCTCGACGAAATCCTTCTCCACGCCCGCGCGCTCGACGGCGTGCTTGATCGCGTGGGCCGCCATGGTCATGGGCGGGGTGATGTTGAATCCGCCGCGGCCGGACTTCGCCAGCCCCGTGCGCGCATAGGATACGATGACGGCTTCACGCATGTAATTCTCTCCCGAGGGTTTCCTGGGGAGAGCCGATTGCACGTCAGGGCGCCTGCTGACAATTCTCTTTTTTCACGAAGGGTTCTGACGGGGCCCGGCCCGCCGTGATGCGGCCCGCCAGGCCAGGGTCTCGAACAGCCCCTGAGTCCAGCACATCGGGCATCCCTTGAGCAGCCAGACACCCGCCGGAATGAGCAGCAGCGCCGGCCAGCCGAGGTTGACCGCCTCCCAAAGTCCCGCCAGCAGAGCGGCAAGTCCAAGCACCCCTCGGGCGAGATGAACGGCCAACGAGCGGTTGCCGAACCGCAGCGCCGGCAACGGCTCGCAGGCGCAGTTAAAGGCAGTGCGGGGCGTGACCACATCGGTCATGGCGCGGTCTCCTGTTCAGGCAAACCCTATCCCGCGACGGCCGCGCGAGCCTGTCAAGCGCGGCGTGGGTTTCGCTTGCCTTGGCCGCGTTCGGCGGCTTTTGTCCGCGGCAGTTTTATCGGAGGGAGCAGACGTGAACGCGCCTGAACGTCGCAACGCCGCCGTGGCCGTGGTCGGGGCTGGGGATTTCATCGGGGGCGCGATCTGCGAGCGCTTCGCCGCCGAGGGCTATCGCGTGTTCGGCGGCCGCCGCAACGGCGAGAAGCTGGCGCCGCTGGCGGCGAAGATCGCGGCGGCCGGCGGCCGATTCGAAGCGCGGACCCTGGACGCCCGCCAGGAAGACGAGATCACGGCCTTCCTGGCGGAAGCCGACGCCGATCAACCGCTGGAGGCGGTGATCTTCAACGTCGGGGCCAATGTGAACTTCCCCATACTGGAGACCACCGAGCGGGTGTTCCGAAAGGTCTGGGAGATGGCCTGCGAGTCGGGCTTCTTCACCGGCCGCGAGGCTGCCCGGCTGATGCTGGCGCGCGGCGGCGGATCGATATTTTTCACCGGGGCGACGGCGTCCGTGCGTGGCGGGATCGGCTACGCCGCCTTCGCCAGCGCCAAGGCGGGCCTGCGTGCGGTCGCCCAGGCGATGGCCCGGGAGCTGGGACCCAAGAACATCCATGTGGCTCATCTGATCATCGACGCCGGCGTCGATACCGCCTTTGTGCGGGGTCGGATCGCCGCGGCGCGCGGCCCAGAGGCTCTGGACAATCTCGCCCCCGATACCCTCATGAACCCGGCCTCGATCGCCGAGGCCTACTGGCGCCTGCACCAGCAGAGCCGGGACGGCTGGACCTTCGAGCTCGACCTGCGCCCCTTTGGAGAGACCTGGTGATGACGACTCCGGCCGTGGAATTCCTGTTCGATTTCGGAAGCCCGAACGCCTATCTGGCCCACAGGGTCATCCCGGCGATCGAGGCTCGGACCGGGGCGAAGTTCGTCTATGTCCCGGCCCTGCTGGGCGGCATCTTCAAGGCCACCGGCAACCGCTCGCCCATGGAGGCCTTCGGCGGCATTCCCTCAAAGCTGGCGTATGAGGGACGCGAGCGCGACCGGTTCGTCGCGCGCCACGGCCTGACCCGTTTCGCGTCCAACCCGCACTTCCCGGTCAACACCCTGGCCATCATGCGCGGGGCGGTGGCGGCCCGGCGGCTCGGCGTGTTCGAGGCCTATGTGGAGGCGGTCTTCGTCGCCATGTGGGAGCAGGGCCGCAAGATGGACGATCCGGCGGTGATCGCCGAGGTCCTGGCCGCCGCCGGTCTGCCCGCTCAGGAGCTGATCGCCCTGACCCAGGACCAGGCCGTAAAGGACGAACTTGTCGCCAATACCAACGCCGCCGTGGCCCGGGGTGTGTTCGGCAGCCCCAGCTTCTTCGTGGGCGATGAGCTCTGGTTCGGCAAGGACCGCCTGGGCGAGGTTGAAACGGCGATTCGCGAGGCCGCCTGAGGGATGGACCTCGATGTCGCCAGCGCCCCGCGCGCGGCCGAGGCGGCGCGTCTGCGCCCCTATTTCGATCTCCAGCTGACCTTCGCCGGCCACCTGGGCGCGGCGACTGGCCTCGCGGTCGGAGAGGCCGTGTCGGTCTACACCAACTTCCGCAAGCGAATGGGCCTGCAGAACGACAGTGCCGCCGCCGCGGAGGCCTGGAGCGCCTATCTGGCTCTCCTGCCGGATCTGCCCGATCGCTCGGCGCGCGTGGACTGGACGGTGGCGACCTACGCTGGTCTGCCGGTCCCTCCGCCGCCGGCCGACCAGACCGTTTTCGGCTGTTTCGCCTGCGAAGCGCCTGACAGCGAGGGGCGGGTCAGGATTCACTTCGGCAACCGCGACAGCGAGGGCGATATCGGTCCGCTGGACGACCGCAAACGCGGCGCCCGTCTCGCCGAGCTGACCGCAATGTTCGCCCACCTGCGCGACCGTCATCCGGACGCCGCCTCGGTCCACGGCGCGTCCTGGCTCTACAACACGCAGGGTTACCGGCGGCTGTTCCCGGCGGTCTACGGCGCGTCAGCGATCCTGCCCGAGGGCCCTGTGCGCCTGACCGGCACATCGAGCTGGGGCCAGTTCCTGGACTTCCGCCAGGACATCAAGGCGCCATTGCGGGACGCCTTCCTGGCACGGTTCGGCGATATCGATCCCGCCGCGCCCTGGCGGATCTTCCCGCTCTCGCCCCTGCGCACCCAGGCCCCGTTCGCCGACTTCCTCAGCTTTTACGGCCTGGCCTGAATGACATCGTCCTCCGCGCCGACGGTGCTGCTCGATCTCGACGGCACCCTGGTCGACCCCGCCGCCGGCATCCTCTCCAGCTTCCGGCACGCCCTGCGCGCGATGGACCATACGCCCGATCCGGCCGACGATCTGCTGTGGGTAATCGGTCCGGCCCTGCGGGAGTCGTTCGGCCGGGTGCTGGGCGCCAAGGACCAGGTCGAGGCGGCGGTCGCGGCCTATCGCGAGGTCTATGGCGCGACGGGGCTCTTCGACGCGGAGGTCTACGCGGGGATTCCCCAGGCTCTGGCGGACCTGCGCGCCAAGGGATCCCGGCTTCTGGTCTGCACCGCCAAGGTTCATGTTTTCGCCCGCCGGGTGGTGGACCACTTCGGCCTCGCCCCGTTCATGTCCCACGTCTATGGCCCGGAACTCGACGGCCGCCTTGAAGACAAGGGGAATCTGATCGCCCACATCCTGGCGACGGAACGTTTGTCGCCCGAGTCGGTGGTGATGGTCGGCGATCGCAAGCACGACGCCCTGGCGGCCGGTCGGCACGGCATTCCTACGATCGGCGTGCTGTGGGGCTACGGCGGTGCGGCTGAACTCACCGCCGCCGGGGCGGCGCCTTTGATCTCGACCCCGGCGGAGCTGCCCGACGCCTGTTTCGCGGTCAGGGGATAAGGACGGTGGAGCCGATTGTGGCGCGGCTTTCCAGCGCCTCGTACGCCGCTCGCGCCTGCGACAGCGGGAAGCGCTGGCCGATTTCGATCTTGAGCTTGCCGGCGGCGATAAGGTCGAACAGCTGACCTGAACTCTCATCCAGCTCCTGGGCCGTGCGCACATAGTCGGCCAGGCTCGGCCGGGTCATCACCAGTGAGCCGCCCTGCATCAGCCGCAGCGGCGCCACCGGCGGGGCCGGGCCCGAGGCGTTGCCGAAGGTCACATACCAGCCGCGGCGCGCGAGGCTGGCGAGCGAGCCCTCGCAGGTGTCCTTGCCCACGGAGTCATAGGCGACCTGCACGCCCTTGCCGCCGGTGATCTCCTTCACGCGGGCGGCCACGTCCTCGTCGCGATAGAGGATCACGTGGTCGCAGCCGTTGGCGCGGGCGAGTTCGGCCTTTTCCGCCGAGCCCACGGTTCCGATCACCGTCGCGCCCAGCAGCTTGGCCCATTGCGAGAGGATCAGGCCCACGCCGCCCGCCGCCGCCTGGATCAGGGCCGTGTCGCCGGCCTTGAGCGGATAGCAGCGGCGGAGCAGGAATTCGGCGGTCATGCCTTTCAGCAGACTGGCGGCGGCGGTGTCGAAGCCGATGCCCTCGGGCAGGTGGGCCGTCCGGTCGGCGGCCACCGCGGCGTATTGGGCATAGCCCCCGCCGCCGGCCGAATAGGCCACCCGGTCGCCCGCCTTGAAGCGCGTCACGCCTTCGCCCACCGCTTCGACCACGCCGGCCGCTTCCTGGCCGAGCACGGCCGGCAGGGGCAGGGGGTAGAGACCCGAACGGAGATAGGTGTCGATGTAGTTGATGCCGATCGCCTCATGCCGGACCAGCACCTGGCCGGGGCCGGCCGTGGGCGTGTCCACGGTGACCGGCTCGAGAACCTCGGGACCGCCGGTGCGGTTGATGCGGATGGCGAGCATGGGAAACTCCGGTGTCGGGCCGCCTGATGGCTGCGGATGACAGGGTTCTTAGGCCGCGGAGGAGCCGTCGTCGATACGGCTGGCGCAACCGCGGGGGCCACTGGCGGCGGCGCCGACTCCGGCGTAATTGTGGCTGACGGGGTGCTTCAGGGAGTGCGCGGGATGTCGCAAAAACGTGGAACCACGATTCTGGCGGGCGCCGCCCTGCTGGCCCAGGCGGCGAGCGCGGGCGCCGCGCCTCAGGCGCCGGTCAAGCAGCCGGTCACCGGTCCGGTCGCGGTCTATTGGATGAGCGCGGCCACCAGCAACGGCTTCGGCGGCATGGGCGGGATGATGGGCGCAGCGGGCGGCGGTGGCCCGCAACGCCCCAGCATGGCCGCGATGATGAGCATGGGCATGGGCGGTGGCCCTGATCCAAATGCGGCGAACCACACCCTGGTGCTGCAACTCGGCTCGTCGCTGAAGCCCGCGGGCGGCGGACCGACCGCCGAACATGATGCGCCGGCGGGCCTCGGCGTCGGTCAGGTCCTGCCGCTGCTCAGCCCCGAGCCGCAGACGCCTGCAAAGCACGAGGAACGCGAACCGGGCCCGCCGCCGGAGTATCAGAAACCGCACGGCCGCATGCTGATCTTCTGGGGTTGTGGCGAGCACGCTCCGCCCGGCCAGCCCTATGTGATCGATTTCGCCAAGCTCGATCCCGCCAACGCCGGCCAGATGTTCGCAGGCCTCGGCCGGGGCCTGTCGATCACCGGCATGCAGCCGCCCTCGCCGGGTCGGAACACCACCTATGGCGAATGGCCCAATCGTTTGACCCGCGTCACTGTGCCGGGTGACGCCTCCCTGGCAGGCGATCACGTGATCAAGGGCAACTACAGTCCGGAGATCAAGTTCGGCCTGACGCCGGAGCAGGATTTCCTGCCGCCGTTCCGCCTGACCACCAACGCCAAGAACCCGAGCGGCTCGGCGACCCTGGCCTGGCGGCCGGTGGACGGCGCCGCGGCCTATTTCGCCACCCTAATGGGTGCGCGGAATCGCGACGAGATCGTCATGTGGACCTCCAGCTCCACCCAGACCTCGGCCTTCTCCCTGCCGGACTATCTGAGCAACGGGGAAATCCGCCGCCTGGTGGCCTCCAACGCCCTGATGCCCGCCAGTCAGACCAGCTGCGTCATTCCGCAGGAAGTGGTCGCCGCTACGGGGCAATCCGGCATGTTCCAGCTTGCGGCCTATGGCGATGAGACCAACATCGCCTATCCGCCCCGTCCGCCGGCGCCCAAGCCCTGGAACATCGCCTGGGAGGTGAAGGTTCGTTACAAATCCACCACGGGCGGCATCCTCGGCATGGACATGTCCCAGATGGGCGGACGCCACCGCGACTCAGACGAACCACGCGAGCCGCGCGATCCGAACCAGCCGCCGCCGAAGAAGAAGAGACCCAGCCTGTTCAACCCGCTCGGCGGCCTGCCGGGACTCGGCAATATCGTTCCCTAGCGCCCATGCGACGTGCAGCGATGAGACTGGGCCTGATGGCGTTCTGCCTGGCGGCGGCGCATGCCGCCGCGGCGCAGGCCGCCGATCTGGCGGACACCGTCTTCGTTGGCGGCGCGGTGAAGACTCCCAGCGGGTGGGCGGCCGCCGCGGCGGTTCGGGCTGGCGTGATCGTCGCTGTCGGCCAGGACAGCGATGTCCGCCCCCTGGTCGGCCCGTCCACCCGTGTCGTGGCGCTGAACGGGGACGCCCTGCTGCCCGGTTTGCACGACAGTCACGTCCATCCCCTGTTCGCCGGTCTTGCCCAATATGACTGCCGCTTGCCGTCCGGCGGCGGCGCGACGGCGGTCAAGGCGACGCTGCGCGCCTGCGTCGCCGCGGCGCGTCCCGGCGACTGGATCGTCGGCGGCAGCTGGGTGGCGGCGGCGTTCCGGCCCGGCGAGCAGAACCGCAAGCTCCTGGACGAGGTGGCGCCGAACAATCCGGTGCTTCTGAACGATGAGGCGCTGCACAGCGTCTGGGTCAATTCGGCCGCGCTCAGGCTGGCCGGAGTCGATCGCCGGACGCCAGACCCTCAAGGCGGGGTCATCGAGCACGATGCGGCGGGCGAGCCGAATGGTTTGTTGCGCGAGAACGCCACCCGCCTGGCCGAGAACGTGGTGCCGCCCGCCTCGCTGGGACTGCGCCGCAAGGCCCTGACCCTGGTCGCCAACCAGATGCTCTCCTACGGCGTGACCTCCGTCACCATCGCGTCCGTGCGGTGGCCCGACGTCGTCCCGTTGTCGCAGCTGTCGGGCGAGGGTCTGATCAAACAGCGCATGCGCGGCTGCATCGTTTGGGCGCCGGGTCCGCCAGAGGTCCGGGGTATGGGCGACGACCTCATCGCCCGCCGGGCCGAATTCGCCCGCCCACGGTTCGCGCTGGACTGCGTGAAGCTGTTCCTGGACGGCGTGCCGACCGAGAGTCACACCGGGGCGATGCTGGAGCCCTATGCCGACAGCCCGCATGAAGGTCCCGATGAGCGACCCGCCAAGGGCATCCTTCAGATCCCCCAGGACGAACTGAACGCGGCGGTGAGCCGGTTCGATGAGGCCGGACTGTCGGTGAAGTTCCATGCGGCAGGCGACGGCGCCGTCCGGGCTGCCATCGACGCCGTCGCCGCCGCGCGGCGGGCCAACGGCTATGGCGGTCCGTTCCACGCCGTCGCTCACGCCACCTTCGTCGCGATCGGCGACATTCCGCGCGCCCGTGATCTGGAGCTGGCCTGGGAGTTCTCACCCTACATCTGGTACCCCACGCCGATGGCCGCGAGCGATGTGGCCAAGGCCGTGGGTCCCGAGCGCATGAAACGCTGGGCGCCGGTCCGCGAGGCCCTGGACACGGGCGCGCTGGTGGTCGCCGGCTCTGACTGGCCGGTGGTGCCGTCGGTCAATCCCTGGCTGGGCCTGGAGACCATGGTGACCCGCCGCAATCCGGGCGGCGGCGGCGCGGCCCTCGGCGGCGCCGAGGCGGTGTCTCTCGAGGAGGCCTTCAAGGTGTTCACCCTGAACGGCGCGAGGTTGATGGGCCAAAGCGACAAGGTCGGCTCCATTGAGGTCGGCAAGCATGCGGACCTGATCGTCACAGCCGGCAATCCCTTCACCAGCCCGGTGACCGCGCTTCACGACACACGCGTTAAGATGACCTTCATCGATGGCGAGTTGGTCTTCGACGCGGCTCATCCGCCGGTTCTCGAAGCTCGCTAGAGGTCAGGACCGACTACCCCGCGCGGCAAAACCCCTTTATGCGCTCTGGCGTTCGATGACCGGGAAGACGCCATGACCGAAGCCGCCCACGCCGCCGCCCACGCCGCCGCCCATGCCACCGACGAGGCGTCTGTGGACCAGATCCGCGAGGCCGTCCGTAGCCTCTGCGCGCGCTTTCCCGGCGAGTACTGGCGGACCAAGGATCGCGAGCGGCAGTATCCCTCTGAGTTCGTCGCGGCGATGACCGAGGCCGGCTATCTGGGCGTGCTGATTCCGGAGGCCTTCGGCGGCAGCGGCCTTGGCCTGTCGGTGGCCGTGGCCATCCTGGAGGAGGTTCACGCCAGCGGCTGCAACGCCGCGGCCCTGCACGCCCAGATGTACACCATGGGCACGGTGCTGCGGCACGGTTCGCTGGAGCAGAAGACCCAATGGCTGCCCAAGATCGCCACCGGCGAGGTCCGCCTCCAGGCCTTCGGGGTGACCGAGCCCACCGCCGGCACCGACACCACCAGCATCTCCACCAGCGCCACCCGCAAGGGCGACAGCTATGTGATCAACGGCCAGAAGGTGTGGACCTCCCGGGCCGAACATTCCGACCTGATGGTGCTGCTGGCGCGGACCACCGCCAAGGACCAGGTGGCCCGCAAGGCCGACGGCATCAGCGTCTTCCTGGTCGACATGCGCGCGGCGCTGCGCAACGGCCTGACGATCAAGCCGATCCGCACCATGATCAACCACGCCACCACCGAGATCTTCTTCGACAACCTGGAGATCCCGGCCTCCTGCCTGATCGGCGAGGAGGGCAAGGGCTTCCGCTATATCCTCGACGGCATGAACGCCGAGCGCATCCTGATCGCCTCCGAATGCGTGGGTGACTGTCGCTGGTTCGTGGACAAGGCCGCCGCCTACGCCAAGGAGCGCATGGTATTCGGCCGGCCCATCGGCCAGAATCAGGGCGTCGCCTTCCCCATCGCCCGGGCCCACGCCCAGGGCCGCGCGGCGCGGCTGATGACCTATGAGGCCGCTCGGCTCTACGACGCCGGCAAGCCCTGCGCCGAGGAGGCCAACACCGCCAAACTGCTGGCCAGCGAGGCGTCCTGGGCCGCCGCCGACACCTGCCTGCAGACCCACGGCGGCTTCGGTTTTGCCGAGGAATATGACGTGGAGCGCAAGTTCCGGGAGACCCGCCTCTATCAGGTGGCGCCGATCTCCACGAACCTGATCCTCAGCTATCTGGGCGAGCATGTGCTGGGCCTGCCGCGCTCCTACTGAGCCTGAAATGAGCAAGACGATCCGGGGAAGGATGACACGATGAAGATGACCACCGAGGAAGCCTTCGTGAAGGTGCTCCAGCGGCACGGGATCGAGCACGCCTTCGGCATCATCGGCTCGGCCTTCATGCCGATCTCCGATCTGTTCCCCAGGGCGGGGATCACCTTCTGGGACTGCGCCCACGAGACCAACGCCGGCCTGATCTGCGACGGCTACACCCGCGCCAGTGGCAAGATGGCGATGGCCATCGCCCAGAACGGTCCCGGGGTCACCGGCTTCGTCACCCCGGTGAAGACCGCCTACTGGAACCACACCCCCATGCTCCTGGTCACGCCTCAGGCGGCTAACCGCACCATCGGCCAGGGCGGGTTCCAGGAGGTCGAGCAGATGGCCATGTTCCGCGACATGGTCTGCTATCAGGAAGAGGTCCGCGATCCCGTCCGCATCGCCGAGGTGCTCAACCGGGTGATCTCCAAGGCCAAGCGGCTCTCCGCCCCGGCCCAGATCAATGTGCCGCGCGATTTCTGGACCCAGGTCATCGACATCAATCTGCCGGCGGCGGTGGAGTTCGAACGTCCAGCCGGCGGCGCCGGCGCCATCGCCGAGGCGGCGCGGCTGCTCTCCGAGGCGAAGTTCCCGGTGATCCTCTCCGGCGCCGGCGTGGTGATCGGCGGCGCGATCCCCGACTGCGTAGCCTTGGCCGAGCGGCTCGATGCGCCGGTGTGCTCGGGCTACCAGCACAATGACAGCTTCCCGGGCCGCCATCCGCTCGCCGCCGGGCCGCTCGGCTACAATGGCTCCAAGGCGGCCATGGAGCTCATCGCCCAGGCCGATGTGGTTCTGGCGCTGGGCACCCGGCTCAATCCCTTCTCCACCCTGCCGGGCTACGGCATCGACTACTGGCCGGCCGGGGCGAAGATCATCCAGGTGGACATCAACCCCGACCGCATCGGCCTCACCAAGCCTGTGACCGTGGGTATCTGCGGCGACGCCAAGTCCGTCGCCCGCCAGATCCTCGGGCAATTGGCGCCGGGCGCCGGCGATGTGGGCCGCGAGGCGCGCAAGGCCCTGATCCACCGCACCAAGTCGGCTTGGGCCCAGGCCCTGTCGTCCATGGACCACGAGGACGACGATCCGGGCACCAGCTGGAACGAACGGGCCCGCCGCCGCGAGCCGGAGCACATGTCGCCGCGCCAGGCCTGGCGGGCGATCCAGGCCGCCCTGCCGCGCAACGCCATAATCTCCAGCGACATCGGCAACAACTGCGCCATCGGCAACGCCTATCCGAGCTTCGACGAGGGCCGGAAATATCTCGCCCCCGGCCTGTTCGGGCCCTGCGGCTACGGCTTTCCCAGCATCGTCGGGGCCAAGATCGGCTGCCCGGACACCCCGGTGGTGGGCTTCGCCGGCGACGGCGCCTTCGGCATCTCCATGAACGAGATGGGCTCGGTGGGCCGCGATCCGTGGCCGGCCATCACCATGGTCATCTTCCGCAACTATCAGTGGGGCGCGGAGAAGCGGAACACGACCCTCTGGTACGACGACAACTTCGTCGGCACCGAGCTCAACCCCGATCTAAGCTACGCCAGGGTGGCCGAGGGCTGCGGACTCAAGGGCGTGGCGGTCCGGACCACGGCCGATCTCACCGCCGCCCTGGCTCAGGCCTGCGCCGATCAGGCCAAGGGCGTGACCACCTTCATTGAGGTGATCCTCAACCAGGAACTGGGTGAGCCGTTCCGCCGCGACGCCATGAAGAAGCCGGTGGTGGTGGCCGGAATCAGCCGCCAGGACATGCGGCCTCAGGTCGTGGACTGACCGCTGTGGCCGCATTCACCGTCTACCGGGCCCGCCGGATTCACACCATGAACCCGTCGCGGCCCACGGCCACGCACGTGGCGGTGCGCGATGGGCGTATCCTCGGCGTCGGCGATCTGGAGGACCTGGCGGGCTGGGGGCCTTACAGGCTCGATGAGGTCTTCGCCGACAAGGTGTTGCTGCCCGGCTTCGTGGAGGGACACACCCACCTCATGGCCGGCGGCGCCTGGCGCTATGTCTATTGCGGGGTGTTCGACGCCCGCGATCCGGACGGCGATCTGGTTAAGGGCTCGCCCTCGTTCGACGCGGTGGTCGAGGCTCTGCAGCGGCGGGCCCAGGCCACGGCCGATGACGGTGGGCCGGTGGCCGGTTGGGGCTTCGATCCGATCTATTTCGGCGCCGAGCGCCTGACCCGCGCCCATCTCGACCGGGTCAGCGCCGACCGGCCGGTGGGCGTCATGCACGCCAGCGGCCATATCCTGGTGGCCAACAGCGTCGCCCTGCGGCTGGCCGATCAGCTACGTCCGGGCATTGACCATCCGGGCGTGCCGCTCGGCGATGACGGTCTGCCCACCGGCGAACTCAAGGGGCCCGAGGCCATGATCCCCCTGATGAAGGTGGTGGGCTTGGGCGCGCAGCTAGAGGGCGCCGACGGTCCGGGCCTGCGCGCCTTTTCGCGCCTGGCGGTGGGCGCCGGGGTCACCACCGCGACGGAACTGGGCGCGCCGTTCTCGCGCCGCGCGCTCGACGCGTTCAAGCATGAGACCGCCCAGGCCGACTTTCCGCTGCGCCTGGTCTGGCTGCTGCGCACCATCGGCATGACGCCCGCCGCGGCGTTCGATCAGGCCGTCGCCCTGAAAGCCGAGAGTAGCGACCGCCTGCGCCTGGGCGCGGTCAAGGTGGTGGCCGATGGCTCGATCCAGGGCTTCTCCGCCCGCCTGCGCTGGCCGGGCTACTACAACGGCGCGCCCCAGGGCCTGTGGTACGTGGCGCCGGAAGACCTCCGCGCCATCTACGCCCTGGGCCTGAAGCACGGGGTGCAGGTCCACACCCACACCAACGGTGACGAGGCCACCGATCTGGCGCTCGACTGTCTGGAATCGGCCCTGCGCGAGCACACGGGGCCGGACCACCGCTTCATGCTCCAGCATTGCCAGCTGGCCGACGCCGCCCAGTTCCGGCGGATGAAGGCCCTGGGCTTCGGGGTGAATCTGTTCGCCAACCATCACTTCTACTGGGGCGACATGCACCGGAGCGTCACCGTCGGACCGGAGCGGGCCGAGCGGATGAACGCCTGCCGCACCGCCCTGGAGACCGGCGTGCCCTTCGCCATCCATTCCGACGCCCCGGTGACGCCCATGGCGCCGCTGTTCACGGCCTGGTGCGCGGTCAATCGCCTCACGGCCTCCGGCCGGACCTTGGGCGAGGCCCAGCGCATCGGGGTGATGGACGCCCTGCGCGCCGTCACCCTGGGCGCCGCCTGGAGCCTCAAGCTTGACAGTGAGATTGGCTCCATCGAGGTGGGCAAACAGGCCGACTTCGCGGTCCTGGGCGATGATCCCTTCGAGGTCGCGCCCGAGCGCCTGAAGGACGTGCCGGTCTGGGGCGTGGTGCAGGGCGGCCGCGTCTTCCCGGCATGACCGCCGCCGCGCCCGAGCCGATCCCGGTGGTGGTGATCGGCGGCTATCTCGGCGCGGGCAAGACTACCCTGATCAACCACCTGCTCCGCCACGCCGGCGGGCGCCGGATCGCGGTCCTGGTGAACGATTTCGGCGAGATCAATATCGACGCCGACCTGATCGAGGGCGCCGAGGGCGGCGTGCTTAGCCTCGCCGGCGGCTGCGTCTGTTGCGCCTTCGGGGCCGACCTCATGGGCGCCCTGGATGACCTGCGCGACCTCGACCCGCGTCCGGACATGGTTCTGATCGAGACCAGCGGCGTCGGCCTGCCGGGCGCCGTGGCCCGCAGTGTCGGCCTGGCCTCGGGCCTCACAGCCATCGGCGTCGCCGTGGTCGCCGATGCGGAGACCCTGCGGGCGCGCGCCGCCGACCGCTATGTGGGCGACACGGTCCTGACCCAGCTGCGCGACGCCGACCTGCTGCTGCTCAGCAAGACGGACCTCGCGGGAGAGGCCGAAACCGCCGCCGTCCGCGTCTGGCTGGCGGGCGTTGCGCCGCGCGCCGCCGTCGTGACGACGGACCACGGTCGCGCCCCGCCCGATCTCGTGCTCGGTCCCCGCGAGGCGCCGCCCGCCGCCCTGGCCGAGGGCGCTGTCGTGGCCGAAACCCATGCCCATTTCCGTACGGGCGTCCGCCGGTTCTCGGATCCCGTCGATGTCGCCGCCCTCGCCGCCGAACTCACCGCGCCGGGGTCGCAGATCGTCCGGGCCAAGGGCGCCGTCACCGATCTGGACGGGACCCGCAAGCTGCTGCAGGTGGTCGGCCGCCGCGCGGCCGTCACCGCGCGTGCGGATGATCCGCGAACGGAAGGCTTGATCGTCTGGATCGCCGTCGACCCGCACCCGCACTGACGGCGCGATGCCGCGTCAGGCGGCTGTCAGATCCTCGGCCAGCCGCGCCCGGCGCACGATGTCGTGCTCGCGCCAGGTGATGTAGAGGGTCGAGGCGATGACGATAGCGGCGCCGATCAGGGTCAGGCCGCCGGGGACTTCGTGGAACAGGAAATACCCGGCCGCCGCCGAGAAGATCAGGCGGCTGTAGTCGATGGGGGCCATGGCGCCGGCGTCGGCCGCCTGCATGCCCTTGATGTAGCAGGCCTGATTCACCGTCGCGATCACGCCCATCAGGATCAGCAGGGTCAGGTCCCCCGGTGTCAGCCAGCGCCAGGACAGGAACGCCAGGGGCAGGGAGAAGACAAAGCCCAAGGCCGCGCTCCAGTAGAGCAGGGTGGAGGGCAGGTGGTCCTTGGTCAGGGCCTTGAGGCCCGTGACGGTGAAGGAGAACAACAGGGCGGCGGCCAGCATGCACAGCTGCGGCACGCCGATGATCCCGCCGGTCATCCCGGGATGCAGCATCACCAGCACGCCCAGGAACCCGACCACGGCGGCGCCGATGCGGTGCGGTCCCATCTTCTCGCCCAGCATGAAGGCCGCCAGCGGCACCAGCCAAAGGGTGCGGGTGAAGGAGAGGGCGTTGGCCTCCGCCAGCGGCATCTTCTGGAAGGCGTAGAACTGCAGGATCAGTCCGATGGTGCCGGCGCCGGCCCGGAAGATCAGGATCCCCGGCCGGGTGGTGGCGAAGGCGCGCACCGGATGGCGCAGAATCCAGGGCGCCAGCACCAGCAGCCCCGCGCCCTGCCGGTAGAACGCCTGCAGAGGGGCCGGATAGTCCTGCCCCAGCAGCTTGATCAGGGTGGTCATGGCCGTGAACGTGATCGCCGAGCCGAGCATCCACAGCGCCCCGCGCAGATTGGGCGTCAAGGCGGCGTGGACGTGGCGTCGAGCCACCGCTTCATCCAGGCCCCCACCGTGGCGTACCACTGCACGGAATTCTGCGGTTTCAGCACCCAGTGGTTCTCGTCCGGGAAGTAGAGCAGCTGGCTGGGCACATGCCGCAGTTGCGCCGCGCCATAGGCGCCCATGCCCTGATCCAAAGGCACCCGGTCGTCGCGGCCGGAGTGGATCACCAGCATGGGATCGACCCAGTTGGCCACGAAGTTCACGGGGTTGAACGTCTCAACCGCGCCGGGATTCACCCAGGTGGCCGCGTCGTTCTGCGCCTGCTGGAAGCCGGGGATGTCGGTGGAATAGCTCATCAGGCGGATGTCGAAGACGCCGTCGTGATTGACCAGGCACTTCCAGGGCTTCGCCCAGTTGCCGGCGATCCAGGCGACCATATAGCCGCCGTAGGAGCCGCCCAGGGCGCAGGCGCGGTCCCCGTCCAGGAAGTCGTTGTGGGCGAGGGCGTAGGTCCAGCCCTTCTGAAGGTCCTCCAGCGGCCGGTCGCCCCAGTGGCCGACGATCGACTTGGCGAAGGCCTCGCCGTAACCGCTCGATCCGTGGAAATCGACCATCACCACGGCGTAGCCCATGCCGGCCCACACCTGCGGGTTCCAGCGATAGCTCCAGGCGTTGCCGAACGAGCCGTGCGGTCCGCCATGGATCAGGAAGGCGACGGGATACTTACGGCCGGCCTCGAAGCCGGCCGGCTTGACCACGTAGCCGTGCACCGTCTCGCCGTTCCAGCCGGTGAAGCTGAACTGGGAGAAGGCGCTCATCGGCGTTTGGCCAAGGGCGCTCTCGCCCACATGGGTCAGGGCGCGCGGTCCGGCCGTGGCCAGGTCGAACAACTGGGCCGGGGAATCCAGAGCGTCGCGGCTGTAAACCACAGCGCCCTTGGCGACGTCGAAGCTGCCCACATGGCCGTCGCCGGTCAGGGCCTTGGCCGCGCCGGTGGTCGCGTCGATGGCGAAGAGCTTTTCCTGACCGGTGTCCTCGGCCAGGGCGTAGAGGGTCGACCCGTCCGGCGACCAGGCCAGGGCGCCGAAGGAGCGGTCGAGGCCCGCCGCCAGTTCCCGCGCCACGCCGGATTTCAGATCGCGCACCATCAGCCGCGCCCGCGGGGCGGTGAAGGTCGAGCCGGTCTGGGAGAGATAGGCCAGTCGCGCGCCGTCGGGTGAGGGCGTAGGCGTGTTGTCCGACCTGTCCCGCGACCACTCGAACCTGGCCGGCGGCGCGCCGCCCGCGATGGCCACGCGATAGAGGCTGTTGGGTTCGCCGAGCCCCTGCGCCGATCCGGACGGGCGGGCCGAGAAGATCACGCCCTGACTGTCGGGCGTGATGGCGAAGGCGCTCTCGTCGCCCTCGGGCCGTGAGACGATGTCGGCCCGATAGCCGGGGGTCAGGGCTGCGGCGTCGGTGGCGGGCGCCGCATCGCTCACGCTGATCGCGAACAAGGACAGGAACCGGCCATCGAGATAGCTGTCCCAGAACCGCGGCGTGGCGCCGTCGTAGACCGTGCCGGTGGCCTTGACCTTGGACCGGGCCTCGTCGTGTGCCTTGCCGCAGGCCAGGGTCGCGCAGGCCGGATCGATGTTCACCGCCGCGACGATCGTGCGGCCGTCCGGCGAGAGCCGGTAGGTCGCCACCTCCAGGGGCAGGGCGGTCACCGGCCGGGCCTCGGAGCTCCCCGCCGCCGCGCGCCAGATCTGGGCCGAGCCCGACCGCGAGGAGACGAAATACAGCCACTGCCCATCCGCCGACCAGCGCGGCGAGGTCCCGCCAGGTTCATGGTCGCGGATCAGACGCGGCGGCGCGGCCGGCATGGTGCGGTCCAGAACCCACAGGGCGCTCCAGCCCCGGTTGGCGTCCCAGTCGGTGGTCCGCACATTGTAGGCCACCCACCGCCCGTCCGGCGACACATGCGGATCGGACACGCGCTCGAGTGTGGCCAGATCCTTGGCCGTGAACGGCCGCGCCTGCGCCGTTGCGCCGATGGCCAGAGTCAGCGCCACCGCCGAAATGAACGTCTTGAACCGCATGGCCGCCTCCCGAGTCAGAAGCGGAATCCTAGGCCACGGCCGCCCCTGAGGCCAGCGCGGCTAGCCCGCCGTCCAGCCGCCGTCGATGGAGAGGTTGGCGCCGGTGATCTGTTTGGCGGCGTCGGAGCACAGGAAGACCACGAAGGCGCCGACCTCCTCGGGGGTGACGAACTGTTTGGTGGGCTGGGCCTGGAGCAGGACGTCGTTGATCACCTGCTCGCGGGTCAGGCCGCGGGCCGTCATGGTCTCGGGGATCTGGTTTTCCACCAGGGGCGTCCAGACATAGCCCGGGCTGATGCAGTTCACCGTCACCCCGTGCTGGGCGACCTCCAGGGCGATGGTCTTGGTCAGGCCGTCGATGCCGTGCTTGGCGGCCACATAGGCCGACTTGAACGGCGAGGCGACCTTGGAGTGGGCCGAGGCGGTGGAGATGATCCGCCCCCAGCCGCGAGTCTTCATCCCCGGCACGGCCGCGCGCATGGCGTGGAAGGCTGAGGAGAGGTTGATGGCGATGATCTGGTCCCACTTCTCGATGGGGAAATCCTCCACCGGGGAGACAAACTGGATGCCGGCGTTGTTGACCAGGATATCCACCGACCCGAAGGTGGTTTCGGCCTCGGCGATCATGGCGGCGATCTCCGCCGGCCTGGTCATGTCGGCGGGCGAATAAAGCGCCTCGACACTGAACTCGCTCTCGATCGCCAGCCGCTCGCGCTCGATGTCCTCGATCTTGCCGAAGCCATTGATCACCACATTGGCGCCCTCGGCGGCCAAGGCGCGGGCGATGGCAAGGCCGATCCCGCTTGTGGAGCCGGTCACCACGGCGGTGCGGGTTTTCAGGGTCATGCCACGTCTTCCTCTAGGCTGTCGCGATCATCGAAGGTTCGCCGGCTGACGCCGCCGCGAGACCCGGACATCAGTGCGCCGCCATGGTCTCCCGCGAGACGCTATCGATCTTGGACAGGCTCGCTTAAGCTTTGGGCCATGAGCGACTCCGCGCGGCGCAAACGCAATGCTGCGCCGCGCACCTAGATGTGCGGTCGCGGGTTCAGCGCGCCTTTTCTTTTTCCAGGTCGGGCGTGTGGCCGCCGGTCGTCGCGGTGGCGGCGCGCACGGTTTCCTGCAGGGCTGCGGCGGCGCCTTCGTGGCTCATGATCTTCTGCATCACCGCCGCGCCGGCGCGTTCGAACGACTCGCGGTTCGCCACGAGATATTCCCGCGAGTCGCGCAGCTTCTGCGTGTAGCCGTTGATCTCCGGGATCACATAGCGGGCCATCAGGTCCCAGCTGCGCAGGGTGTTCTCGCGGTTGGCCCAGTCATGCGCGAAGCCGATCACCGTGCCGAAGCCGCCGCTGATGTCGATCAGGCCGCGGATGGCTCTCACCAGATCGTCCGGCGTGCCGATCACCGCCACCGATCCGTCGGCGAAGGCGGTCTGGTCCACCGCGTCGTCCGGGGATTTGAACTCCACCGCGCCCGGACGCATCAGGGTGCCGACGTTGTATTCATTGTGCCAGCGCATCAGGCCATGGCCGGCCTGGGCGCGCGCCTCGGCCCGGGTCTCGGCGAGGTGCCAGGTCATGACCACCCGCCAGTTCTTGCGGTCGACGGTGACGCCATGTCTGGCGGCGGCCTGTTCGGCGAAACCCCACTGGGTGGGCAGGGCCTGCAGTCCGGCGCTGGACATCGAGCCGATCGAGAGCACGCCAGCGCCGTACTTGCCCGCCAGAGTCATGCCCGAGGGGCTGACCTGCGAGGCTACGGCGAAGGGCATGTCTTCCTGCAGCGGCAGCAGCTGCAGCCCGGCGTCCTTCATCGTGAACCATTCGGACTCGTGGGTGACCCGCTCGCCGGCGAAGAGGCGCTTGATCACGCCGATGGCCTCGTCCTGCCGGTCGCGCTGCACCATGGGATCGATCCCCAGGGCGTAGGCGTCGGAGGGCAGGGCGCCGGGGCCCGAGCCGAAGATCGCCCGGCCGCCGGTCATATGGTCCAGCTGCACCATGCGCTGGGCGACATTGAAGGGGTGGTGATAGGGCAGGGAGATAACGCCGGTGCCCAGGCGGATGCGGTGGGTGTGCTCGCCGGCCGCGGCCAGGAACATCTCCGGCGAAGCAATCATCTCCCAGCCGGAGGAATGGTGCTCGCCGCACCAGAATTCGTCATAGCCCAGCTCGTCCAGGCGCTTGGCGAAGGCGATGTCGCTGCGGAACTGCAGCATCGGGTTCTCGCCGATGGGATGGTGCGGGGCGAGAAAGGCGCCGAACTTCATGCGGGACATGGGCTGAGTTTCCTTGGGGTGCGGCTTGGACGCGCGGTTTGCGGCCATAGATCAAAAGGGGCGGGCGCTCACAATGGCTTTCGTCGCGGGGCGGGACGGATCTCGAAGTCCAGGGCGTGCTCGCCTGCCGAGATCCGATAGCGCTCCAGGGTGTCCGGGCCGCAGCTGCCGGTGCCCAGGCCCCGCTGGGCGACGTCGAGATTGACGATTACCTCGGACCGGGGCGCCAGGTCGGTGGTGTGGGTGGCGGCGAACAGGTCGTCCGGGGTGAAGCGGGTGGCGGAGCCTTCGCAGGGCGCGGCGGGGGTGAAGCGCACCGCCGCCCCTTCGCCGGTCAGCTCGATCCAGCGCAGGCCGGTTTTGTTGCCGTGCTCCTGGGGCAGGACATAGGGCACGTACTGGCCCCTCACGGTCGAGGCGTAGCGGCCCACCGGAGCCGATCTCTGGCGGTCCGCATAGCTCTCGTGCGGGCCGCGACCGAACCATTCCAACGTCTCGAAATCGTCGGGCAGTGTCATTGTCACGCCCAGACGCGGCAGGTCGCTGACCGCCGCATCGACCACGAAGCGGTTGCGCACGGCCACGGCGCCGTCGGCGTCGATCTCGTAAACATGGGTGTGGACCAGCGCCTCGGGGGCGGCGTCGCAGGCCACGGTCTGGACAATGGTCACCTGGGCCCCCGCCTCTGTTTCCTCCACCGAAACGGACGGCGGCAGGAAGGTCAGGCGGTCGAGCCCCGCCTCCAGCCAGCGGCCGAGCGGCTTGGACCTCTGGCCGGTCCAGCCCTTGATGCCGTCATTGTCGGTGGCCCCGCGCCAGACCTGCAGGCGCGGGCCGGCGGTCAGGATCGGATGGTTGCCCACTGTCAGCCGGGTCAGCCGGCCCTCGGCGGCCGAGAAGGCGATCTCGAAGCCTTCGCCGGTCACGCGTACGCCGGCGGCGTCCTCTTCGATCCGCACGGACCCCGGGGCGCGGACGTCCCGTCCGCGAACTGCGTCGCCATTGGCGGGACGCCCGCGCACCTGCTGTACGAACGCCACCTCATGCCCCGCCGGCGCCCAGGTCGTCGCCGCGCGCAGGGCGAAGCGCAGGTTGAGGAAATGTTCCCGCCCGTCCCCCGGCGCGCGGCGCGGCAGGTCCAGCGTCACAATCTGGCTGTCGCCGGGACCGGCCGTCAGCACCGGAAGCGCGCCGGTCGCAGTCACCTCGCCATCAGCCTCCAGGGTCCAGGTCGCGATCAGGTCGGACAGGTCCGTGAAATCGCGCTTGTTCCGCACGATGAGTCGCCCGGCCGCCGTATCGTCCCAAGTCACGCCCACCGGCTGCGCCAGGGCCTTGAACTCCAGCAACCCGGGATGGGGCTCACGGTCCGCCCCGACGATGCCGTCGCAGCAGAAGTTGAGGTCGTTGGGCGTGTCCCCGAAATCGCCGCCGTAGGCCATGAACGGCCGGCCCGCCGCGTCGTGCTTGAGAATGCCGTGGTCGGCCCACTCCCAGACGAAGCCGCCCTGCAGGCCGTGGTGCGCCTCGAAGGCGTCCCAGTAGTCCGACAGCGAGCCGTTGGAATTGCCCATGGCGTGGGAATATTCGCACATGATCATCGGCCGCCGGTCGGCCGGATCGTCGTCCTTAGCCCAGGCCACCAGGCTGGCGATGGACGGGTACATCGGGCAGATCAGGTCGCTGGCCGGCTTGCCGCCGTCGGCGGTTCCGGGTCCCTCGCCGAAGCCGGTCTTCACCGACTTGTCCCAGCCCCAGATCGCCCCTTCATAGTGCAGCGGCCGCGTGGGATCGCGCCGCCGGATCCAACCGGCCATGGCGTCGTGATTGGGGCCGTAGCCGCTCTCATTGCCCAGGGACCAGACGATCACGCTGGCGTGGTTCTTGTCCCGTTCGACCATGCGCAGGCCGCGTTCCAGGAACTGCGTGGCGTAGCGCGGATCGGCGCAGATCTGATGCAGATAGGCGTGGGCCTCGATGTTCGCCTCGTCGATCAGGTAGAGGCCGTATTCGTCGCAGAGGTCGTACCAGGCCTCGGCGTTGGGATAGTGCGAGCAGCGCACGGCGTTCACATTGAACCGCTTCATCAGCACGATGTCGGCGATCATGTCCTCGCGGGTGATGGCCTTGCCGCGCACGGGATGATGCTCATGGCGGTTCATGCCGGCGATCATCACCGCCTTGCCGTTGATCAGCAGTTCGCGGTCGCCCAGCTCCACCCGCCGGAAACCCACCCGGCACGAGGTCGCCTCCACCGCCGGGCCCTCGCCGTCGTGTAGCGACACCACCACCGTGTAGAGATTCGGCGTCTCGCTGGACCACAGCGCCGGAGCCGGGACTTCTGCCTCCAGGGTCACGGTGTTCAGAGGGCCGCGATAAGGGTTGTGGGTGGTGGGATCGGCCTTCACGCGGCCGCTGAGCGGCGCCTCGAGCACCGGTCGTCCGGCCGCGTCGAACAGCTGCGCGCGCACCTCCCAGCCGTCGCGCGGCGCGTCGAGCGACGCCAGGCGGGTGGTGACCGTCAGCCGGCCGTCCTTGAGCGTGGCATCGGGAATGGCCCGGGCGAACACGTCGTCGATCCAGGTCCGGCCGGTCGAATAGAGGAAAACCTCGCGATGGATGCCCCCCATCCACCACTGGTCCTGATCCTCCACGAAGGAGGCGTCTGACCATTTGATCACGGCACAGGCGAGCAGGCCGGTTTCGCCGGGCGCCACGAAACCGGTGATGTCGAATTCCTGCGGCAGGCGGCTGTCCTTGCCCATGCCCACGGCCCGGCCGTTCACCCAGACGTGCAGCACGCTCTCGGCCGCCCCCACATGCAGCACGATCCGACGGCCGGCCCAGTCGGCGGGAACCGTGAAGGCCGTCCGATAGATACCGGTCGGGTTCTCCTCCGGCACGGTGGGCGGGGCATTGTCGAACGGCATGCGCACATTGGTGTAGTGCGGCCGGTCATGGCCGTGCATCGTCCAGTTGGCGGGCACGGGCAGGGTGTCCCAGCCGCTGTCGTCGAAGCCGGGCGCGGCCGCATCGTCCGGGACCGCCTCCGGCCGGGGCGCCAGGTGGAAGCGCCAGTCGCCGTTCAGACTGTTGAACCAGGCCGAAGCCGTGCGGTCCCGGCTAAGCGCCGCGGCCTGGTCGGGAAAGGGATAGAGCGTCGCCCGCGCCGGCAACCGGCCCAGCCCCGCCAGTTCCGGCTGGGTCCAGCTCCGCGTCGGTCCGTCGCCCAAAAGGCCCATGCCCTGCTCCCCGAATGTCTCTGGCGGAGGTTCTGGGTCGTGGCGGGGAAATTGACAAGCCGTCGGGGGGCGGCGAAGTCTGGGGCAAGAGGAAACCCATGCGCGCCATCCTGATCGTCGCCGTCGCCGTCGCGAGCTTCGCCGCCGCCGACGCCCACGCGTCCGAACAGATTCTCGGCGGCGGCCCGGCCGCGGCCTGCGCCGAGGCGACCCGCGACGGCAAGGCCGACACCGACTCTCTCGCCCAATGTGATCTGGCCCTGACCGACGAGGCCCTGATCCCGGCCGACCGGGGAAGCACCCTGGTCAACCGTGGCGTGATCCATATGCGCCGGAAGATGTTCGACGCCGCCCGGGCGGACTTCGACGCCGGCATCGCCCTGCTGCCGGAGGTGGGCGAGCCCTATTTCGACCGCGCCGCCGTCTCGCTCTATCAAAAGCGCTATCCCGAGGCCCTGGCCGACCTCGACAAGGCCCTGCAGTTGGGCCTGAAGGAGCCCGCCAAGGCCTATGTCAACCGCGCCATCGCCCACGAACATCTGAACGACGAGACCGCCGCCTACCGTGACTTCGAACAGGCCGCCGTCCTCGCCCCCGACTGGGATGTGCCGAAAAAGGAACTGCAACGCTTCGCGGTGTCGACGAAGCGTTAGGACCGTCCCACCCTCGCCGAACCGTCACGGACCTGGGATAGTCAGGTCCCGGAACCCACAGGCGATGCGGCGGTCATGAGCTCACACGACGACGGACACGATGTCGATCTAAGCCGGCGACGGCTCTTGGCCGCGGCGGGGCTGACCGGCGGCGCGGCGGCGGGCGTCTTCGCGGCGCCGGGCCCGGCCGCGGCGACGGGGGTCTCTGCTGCAAGCGGGATCGATCCCGCCGCGCCTCCGGTCGCCGGGCTTCACCTGCAGTTCGGCGCCGACGCATCGGCCCGCATGGTGGTCTCCTGGCACACCCTCTCGCCGGTGAAGCGTCCGCGCGTTCTGCTGGGCCATCTCGATGGCCGGCTCGAACAGACCGTGGCCGCATCGACCGTCATCTATGTGGACGGCAAGACCCACCAGACCGTTTACGCCCACCACGCCGCGCTGGACGGGCTGAAGCCCGACACCGCCTATCTCTACGCCGCGCTTCACGATGGCGCGTCGCCGGCGTTCAGCACCCTGCGCACCGCGCCGCGCGGCCGCGCGCGTTTCACCTTCACCAGCTTCGGCGATCAAGGCACGCCCACGGTCGGCAAGGTGTTCACCCCGCCGCCCGGCGTCAGTCTGCCGCGGACCGTCTACGTGAACGACAACCTTGGCTCTCCGGCCGCCGCCGACACCACCATGGGGGTGGAGCGGGTGCAGCCGCTGTTCCACCTGTTCAACGGCGACCTCTGCTACGCCAACCTTGCCCAGGACCGGGTGCGGGCCTGGTGGGATTTCTGGGAGAACAACAGCCGCAGCGCGCGCCGCCGCCCCTGGATGCCCTCGGCCGGCAACCATGAGAACGAACTCGGCAACGGCCCGATCGGCTACCGCGCCTATCAGACCTATTTCTCGGTTCCCCCGGCCGCGGGACAGACCGAGGTCACGCGAGGCCTCTGGTACGCCTTCACGGTCGGGTCGGTGCGGGTGATCAGCATCGCCAACGACGACATCGCCTATCAGGACGGTGGCGACACCTACGTCCGCGGCTATTCCGGCGGGGCCCAGAAGGCCTGGCTCGAGGCTGAACTCGCCGCGGCCCGCGCCGACCGTTCCGTGGACTGGATCGTGGTCTGCATGCACCAGGTCGCCATCTCCACCGCCGACCATTTCAACGGCGCCGACCTCGGGGTGCGAGAGGAATGGTCGCCGCTGTTCGACCGCTACGGCGTCGACCTCGTGGTCTGCGGCCACGAGCATCACTACGAGCGCTCGCATCCGCTTCGCGGCCATGAGGCGAACACGACCCTCACGCCGCTGGCCGCGGGGACGGCGACCGACGTGATCGACACCACCAAGGGCACGGTCCACATGATCATCGGCGGTGGCGGCACCTCCGCCCCGTCCAACACGCTGTTCTTCGATCCGCCGCGATGCCGCGTGATCACGGCCGTCGGCGCGCCAGATCCCGTCACCCACAAGCGTCCGCCGGTCTATGTGACTGAGCCTGCGGCCTGGTCGGCGGTGCGCAACGCCGCCCACGGCTACGGCTTCGCGGCCTTCGAGGTCGATCCCGGAACGCGCCCCGGCGGTGAGACAACCATCAAGGTCACCTACTATGACGTCACCGGCCCCGATGGGGCCCTGAGCGCCTTCGAGACCTTCACCCTGCGCCGGCCGCGCCGGGATTAGGATCGCCGGGCCGGCGTAATTGACAACCGCCGCAGGCGGCACAACATCTTCCCCTAGGTTAGATGCGATCGGCCAGGGGAGGGCGGTCATGAAGATAGGGACATTCTGCGCGCTGGCGGCGGTGCTGGGGTCGGGACCGGCGGCGGCGGCGATCTCGGTGCTCGGCGGCGGTCTGGCCCAGGACTGTTACAAGGCGGCCCAGGCCGGCAAGTCAGATAGCGCGTCGGAAGGGGCGTGCAGCCTCGCCCTCGAGACCGAGTTCCTCACGCCCCAGGATCGCGGCGGCACCCTGGTCAATCGCGGGGTCATGAAACTGCGCCGCGGTGAATACAACGCCGCTCACGCCGACCTCGACGCCGGCATCTCCATGATCCCCAACGTCGGCGAGGGCTGGATCAACCGCGGCGCCATGTTCATCAGCCTGCATCGCTACAAGGAAGCCCTTGAGGACCTCAACAAGGCCCTGACCCTGGGTCTCAAGGAACCGGCCAAGGCCTATTTCAACCGCGGCGTCGCCTATGAGGGCCTCGACGACGAAACCCATGCCTATCTCGACTACCAGCAGGCCCTGGTCCTCGAACCCGGCTGGGACCTGCCGCAGCGCGAGCTGCTGAGGTTCACGGTCACAAGGCGCTAGCGCCCCCATCCCCGGCGTCGCCGCCGCCAAAGACCCCAAAGCCCACTCTTGACCCCCGCCCCCGTCGGCGTAGGGTCCGCGCATTCACCGGGGAGTCCCGCCCAAGGGACTGAGAGGCTGCTGACGCAGCGACCCGTCGAACCTGATCCGGGTCATGCCGGCGAAGGGAGGGAATCCGGGCGCGCCTTTGCCCGAACTGTCAGCCTCTCGGCGTCATGGCCCCTCATTCCGCGAGGACCGCAACGCCATGACCGTTCAGACCCCGATCTCCGCCCCCATCCCCACCGGCGCCCGTCCCGGCTCGCGCAAGGTCTATCAGGCGGGCGAACTCTACCCCTGCCTGAGGGTGCCCTTCCGCGAAGTGGCCGTGCATCCCTCGGCCGGTGAACCGCCGGTGACACTCTACGATCCGTCCGGCCCCTACACCGACCCCGCCGCAACGGTCGACATCCGCCAGGGGCTGGAGCGCGCCCGCGAGGCCTGGGTGCTCGCGCGCGGCGACGCGGAGCCGGTCGCGGCCCGGCCCGTCACGCCCGCGGACAATGGCGGCGCGAGAGGCCGCCATCTGGCGCCGGCCTTCGAAAACGATCGCAGGCCCCTGCGCGGCAGGACCGGTCGGCTCGTGACCCAGTTGGAGTACGCCCGCGCCGGCATGGTCACGGCCGAGATGGAATATGTCGCCATCCGCGAGAATCTGCGCCGCCAGGCCGCCGATCCCTTCATCCGTGACGGCGAGGACTTCGGCGCGGAGATCCCGGATCTCGTGACGCCCGAGTTCGTGCGCAGCGAGGTGGCGAGGGGCCGAGCGATCATCCCGGCCAACATCAATCACGGCGAGCTGGAGCCCATGGCTATCGGCCGCAACTTTCTGGTCAAGATCAACGCCAACATCGGCAATTCGGCAGTGCTCTCCTCGGTGGAGGACGAGGTCGACAAGATGGTCTGGGCCATCCGCTGGGGCGCCGACACGATTATGGACCTCTCCACCGGCCGCAATATCCACAACATCCGCGACTGGATCATCCGCAACTGTCCCACGCCGCTCGGCACGGTGCCGATCTATCAGGCCCTGGAGAAGGTGAATGGCGTCGCCGAGGACCTGACCTGGGAGGTGTTCCGCGACACCCTGATCGAGCAGGCCGAGCAGGGCGTCGACTATTTCACCATCCACGCCGGGGTGCGACTGGCCTACGTCCCGCTCACCGCCAAGCGCGTCACGGGCATCGTCTCGCGGGGCGGCTCGATCATGGCCAAATGGTGCCTGGCCCATCACCGCGAGAGCTTCCTCTATGACCATTTCGAGGACATCTGCGAGATCATGCGGGCCTATGACGTGTCATTCTCCCTGGGCGACGGCCTGCGTCCCGGCTGTCTGGCCGACGCCAATGACGCGGCGCAGTTCGCCGAGCTGGAGACCCTGGGCGAGCTCACCAAGGTCGCCTGGGCGCATGGCGTGCAGGTGATGATCGAGGGGCCGGGCCATGTG
>CAIQJF010000032.1 GCA_903872075.1 uncultured Caulobacteraceae bacterium | reverse complement strand
GGGCGGGGCGGCGAGCGCCACGGCCACGAGCACCGGCGCGACCGCGACCAGCGACGCCGCGGCGACCGGCGGCGGCGGCGGATTCGCCTCCGGCCTGGGCGGCGTGGCGAGCGCCGGACACACGGCGTCCGTCCTGGCCACGGCGACGGGCGTGACCTCGGCGACCGCGCGGGCGATCCAGACCGGCGGGGCCGGCGGATCGGGCTTGGGCGGGGCCACGGCCGGCGCCGGGGCCGCCAGTTCGGCGACCAACCGGGTGTCGGCCACCACCACGGGCGGCGCGGTCACCTTAGGCCAGACGGCGCAGGGCGGGGCCGGCGGCGTCTCGTTCGGCGGCGTGGCCGGCGCGGGCGGGGCGGGCGCCTCGACCCTGACGGTGGACGACACGCTCAATCTCGCGGCCAACCAGAGCACGCTGGTGGACGGGACCGCCACGGCGCGCGGCGGGGCCGGCGGCGATGTGCATGTGGGTGGCGTGACGGGAATCGGCGGAACCGGCGCGGCCACGGCCGCGATGACCGGATCTCACGCGGTCAACGCCACGGCCAACGCCACGGGCGGGGCCGGTGGCAATGCGCCGGACTCCACCACCAATGGCGGCCTGGCGGGCACGGGCACGGCCAGCGCCGCCGCGGTCACCACCACCACCGGCGCCGAGGCGGTCAACGCCGCCGCCGTCACCCAGGGCGGGGCCGGCGGCTCGGCCGTGGGCGCGGGTTTCGCGGCCAGCGACGGCGCCCTGGCGACGGCCACCACCGTGACGGCGACGACGCCGGGCGCGGGCCCGGCGCATGCGTCGGCCTCGGCCACGGGCGGCCAAGGCGGCTTCGGCATCGACGACGCCCTGGCCGGGGCCGGCGGGGCGGCGAGCCTGACCAATGTGGTGTCGGGCCGGACCAACGGCGGGACCCTGACCCTGGACGAGACGACCCAGGGCGGGACCGGCGGCGCCACCAACCGGACCAGCAACGGCGGGATCGGCGGCGCGGCGACCTCGGCCCTGACCTTCGACGACACGCTGAGCACGACCCAGAGCGCGACGATCGCCTCGACCCTGAGCGCCACGGGCGGGACCGGGGGTTCGGCCGGGCGGCTGAAGTCCAGCATCCTGGCCGGAAACGGCGGGGCGGCGCTGGCTACCGATACGGTGACCGGCGTGGGGGCAGTCAGCGTCTCCGCCACGGCCACCGGCGGCAAGGCGGGCAACGCCCTGGTCGGCGGTCAGGCCGGCGCGGCCACGGCCAACGCCACGACCGTCGCGGGAACCCAGGGCGACCCCCTGGCCACGGCGCATGGCGGTCTGGGTGTGGCGAGTTCAGGTGTCGCCACGGCGACCGGCAGCGGCCAGACCGGCACGGTTCACGCCGTGGCCGACGCGACCCTGCCCACGGGCGCGTTGGTCACCCGCGTGGCCACCGATACGTCCACCACCCTGGCCGGTTCGGCCACCGTGATCGACAGCGCCACCGATACGGCCCGGGCCTCGGTGGGGATCGCCGCGGCGGCGCCCGTCTCCACGGGCCAGGGCGTGGCCTTCCTGGCCGGCGCGCCGGTGGCGGGGGATGTGAGCGCGATCCTGAGCGCCAACAGCAATATCTCCGCGGCGTTCAAGGTCAAGTCGCCGGTCTATTTCGGCATCGGCGAACTGGGCGGGGCCTATACGGCGCAGGGCGCGGGGACCGAGACCACGCACAGCACGATGGATCTGACCGTCGATCTCACCAAGCTGGCGCTGCGCCAGGATCTGCTGGTGGGCTTCTATGGCGGCAAGGCGGTGGGGACGGGTGTGACGGGGGTGACCCTGGACATCTCGGCCAACGGAAACAGCCTGCTGCACCAGAGCTTCGCCAGCGCGGCGGCGGCGCAGGCCTATTTCACGAACGACGTGGTGGATCTGGGCGCGCTAACCCCGGCGACGTTCGGCAATACGCTGAACCTGCACGTCTCGCTGGACGTGACCTCGACGAGCGCGGGATCGGGCTTCTACGGCAATCTGCTGGTGGGCGATCCGCCCGCGGCGGCCGGGCCGGCGCCGACGCCGTCATCCGCGACGAGCGAAGCCACGTCGAACGTGATGGTCAACCGGTTCGTGGACGCCCTGGCGGCGTTCAGCGGCGGCGACGGCGCCGTGGTCACCGGGGTGTTCGAGCCGCACGCCCATACGATGGGCCACATGGTCATGGCCCCGCGCGGGGCGGCGTTCGCCTAAGGCCGGCCGCCCGGCCGCCGTGACCACGGCGCGCCGGGCGATCAGGCGTGGCGGCTAGTTCCGGGAGGGGATGATCACCGGCAGGCTCTCATAGCCGTGCACGAAGGCCGAGTAGTTCAGCACCGGCTCGCCAACGACCTTGATCTCCGGGAAGCGCTTGAGGATCTCTTCCCAGATGATGGTCAGCTGCATCTCGGCCACGCGATTGCCGACGCAGCGGTGGACGCCGAAGCCGAAGGACATGTGCTGGCGGGGGCGTTCGCGGTCGATGATGTAGGCGTCGGGGTTGTCGATCACCTGCTCGTCGCGGTTGCCGGAGATATACCACATCACCACCCGGTCGCCCTTCTTGATGGTCTTGCCGCCCAGCTCGACGTCGCGGGTGGCGACGCGGCTCATGTGGGCCAGGGGCGTCTGCCAGCGGATGGTCTCGGAGATCATCGGCAGGACCAGATCGGGGTTGGCGCGCAGTTTGGCGTACTGATCGGGGTTCTTGTTCAGGGCGTAGACGCTGCCGGAGATGGTGTTGCGGGTGGTGTCGTTGCCGCCGACGATGAGCAGCACGACATTGCCCTGATAGGTCTCCACCGGCATGTCGCGGGTGGCCGGATTGTGGGCCAGCATGGAGATCAGGTCATTGCCGGGCGGACCGTTGACGCGCTGGTTCCACAGTTCGGTGAAGGTGGAGAAGCACTCGAACATGGCCTCGCCCTTCTGCTGCCAGCTCTCCACGGGGCCGTGGCCGGGCTGGTTCATGATCATGTCGGACCACCAGGGCAGCTTGCGGCGCTTCTCGAACGGGAAGTCGAACAGGGTGGCCAGGGTCATGGCCGTGAGTTCCTTGGAGACCAGGTCGACCCAGTCGAATTCCTTGCCGATGGGCAGGGAATCGAGGATCTGGCCGGCGCGCTCGCGCACCAGGGGGGCCATGGCGTGGAGATTGGACGGGGCCAGGGTGGGGCTGACAGCCTTGCGCGCTTGGCTGTGCTCGGGCTCGTCCATGGTGATGAAGCCGGCCCCGCCGCGGCGGCGCTGGCCCATGACCTTTTCCTGTTCGGCCATGTTGGCGAGGTTGGCGAGGCCGATACCGTCGGCCGAGGAGAAGGCCTCGTGGTTGGTGTCCACGGCCATGATGTCGTTCCACCTGGTCACCGACCAGTAGGGGCCGTATTCGCTGTCGGGCGTGAAATGCACCGGATCCTCGGCGCGCAGGCGCTGGAACACCGGCCAGATGGTGTCGTTGTAGAAGCGATCGACCCGGGCGGGGTTGAGCTGGTCCAGCGGCGTGGCGGCCACGTCCTCGGCGGCGGCGTCCTGCACGGTCACGGCGATGTTCATGGCGGCCCTCGATCCCTGTGGCTGTGGCCCGCTCTGATCCGGCGGGGCCTGCAACGCCATTTGAGCGTTGGCGACGGGCGCGTCAACTTTTTGGGGGAGGCGGCCTGTTTCGCGCCATCAGACCCCGACCCCGATACCAGGGTATAGGATCGCTATATTCACTCATCACTCCGGCGCCACTGTGGGCAGCTAGTGCGGCGAAATCCATTCCGTATTTTTGCAGGTGCGGCCGCAAGGGCCGAAACGCCAACCGAGACGACGGAGCCACCCATGTTTCCCGTGCAGATGATTCAGGACAGCCTGCGGCCGATGCTGCCCAGCCGGCGACGCGCCGATCAACAACGTTTGGAAAGGCGGCTCGCCTGGGCCGCCCGCGGTTCGTCCGACATCAGGGCGACCAGCGGCTTCAGGCGGCATGTGGAGCGGGACGCTCCGGCCCGGCCGGCCGCGAGTGTCGTCCTGGCGCCGGTCGGCCTCGGCCTCGCGCAAAATCCGGATCTCGCCATGATCCAGACGGAACTGCGCGACCTCCGGGAGCTGATGATGGTGATGCTGGCCCAGCAGACGATGTCGGGGCCGGCGCGCAACACGGGGGTGGCAAGGCTTTCGCAGGCCTAACCTTGCTCCTAAACTCCTCCGAAATGGGAGGAGCCATCCATGACATTCGAGGTGCTGGCCGAGGGGCTGCAGTTTCCCGAGGGGCCGATCGCCATGGCGGACGGCTCGGTGATCCTGGTGGAGATCGCGCGGGGGACCCTGTCGCGGGTGTGGAACGGCAAGACGGAGGTCATCTGCGACCTGGGCGGCGGGCCGAACGGCGCGGCCCTGGGTCCGGACGGGGCGGTCTATGTGGCCAACAACGGCGGCGGCGGCCTGCCCCGCGGTTCGGACGCCCTGCCCCCGGTTCAGGCCGGCATCGACCGGGTGGATCTGGCCACCGGCAAGGGCGAGCGGCTGTTCGACACCGTCGGCGGAAACCTGCTCTCGGCGCCGAACGATCTGGTGTTCGACCGCCATGGCGGGTTCTGGTTCACCGACTTCGGCCGCCAGACCGGACGCACGCGGCATTCAAGCGGCATCTATTACGCGGCGCCCGGCGGCGCGGGCGTGGCGGAAATCTCTTTCGGGGGCACGGGCTATAACGGCGTGGGCCTCTCGCCGGACGAGACCGTGCTCTACGCCGCCGAGACCTTCACCGGCCGGCTGATCGCCTTCGATCTGGCGGGGCCGGGACAGGTGGTGAAGGGCGGCCGCGGCGGGCGGCTAGTGGCGACGGCGCCCGGACGGGCGTTCTTCGACAGCCTGGCGGTGCAGGCCAACGGCGATGTGTGCGTGGCCTCGATCACCGACGGGATCACCACCATCAGCCCCAAGGGCGCGATCGGTCAGACACCTCTGCCCGACAAACTGGTCACCAACATCTGTTTCGGCGGACCGGATCTGCGGGACGCCTATATCACCCTGTCGGAGACGGGCCGGCTGATCCGGATGCGCTGGCCGGAGCCAGGGCTGAGGCTGAATTTCGCTGCGTAAGGATGGCGGCGAGCCCGCAGCCGGGTTCGCTGACACCTAGGTATAGGGCCGATGTATTCATTGATCACACAGGCGCCCAAGCGGTCAATTCTATGGAACGTGAGAATTAGGTAGTTTCCTAAGGCCGGTGCACGAAGCCCGGCCAAAGGAAATCAAGCCTCATGTCACGTCCGCTCTCCCCCAACCACCCCCGGACCGCCACTGTAGCTTTCAAAGAGACCTACCTGAGAGTCTGTTCGCAGACCGCCAGTGTCGCCTTGATATTGTCGTGCTGCCTCACCCTGCTGTCGATCGTGCAGCACATCTGCTGACCTGCAACCTGCCCCAGACCCAGACGCATCAAAGGGACCCCCGCATGTTCGCCAGAACCTTCAAGCAGGACACGCCGCTTCTGATCCCTGCCGCAGCGCGACGCGGCACCGGCGCCGTGCGACCGAAGCGGCCGAATCCCATCCCTAGCACACCCACGGCGGCGGAAATCGACCCAGCCCCCTGGGCACACGTGGCGCGACGTCTGGTGCTGACGCCCCTGGGGTTTGGGCCGGTGGGCGACCACGATCTGGGCGATATCACCGCCAGTCTGGACGGCCTGACGGTGCGGCCAGGCGACCGGGTGCACGCCTTGCTGATGGGGGGCAGACACCGCGACTTTCACGTCGCCATCGCCGAGCCGTCTGGACCGGTGAAGATCGGCGCCGAGACGACCGTGGCGATCCAGGGTGCGGCGCAGCCCCCGAGGACGACGGGGAAGGACGACAGGATCAGCTATGACGCAATCGGCGGTCTGGCTTGTGAACTGGCCAGGATCCGCGAGATGGTGGAACTGCCTCTGACCCACCCCGAGGTGTTCGAGCGCCTGGGCATGCAACCGCCCAAGGGCGTGCTGCTGTGCGGACCGCCCGGTTGCGGCAAGACCCTCCTCGCCCGCGCGGTGGCCGAGGAAACCACGGCGACGTTCATCCATGTGAGCGGGCCGGAAATCCTTCAGAAGCACTATGGGGAAAGCGAGGCTCGACTGCGCGAGATTTTCGACGACGCCGCCCGGCGCGCGCCCAGCATCATCTTTTTCGATGAGATCGATTCCCTGGCGCCGCCCCGCGATCAGGGCGGGGGCGAGGCCGAAAAGCGTGTGGTGGCGCAGCTTCTGACCCTGATGGACGGACTGAAGAGTCGGGGCGAGGTGGTTGTCATGGCCGCGACGAACCGACCCAACAGCCTCGATCCCGCGCTTCGCCGGCCAGGCCGCTTCGACCGCGAGATTCACATCGCCATGCCCAATGCGGCCTCCCGGCGGGAGATCCTTGAGATTCAGGCTCGCGGCATGCCTCTGGCGGACGATGTGGATCTCGACCATCTGGCCGAGGTCACCCATGGGTTCACCGGGGCGGACATGCAGTCGCTCTGCCGGGAGGCCGCCCTGGCCGCCCTGCGCCGCCAGATCCCGCCCGACCTGCGGGCCGCGCCGGTGATCCCGCGGGAGACCGTCATGGCCCTGGACGTCTCCGGTGGCGACTTCCGCGAGGCGTTGACGCAAGTTCGCCCGTCCGGAATGCGGGAGGTCGCTGTCGAGCGGCCCAACGTGGCCTGGACCGACGTGGGCGGCCTGAGCGCTATCAAGGCGGCGCTGAAGGAGGCCATAACCTGGCCGCTGAGCCACCCCCACCTGTTTGCGGAGGTGGGCCTCAGACCCTCGCGCGGCCTTCTGCTCTATGGGCCGCCGGGCAACGGCAAGACCCTCGTGGCCAGGGCCCTGGCGTCCCAGAGCGGTCTGAACTTCATTTCCATCAAGGGTCCGGAACTCCTGTCGAAATATGTCGGCGAGTCCGAACGTGGGGTCCGGGACCTGTTCGCCCGGGCCCGGCAGGTCGCGCCCTGCATCGTGTTTCTCGATGAGGTAGACGCCCTCGCACCCCGGCGGGGGGGCGACACCGACTCGGGCGTTACCGACCGGGTGGTGAGCCAACTTCTGACCGAACTGGACGGTGTGGAGACCTTGAAGGATGTCTGGGTTATCGCCGCCACCAACCGGCGCGACATGATCGATCCGGCGCTTTTGCGCCCGGGCAGACTCGATCAGAGTCTGGAAGCGGCCAATCCCGACCACGAGGGACGCGCCGCGGTTCTCGACGTCCATCTGCGCCACAAGCCTGTGGGCGGCGATGTGGATGCCCTAGCCCTCGCCCAGCGCACCGAAGGTATGTCAGCCGCCGAGGTCCGGGCGGTTTGTGATCGCGCCGCCATGAACGCCGTCCGCCGCGCCTTCGCCGCCGCGGCCCCGGGGGCGGACCAGATCGAAACACCGGACATCGGCTGGAATGATTTCGAAGCGTCGCTCACCGAAACGAAAATATAGGTCTCCTGTATTCATTGATGACGCCGACCCCCAAGCGGACAATTTATCACGGCGTGACGGTTAGGTAGTTTCATCGGGTGGCGAGAGACGCCGCATCGGGTGTTCGGTCCAATCCAGGGTCAGGTCGAGACCAAGACAACCGATCCGATGGTTTCGCGTTCACGAAACGCGAAATCCAATAACAAGGACACTGCACGCCATGTCCAGACCATTCCTTCCGAAGTCCCCCAGGGCCAGGGCCTATGCGGCCGTTCACATGGATGGCCGGACGATCTGTGCGCAGGGCCTCGGCCTGGCCTTGCTCGCGGCCTGCGGTGTCACGCTCCTCTCGATCCTGCAGCACATCTGCTGACCGGCGACGCCGACGGAGGGACGCGCCGGGGCGCTTCAGCTGTACGGCGGCGCGGCCATGCGATCGGACCCTAGTGAAGCCAGATCACCGCGGCGAACATGCCGCAGAGGGTCAGGGTCACCGCGGCGCCCGCGGCCAGGACGATCCCAACACCCGCCATGACGAGATTTTCAACTCTTTCCCGGGTCGAGCTCGGGCCGGAATGCTGAATCGTGGTCATGGCGCTGACTCCTTGAGGCGTTTCCCGTAGCTGCTGTCCGTTCGTTCTCGAACTTAGACTTCGCGATAACGGAGCGCCGCATGACCGCCCCTGTCAACGCACGTCTGAGTGATCCGCGCGCGTTGACGGGCGGGGCTCGCGGCCTTCACTGTGGTTTCGACACCGGCGGCGCCCGGGACAACTGGGCGGACGACAATACCGGCGCGCTGTGGAGGACAGACGGATGGGACAATTGAGCGGCAAGGTGGCGGTGATCACCGGGGCGGCCAGCGGCATGGGCAAGGCGGCCTCGCTGCTGTTCGCGCGCGAGGGGGCCAATGTGGTCCTGGCCGACCTCAATGTGGCCGGGGGCGAGGCGACGGCCTCGGAGGCCTCGGCCGGCGGGGCGAGGTGCGTGTTCCAGCGCACGGACGTCTCGGACGAGGCGCAGGTCGCGGCCCTGGTCGCCCGGGGCTTAAGCGAATTCGGCCGGCTGGACATCATGTTCAACAACGCCGGCATCGGCGGGGCCGTGGGGCCGCTGGAGTTCGTCTCTGTCGAGGACTGGGACAAGACCCAGAACGTCTGCCTGCGGGGGGTGTTCTTAGGGATAAAGCACGCCATCGCGCCCATGCGGGCGGTAGGCGGCGGATCGATCATCTCCACCGCGTCCATCGCCGGGATCGACGGCTTTCCGGGGCTGCACGCCTATTGCGCGGCGAAGGCCGGGGTGGTGAACCTGACCCGCTCGGCGTCGATCGACCTGGCCTGCGACATGATCCGGGTGAACTGCATCGCCCCCGGCGGGGTCTCCACCCCGATCCTCTATGGCGGCGGCGGGGTGTTCGGCGGCAGCAAGGAAACGGCCGACGCGGCCCTGATCCACGCCCAGCCCCTGCCCATCGCCGGCCAGCCCGAGGACATCGCCCAGGCCGCCCTGTTCCTGGCCAGCGACGCAGCGCGGTTCATCACCGGCCACACCCTGGTGGTGGACGGCGGAGCCACGGCCGGCGCCATCGCAGGCGCGCCGCGCAAGGGCGCCGAGCGGCAGCGTCCGCAACGCGCCTTCGCCGGCCCGTCGTTCGAAGCCTGAAGGCGGGGCACCCGCCGTGCAGTTCGCCTTCACGCCTGAACAAAGCGAGTTCCGCGCCGTGCTGCGGCGGTTTCTGGCCGAACATTCGCCGACCTCGGCGGTGCGCAAGCTGATGGAGACCGAGGCCGGCTGGGACCGCGAGGGCTGGCGGGCGCTGAACGCCCAGCTGGGCCTGACCGGGGTGCATATCCCCGAGGAGTACGGCGGCCAGGGCTTCTCGTTCGTGGAGCTGGGGATCGTGCTGGAGGAGATGGGCCGGGCCCTGCTCTGCGCGCCCTATTTCGCCACCACGGTGCTGGCGGCGACGGCGATCCTCAATGCGGCGACCGAGGCGGAGAAGGGCGAGCTGCTGCCGCCGATCGCCCTGGGCGACACCATCGCCACCCTGGCCTTCACCGAGCCGAACGGGCGGTGGGACCTGGGCGGGATCGGCATGACGGCGACGCCACTGGGGAGCGGCCGGTTCCAGCTGGACGGGGAGAAGAGCTTCGTGCTCGACGGCCACACAGCCGATCTGATCGTGGTCGCCGCGCGGCGGCCAGGCTCCGAGGGCGAGGAAGGCCTGTCGCTGTTCAGCGTGGCGGGGAATGCGCCCGGCCTGACCCGGCGGGCGCTGAAGGTGATCGACCCGACCCGCAAACAGGCGCGGCTGACGTTTGACGGGGTGGAGGCGCGGATGCTGGGAGAGGAAGGCGCGGCGGCGGGGCCGCTGACCCTGACCCTGACCCAGGCGGCGGCCTGCCTGGCCAATGAGATGGTGGGCGGTGCCGAGCGCTTAAGGGAATCGGCTTTGGACTACGCCAATCTGCGCGTGCAGTTCGGCCGGCCGATCGCCTCGTTCCAGGCCATGAAACACAAACAGGCGGACATGCTGCTGGAGGTGCAACTGGCCATGTCGGCGGCCTATGCCGCGGCTTCGGCGGCGACAGAGGACGATCCGGAACTGACGGCCATCGCCTCCCTGGCCAAGGCGGGGGCGTCGGAGGCCTATGTCTCCACGGCCAAACACACCATCCAGATTCATGGCGGCATCGGTTTCACCTGGGACAACGACACCCAGCTGTGGTTCCGGCGGGCCGTCAGTTCGGGGCTGTTCCTGGGCGATCCGGCCTGGCACCGCGAGCTGATGCTGCGCGGCTGGGGGGTGTGAGGCGATGAGCGAGATCGACCGCGAAAGCGTGCGCGCCGAGGTCAGGGCCTGGCTGGAGGCCAACTGGGATCCGACCCTGAGCCTCATCGCCTGGCGAAACCGGCTGATCGATTCCGGCTGGGGCGCGCCGAGCTGGCCCAAGGCCTGGCATGGCCGCGATCTGCCCGCCGCCGTGGAGAGTGTGGTGGCCGAGGAGATGCGGCGGATCGGGGCGGTGAGCGTGGCGCGCAGCGGCGTGCGGGGCCTGGCCACCGCCACCCTGCTGGCCCACGGCAGCGATCTTCAGAAGGCCAAGTTCCTGCGCCGGGCCCTGAGTGGCGAGGACAACTGGTGCCAGCTGTTCAGCGAGCCGGGCAGCGGTTCGGACCTGGCCGGGGCGCTGAGCCGGGCGGACCTGAAGGACGACCGCTGGATCGTCAACGGCCAGAAGGTCTGGACCACCAGCGCCCATCACGCCGACTGGGGCCTGCTATTGGCGCGCACCGATTTCGACGCGCCCAAGCACGAGGGCCTGTCCTATTTCATCCTCGATATGCATCAGGCGGGGGTGGAGGTGCGGCCGCTGAAACAGATGAACGGCCACGCCTCTTTCAACCAGGTGTTCTTCACCGACGCGGTGGTTCCGCCGGAGCATCTGGTGGGGCGGCTGGGCGAGGGCTGGGCCGTGGCCACCACCACCCTGATGCACGAGCGGCGCGGGGCCGACGGCCTGGCTGCCGCGGGTGGCAAGGCGGCGGAACGGCAGGGCCCAATCCATGACGAAGAGCGGGCCGAGAACGCCATCGCCATGGAGCCCTACCGCTGGTACCCGCAGCGCGCCGGGCGGGTGGACCTGATCCTCGAGCGGGCCAAGGCGACGGGCAAGATCGCCGATCCCGTGGTGCGCCAGGAGATCGCCAAGCTCCTGACCCTCGCCAAATCGGCCGAATGGACGGCAAGGCGGGCCCGCGCCGCCCAGGCCCAGGGCCGCGCGCCGGGGCCGGAAGGCTCGCTGGGCAAGCTGGCCGCCAGCCATGTGGCCCGGTCCGCCGCCCATGTGCACACACTTATCACCGGGGCTGACGCCATGCTGGCCGGCGAGGACGCGCCGATGGACGGGCTGATCACCGAGATCCTGCTGTCGGTCCCGGCCGGCTCGATCGCCGGCGGCACCGACGAGATCCAGCGCAACATCATCGCCGAACGCGTGCTGCGCATGCCCAAGGAACCGCGCAGCGACAATGACCGGCCGTTCCGCGACGTGCCGCGGAACCAGGTGTAGACATCCTAACCAGACGAACTTCAGGGAGAGCAGAATGACCGGACCCTTTGGGGCGACGAGCACCACCGACGAGGTGCTGGCGGGCGTGAATTTGAGCGGCAAGCGGATCCTGGTGACCGGGGTGTCGGCGGGCCTGGGTGTCGAGACGGCCCGGGTGCTGGCGGCGCATGGGGCGCAGGTGGTCGGCGCGGCGCGGGATCTGGCCAAGGCGCAGGGCGCCACCGCCCCGGTGCGGGCGGCGGCGGCGAACGGCGGCGGACTGGAGATCGTCGAGCTGGACCTGGCGTCCCTGGCCAGCGTGCGGGCCTGCGCCAACGGCCTGAATGCGGCAGGCAAGACCTTCGATGTGATCATCTGCAACGCCGGGGTGATGGCCTGCCCGCGCGGGACCACGGCCGACGGCTTCGAGACCCAGTTCGGCACCAATCACCTGGGCCATTTCGTGCTGGTCAACCGCATCGCCGGCCTTCTCAAGGACGGCGGGCGGCTGGTGAACCTGGCCTCGGCCGGCCACCGGTTCTCGGACGTGGATCTGGACGATCCCAACTTCGAGACCACTCCCTACACCGAGTTCGGCGCCTATGGCCGCTCGAAGACCGCCAATGTGCTGTTCGCCGTGGGCTTCGACGCCCGGCACAAGGCCCGGGGCGTTCGGGCCGCGGCGGTGCACCCCGGCGTGATCCAGACCGAACTGGGCCGGCACATGACGCCCGAGGTGATGAAACAGCTGATGCCGCCCTCGGCCGGCGACGGACCGCCGGACATGTCGATGTTCACCTTCAAGTCGATCCCCCAGGGGGCGGCGACCAGCGTGTGGACGGCGATCGTCGCCGACGCCGCGGCGGTGGGCGCGCACTATTGCGAGGACTGCCATGTGGCGGAGCTGAACAACGATCCGGCGTCGAGCGGCGGGGTGCGCGACTACGCCCTCGATCCCGCCCGCGCCGAAGCGCTGTGGGCGAAGAGCGAGGCCATGGTGGGGGAAAGCTTCTAGACCAATCACTTAGAGCCTGATTCACCGCTCGCATCTGTTCCGTGCGAGCGGATCAGGCTCTAGCTCGTCAGCCCGCCGTCCACCGACATGGCGGAGCCGGTGACAAACGAGGCCGCGTCGGAGAGGAGCCAGGCGACGGCCTCGCCGACCTCCTCCGGCTGACCAAAGCGCTTGGAGGGCTGGCCTGACTTGAAGGCCTTGAGGGCCCGCTCGTCGGCGGCCACCGAGGCCATCATCGGAGTCTCGATGACGCCGGGGCAGACGGCGTTGACCCGGATGTTGTGGCGGGCGAACTCCGCCCCGGCCGAGCGGGTGAGGCCCACCACCGCGTGCTTGCTGGCGGCGTAGATGGCCATCAGGGCCGCGCCCTTCAGACCTGCCGCCGAGGCGGTGTTGACCACCGATCCCGGGCCGCCCTGCGCCTTCATCTGGCGGATCTGGGCGCGCATGCCGTGCCAGACACCTTCCACATTGACCTTCATGATTGAATCAAAGGTGTCCTGAGTGGCGGCGAGCAGGCTGGTGTAGCCCTCCGGCAGGGCGGCGTTGTTGAAGGCGCCGTCGAGGCGGCCGTAGGTCGCCACGGCGAAAGCCACGGCCGCGTCGTTCTGGGCGGCGCTGGAGACATCGGTGCGAATGAACACGGCCTCGCCGCCGGCGGCGGTGATCAGGGCCACGGTCTCCTCGCCGCCGGCGACATTGAGATCGGCGACCACCACCTTGGCCCCCTCGCGGGCGCAGATCCGGCTGCTCGCCCGGCCGATCCCCGAGGCGGCGCCGGTGATCAGAACGACCTTGTTTTCGAGCAATCCGGGCATGTGACGCCTCCCCTGGTTTTGTTCAGGACAACCTAGGGGTCGCGGGCGGCGGTGTCAGCCCTGACCGAGGGCGCGGGCGGCGAGGTCGCGCCAGTGGCGGCCTTCGGCGAGGAAGGCGGAATTGGCGCCGCGGAGGCGGCGGTCGATCTCGGTCAGCGCCTCGCGCGCCTCGCCCTGGCGCCCCGACCGGGCGAGGAAGGCAGTGTAGCGGGCCAGACCTTCCAGGCCCGGCATTCGGCCAGCCGCCCACTGATAGGCGGTGTCGGCCTCGGCGGCGCGGCCGAGGCCCTCATAGGCGCGGCCGAGGGCCAGGGCGGCCTGAGGGCTGCGGCCCTTGTTCGCGTCCTCGCCCAGGTGATCCAGCAGGGTGAGGGCCTCGGCGAAGCGGGTCATCTCGATCAGGGCCACTGCCCGCCCGAGCAGGAGGACCGGATCGTCGGCGTGGATGCCCACGGCGGCGGCGGCATAGAGGCGCTCGGCCTCGTCATGACGGCCGAGCCCAGCGGCGGCCTTGGCCAGGCGCATCTGGTTATGGACGGTGGGGGTGTCGTCGGCGGCGGCCCGCGCCTCGCGGTATTCGCGACCGGGATCGAGGGTTTCGCGGGCGCTGTGGACCACCCGGCGGGCGGTGTTGCTGCCAGCCATGCCCGGCAGGACGATGGCCACCAGATAGACGATGCCGCCCAGGGGCTGGAGCATCAGGATGATCATCAGCCAGTACATCTGCTGCCCGGTGCGCACGGCGTGCACGCACAGGGCGATGGAGAACAGCAGGGAGAGGCCGAAGGCGGGGATCATGACGGGCTCCTAGCGCGTCACAATACCCCGCCGCCAGTGAATAGACGGTAATCGGAGGGGGCGTCAGGCCGCCGTGATGGTCTTGACCAGCAGGGCGTTGACCTCCGCCGACTTCTCCAGGTGCGGCATGTGGCCGGCGCCGTCGATCCAGGCGACGGTGAAGCCGGGGGGCAGCAGGCTCTCGTCGACCACGCCGACGATCTGGTCGGCCTTGGAGGCGATGACCAGGGCGGACGGGATGGCGTTGAGGTCTGCGCGCAGGGCGGCGGCGTCCTGGCCCTCGACCATACGGTCCCGCAGGGCCGAGAGGGCCTCTTCCACGCCGTCGGTGCGTTTGAACTTCAGCACATCCTCGACCATGTCCTTGGTGACCGCGGCCGGATCCGCCAGCAGCATCTCCATGACGGGCTTGAGGTCCTTGGCGCGCTGGGCGTCGATCACCCCGGTGAGGAACTCTTCGGACACGCCGAGATCGGAAAGGCCGGCAGGGGCGATCAGGGTGACGCTGCGGGCGATGCCGGTGTGGTCGATGGCCACGCGCGCGGCCACGGCGGCGCCGAGGGAATGTCCGACCAGGTGGGCCTCGGCGACGCCCAGAGCGTCGAGGGCGGCGGCGACGGTGTCGGCCAGGGTCTTCAGCGAGCCATCGCCCACATCCTTGGTGGAACCGCCATGGCCGGGCAGGTCAAAGGCGATGACCGGCGCCACGGCGGCCACGGGCTCGATGTTGAACAGCCAGTTGTTGAGGTCGCCGGAATAGCCGTGGATGAACACCACCGGCACGCCCTCTTCGAGGCCGGCGCGGCCGACGCGGATGGAGCGGCCGGCGGCGTCGACGGTGGAGAGCTTGAGCACCTCGACGCTCTCGGCGTCCACATCCGGCGGCACATAGTTGGCCTGGAAGTCGGCGATGAAGGCCTCGACCTGGGCTTCGGAGGCGTCCTCGTCGGCCACCACCGCGATGAGGGCGCCGACGGGCAGGGTCTCGCCCGGGCCGGCGATGATCTTGCGCAGCACGCCGGCGACCGGGCTCTCGCAGACGTTGGTGATCTTGGAGGTCTCGATGTCCACCAGATCCTCGCCCTCGGTGACGGTGGCGCCCTCCTCCTTCCACCATTCGAGGATGGCGCCTTCCTGCATGGCGAGGCCCCACTTGGGCATTTTCACAGCGGTCACGGACATACGGATTCTCTCAAGGCAAATCGAAAGGTCGGGATGGGTTTAGCGGTCCAGAGGGCCCTAGCCGCCGAAGCGCGCGAGGTACTTGTCGAGCGTGCGGTGGAAGTGGCGAATCCGGATTTCCTGATAGTCGCCCAGCTGGACCTGGCCGTTCTTGGAGGCTTTCAGGCCGTCCTGAACATAGGGCAGGTTGCCCATGTCCTGGTCGAAGACGCTGCCCAGGGCCTGGCCAAGTTCAACGGCGTCCACCCAGGGCTGCTCGGGGGTGAGCAGGTTCATCTTCGGGGCGGGCGGCTTGGGCGAGCCCGGCGGCACGCGCATGAGGATGCGGACCTCCATCAGGGTGTGATCCTGATCGGGCCAGGGCCGCCAGCGATAGACGATATTGGGCATGAACCCGCCCCAGGGGGCGAAGTTGGGGAACACATTGTAGGTGAAGGCGTCCAGCAGTTCGGCGTCGGTGGCGTGGCTGTGGTCGTAGCCGAACATCTGGGTATAGCGATCGCGGTTGACCGCGGCCATGGCCTGACGGGCCGAGAGCCCCTCCGGCACGGCCACCTCAAGATCCTCGCCGCCGGCCCGGCCGTTGTATTTGAGAAATTCGTCGACGATCCACTGCTCGCTCTTCACGTCGTTGGCGATGTGCGGCGATGGAATGGCGAAAGGCGTCAGGGCGACGTTCACATGGTCGCCGTAGACGTTGTAGCGGGTATTGGCGTCGCCGGTGAACGGCAGAATCTGAGGGTGGGTGACCACCGAGTGCCAGGCTTCCATGAACGCTTCGGCCGTGGCCTTCCAGTTGGCCGCGATCACCTTGCCCACCCAGACGGCGGTGGTGCAGTCCTCGTGCTTCCAGCGCTCGAAGTGCGCCGGCAGGGGGGCGAGATACTCCTCGAGCGTCTGGCCGCCCTCGGCCTCCTTGAGGAAGATATAGCCGCCCCAGCGGCCGACCTGGGCCTCCGGCAGCTGCATGTTGTCTTCGTTCAGATGGCCGAAGTCCCAGCGGCAGGGGATCTCCTTGAGCGAGCCGTCGGTGTTCCAGGTGAAGCCGTGGTAGGGGCATTTGAAGTCGCGGGAGAAGCCCGACTCCAGGCGCAGCTTGCGGCCGCGGTGCAGGCAGACGTTGTGCAGAGCCTTCACCGAGCCGTCGGGCTGGCGGGTGACCAGGTAGGAGCGGCCGGCGTTCTCATAGACCACCACGTCGCCGGGATCAGGGAGCTCTTCCTCGCGGGCGGCGAACTGCCAGACGTTGGGCCACATGGCCTTCAGCTCGCGCTGGAAGAAGTCGGCGCCGGTGTAGCGCTCGGTCGCCAGGGGGGCGGAGCCCATATATTCGTAGGAGTCCTCGATCAGGAATTCGGGCGCGGGAAGGGTGTCCTCCGCGATCAGCTCCTGCCAGCCCACGCCCGGGCATCGCGCCAAGCCGCCGGTCGCGACGGAATCGCCGTCGTGCGCCATGAAATATCCTCCCCTTTGAGGCCGGCACGCTAGCACCCGCCCCAAAAACCGACAAGCCTGATTGTTTCTTTGCGCCTAGCGGTAGAGCGGGTCGTCGGGCTTGCGGGCGCCGCGATTGGTGAGGGTGGCATAGAGGCCCTCGTCCCACTGGCAGGTGGAGGGGACGTTGCGGTTCCAGTCCATGACATAGAGCCGGCGGGCGATCTTCCATTCCCCGCCACGCTTTTCCAGGCGGTCGAGGTAACGGCCACCGACAACCATTTCGATCAGGCCGTCAGGGCCCGCGACCTCGTGATAGGCGGTGCAGTAGGTCTCGGCCTCGGCGTGGTCGCCCTTCAGATCGATCAGCATGTTTGAGAGCGAGTGGAAGGTGCGGTTCATCGCCTTCAGCGCCCCGACCGTGGCGGCGGCCCAAGCATGCGCATTCTGGGCCTCCACGCCATACTGGGCGGTGGCGTCCGGCCAGAAGGTGCGGGTCAGGGTCTCCAGATCGCAGCGATCGATGCCGCGCGAATAGAGGGTCAGGACATCGGCGATGGCCAGGCGGTCGGCGACGGCGCCGGAGGTGTCATAGGCGCTCATAGGGTCCTCAAGAGTTCACGCTGGCTGGACAGGTCGGCGCCGCCGCGGGCGCCCAGAAGGCTCTCGGGCGACGCCTTCAGGAAGGAATCGGAGGCCGGATCGTTGCGCGACCAGTCGACCAGTTCGGAGCGGAAGGCGATCTTCCACACTCCGTCCCGGCGCTCGTAGCGGTCGACGTAGCGGCCGGCCACGAACAGATCGCGATCCTCGCCGTCCTGTTCGATGCGGTGGAAGGCGATAAAATAGACCTCGCCGAAGCCCACATCGCCCTCCAGATCGATACGGACCTGGCCGATCAGATGCTGGTTGGACTTGTGGGGTGTCAAAGCGCCCTGGGCAAAGGCCACGAAGCCGTCGGCGTCGCCCTTGTAGATGCCATAGTCGGTGCGGGCGTCGTCCCAGAACACGGACCGGTGCAGGACCGGATCGAGCCGGTCCTGGCCGCGCATGTAGTCACACAAAAGCTCGTAGATCTCCTGTTTGGACAGCAGGTCGTCGAGCTTTCGCTCCCGGTCCGGGCTCAAGCAGCGCCCCCGGGAACCTTCGCGAGGAAGGCGTCCAGCGCCTTGTGGAAATGCCGGATGCGGGCTTCCTGATAATTGCCCAGGGTCTCGCCGCGCTTGGTCGACGCGAGAAAGCCCTTGTACTGCATGGCCAGGTTGTCGGTGTCCTGATCGTAGACGAAGCCGAGACCCGGGTTCATCCCCGGCGCATCGGCATAGGACTGATCCTCGCGAATGCGGATCGGGTCGGGGGCGCGGGGCACCGGCTCGCCGGGCGTATTCAGCTGCAGGAAGACCAGGTCGAACAGAGCCCGGCCCTGATCCATGCCGATGGGCCGGAAGCGGTAGATCATCGGCAGATTGACGCCGGGGAACAGGCACATGTTGGGGAACAGGTGGTACTCGATGGAATCCAGCATCTCGCTGTCGGAGTAGGTCGCCAGATCCACCCCGGTCTCCGCCCCGATGCGTTTGCGCAGGGCCGCGGCCGCCACCGACCGCGCCAGCCGGCCTTCGGGCACCACCTCGCCCGGCGCGCTGCCCATCTTCTCCAGAATCTCCTGCTGGGTCTGGGCGAAGCGATAGTGCGGGCTGGGATGGCCGATGGTGTGGACGAAGCGGGAAACGTGATCGCCGAACAGGTCGTACTGGGCGTTGGCGTCGCCGGCCGTGGGCAGGCCCTGCGCGTGGGTGGCGACCACGTGATAGGCCTCAAGGAAGGCCTCCTGGGCCGCCTTCCAATTGGTGTTCAGTTCCTTCTGGAGGTGCAGCACCACGTGGCGCTTCGACAGGTCCCAGCCGTCCTTGAAGTGGTCGGGCAGCACGCCGAGCTGTTCGGCCAACGGCGGGGCGTCCTTGTCGAGATTGATGAAGATGAAGCCGCCCCAGCGTTCCAGGCGCACTTCCGGCAGCTTGAAGTCCTCGTCCTTCACATGCGGGAAGTCCCACCGGCAGGGAAGTTCCTCAAGCTGTCCATCCAGGCTCCACATCCAGCCGTGGAAGGGACAGCGAAGGCGCGGCGCGAAGCCGCGTGTGTCCGACGGCTTGAGCTGGGTGCCGCGGTGCAGGCAGGCGTTGGGATAGGCCTTGATCTCGTCCGGCGCGCTGCGGACGATCAGCACCGAATAGGGCCCGACGTCATAGGTGATGTGGTCGCCCACGTCGGGGATGTGTTCCTCGCGGCAGGCCCACTGCCAGGCCTTGGGCCACATCCGCTTCATCTCCAGGTCGAAGAAGGCCGGAGACGTGTAGCGCTCGAAGGGCAGATCCTGGTCGCCCAGGAAGGTGTAGGATTCGGCCGTGAGCGCAGGCGGCGTCGGCCAGCCATCGCCCAGAATCAGGTCCTTGGTGCTGGGGCCCGGGCAGCGCGCCTCGCCGGGGGCGAGGGCGCGCGGGTCTTCCTGCGGATCGAAACGATCATCGGCGGCCATGCGGCGTTTCCCTGAATGAAGAAGCGGCGCGCGGCCTCTTCAGGGCCGCGTCACCTGAAGCAGATCAGATCAGCTGGCGATCCAGCGGTCGATGTTTTCATGGAAGTAGCGGATGCGGCGCTCCTGATGGGCGAGCCATTCGCGCTTGTAGCCCCGCGAATGCAGCCCCTTCTGGGTGCCGTACCAGACCTGCAGATCCTGATCGATGCCGGGACCGCAGGAGACTTCGCCGAGCTTGCCCTGCAGGTGCGGGGCCGGGACCGAAACGTCGACCAACTCGCCCATGCTTTGCGAGTAGTACTGGGTCTGACCCTTGGGGAAGAGCGTCATGTACCACATGTCGAAATAGCACTTCTCAGGATCGGACTCATGCGGCCGGGCGCGCAGCCAGATGTTGCCGTCGGGCTTGAGGCTGAACGACAGGTTCGGGAAGATCGTGTAGTGCCAGTGATCGGTCAGCTGAGCGTCGTGGTAGGTGGAGAAGTCGAATCCCTTGGAGGCGCCGAGCAGGCGCTTCTGGCGCTGCAGGGCGGCGCGGATCTCGCCGGTCTTGCCGCCCCGGAACTGATCGGGATCGAGATCCCAGAACCTCAGCTCGACCTCCATCATCTTGAGGGTGTCGTCCTCGCCGCCCTGGATCGTCTTGGTGGGCCCCGCGCCCGGCATCAGCATGCGGCAGTGACCGCTGGGATAGAGGTCGAACTGGCTGTTGTCGTAAGCGTATTCCATCACGAACTTGGTCTGCGGATGGACGAAGGGGACGTGATAGGATTCGTTGAAATTGTCCTGCACCAGCTTCCAGTTGAAGTCGCCCTCGAGCGTGACCCAGTGGGTGCGGACCATGTCGTCCATGGGGTAGGTATCGATCTGGTCGGCGATCGGCTGCATGTAGGAGCGCAGCGACACGCAATCCGGATCCATGTTGTACCAGACGAAGCCGGCCCAGGATTCGCAGGGGATTTCGACCAGATTGGCCTTGCCGCAGGGGCTGTTGCCGAGGAAGTCCGCCTCGTCGGGCACAACGCGCAGCGTGCCTTTCAGATCGTAAGCCCAGCCGTGATAGGGGCAGACGAGGCGGCGGGTGTTGCCCTGCTCGGCCTCGACCAGCAGCATCGCCCGGTGCTGACAGACATTATAGAAGGCGCGGATCTGATCGTCCTCGCCACGCACGCACAGGATGGTTTCCCGCCCCATGGTGGTGGTGATGAAGTCGCCCTTCTTGGCGAGCTGCTGGGCCGTACCGGCGATCTGCCAGGTCTTGGTCCAGATCTTTTCCCACTCCTGATCCGCGAACGCCTTGGAGAAGTAGCGGTCGGGGGCGATGGGCTTGTCGCCGAGGACCGGATCGGGCGTCTGGGAGATGTCGGCGAGGCCCTTGGGGGCGGCATTGCGGTGATCGAGCGTCTCTGACATGGGGCTCTCCAGCCTATCTTGGTCCGGTTGTTGCGAATGATAGTGATATCGGCTCGACAAAAAAAGCAAGAGCGCTGAAAATGGCGATCGGCCCCGTTTGGAGTGTTTCGTGGTCAAGCTGAAGCTCGTTCCGCCGCCGTCGTCACCGGCCCCACGCAAGGCCCGCGCCGTCGCCCCGCGCAAGGTTACCCAGAAGAGCGAGCAGACGCGCCTGCTCATTCTCGAGGCGGCGGTCGAGTCGATCAATCAGTACGGCATCCGCGGCGCCAACCTCGCCCGGGTGGCGGAGATCGCCGGGGTCACGCGCGGCTGTCTGCAATATTATTTCATGACCAGCGAGGACATCCTGATCGCCCTGGCCCGCTATGTGGCGCAGCGCAACTGGGAGACCTACGAGGCCCAGGCCATGAACCCGCCCGAGGGCCGTGACGTGATTGAATTCGCGATCGATCTGGTCGGGGCTCCGTCCAGCGACCGCTATCGCGTCACGCAACTCGAACTGCTCACCGCCGCACGGACCATGCCTGTGTTGCGACCGGTGCTGGAAGAAGGCGCGCGCATGGTGGAGGAACAGTCCAAGCGCTTCACCGCCAAGCTGTTCGGCAACGCCGCCCTGGCCGACACCCCGCAGTTTCGCGCCGCCCGGGACCTTACCGCCCTGGTCAACGACTGGATGTTCATCAAGATTTTTCCGGACCAGCGCGACGAGCGGATTGCCGAGGTGCGGGCGGCCCTGCGGATCGCCCTGCACACCCTCTGGCGGATCCCGAGCCTCGAAAAGGAGCCGGACATGGTCAAACCGCGCATCCGCATCCGCGCGGGCGCCGCAGGGGAGACACCGACGAATTAATCATTGCCGCTTAAAATCACTTGCGTCGGCTTCGGGCGTGCGTGATCTTTCTCACAGGGGTTGGCCGGGACTCCGCCTCGAGTGGCGGCGCCCGCAATAGACCTCTCGCTGCGCCACAATGATCCGCCAGCCCGGCGCGGTCGTCTGGCGACGTCATTGAGAGAGCCCCAAAGGGCCGGACGAACCAATTCAGGGAACGACAGGAAACATGGGTCGATTGGACGGAAAGGTCGCCATCATCACGGGCGCGGCCAAGGGTCTGGGCGAGGCGGACGCCCGCCTGCTGGCGCGCGAGGGCGCCACGGTGATCCTGACCGACGTGGACGAGGCCAACGGCGCGCGGGTCGCGGCCGAGATCGGCGCACCGGCGCGGTTCGTGCGCCAGGACGTCCGCGACGAGGCCGCCTGGCAGGCGCTGATCGCCGACGTCATGGCCCGCGAGGGCAAGCTGAACATTCTCGTGAACAACGCCGGCGTGGTGGAAGCCGGCACGGTGGAAAGCACCACGATCGAAAACTGGCGCTTCGTCATGGGCGTCAGCGCCGACGGCACCTTCTTTGGCTGCAAGCACGCCATTCCGGCCATGCGCGCCTCCGGCGGCGGCTCGATCATCAATATGGCGTCCGTGGCGTCGATTACCGGCAACCACACCGTCTTCTCCTATGTCGCCGCCAAGGGCGCCATCGAGGCTCTCACAAGGGCCGTGGCCGTGCATTGCACCCAGACCAAGACGCCGGTTCGCTGCAATTCGATCCACCCGGCCGGCATGGACACGCCGATGGTGCGCAGCATGGGTCAGAAACTCGCCGAAGCGGGAATGCTGCCGCCGCCCCCGCCGCCCGGAGCCACGCCGCCCGCCGCCACCGCATTGGGTTCGGCCGAAGACATCGCCAACGCCGTTCTGTATCTGGCTTCGGACGAGTCCCGCTTTGTGAGCGGCCAAAAGCTCGTCGTAGACAATTCCCTGACCGTCACCCCGGCCGTCGTGCCGGCTTGAGGAGCAAGACCGACATGTTCACCGGACCCGTCGAAGACCGCCTCGCCATCCGCGAGCGCATCGAAACCTACAGCCACGCGGTGTTCCTGAAAGACGCCGACCTGTGGATCTCCAACTGGGCCGAGGACGGGGTTTGGCACCTGCCCTCCCTGGGCATCGACCTCACCGGCAAGCCGACGATCAGGGGCGCCTGGGAGCAGGCCATGGCCGGCTTCGCGGTGGCCGGATTCTTCGCCGTGCCGGGCTCCATCGAGGTCAACGGCGACACGGCGCAGGCGCGCTCCTACACCCAGGAAATTCTGGTGCTGAAGGACGGCGGCGGGGTCCGCAAGATCGTCGGCGCCTATGACGACACCCTGGTCAAGCGGGACGGGGTCTGGCTCTTCGCCCGCCGCGCCTACAATGTGCTTCACGACGAACAAGCCTAGGATTACGCAAAGATGCCCATCGTTATCGCCGGTGAAATCGAGTTCGAGCCAGCTGTGGTCGAGAAGGCCATTCTGGACGCCCAGCCACTGATCGCCGCGGCGCTGGCCGAGCAAGGCTGCGTGCACTACGCCTGGACCGCCGACCCGGCCAAGCCGGGCCGCGTTCACGTCTTCGAGGAGTGGGAAACCGAGGCCGACCTCGCCTACCACCTTTCGGCCGCGCCCTACCTTCAGATGGCCGGGCACCTTGCCTCCGTCGGGATCAAAAGCGCGGTCACGCGCAAGTACCGGGTCGACCTGATCGAGCCCGTGTACGATCCCAACGGCAAGCCCCGCGCCGACTTCTTCACCGCGACATAGTCTCCCTCTGTACCCCTCCGCCGATCCTCAAGGACGCGTTTCATGAACAAGGTTCTCGACCGCACCGAGCTGGAAGCCATGGTCCGGGCGGGCTTGGCGCACGCCAAAGCCCACACCATCGACAAGGTCGACAGCGTGCTGAAACTGCCGGCGAAGAACTATTTCGATGAGGGAATCTTCGAGGCCGAGGTGTCCCAGATTTTCCGGCGGGTGCCACTGCTGCTGGCCGTCACGGCGGAAATAGGCAAGCCCGGCGACTTCAAGACCCTGACGGCGGCCGGGGTTCCCGTGCTCGTCACGCGGGGCCAGGACGGGGAGGTGCGCGCCTTCGTCAACAGCTGCAGCCACCGCGGCACGGCCGTGGCCACGGAGGACCGGGGCAACGCCCGCCGGTTCGTCTGCCCCTACCATGGCTGGACCTTCAGCCAGAAAGGCGAGCTCATGGGCATCGCCTCGGCCGAGGATTTCGGCGAGATCGACAAGTCCTGCTACGGTCTGGTGCAGCTGAGGGTCACGGAGCGGGCCGGGCTGATCTGGGGAATTCTGGATCCGAAATCGACCCTGAGCTTCGACACCTTCCTGGCCGGCTACGACAAGCTTCTGGAGCATTTCGCTTTTGAAGACTGGCACTTCTTTTCCAGCCGGACGTTGCCCGGTCCGAACTGGAAGATCGCCTATGACGGCTATCTGGATTTCTACCACCTGCCGGTGCTTCACAAGAACACCTTCGGCGAGGCCATGTCGAACCAGGCGAACTACTACAACTGGGGACCGCATCAGCGCGTGCAGGCCCCCACGCGCGACATGGAAGCCTTCGAGGACAAGCCCGCGTCGGAGTGGCCGATGGACGCCATGCTGAACGGAGTGTGGACAATCTTCCCGCACGTCTCGATCGCCAGCTTCAACGGCGGCGGCCGCGCGGTGATGATTTCCCAACTGCTGCCCGGCGCCAAAGTCGGCGAGTCCACCACGACCCAGATGTACCTGATGGAAAAGGCTCCGAACGAGACCCAGGCCAAGGAAGCCTACGATCAGTTCGAGTTCCTGAAGTACGTCGTGGCCGAGGAGGACTATGTCACGGGCTTCCGTCAGCAGGTCGCCCTGAAGAACGGCGGCCGCGACCATGTCCTGTTCGGCGAGAACGAGGGCGGCGCTCAGCGTTTTCACAAGTGGGTTGAGAAGCTGATCCAGACTCCCGACGATCAGCTCGAAGCCGTGTTCGCCGCGGGCTGAGGTTTCATGGGCCGTCTGCAAGGCAAGGTCGCCCTGATCACCGGCGGCGCGTCGGGGATCGGTGCGGCCGCCTGCCGATTGTTCGCCGACGAAGGTGCGCGGGTGGTCGTCGCCGACGTCCAGGATGATATGGGGGTCGACGTCGCCAAGGCCGTGGATGGCGAGTACGTCCACCTGGACGTGGCCCATGAGCCCGACTGGAAGCGCGCCGAGGCCGCCATCGCCGAGACGTACGGCCAGTTGGACGTGGTGTTCAACAATGCGGGCATCGTGTCGAGCCGCTCGATCGAGGACCTCGACCTGGCCACCTGGAACCGGCTGATCGGCATCAACCTGACCGGTGTGATGCTGGGCTGCCAGGTGGGCATCCGGTTGATGAAGGCCAATCCGGGCGGGCCCAAGGGCAGCATCATCAACACCGCCTCGACCGCCGCCTACGCCGCCATTCCGGGCGATCCGGCCTATTCGGCCAGCAAGAGCGGCGTGCGGCTGCTGACCAAGGCTGTGGCGGTTCACTGCGCCCGGGCCGGCTACCAGATCCGCTGCAATTCGCTGCATCCGGGCGCCACCCACACGCCGATCCTGGCCCCGGCCCTGCAGGCCGCGCCGCAGATGATCGACGCCTTCAACCGCATGTCGCCCACCGGCCGCATGGGACAGCCCGAAGAGATCGCGGCGGTGGCCGTGTTCCTGGCCTCGGACGATGCGAGCTACGTCACCGGGGCCGAGTATCTCGCCGACGGCGGCATGATGGCCGGACACCCCGGCATCTGAGCCGTCGGCTCGGTTATCCGATCAACGAAGAAACGAACAGGGAGTGGTCTGATGGGTGGTCGTCTCGAAGGCAAGGGTGCGGTCGTGCTGGGCGCGGCGGGCGCCGCCAACATGGGCCAGGTGATCGCCAGGCGGTTCAAGGATGAGGGCGCCAAGGTGCTGGTGGCCGGGCGCAAGGACGCCGAACTGGCCCGCTTCGCCGCTGAGATCGGCGCCGAGTGGGCCCATTGCGACATCACCAAGCGCGATGAGGTCTTCGCCCTGGCTGCGACCGCCAAGGCCAAGCTCGGAAATGTCCAGATCGGCGTCAACGCCACCGGCTGGGGTCTCCTCAAGCCCTTCCTGGAGAACACCCAGCAGGAACTGGAGGACATGACCGCCCTGCAGTTCATCGGCCCGTTTTTCTTCTATCAGGCGATGATCGAGGCCATGGATGGCGGCGGCTCGATCATCCAGATCAGCTCGGCCACGGCCACCATCATGCTCAACGATCACGCCGCCTACATGGGCGCCAAGGCGGGCGCAGACCATGTGATCCGCTGCGTGGCCAATGAGTTCGGCGCCAAGGGCATCCGCGCCAACTCCATCTCGCCCGGCCTCACCGACACCCCGATGACCGCCGGCGCCAAGGCCACCCCCGGCGTCTATGAAGCCTTCGCCAGCGCCTACCCCCTCGGCCGGGTGGGCACCTCCGAGGACATCGCCGCGGCGGCCGTCTGGCTCTCCAGCGACGAGTGCTTCATGACCGGCCAGAACCTGCAGGTGAACGGCGGTCTCACCTTGAGGCGCAACCCCAATCGGGACGAGATCACGGCCAGCGTCATGGCCCACATGCAGGCGGCGGCACAGTAGAGCGCCGCCCGGCGGGCGCCAGATTCCAGCGTTGGCGCACGCGCTTAGCGCCAAATCGGTATCCACTTTGGCGGCGAGTGCGCTAGGACGTCTTCATGAAAGACTGGACCCAGCACTATGCGACCCGCGCCTCACGCATGGCCGCGTCGGAAATCCGCGAGCTGCTGAAGCTGCTCGACCAGCCCGATATCATCTCCTTCGCCGGCGGGATTCCCGATCCTGACCTGTTCCCCAAGGCCGAGCTGGCCAAGGCCTTCGCCGATGTCCTGACCGACCCGGTCCGCTCGGCGGCGGCCCTGCAGTACTCGGTGAGCGAAGGCTATGCGCCCCTGCGCGGCTGGCTGGCCGGCTACATGGGCGACCTCGGCGTTCCCTGCGCGCCGGAGAACATCCTGATCACCAACGGCTCGCAGCAGGCGCTGGATTTCATCGGCAAGCTGTTCATCTCCCCGGACGACACGGTGCTGGTTTCCTGGCCCACCTATCTGGGCGCGCTGCAGGCCTTCAACAGCTATGAGCCGCGCTTCGACGCCCTGCCGGGACCGGACAACAACCGCACTGTGGAGAGCTATCGCACCGAGGGCGGGCCGGGCCCGAAGTTCGGCTACGCCATGCCGGAGTTCCAGAACCCCACGGGCGCCAGTCTGACCCTGAGCGAGCGCGAGCGCCTTCTGGACACCGCCGAGGCGCTGGATATCCCGCTGGTCGAGGACAGTGCCTATGAGACGCTACGCTATGACGGCGAGCGGGTGCCCTCGCTGCTGTCCCTGGCCGCGGCCCGGGCCGGCGGCATCGACACCTGCAAGGTGATCTACATGGGCACCTTCTCCAAGAGCATCGTGCCGGCGCTGCGTGTGGGGTGGGTGTGCGCCGCGCGGCCGGTGATCGACAAGCTGGTGCTGATCAAACAGGCCAGCGACCTGCACGTCAGCACCCTCAATCAGATCGTCATGCACGAGGTGGCGGCCAGTATCCTCAAGGATCACACCGCCCATATCCGCGCGGTCTACCGCGCCCGCCGCGACGCGACCCTGAAGGCCCTCACCGACTACATGCCGGCCGGCGTATCCTGGACTCCGCCCGAGGGCGGCATGTTCATCTGGCTGACCTTGCCCGAGGTCGTGGACGGCGCGGCCCTGCTGGAGCGCTGCATCAAGGAGGCGCGCGTCGCCTTCGTGCCCGGCGCGGCCTTCTTCGCCGACCGCTCGGGCCGCAACACCATCCGCCTGAGCTTCTCGCTGAACGACGAGGCCAAGGCCACCGAAGGCGTCAAGCGTCTGGCCGCCATGATCCGCAAGGTCGTGGCCGGCGAATAGACGCACGCCAAACGAAAACGGGCGGGACCATGAGTCCCGCCCGTCAGCGTTTCAGGTCAGCGATCCGACCTACAGACCGCGCGCGGCCTCGCCTTCGGCGATGTAGCGCTCGATCATGTGGTGCAGGTGGCGGATGCGCATCTCGCTGTACTTGGCGAAGTGCACCTGCCCGTTGCCGGAAGCCTTGAGGCCCTCCTGCACGAAGGGCAGATTTCCCATGTCCTGTTCGAAGATGCCGGCGAGACCGCCGAGTTCCTCGGCGTCGCTCCAGTTGTCGTCGACGCCCAGCTCGTGCACGGGCGCGGGCTTGGGACGGGGGCCGTCCTTGGGGCAGCGCTTGAGCAGGATGACGTCCATGATGCCCATGTCCGGATCACGTCCGAACGGACGCCAGCGGTAGACAAGGTTCGGATTGTAGCCGGCCCAGAAGCTCATGTTCGGCCAGACATTGTAGAGCAGGGCGTCGCCCAGCTCGGCGTCGGAACAGGCCGAATAGTCGTGGCCGTCCTCGGCCCCCAGGGCCTTGCGCTGCGTTTCGGCGGCGAACGCGCGGGCGGTCATGCCCTCCGGCACGGTAGTCTGACCGTCCTCGAAGCCCCGGCGGCGCCCGCCGCCGGTCTGGCCTCCCATGGCCGCGATGATCTCGCTGGGTGTGTAGTTCTGGTCATAGACGAAGGGGCTGGGTTCGCCCGAGGCCGAGAACTGCCGCGAGATGAAATCGCTGAAGATGTCGTACTGGCTGTTGGCGTCGGCCAGGAACGGCAGGATCTGCGGGTGGGTGGTAATGGAGTGGTGGCTCTCCATGAACGCTTCCGCCAGGGCCTTCCAGTTGCAGCGGCAGACCTTGGCCACGTGCACCGCCTTGTAGCGATCCGGATAGTTGTAGCGCTCGAAGTGCTCCGGCAGGACGCCCAGGGTGTCCATCAGCGGCTTGGCGTTCGGGTCCATGTTGATGAACACGAAGCCACCCCAGGTATCGACCTTGGCCTGCGGCAGGCTCATGTCCTTGCCGTCCCATTGCGGGAAGTCCCAACCGATCGGATTGTCCTTCAGCGTGCCGTCGGTGTTCCAGGCGATGCCGTGATAGGGGCAGCGGAACTCGTCCTTGCAGCCGTTGAGGGTGACCAGTTTCCGGCCGCGATGCAGACAGGTGTTGTAGTAGGCGCGGATATCGCCGGAGGTCGTACGCGTGACGATGAACGACTTGCCGACGATGTCGTAGATCACATAGTCGCCGGCGTTGGGGATCTCCTCCTCGCGGCAGGCCATCTGCCAGATCTTCGACCAGACGTAGTCGACTTCCTTCTGGAAATATTCCGGGCTGTAGTAGCGCGAGGCGGGCACCGGATCGACGCCGACGTCAGGCACGGGGCCCTGACGCAGGTGGTCGGGGACGGGGCGGGTGTCCCGACCCAGGATATCCTCATAGGATTCCGAGGGATGCCGGTCGGTGCGATAGGGGGCTTGAGATCCGTCCATGATCGTTCCTTAAGCTTCCAGGATCGCCACGGCCGAGAGGCCGGGGGCGCCGTAGACCTGGCTGTAGCCAAGCTTCGCGTTGTCCACCTGGCGCCCTTCGGCGCGGCCGCGCAGCTGCTGCACGTTTTCGTAGACCTGACGCAGCCCGGACGCGCCGATCGGCTCGCCGCAGGCCAGGCAGCCGCCGTCGGTGTTGATCGGCAGGGCGCCGCCGAGGCTGGTGACGCCCTCGGCCAACATGCGCTCCTGATCGCCATCGGCGCAGAAGCCGTTCTCGGCCATGTGCATGATCTCGGCGCCGGATTCGGTGTCCTGAATCTGGGCGACGCTGATGTCCGAGGGCGCGACGCCGGCCATCTCATAGGCGGCGTTGGAGGCCAGAACGGTCGGAGCCACGCCGCGTTCGACGTCCAGGGACGGCGCGAAGACCTCGAAGGAGCCGCGCGGACGCGTGCGGACGGCCGCGCCGCGGACCTTGGGGCCGGACAGGCCAAGTTCGCGCATCTTCTTGTCGGACGCGAGGATCAGGGCCACGCCGCCCTCGGCGGGCGAGCAGAACATGTATTTGGTCAGGGGGTCGGAGACCATGTCGCCGTTCATCACCACCTGCAGGCCCACGGGCTCGCGCCGCCAGGCGTGCGGGGTGCGCGAGCCGTTTTCGAAGGCCTTCACGGCCACCCGGCCCAGGCTGGTGTCGCTGATCCCGTAGAGATCCATGTAGCGGCGGATCTTCATGGCAAAGAACTGGGTGGTGAGCATCATGCCGGTCTCGCCGTACCAGCGCGGCAGGCCCGAGGCCTCGGGGTCGGCGTTGAAGGCGCCGCGGGGGTGCTTGTCGAAGCCCAGAACAATCCCGAGATCGAACTCGCCGGACTTGATCGCCCAGTAGCCCGACAACAGCGACGAACCGCCCGTGGCGCAGCCGTTGGAGATATTGATGAACTGCACGCCGGTCAGACCCAGCCGCGGCAGGGCGGCGTCGGCGTTGCCGGCGGCGGCCGAACCGCCGAAGGCGAACTGAATGTCCGACCACGCCAGACCGGCGTCAGCCAGGGCTTCGCGAACAGCGAACACGCCCTGATCCAGGCCGGACATTTCCGGGGTGCGGCCGAAGGCGTGGATACCCGCGCCGATGATATGCACATCAGTCATTTGAGGTCAGGCTCCTTGAGGTCAGGCCGGGCGGAAGGCGTAGGTCGTGACCTCGCCCCGTGTTGAGGTTGGGAATGTTTCAAGCGCCACCCGCATGGGCAGGCCAATCTTGAGGATGGAGGAGTCTTCCACCAGGATCCGGCCTTCGCAGATCACCTGGCCGGGGAATTCCACATAGCCGACGGTGAAGGGCTTGAAGGTCTTGTCGTCGTCGGCGCCGATGTAGGGCGGGGTCTTGGGGCGGAACCGCTGCACGGTATAGGACCAGAGCTTGCCCTCGGCGGCGAGTTCCACGGGATCGTAGAGCGCGGCTTCCGGCCCGGTGGGCATCGGAAACTTCATTTCGCCGTCGGCCTTCCGCCGTCCGCCGATCAGGTGCGGACCATCCGGCTTTTCCACAAACAGGCCTTCCGCCACAGCGACAGTCATCTTCAACCCTCCCGAGGCTGTATTTTCACGCGACCATACGTGCTCCCCGAAAAAAGTCATCTGTGTTTTTTTTCGCGACCGCGACTTTGTTCGAGCCCCGAGGCGGGACGGGCCCCTGACCGCGCCCTTAACCGCCCCTTCATTCCCATGCCTCAGAGAGAAGCGTCTTTCCTGGAGGCGACCGTGAGCCTGTTTCCTGACCGCATCATCATCGGCGACTGCATCGAGCAGATGAACGCCCTGCCCGAAAAGTCCGTCGACCTCGTGTTCGCGGATCCGCCCTACAACCTGCAACTGGGCGGAGACCTGCTGCGCCCGGACAATTCCAAGGTCGATGCGGTCGACGACCACTGGGACCAGTTCGCGTCCTTCGAGGCCTATGACGACTTCACAAACGCCTGGCTGAAGGCGGCGCGCCGCGTCCTCAAGGACGACGGCGCTCTGTGGGTTATCGGCAGCTACCACAACATCTTCCGGGTGGGGCGGTCGTTGCAGGACACCGGCTTCTGGATTCTCAACGACGTGATCTGGCGCAAGGCCAACCCCATGCCGAACTTCAAGGGGACGCGCTTCACCAACGCCCACGAGACCCTCATCTGGGCCGCCAAGAGCCGCGGCGCCCGGCGTTACGCCTTCAACTACGACGCCATGAAGATGGCCAATGACGAGGTGCAGATGCGCTCGGACTGGGCTCTGCCCGTTTGTTCGGGCGACGAACGCGTGAAGGACGAGACGGGCGCCAAGGCGCATCCCACGCAGAAGCCGGAAGCCTTGCTGCACCGGGTGATCCTGGCCTCGACCCAGGTCGGCGACGTCATCCTCGATCCGTTCTTCGGTGTGGGAACCACCGGGGCAGCCGCGCGTCGCCTGGGCCGGCGGTTCATCGGCATCGAGCGGGAGACAAAGTACGCCGCCCTGGCCGAGACCCGCATCGAGAAGGTCGTTCCCATCGCTCCCGCCGATCTGGACGTCATGGGCTCGAAGAAGTCAGAGCCCCGCGTGCCCTTCGGCCAGATCGTCGAGGCCGGCCTGCTGCGCCCCGGGGACACGCTCTGGTGCCCCAAGGGCGAACGCAAGGCGCGGGTGCGCGCCGACGGCAGCCTGGCGGTGGGGGACCTGACGGGTTCGATCCACAAGATGGGGGCCATCGTGCAGTCGCAGCCGGCCTGCAACGGCTGGACCTACTGGCACATCCGCACCGACGCGGGGCTGGCCCCGATCGACGTCCTGCGCGCCAAGGTGCGGGCGGAAATGGGCGGCTGACGCCGCCGCGGGATTTCAGAGCTCCAGCGCCTTTCTGAACAGGGTCGGCGTCCCGGCCAGGGCCGCAGACCGGGGCGTCCAGATCAGGCCCGGCGGCGCGTCCGCGCCTGTCGCTTCGGCGACGAACACCGTCAGATCCAGTGAGAAGTGCGTAAAAACGTGACGCACGACGCCTCGCTCGCGCCAGGTCGCGATCACGGGCGCATGGGCGATGGCTTCGGCGGTCGCCCAGCCCTGAACCCGCCAGGGCGTTCCAGGCAGGCCCAGCATGCCACCAAGCAGGCCCTTGGGCGGGCGCTGAGCCAGGGCGACCGCGCCGCCCCGGGTCAGGAGGAAGGCCGCGCCATGCCGGTGCGGCGTCGCGGCCTTGGCCGTCTTGCGGGGGAAGGTCTCCGGCGCGCCCTTGGCCCGCGCCCCGCACGCTGACGCGAGAGGACAAGGCTCGCAAAGCGGGCCGCGTGGGCGGCAAACCGTGGCGCCCAGATCCATCAGGGCCTGGGCCCAGTCGCCGGGGCGCTCACCCGTGACAAGTCCGGCCGCAAGGTCCTTCAAGTCCGGCTTTGCGGCGGGGACGGGGGTTTCGACGGCGTAAAGTCTGGCCATCACGCGTTCGACATTGCCATCCACTACATTGGACGGCCGGTCGAAGGCGATCGCCGCAACCGCGGCGGCCGTGTAGGGGCCAAGGCCGGGCAGACGTCGCAGGGCCTCCTCCGTATCCGGAAACACCCCGCCATGATCGTCGGTGACCGCCCGGGCGCAGGCCAGCAGGTTTCGGGCGCGGGCGTAGTAGCCAAGGCCGGCCCAGGCCGCCATGACCTCGGCGTCGGGGGCGGCGGCGAGATGACGAACTGTCGGCCATCGGCGCGTGAAGTCGCGGAAATAGGGCGTGGCGTGAGGGACCGTCGTCTGCTGCAGCATCACCTCGGAGAGCCACACCCGATAGGGATCGGCGACCTCGCCGGGCTTGGCCCGCCAGGCCAGGTCGCGGCGGTGGGCGTCATACCAGCGGAGAAGACGGGCGCGGAGGGAGGAGACGGTCGCCATGTCACGCGCTATAGCGTCTGAATGCGCCGAAGGCTTCCGACAGCTGAGGAAACCGTCCGGATTCTGGCGGCCCGCCGGACCCGGCCGCCGCCGGGCGCGCCGCCCGTCGCCGGCCGGGCCCTTGCCCCGACTCTGAGGGTGCTGGACAGCCGCTTCGGCCAGGGGTCCGACGCCCTGCTCGCGCGGTGGCGCGAGATCGCGGGCGCCGACCTCGCGCTGCGCACCGAACCTACCCGGCTCATCAAGTCCCGCCAAGGCGGTGGGGCGACCCTGGAACTTCGCGTTGAGGGCCCGTCGGCGGCCATCATCCAACATCGCGCCCGGGATGTTCTTGACCGGGTCAACCTGTTTCTGGGCAAGGGCGCGGTTGAGAAACTTCGCATTGTCCAGGGTCCGCTGCGCGGCGCGCCCAAACGCCGGGCGGCGGCGGTCGCGGCCAGCCGACGGCGCTTCGCCATCCCTTTGGACGCGGCGGATGAGCAGGCGCTCACTGTCCAGATGGCGCCTTTCCCCGACGGGCCGCTCAAGGCCGCCCTCACCCGACTGGGCCGGGAAGTCCTGCGCCATTCCAAGACCGAGGTCTGACTTGCGCGGCCACGTCTGTTTAGGTCACAAACACGCTAATTCCGGAGAGACGCGACACCCCGCCTCCCGGGCTTGCTGAAGGATCACGGCTCCATGCGAAACATCGCCGCCCTGCTGATGGGGCTCTGTCTGACCGTCTCCCTGGGCGCCTGCCAAAAGACCGGTTCGGGCGCGGTCGCGGCCGACGACATGTCCATGGGTTCGCCGACCGCCAAGGTCACGATGATCGAGTACGCCTCGGTCTCCTGCCCGCACTGCGCGCGCTTCGACATGGAGGTCTTCCCGGCCTTCAAGGCCAAGTACATCGACACCGGACAGGTGCACTATATTGCCCGCGAAGCCCTCACGGGCGACCCGGCCATCGCCGCCGCCGGCTTCCTCACCGCCCGTTGCGCCGGCAAGGACAAGTATTTCCAGGTGGTCGACGCCATCTATCGCGCCCAGCAGGAGATGTTCTCAGACGGCGAGCCCCATGCGGTTCTGCTCAACATCGCCCGGTCGGCCGGCATGACCGACGCCCAGTTCGAAAGCTGCATCAAGGACGAGGCGGCTCTGAACGCCCTGAACGCGCGGTGGGAGAAGTACGTCAAGGAAGACAAGATCAACGGCACCCCGACCTTCATCATCAACGGCAAGGTGTACGACAAGGGCGAGATGACCATGCCGGAACTCGACGCCGCCGTGGCCCTGGCCAAGGGCGACGGGAAAGCCGCCTCGTGATCCATCCGGGCGTGGCCCGCCCGCGGCGCAGCAGTCGCGCGGGCATGATCCTCGCCGGCCTGGCGCTTGCGGGTCTGGCCGGGGCGGCCCAGGCCGGCGCGAGACCGGCCAGGCCTGTACTTCCAGACATCATGGCCCTGGGCTCGCCGACCGCCCCGGTTACCGTGGCGGAATATACCTCGCTGGGGTGCGACCACTGCATCTCCTGGGCGCTGGGCGTCTATCCGGCGTTCAAGGCGAAATACATCGACACCGGCAAGGTGCGCTTCGAACTGCACGAGATTCTCGGCGGCGACTCGGCGCTGGCGATGGCCGGCTTCCTGACCGCCCGCTGCGCCGGCGAGGACAAGTACTTCGAGGTGGTCGAAAAGGTCTTCCATTCGCGGGAGGAGCTGGGACGCGGCGGCATTGACGCCATGGCCGAGATCGCCGCCGGCGCGGGCCTCGACCGGCCGCGTTTCGACGCCTGTTTCAAAGACGCGAAGGCCCAGAACGGGATGCGCGACCGCATCGCCAAGGACGGCATCGCCCACAACATCAACAATATCCCGAGCTTCGTGGTAAACGGGCTGGCCTACGACATGGGTGAAATGAGTCTGAAGGAACTGGACGCCGCCATCGCGAAGGCAATGGCGGCGGCGAAGGGAGCCCCCTGATGCGAAGCCCCATGGCCCTGGCGGCGAGTCTGCTGATTCTCACGGCCGGCGTCGCCCGCGCCGAAGGTCCCGCGCCGTCGCCGAGCGAAATGGTCCGTGGCAATCCAAAGGCCAGGTTGGTCGTGGTGGAGTACGCCTCACTCGGCTGTTCTCACTGCATCGAATGGGCCAATGGCGTGTTTCCGGCCTTCAAGAAGAAGTACATCGACACCGGAAAGGTGCGGTTCGTGTTCCGCGAAATGCTGACGGGCAACGGCACCCTGGCCGCCGCCGGCTTCCTTACCGCCCGCTGCGCGCCGCCCGGGAAATATTTCCAGGTCGTCGATGAGGTGTTCACCTCGCAGGACGCGCTGGCGAAGGAAGGGGTGGAGGCCATGGCCCGAATTGCCGAGCACGCCGGCGTGGCTCGACCGCAGTTCAACGCCTGCCTTCAGGATAGCGCTGCACTGACCGCTCTGCAGGACCGCACCCTGGCCGACGCCCGGGCCAACAACATCACCGGGACCCCGACGTTCTTCGTGAACGCTCAGCGGCTGGATGGGGAACAGACCCTGCAGCAACTCGACGCCGCCATCGCCAAGGCCAAGCGCTAGGGGGCGCGGACCGACGTGCAGTTCTCGAGGCTCCGCCTCTCGGGTTTCAAGTCCTTCGTCGATCCCACGGAGTTCACGATCGCCCCTGGCCTGACCGGCATCGTCGGGCCCAACGGCTGCGGAAAATCCAACCTGTTCGAAGCCCTGCGTTGGGTGATGGGGGCCAATTCGGCCAAGGCCATGCGCGGCGAGGGCATGGATGACGTGATCTTCTCCGGGTCCGGGGTCCGGCCGAGCCGCAACCATGCCGAAGTGGCCCTGACCATCGACAACATCGGCTCGGGCGGTCCGGCGCGGTTCGCGGGGGACCCGGTGCTTGAAGTCGTGCGCCGCATCGACCGGGGCTCGGGCTCGACCTATCGGATCAATGGCCGCGAAGTGCGGGCCCGCGACGTGCAACTCCTGTTCGCCGACGCCTCAACCGGCGCCAATTCGCCGGCGCTCGTTCGACAGGGACAGATTTCCGAACTCATCGCGGCCCGGCCCCAGAACCGGCGACTGATCCTCGAGGAAGCCGCGGGCGTGTCGGGGCTCTACGGGCGGCGCCATGAGGCGCAGCTTCGAGTCCGCGCCGCGGAGGCCAATCTGGTCCGGCTGGAAGATCTGGCGCGGGAACTCGAGTCGGGCCTCGGCCGACTGAAGCGGGAGGCGCGCACTGCGGCGCGCTACAAGAAGCTGGCTGCCGAGATTCGCAGCCTTCACAGCGCCGTCCAGCACGCCCGCTGGCTTGAAGCCGTGGCCGCGCGGGATGCGGCGCGAACGGGGGCTCAGGCCGCCCGGACCGCCGCCGAAGTCGCAACCCGCCAGGCCGCCGCGGCGGCCGCCAAGGCGGCCGACGCGCAGACGCGGCTGCCCGCTCTGCGCGATGAGCAGACCGCCGCCGCGGCCGTGGCGCATCATCTGGAAATCGAAATGGACCGGCGCGACCGGGCGCTGGAGAGCGCGCGTGCGGACGTCGATCGCCTGACGGCGGACCTGCGGCGGACAGCGGACGATATCGCCCGCCAGGATCGGGACAAGGCCGACGCCGCCGAGGCGCTGGGCCGGGTGAACGCGGACCTCGCGCGGCTCGAGGCGGAGATCGCCGGCGCTCCCGAGCGCATCCCCGAGCTTCAGGCCGCGGCGATGGCGGCCGACGCCGCCCGCGCCGACGCCGAGGCGACCCTGGAGGGGGCGGCCGCCCGGATCGCGGCGGGCCAGGCTGACGCCCGCGCCGCCCGGTCACGCCTGGAGGAGGCCCGGGGCCGGCTCGCCCGGATCAGCCCCGCGCTCGCCCAAGCAAGAAGCGAACGCCAGGGGCTCGGCCCGCTGGAGGATCCCGCGCTGGCCGGGGCGGTTGACGTCCTCTCGGCCGCCGAACGGGCGCGAAGTGAGGCCGCAGAGGCCGTGGAAGCGGCGGAACGCCGTCGGGGCGACACCGCACGCGCCGAGGCGGACGCCCGTCAGGCGTCCCGCGCCGCGGAGGACGACCTGGCGCGCAAGGTCGCCGAGGCCCGCGGTCTGGAGCGTGTGAGCGCGACGGCGGCGCGGGGCGCCTACGCCACCGTCCTGGACGCCATCGCGGCCGATCCGGGTCTCGAGGCCGCGCTGGCGGCCGCGCTGGGCGACGATCTGTCGGCGGCGCTGGATCCGCGGGCGCCAAGTTTCTGGGCTGGTCGGGACGCCGGTCCGCCCGACTGGCCGCCGCAGGTCACACCGCTCGGCCCGGCCATCCGGGCGCCGGCGGAGCTGGCGGCGCGGCTCGCCTATACCGGCCTCGTGGAGGCCGCCGCCGGACCGGCGCTCCAGGCGAATCTTCCGCCGGGCGCGCGGCTTGTGTCGCGCGAAGGGCACCTCTGGCGGTGGGACGGTCTGACCATCAAGGCCGAAGCGCCCCGGCCCGCCCAGGTGCGCCTGGAGCAGCGAAGCCGCCTGGCGGCCCTCGAAGCCGAGATCGCCGGGCTCCAGCCCACCGTCGCCGCCTCCAAGACGGCTCTCGCCAAGGCCACCGCCCGCATGGCCGAGGCAGATCAGGCCGCCAGGGCCGCCCGCGACCGCCCACGGCAGGCCGACCGCGCCCTCACCGAGGCCCGGGAAACCGTCGAGCGCCTGACACGGGAGGGCGCGCGTCGCGAAGCCCGGGCCCAGGCCCTGGACGAGACCCTGGCCCGCCTCTCGGCCGAACAGGCCGAAGTCGCGGCGGCGCTGGCGGCGTCGCAGGCCGCGGTCGACGCCATCCCCGCGGACACGACCGACGCCGCGGAACTGGCGGAGGCGCGCGCCGCCGCCGCGTCCGCGCGGGAGACGGCCTTCGCCGCGCGGGGGGCGCTCGATCGGGAAATAGGCGTGAAAACCGCGCGGCTGCGCCGGCTGGAGGGGCTGCGCCGCGACCTTGCCGACTGGACCCGGCGGGCGGCCTCGACCTCGGCGCGGGCCGGAGAACTGGCGGCCGAGCAGGCCCGCGCCCAGGCGGCCTTGACCGAGGCCCGCGACGCGCCGGCCGCGATCGAGGCCGCGCGGCTGAAGGTGGCGGACGAATTGGCCGCCGCCGCGGCCCGGCGCGCCAAGGCCGAGGACGCGCTCGCCGGCGCCGAGACCGCCCGCGCCGACGCTGAACGCGCCGCCCGCGCCGCGGACGCCAGATCG
>CAIQJF010000031.1 GCA_903872075.1 uncultured Caulobacteraceae bacterium | reverse complement strand
CCGATCAAGATCCACATAGGAAAACAGGGCTCCCGCCTGCTGATCAGACCCACGCATCGCAATCCCCCGTGGACACTCCCGTCCAGAGGTTGAATCATGCGTCGCGCCCGCAGGCGAGTGGGTTTTTCAGCAGCCTGCTAGCTCTCCGATTTCAGCCGATGGCGCAGCGTCAAAGCCGCCTGGCGCGGGCACCTCACACCCCTAGCTGAAATGGCGAAGTCCTTGAGCTTCCACCCTCAGGATAGAGCCGGGGAGACACATAGAGTTTGGCCTCGTGCCCAGCGGCCCTCCCTTCCGATCGAATCACTCGGAGGGCGAGGGCCAGCTGGAATCCCTACTCCGCCGGCGTCGCCGCGCCCTCCACCGGGGCCTCGCGGGGCGTGACCAGCCGGCCGAATAGCGGGCTGATCCAGCGCTCGAAGTCGTCGATGAACTCATAGACCACCGGCACCAGCAGCAGGGACAGCACCGTGGAGGTGATCAGCCCGCCGATCACGGCCACGGCCATCGGCTGGCGGAACTCCGACCCCTTGCCCAGGGTCAAGGCCGTGGGGAGCATGCCGGCGGCCATGGCCATGGTGGTCATGACGATGGGGCGCGCCCGCTCGCGGCAGGCCTCCATGAGCGAATCCCGCTGGGACTTGCCTGCCCGCTCGCGCTCGATGGCGTATTCCACCAGCAGGATCGAGTTCTTTGCCGCCAGACCCATGAGCATCAGGAAGCCGATCAGCGAGGGAATCGACAGCGACAGGTTGGCGATGAGCAGCGCCGCCAGGGCGCCGCCGATGGCCGTCGGCAGGGCGGAGAGGATGACGAACGGTTTGAAGAAGCTGCCGAACAGCAGCACCATCACCGCGTAGACCAGTCCGACGGCCGAGAGGATGGCGATGGCGAAGCCGCCGAACAACTGGGCGTAGGCCTTCTCCTGACCCTGGTTGGCCATACCCACCCCCGCCGGCAGATGCTGCATGATCGGCAGCTTGTGCACCCGGGCAATGGCGTCGCCCACCTGGGTGTCGCCGGTGGTGTCGGCCATCATGGTGATGTTGCGCTTGCGGTCGAAGCGGTTGATCTGGCCCGGACCAGCCTGGAAATAGACGTCGGCGACGGTGTCGAGAGTGGTGACGCCCCCGCCGGCCGTGGGCAGACGCAGGTTGCGGATCACCGACAGGTCCGTGCGGTCCTGAATGGGCAGACGTACGCGGATCGGGATCCGGCGCTCGCCCTCGTCCATCTTGGAGACATTGGCGTCGATATCCCCGAGTGTGGCGATGCGCGCCGCCTGGGAGATGACCGAGACCGGAACGCCCAGCCGCGCCGCCTCGTCGGGCCTGGGTTTGACCACCAGTTCAGCACTGCTGGGCGGCGTGGCCGGCCGTGGGTCGGCCAGGCCCTCCACCGTGCGCATCTGCCGCTGCAGTTCCAGGGCCGCGTTCTCGAGCCCGACGCCGGTCTCGCTGGTGAGAATGACCTGCACCCCGCCGGCGCCGAAGCCGCTGATATCGAAGGACAGCCGGGCGTCGGGAATCTCGCGCAGCAACGGCCTCAGGCGATCGCGGATCTGCGTCGCCTTGGACTTATGGTCGGGCTTCATCACCACGACCACGGCGCCGTTTGTGACACCGGAGGTGTTCACGAAACCGCCCGGACCGCCGGAGATGCCGCCACCGCCCACCTGGGCGAAGGTCGTATCCGTCTCGGGTTGCTGCCTGAGCAAGGCGTCGACCTTGTCCACCGTCCGACGCATGTCGGCCAGGGTGGAGCCGGGCGGTCCCTCGATGTTGATATAATAGTAGTTGGGGTTCGACTCGGGCTGCACGCCCTTCTTCAGCGGGATGAAGAGCGAGATCGAGGCGAAAAAGATGATCGTGCCGATGATCACCGACCAGATCCTGTGGTCCAGCGCCCAACCCAGGGATCGCGTGTAGAACCGCGGCAGAGGCGGACGTTCGCGCGCCTCCTTGGGGGTGAGGAAATAGGCCGCCAGCAGCGGGGTGAGCAGGCGGGCGACCACCAGGGAGAACAGCACCGCCACCGAAACCGTCAGGCCGAATTCGCGGAAGAACTGTCCCGGGATGCCGGGCATGAAGCCCACCGGCAGGAACACCGCGATAATGGCGCTGGTTGTGGCGACTACCGCCAGACCGATCTGATCGGCGCCCTCGATGGCGGCGTCGAACGGGCGCATGCCCACATAGACGCGCTTCTCGATATTCTCGATCTCGACGATCGCATCGTCGACCAGGATGCCGATCACCAGCGTCAAGCCGAGAAGGGTGACGGTGTTGAGACTGAACCCGCTGATGTTCATGAAGGCGAAGGTCGGGATCAGCGACACGGGCATGGCCACGGCGGTGATGGCGGTCGCCCGCCAGTCGCGCAGGAACAGCCAGACCACAAAGGCGGCCAGAACCATGCCTTCGAGCAGCGTGTGCAGGGTGGCGGAGAAGGCGTCGCGGGTCTGATCGACCTGGGAGACGATCTTGTGGACGTTCAGGCCCGGGTGCGCCACCTCAAGTCGGTGGATGGCCGCGTCGACATTGTCCTCGGTGGACACCTCGCTGGCGAGTTTGGTCTTGCTGACCTGGAAACCGACCACGGGATGTTCATTCAGCAGGGCGAAGCCGCGGGGTTCGGCGGCGCCGTCGCCCACGTCGGCCACATCGGAGAGTCTGACAAACCGGCCGCCGGAAGTCGGGATCATCAGATTGCGAATCTGCTCGGCGCTGCGGGCGGCGCCCAGGACCCGCATGGTCTGTTCGCGGCCGCCGATGGCCACCCTCCCGCCAGGCGCATCCACATTGGCCGTCGCCAGGGCGTCGTTCACCTGCGCCGCCGTCAGGCCCTGCGCCGCCAGACGGTTAGGGTCGACGAGGATATTGATTTCGCGGTCGGCGCCGCCGAGCCGGTCGATTTTCGAAACGCCGTTCTCGGCCTGCAGGGTGCGGGCGATGGTGTTGTCGATGAACCAGGACAGTTCGGTTTCCGACATGGCCGGCGCGCTGACCGCATAGGTCACGATCGGCTGGTCGTCGAAATCCAGATGCTGCACCACCGGCGGGTCGATCTCGCGCGGCAGGTTGTTGCGAATCTGATCGATCTTCGAGCGAACGTCGTCGGTCGCCTTCTGGATGTTCTGACCGAGTTCGAAGCGGATGAACGTCGACGATTGGCCCTGGGAGATCGAGGAACTGATGCCCTCGATATTGGGCAGACCCGCGACCGCGTTCTCCACCGGCCGGGCGATCTGGTTTTCCATCTCCGCAGGCGCCGCGCCAGGGCGGGTGACCTGCACCATGACCGCGGGGAATTCGATATTCGGGTAGTTCTTGATCGGCAGGGCGACGTACGAGACCAGGCCGGCAAGCACCGCCACCACAAACAGCACGACGATCGGAATGGGATTCCGGATCGCCCATTCGGAGACCCGGAACTGGCGGGAGGGCTCGCTCATGACGGGTTCGCCGGACGGACGATATCGCCGGGGACCAGCATGGTGGCGGCCTTCTGAACCACACGCGAGCCCGCCGGCGGACCTGTCAGGAGCTCGACGTAGCCGCCGCCACGTTGCCCTGTGGTGACCGGCACTCGGATGACGCGGTCGTCCGCGCCCACCACCAGCACGGCCGCGCCGTCGGCGTCATAGCGGACCGCCGTTTCCGGCACGGCGAGCGCCGAACGGGTTGAACCCTGGAAGGTGGCGCTTGCAAAGCCGCCGGCGCGGATATCGGCCCGCGCCGGCAGGGTGATCCGGACACGACCCAGCTTGGTGGCGGCGTCGACGCGGGGACTGACCAGCCGCACCTTGCCCTCCACCTTGACCCCGTCAGCCAGGGTCACCTGGACCGGCGCTCCCGCGCGCATCTTGTCCAGAGACGCCTCGCCCACATCGGCAGCGAGTTCGACCTGGCTGTCCTTGGCGATCCGGAACCAGGGATTTGCGCCGGCGTTCATGTCGCCTGGCCGGACATTGCGCTCGATCACCAGGCCGGCGTAGGGCGCACGGACGGTGAGCAGGCCCTGTCGGGTCTTTACGTCATTGACCGCGGCGGCCTGGGCGGCGGCCTGGGCCCGCGCTGCCGCCGCCGCGAACCGGCGCGTGTCGATCTGTTCCTGAGAGAGAATGCCCTTGGCGTCCAACCCCTTGACCCGGGCGGCCTCGGCTTCCGCGCGTTCGGCGGCCACAGTCTGTTGGTTGAGCAGCGCCTCCTGCTGGGCCAACTGGGCGCGAATGAGGGTGTCGTCCATGCGGGCCAGAGGCTGGCCGGCCTTCACCACCACGCCTTCGTCCGCCAGAACCTCCGCCACCCGATAGCCGTTCACCTGCGGGAAGATGGCGGTGTCCTCACGCGGGATCAGCGCCCCGGAGGCGGTGATCCCGCCCTGGATTTCCTGGGGCTGCACGGTGACGACCGTGACGGCCCGCGCCTGGGCGCGGGCCGAGTTCTCGGTCTTCTTCTGGCAACCAGCCAGACCGCCGGCCGTGGCCAGGGCAAGAACGATCAGCAGCGAGATTCGGGACGTCGTCATCGATAAGGGTCTCATCGGGCTTTCGCCAGTGTGGAGGCATAGGCCCAGCCGCCGCCGAGCGCCTTGTAGGTCGCGACCGCCCGTCTGAGGGCCTGAACCCGCTCGCCGGTCAGAGCCGAGCGGGTCGTCCGCCAGGCCCTTTCGGCCGACAGGGCGGTGTTGAGGTCGTCAAGACCCATGGAATAGCGCTCGCTGGCTGCGTCGGAGGCCCGGTGGGCGCGGGCTTCGCCGTCCGTGAGCAGGGCCGCGGCGCGCTTGCCGGCAGCGAGGGACACCAGCGCGTTTTCCGCCTCGCCATAGGCCGTCTGCACGGTCTTCTCATAGGCGATGGCGGCCTGACGCGCCCGGGCGTCCTCGGCCTTGGCGTCAAACAGGAGGCGAGGAATGTCGAACAGCGGCACGGTCACGCCGCCGCCCCAGGTCCAGTAGCCGAGGCTCGTGGTCTGCTGATAGGGCATGAGGGTGTTTGTGCTGGCGTTATAGGAGACGCTGGGCTGCACGTTGCGGGACAGGCCCAACTGCGGCAGGATGGTGAAGGTCGGGAACACCGCCAGATGGCGCAGCTTCGCCGTGCCGAGTTCCGACCTGAGCCGCGATTCGGATTCACGAACGTCGGGACGGCGAGAGAGCAGGTCGCCCGGCATAGCGGCCGGCGGCGGCGGCGCCTCCGCCGCTTCCGCCCCCAGCTTGAGGCTGTCGACGGGCGCGCCGGCGCGGCCGATCAGGATCAGAAGCTGCCGCTGAGCGGCATGGCGCTGCGCTTCAAGATCCTCGAGCTGAGCCTTGGCCTGTGAGAGATCGCCCGCCACGCGGTCGGCGTCGGTTGCGGCGGCGAGACCGAGGTCAGCCTTGCCCTGAGCAACACGCAGGAGCTCGGTTTCGATCCGAACGGTTTCGCGGGCGTCATCGCTCTGAATGCCCAGCCCCGTCGCCTGGAAATAGGTGTCGGCCACGGAGGCGGCGAGGCTGGCCCGGGCCGCCTCGACGTTAAAGCGTGTCACGGACAGATTCGCCTTGGCGACCTTGCGGGCCACGCTGAGACGGCCGAACAGGTCGATCTCCCAGGACACCTTCAGGCTGGCGGTTTCGCTCTCCACATCGCCGCCGATCGGAAAGAGGGAGTTGCCCTGGGCCCCGATATTGCGGTTGTGCGCCTTGCTGGCGTTGCCCGCGATCTCGCCGGTGGGCAGGGTCTGCGCGATCAGGCTGTTGCGCGTCGCCCTGGCCTCAAGCACCCGGGCCGCGGCCGTCAGGGCGTCGGGGCCTGTGCGGAACGCCTCGTCCTCCAGCGCGTTAAGCCGCGGATCGTTGAACAGAAGCCACCAGCGGTCGAGTTCCGCAGGCGCAAGGGCCGAGCCGCCTGCCGTCGAATCGTAGGCGGCGGGCAGGCGCGGCGGCGCGGGCGCGCGGGCGCCGGCGACGGCCGTGGAGGCCGCCATCACAGCCGCCATGACGGGGGCGATACCCGACGCAAATCGTCTCATGCGATCCATATTGGTACGGCCGACCCCCGAGGACAGGCTCTCTTAACCGTGTTTAGTTGAGTTTGTCATCCACGCCGTGTTGCGGCGCCGCATTCAAGTTAAACATCGTTCACATGGGACGGAAGGCAGAGAGCGCCGCGATGGGTCAAATTCGTACAGGGGTCGGAGGCTGGGTCCACAAGCCCTGGCGAGGGACATTTTACCCTCCGGGGCTGCGGCAGGCAGACGAACTCACCCACATGAGCGGCCGCCTCTCCGTCGTCGAGGTAAATTCAACCTTCCAATCGTTCCAGACCCCCGCGACGTTCGCGGGTTGGGCCGCCCGAACACCGGAGAATTTCGTCTTTTGCATCAAGGCGCACCGAATTTGCGTCAATCGAAGGGTGCTGGCCGGCGCCGGAGAGTCGATCGAGACATTCCTGGGACAGGGGCTGACGGCGCTGGGTCCGCGGCTGGGCCCCATTCTCTGGCAGTTCATGCCGACCAAGGCCTTCGATCCCGCCGACATGGCCGCCTTCCTTGATCTGCTGCCGCCCGAGCGCGATGGGGTCAGACTCCGTCATGCGGTCGAAGTCCGGCACGACAGCTTCGCGAACCCGGCTTTCGCCGATCTTTGCCGCAGTCGCAAAATAGCGGTCTGCCTCGCAGACCACCCGCACCATCCTTTGATCGAGGCCCCGGCCCCCGACTTCGCCTACGCCCGGCTGATGCGCGGGCGCGATGATGTCGCGACGGGGTATGCGCCAGAGGTGCTGGACGCCTGGGCCGCGCGGCTGACACGGCTCGCCGATGAGGGCCGCGACGTGTTCGCTTTCTTTATAAAGAATGGAAAGCTGCGGGCGCCGGCCGCCGCCGAAGCGCTGGTGGCGCGAATCGGCGCAACCCCGACCTGACGGGGCGCGGCCTAAACGGAGGCTGGACAGGTCAGGGCGGCTGTTCAATCCTAGAGAGACGTCCAAGTTCCCGCCGCGACTCGCGGCGCCCCTTCGGTATCGCATGTCCCAGGTCATCCTTCTCTCTCCCGGCAAGCGCGAACAGACCAAGGCGGCGAACCGCCTGGCGATTCTCGACGCGGCGCGGGAGGTGTTCGGGGAGATCGGTTTCGACACCGCCACCGTCCGCGACATCGTCCGGCGGTCCGGCCTGTCGGTGGGCGCCTTCTACAACTACTACCGCTCCAAGGAGGAGGTGTTCGACGCCCTGGCCGACGATGGAGCCCGGCGGTTCCGCCCGATCCTCCAGGCCCAGTCGGCCAAGGCCACGGACTTCGAATCCTATCTGCGGGCGGCCGTATCGGCCTATTTCAACTTCATCGCCTCCGAGCACGAGAACTGGGTGGCCGCCGGTCCGGAGTCCGAAATCCTGCCCCAGGCCCGCAACACCCCGGAGATTCTGGCGGTGTTCGAGGAAGTGCGCGGGGTGTTCGCGACCATCATGGACCGCGACCTCTCGGCCAAGGTGGACATCGACTTCCTGGCGGCCAGCTGCATCGCGGTCGCCCGCGAGATCGGCGACAGGATGGTCGAGCGCAAGCCAGTGGACGTGACCGGAGCCACCGACTTCGTCGTCCGCCTGATCCTGGGCGGCGTGCCCAACCTGCCACGCCGGGACTCCTGACTACCCGAATTCGATGGCGGACACTGCCGAAAGGACCCTCTGACATGCGCGCCCTCGTGGTGGACAGCCTTGGTCCCGACTACGCCGGCTGCGGCGTTCGCGACCTTCCCATGCCCGTGCCCGGTCCCGGCGAAGTGCGCGTCCGCGTGCGCGCCTCCGCGGTCAACTTCCCCGACCTGCTCATGACCCGCGGCGAGTATCAGCACAAACCGGCCCTGCCCTACTCGCCGGGGATGGAAATGTGCGGCGAGGTCGACGCCCTGGGCGACGGCGTCACGCGCTGGTCCATCGGCGACGCCGTGATCGGTGGGGCGAAGACCGGGGGCATGCAGGAGTTCAGCATCGCCGCAGCGGCTGGCCTGAGGCCGAAACCCGACCGGCTCTCCTTCACCGAAGCCTCCGCCTACAGCGCCGCCTATATCACCGCCTATGTCGCCCTGGTCCGCCGGGCCCAGGTGCAGCCGGGGGAGTGGGTGCTAGTGCACGGCGCGGCCGGCGGCGTGGGTCTGGCCTGCGTCGATCTCGCCAAGGTCCTCGGGTGCCGGGTCATCGCCGCCTCGGCCTCGGACGCGAAACTTAAGGTGATCGCAGAGGAATATGCGCCTGACGCCTGCGTGAACGTCACCGGCGGCTTTCGTGAGCAGGTGAAGGCCATCACCGGCGGCGCGGGGGCCGACGTGATCTACGACCCTGTAGGGGGGGACATATTCGACGAGAGTGTCCGCTGCATCGCCTTCGACGGCCGTTTGCTGGTGGTCGGCTTCACCTCGGGACGCATTCCGTCGGTCTCGGTCAACATGCCGCTGATCAAGGGCTTTTCGGTCGTCGGCGTTCGCGCCGGCGAGTATGGCCGCAAGTTCCCCGACAAGGGCGCCGAGAACATGAAGGCCGTCTGGGATCTTGCCGACCAGGGGCGCATTCGTCCCCGCGTCCACGCCGAGTTGCCCCTGTCGCGCTGGCGCGAGGGCTTCGACCTGCTGGCCGACCGCAAGGTCATCGGCAAGGCCGTCATTCGCCCGGATCTGTAGAGGGCCGTAACAGGGGCGCGGATTGACTCATCGCCCGCCTTCGCCTATCAGCCCGCCCTTCCTTGTTCCGGACCCGCGCCGGGACCACTGAACCTTCTTACTCCGGAGCCTTGTCGTGAAGCGCACTTTTCAACCGTCCCGGCTGGTGCGCAAGCGTCGTCACGGCTTCCGTCTTCGTATGTCCACCAAGAACGGCCAGAAGATCGTCGCCCGCCGCCGCGCCCGCGGCCGCAAGCGCCTGACGGCCTAGGACGTCACAAGGATCTCCGGATCCGGCGCCCCGCACCTGCCGGAGCCATGGCTCAAGCCGACACCCCAGACGCACCGGCTCCCGCGCCGGTGATTACCCGCCTCAAGAACCGGCCCGACTTCCTCGCGGCCGCCAAGGCGCAGAACTGCGCCCGCGGCGCCGTGGCTGCGCAGGTCCGGCATCGCGGCGACGGATCGGCGGAAATCCGCATCGGGTTCACCGCCACCAAGCGGATCGGCGGGGCGGTGGTCAGAAATCGCGCCAAACGTCGACTTCGTGAGGCGGCCCGGCAATTGGCCCCCCTTCATGCGCGGCCGGGGTGTGACTATGTGTTCATCGCCAGGGGCGGGACTGTGTCGCGCGCCTGGGCGCCTTTGCTTGACGATATGAAAAGCACGCTGATAAGGCTCGCGGCCGATCTCGGCGCAAGAAATCTCAGCTCAAGCCTGGGCGAGCCTCCGCCTCCACGTCTCCAGACCAGGCCCGATTAGCCGCCATGCAGAACGACACCAAGAATGCGATCATCTTCGCGGTCATCGCGGGGCTAGCCATGATCGCCTACCAGGCGTTCATCCTGGAGCCGCAGGCCAAGCTGGCCGAGGCCGCCCGCAAGGCCAAGGCCGCCGCGGTCCAGGCCGCTCCGGCGTCGACGCCGGTCAGCGGACCTCTCCAGCCCAATCTCGCCCGCCCACAGGCCCTGGCCATCAGCCCGCGTGTGCGTGTCGAGACGCCGGCCCTGAGCGGCTCGATCGCCCTTCGCGGCGCGCGGCTCGATGATCTCTATCTCAACACCTACCACGAGACGGTGGCCAAGACGTCCCCGCGGGTCGAGCTGCTGCGCCCCGAGGGCATGGCCGCGGCCTATTTCGCCGAACAGGGCTGGATCGGCGCGAATCTGCCCGGCGTGCCGACTCCGGCGACCCTATGGACCCAGACCGAGGGCGCGACACTCAGCCCCGGCCATCCGATCACCCTCAGCTATGCCGTCCCCGGCGGCCTGTCCTTCACCCGCCGCATCTCGGTCGACGACAAGGCGATGTTCACCGTCGCCGACACCGTGGCCAACCTGGGCCCGGCGGCCATCACCCTGGCCCCCTATGTCTCAGTCCAGCGCCAGGGCCTGCCCTCCGGCCTGGCCCAGTCCAACATCGTCCATGAGGGCGCCATCGGCGTGCTTGGGACCGACGGCCCGCAGCTGCGCCTGACCAACTACAAGGACTGGAAGAAGAAGGGCGAGGTCGACTGGCAGTCCAAGGGGGGTTGGTTCGGCGTCACCGACAAATACTGGATGACCGCGTTCATTCCCGCCCAGACCGAGACGATCTCAGCCAAGGCGCGGGTCACCACGGACGCGGCCACCGGCATCGACATCTATGAGACCACCTACTCCAGCGCCGGCCGCAGCATCGCGCCCGGAACCCAGATCACCGAGGTCAGCCACCTGTTCGCCGGCGCCAAGACCGTGCCGGTGCTCAATGCCTATTCGGCGTCGCTGGGCGTGCCGCGCTTCGTGGACGCCGTGGACTGGGGGAACCTGTGGTTCCTCACCAAGCCGATCTTCTCCCTGCTGGAATTCTTCTATTCGCACGTGGGCAATTTCGGCCTCGCCATCCTCATGCTGACGGTGGTGATCCGCCTGATCACCTTCCCCCTGGCCAACAAGGGCTTCGAGATGGGGGTGAAGATGAAGAAAATTCAGCCCGAGCTTCAGTCCCTTCAGAAACGCCTCAAGGACGATCCGGCGGCGCAGCAGAAGGAAATGATGGCCCTCTACGCCCGTGAGAAGGTCAATCCGATCACCGGCTGCGTACCGATCCTGTTCCAGATTCCGGTGTTCTATTCGCTCACCAAGCTGTTCACCGTGACCATCGAGATGCGTCACGCGCCGTTCTTCGGCTGGATTCACGACCTCTCGGCGCCCGACCCGACGACCTTCCTCAATCTGTTCGGCCTGATCCCCTGGGATCCGTCCCTGACCCCGCTGATCGGCGGCGTGCTCGGCGGATTCCTGCATGTGGGCGTCTGGCCTCTGCTCTACGGGATGAGCATGTGGCTGAGCCAGTCGATGACGCCGCAGACCGGCATCGATCCGACCCAGCAAATGATCTTCAAGTTCATGCCGCTCATGTTCACCTTCATCCTGGCCCAGTACGCGGTCGGCCTGCTGATCTACTGGACCTGGAGCAGCCTGATCACGATCCTGCAGCAGTATGTGATGATGCGCCGGTTCAAGGTCGACAATCCGATCGACGACTTCCTCGGCCGCTTCTCCGCCCGCGCGGGAACCTCAGGGTGAGCGAGCTCGACCCGGCCGTCTTCGACGCCGGCGAGATCGAGGCGGCGCGGGTCCTGTTCGCCCGCGAGTGCGCCTTCATGATGGGGGCGGTGACCATGGAGGGCCTGCCCGACGCGGCCCTGCCGGAGGTGGCCTTCGCCGGACGTTCCAACGTCGGCAAGTCCTCCCTGATCAACGCCCTGGTGAACCGCCATCGTCTGGCGCGGGCGTCCACAGAGCCCGGCCGCACGCGGGAGATCAACTTCTTCGTGCTCGATGAGCGTCTGCGCCTGGTCGACCTGCCAGGCTACGGCTTCGCCAAGGTCTCCCGCGGAACCGCCCGCAAGTTTCAGGATCTGGGACGCGCCTATCTGCGCGGCCGGCCGAACCTCAAGCGGGTCTATCTGCTCATCGACGCCCGTCACGGCCTCAAGCCGCCCGACACCGAGGCCCTCGACGCCCTCGACAAGGCGGCGGTCTCCTACCAGATCGTGCTGACCAAAGCCGACAAGCTGAAAGCCGCCGAGGTGACGGCCGTTACCCAAGCCACCGTCGCCGCCATCGCCCGCCGCCCGGCGGCCTTCCCGCGCGTAGTGGCCACCTCCGCCGAGAAGGGCGACGGCATGGCCGACCTCAGGGCCGAGATCGCCGCCGCCGCTTTCGCATGACATTCCCGGGCGTGTTCGCTATCTCGCCTGCGCCGGCCCTTTAGATCCCCTGGAAACGCCTTGACCGACAGCCCCGACGAACCCGGCTGGGTGACCGCCAAAACCCTGGCCGAAGCCCTGCCCTATATTCAGATCCACGGCCGCCAGACCGTGGTGATCAAGTACGGCGGCCACGCCATGGGCGAGGAATCGATTGCCCGCCAGTTCGCCGCCGACGCGGTCCTGCTGCGCCTGCTGGGCGTGCGCCCCGTGGTGGTGCATGGCGGCGGGCCGCAGATCTCGCGCATGCTCGAACGCGCCGGGGTGAAATCGACCTTCATCGACGGTCTCCGCGTGACCGACGCGGCGACCATGGAGGTGGCCGAGATGGTCCTCTCCGGCGCCATCAATAAGGAAATCGCCAGTTGGATCACCCAGGCCGGCGCCACCGCCGACGTGCGTGGCGTGGGCCTGTCGGGCAAGGACGCCGGTCTGATCCATGTGGAAAAGGCGACCCGCACTCGCTCCGACCCCCAGTCGCAGATCGAGGAGGTCGTCGACCTGGGCTTCGTGGGCGAGCCGACCCGCATCGATCCTAAGCTGATCCGCAGCCTGATCGAGGCGGATGACGATCACTACATCCCGGTGATCGCTCCGATCGGCGTGTCCGACGAAGGCGAGACCTACAACATCAACGCCGACACCGTGGCGGGCGCCCTGGCTGGGGCGCTCAAGGCCAAGCGCATGTTGCTGCTCACCGACGTCGCCGGGGTTCTGGGCGCCGATGGCGCACTCATCCGCCAGCTCACCGTCGCCGAGGCCCGGGCCGCCATCGCCGACGGCGTGGCCACCGGCGGGATGATACCCAAGCTCGAGACCGCCATCGCGGCAGTCGAGGCCGGCGTGGCCGGGGTGGTCATCCTCGACGGACGCCGGCCGCACGCCATGCTGGTGGAGTTGTTCACCGAGCACGGGGCCGGGACCCTGATATGCCCCTGACAGCAGGCCAGGGGGCGAGCGGCGCGGACGCCGGCGCCGACCTTCGCCACGTGGACACTTGGCTGTTCGACCTGGACAACACCCTCTACCCCCTGGACTCGGGGCTGGCGGCGAAGATGTCGGGCCGGATCACCGATTTTGTCGAACGGCTCACCGGCCTGCCCCGGCCGGAGTCCCTGGCGCTGCAGAAGCGCTATCTGGCCGAACACGGCCTCACCCTGAAGGGGCTGATGGAGAACCACGGGGTGGATCCGGACGCCTATCACGCCGAGGTGCACGACGTGCCGCTCGACGGCCTGCCGACGGACGCGAATCTTGCGTCGGCCCTGGCGCGGCTGCCGGGCCGTCGGCTGATCTTCACCAACGCCGACGCGGCTCACGCCGGCCGGGTGCTGAGCGCCCTGGGCCTTGCGGACCTGTTCGACGATGTTTTTCACATCGGTTCGGCCGATTTCAATCCCAAACCCTCACCCACGGCCTTCACCCGGATCATCGCCGCCCACGGCATCGACCCGGCCACGACCGCCTTCTTCGAAGACGCCGAGCACAATCTGGCCCCGGCGGCCGCCCTGGGTATGACCACCATACTGGTGGGCGCTGACGCCGCCGCGGCGAAGGCCCCCTTCGTTCAGTTCCGCACCGACAACCTGGCCGATTTTCTGAGCCGGGCCCGCCTCAAGGAGATCCCCGCCCCATGAGTTCCTCCGCCATCGCCACCCCGTCCCTGGCCGACCTGCAGATGGAGGTCGAGGCCGGCTGGGCGGCGCGCGACACCCTCGGCCCCGACACCCACGGGGCCGTCCGCACGGCCGTTGACGAAGCTCTGCGCGCGCTCGACGCGGGCGAGGCGCGGGTGGCCGAGAAAATCGACGGGGAGTGGGTCGTCCACCAGTGGCTGAAACAGGCCATCCTCCTGTCTTTCCGGCTCAACCCGAACAAGGTGATGCGGGCCGGCGCCATGGGCGAGGCCGTGGGCCCCTGGTGGGACAAGGTTCCGAGCAAGTTCGAGGGCTGGGACGCGCCGCAGTTCGAAGCGGCGGGCTTTCGCGCCGTGCCGGGATCGGTGGTCCGCCGGGGCGCCTTCATCGGCCGCAACGCCGTGCTCATGCCCTCCTTCGTGAACATCGGCGCCCACGTGGGCGAGGGGACCATGGTCGACACCTGGGCGACCGTCGGCTCCTGCGCCCAGATCGGCCGCAACGTTCACCTCTCCGGCGGCGTCGGCATCGGCGGGGTGCTTGAACCCCTGCAGGCCAACCCCACCATCATCGAAGACGATTGCTTCATCGGCGCCCGTTCTGAAGTGGTGGAAGGCGTGGTCGTCGGCCAGGGCTCGGTGCTGTCCATGGGCGTCTTCATCAGCGCCTCGACCAAGATCATCGACCGCAAGACCGGCGAGACCCACCGGGGCTATGTGCCGCCCTATTCGGTGGTGGTGCCGGGATCCCTGCCGGATCCGCACGGGGTCGGCCCGAGCCTGGCCTGCGTGGTCATCGTCAAGACCGTGGACGCCCAGACCCGCTCCAAGACCAGCATCAACGACCTGCTGCGCGATTAGTAGGGCGTTCCGTCCTTGTGGCGGAACCCGCCGTCGCCCGGTTCGCTGACCATGTCGATGTCGCTGTAGACCGTGCGATCGCGCCGCCAGTCGTCGTTGCCGACCTCCAGCAGCAGCGCCTCGCGGTCGGAGCGGTTGATCAGGTGGTGACCGTCGCCGTCGCCGGCCTTGAAGGCGGCGCATTCACCGGCGCGCAGGATCTCTTCGCCCGCGTCGGTGACCAGCACCACCTCACCCGAAATCACCATGACGAACTCGTCCTCATGGCTGTGCCAGTGGCGCTGGCTGGACCAGCAACCGGGCGGCAGGGTGAGGTGATTCACCCCGAAGGCGGTGAGTCCGCCCGCCTCGCCCAGGCGCCGCCGGACGCGGGCGGCGACGGCCGCGTCATGGGGCGGCGGATAGGCTGAACCGGTACGGGTGGGCGCGGCGGCGATGTCGATCTTCTTCACGGAAGGCCTCGGGCGTTTGCGGCGTCTGGCCGGCCAGCTTAAGGAGGCCAGATGTCTCGCGCCACCGTTCTCGACCCCGTCAGTCTCGCCCGTGATCTGATCCGCCGCCCCTCCGTCACCCCGGCCGACGCCGGGGCCATGGCGGTGCTGCGGGAGGCCCTGGAATCCCTGGGATTCGTCTGCCGCGCCATGCCCTTCGGAGACATCGAGAACCTGTACGCCCGGCGCGGAACCGCCGGACCCAATCTCTGCTTTGCCGGCCACACGGACGTTGTACCGGTGGGCGATATGGCGGCCTGGACACGGCCGCCCTTCGAAGCGGCCGTGGATGACGGAATCCTTTCCGGCCGGGGCGCGGTGGACATGAAGAGCGCTATCGCCGCCTATGTGGCGGCCGTCGCCCGCACCTTGGAACGGGGCGAACCGAAGGGCTCTCTCTCCTTCCTGATCACTGGCGACGAGGAGGGCCTGGCCGAGTACGGCACAAAACCCGTCGTGGCGGCCCTGGCGGCCGAGGGCGAGACGATCGACCATTGCCTGGTGGGCGAGCCGACCTCCAGCGCGAGCCTCGGCGACATGGTCAAGATTGGCCGGCGCGGCAGCCTGGGCGTGATCCTGACCGTGGAGGGCGTGCAGGGCCATGTGGCCTATCCCCAGCGCGCCGCCAACCCTATCCCCGTTCTGGTGCGCCTGCTCGCCCGGCTTCAGGACCGGACGCTGGACGACGGCTACGAGGCCTTTCAGCCCTCGAACCTTGAATTCACCACGATCGACGTCGGCAACGCAGCCAGCAACGTCATTCCCGGCCGGGCCGAAGCGCGGCTCAACGTCCGTTTCAATCCCACGCACACCGGGACCTCCCTGGCGAACTGGGTGCGCGCCGAGGCCGCCCGGGCCGGTGAGGGTTTCGCCGGCAAAGTCCTGGTGGAGACCCGGATCAACGGCGAGGCCTTCCTGACGCCGCGCGGCGAGTTCACGACGGTTGTCTCCGACGCCGTGGAGGCTGTGACCGGCCGCCCGCCCGAACTGTCCACCACCGGCGGCACCTCGGACGCCCGTTTCATCCGCGCCCTGTGCCCGGTGGTGGAGTTCGGCCTCGTCGGAACCACGATGCACCAGGTGGATGAGCGCGCGCCCGTGGCCGAGATTCACGCCCTCTCGGCGATCTATGAACGTCTGATCGAAGGCTATTTCACCCGCTTCGGCTGACCCCGTCAGGCGGTCTTGGCCATCTCGGCGACCATGTCCCAGGTGGTCTTCGCCAGGCTGGGCCGGACGTTCATGCGATCGAGCCAGGCGCCCAGATGCGGATGCGGGCCGCCCAGATCCGCCCATTCGGGCAGATCCCGGAAGAAGTCGATCTGAGGCGCCAGCAGGAAGTCGGCCAGGGACAGGCTTTCGCCGGCAAAATAGGGCCCCTCGCCCAAAATCCCGGCCAGCACGCCGAACACCTGCCGGCCTCGCGGCAGGGCTGCGGCGATGATCGCCTCGTCCGGCGTCAGGCCCAGCACTCGCGGCCCGACCACCCGCTGGAATCCGATCGTATTGCTGACGCCATTGAACAGGTAGCAGTCGTTGACGTTCATCGCCTGGTCCATGCGCGCCGCGGCACGGGGGTCCGCCGGCGTGAAGGACGGATCCGGCAGCACCCGGTCGAGATATCGCAGGATCGCCTGGGTCTCGTAGACCATGAAGTCGCCATGCTGCAGCACCGGCACCTTGGCCATGGGATGGCGGGCCATGTGTTCGGGTGATCCAAAGGCGCCGGGCGCCACCGGAGAGAGCCTGTAATCGGCGCCCTTCTCCTCGAGGGCGATCAGAACCGCCCGCCCGTAGGGACTGCCTGGAATGCTGTAGACCATGAACCCAGCCATGGTGTTGCTCCCTCAGTCTGTCTGGCCCGATGCGTAGGCGGCGCAGCGGCCCGTGAACGCATTGAACCCCAGGGGCGGCTCAATAGTCCACATCGGTGAGGGAGAGTCCGGAGGCGGGGGCGACCGGCCCACAGGCGGCGCGGTCGCGGGCATCGAGCGCGGCCGCGAGGTCGGCAGATGTCCAGTTTCCCCGCCCGACCTCGACCAGCGACCCAACCATGGAGCGCACCTGGCGATGCAGAAAAGAGCGCGCCGCGAACCTCACCTCGACGATGTCGCCATGCCGCGTCGCCTCGGCGACGTCGAGGGTCTTCAGTGGCGACTTCGCCTGGCAGGCCGCATCGCGGAACGTGGTGAAGTCGAGCAGTCCAACCAGGACCTGGGCGGCGGCATGCATCGCGGCGGCGTCCAGCGGCGCCTTCACATGCCAGACCCGGCCACGCTCCAGAGCGGCCGGGCCGGGCCGGTTGAGGATTCGATATTGATAGCGCCGGCCCGTGGCGGAGAACCGGGCGTGGAAGTCCTCGTCGACTTCGTCGCAGGCCAGGATCGACACCTGGGCTGGAAACAGGTGGGCGTTGACGGCGTTCATCACCACCGCAGCCCGCCAGGCCTTTTCGAGGTCGATGTGGATCACCTGACCGCCAGCGTGGACCCCGGTGTCGGTGCGCCCGGCGGCATGGACGCGCACGGCTTCGCCGCAGAACGCATGGATCGCCCGCTCGAGCTCGCCCTGAACCGTGGGCAGGCCGTCCTGGGCCTGGAACCCCTTATAGGGGCCGCCGTCGTATTCCACCGTCAGGCGATAGCGGGGCATCAGTCGAGCGTCTGACCCCGCACGAGCGGAAAGCCGCGCAGGAACACCTCGGCGTCCTGCGGCGCACGGCCCTCGCGCTGGGCGCGCAGGATGCGCACCGCGCCCTCGCCGCAGGCCACCAGCAGTCCATCGTCGAGCAGTTCACCCGGAGCGCCCTCGCCGGCCTCGAAACGGCACAGCAGCGCCTTCACCCGCACCGGCCCGCGGTCGGAGGGGGCCATGAACCAGGCGCCTGGGAAAGGCGCCAGGCCGCGAATCTGGCAGTCCACGCGCGGGCCCGGCCGGTCCCAACGAATCTTCGTCTCGCGCGGCTTGATCTTCCTGGCGTAGGTGGCGCCCTCTTCAGCCTGCGGGACCGGGCGGGCCTCGCCCCGGCCGATCTGGTCGATGGCCTGCGCCATCAGCGCCGCCCCTGAAAGCGAAAGCCGGTCGTGCAGGGTTCCGGCCGTGTCCAGCGCGTCAATGCGAGACGTGGTCCGCGCCAGCACGGGCCCCTCGTCCAGACCGGGCGTCATGCGCATGACTTCCGCCCCGGTGACCGCGTCGCCGGCCATGATCGCCCTTTGGATCGGCGCCGCGCCACGCCACCGCGGCAGCAGCGAGGCGTGCAGGTTGTAGCAGCCCAGGCGCGGCGCATTGAGCACGGCCTCGGTGAGAATCTGACCGAACGCGACCACCACGGCCGCATCGAGATCGAGAGCGGCGAAGGCCGCGGCCTCGTCAGGATCCTTCATCGACGCCGGTGTGCGGGTCGGCAGGCCGCGTGATTCCGCGAAAGCCTGGACGGGCGTGGGCTTCAAAGCCTGGCCGCGCCCGCGAGGGGCGGGCGGCTGGGAATAGACGCAGGCAATCTCATGGCCCGCCTCGAGCAGGGCGGCCAGGGTCGGGACGGCGAAATCGGGCGTGCCGAGGAAGGCGAGGCGCATGAGCAGCTTATAGCGCGTCAGGCGTCGGCGCGGGCGGCCTTCTTGACCTTTGACACCGCGCGCTCGCGTTTCAGGCGCGAGAGATGATCGATGAACAGCACGCCGTTCAGGTGGTCCATCTCGTGCTGGATGCAGACGGCGTAGAGTTCGTCGGCATCCTCCTCCACGAGGTTTCCATTGTAGTCGAGGTAGCGCAGCCGAACCTCGAGGGGCCGGTCCACATCTTCATAGATATCGGGAACCGAGAGGCAGCCTTCCTCCCAGGGGCCAGTGTCCTCCGAGGCCCAGAGGATCTCCGGATTGATGAAATAGCGCGGCGCCGGGGGCTCGTCCGTCTTGGCGAGGTCCATGACGATCACCCGCTTGGCGACGCCGATCTGGATCGCCGCCAGACCGATGCCGGGGGCGGCGTACATGGTCTCCAGCATGTCATCCATCAGGACGCGCAGGTCGTCGTCCACGGTCTCCACGGGCGTGGAGACCTGCTTGAGGACCGCCATATCGGCGTCGACGGTGAGAATACGGCGGAGGGTCATTCTGGGGAGGTAGGTCCGGGGTCGGCGAGCGTCAAGGCCGGAGCCAGTTTCGCCAGGGGGCGCACCGCCGTCTCGATCGGCGCGAGCTCGGGGATTTCCTTGCCCTCATGGTCGACCTTGAGGTCTTCGAAGCGGCGGGCCTGGGTATGCACCTGGGTCTCCAGGGAGCCGATGAACTGGTTGTAGCGGCCCACCGCGGTCTCCAGGCCCTTGCCCATGGCCTGGGCGTGGGCGGCCATTGTGGCAATGCGCTTATAGAGTTCGCGGCCCAGGCCGACGATTTCCTTGGCGTTGAGGTTCTGTTCCTCCACCCGCCAGCCGTAGACCACGGCCTTGCACAGGGCAAACAGACTGGACGGGGTCACCAGGATCACACGGCGATCCATGCCCTGAGCGTAGAGATCGGGAATCCGCTCGGCCGCGGCCGCCAGGAAGGCGTCGCCAGGCACGAACATCACCACGAAGTCGGGCGAGGCGTCGAACTGCGCCCAATAGGCCTTGGCCGCCAAGCTCTGCATGTGGGTGCGCACGCTCTGGGCATGTCGCTGATAGCCGGCCTCGCGACTCGGCTCGTCAGGCGCGTCCTGGGCCTCCAGAAAGGCGTTCAGCGAGCACTTGGCGTCGATGACGAACACCCCGCCGCCCGGCAGCCGCACCACCACGTCCGGACGCAGGGCGCCTGCGTCCACCGAGACCTGCTCGTCGAAATCGACCTTGGCCTTGAGGCCCGCCATTTCCAGGACATTGCGCAGCATCTGCTCGCCCCAGCGGCCCTGAACCCCGGCGCCCCGGCGCAAGGCGGCCGACAGTTTGCGCGCTTCGTCCTGGGTGGCGGTGGAGGCCAGCAGAAGTTGCTCGATCTGGGCCTTGAGGCCGCCGGCGGCTTCCGCCCGCGCCTTCTCGGCCTCGGTCACCTGCAGTTGGAATTTTTCCAGGGTGTCGGCTACCGGCTTGAGTTGGGCTTCGAGCTTCGCCTGGACCAGGCGGTCCTGGGCCGCGAAGGTCTCAGTGGCCCGTTTGACCAGCTCCTCCGCCACGGCGTTGGCCGACATGGCCGCCTGGGCCCTGAGGGTCTCCGCGCCGGTGGACGCCTGCTCCCGCAACAGCCGCGCCTCAAGCAGGGCCTTCTCCGCCCGGGCGCGCTCGGCCATGGCCCAGACGGCGAGGCCGACGCAGGCGGCGGCCAGGGTGAGGGCGGCAATGAGAAGCAGGGCATTCATGCCGTGAGGCTAGCGGGAGTCGCAGCTCTGGGCCACCGGGCCGTGCTCTAAGTCGGCCGCCGCGCCCGCATAGCCTGGGCAATAGTGCCGTCGTCGAGCCAGTCGAGTTCCCCGCCCACGGGCACGCCGCGCGCCAGACTTGTGACCTGGACGCCGGCCGAGGCCAGGCGGTCGGCGAGATAGTGCGCCGTCGTCTGGCCATCGACCGTGGCGGGAAGCGCCAGGACAACCTCGCGCACCGCCACGGCGGCGGCGCGGCTGACCAGGGCGCCCACGCGCAGGGATTCCGGGCCCACGCCGTCGAGCGCCGACAGCAGGCCGCCGAGCACATGATAGCGCCCGCGGAAAGCGCCGGCCCGCTCCATGGCCCAGAGCGCGCCCACCTCCTCCACCACGCACAGCAGAGTCGGATCGCGCGAAGCGTCGGCGCAGATGGCGCAGGGATCGGTGGTGTCGAGCGCGCCGCAGACCTCGCAGGTTCTCACCCGCGCGGCCGCCTCGGCCAGGGCCTCGCTGAGCGGAAACAGCAGTTGATCGCGCTTCTTCAGAAGGGTGAGCGTGGCGCGCCGGGCCGAGCGAGGCCCCAGGCCCGGCAGCTTGGCCAGAAGCCCGATCAGGCGTTCGATTTCCGGTCCGGCGGAGGAGGCCACAAAGCGCGCCTAGTCGAACAGGCGGGCGAGGTCGCCCAGCCAAGTCTTGACGTTCGGCTGATCGACCGTGGGTGTCGCCCCATGCCGGACGATGATCAGGTCCCGGTCGGGCCGCAGGACGATGTGCTGGCCCTCATAGCCGTTGGCCGAAAAGGACCCCGGGCCGGCCATGTCCAGCCACCAGTGGGCGCCGTAGCGGCTTTCGGACTCGCAGTCGGGCTGCTGATAGGTCGGCGTGCGCGCATAATCGACCCAGCCCTCGGGCAGAAGCCGCCGGCCCGCCCAGATTCCGTCACGCATGTAGAGCAGGCCGAAACGCGCGAAATCCCGCGGCGTGCAGAAGCAGAAGGATGAGCCGATGAAGGTCCCCGCCGCGTCAAACCGCGGCGTGGCGCTGGTCATGCCCAGGGGCTCGAACAGCCGGCGGCGCATATGCGCCTCCAGGGCTGCGCCCTCCAGACCTAGCGCCCGAGCCAGGCAACGGCTGACAATGTTGGTCGTCCCACTGGAATAATAGAAGAAAGACCCCGGCGGGTGGGCGAGGAGCGCCGCCTCCGCGTAGGCGGCCACGTCGTCCTTACCCTTGCCGAACAGCATCTCGATCACGTCCGAAGGATGGCTCGGCTCATAGTCCTCGCGCCAGGCGAGCCCGCTGGACATGCGCAGAAGGTGATCGAGGGTGATCGCCCCGCGGGGATCGCCGGGCTCACGCCAGGCGGGCACGTTGGCCGGGGCATGGATATCCATCAGCCCGTCGCCCACCGCCATACCCACCAGGGCGTGGGTCATGCTTTTGGCCATGGACCAGGACCGGCAGGTGGCGTCCGGACCAAAGTCCTCGCCATAGCGTTCGCTCAGCAGCCTGCCGCCCTGGACGATCACCACCGCCTGAGTCACGCCAAGCGGACCTGACGGATCGGCGCCGAAAGCCCCATCGAGCATCGCCCGAACACCCCCGGCGACCGCCTGAGGAAGATCGCCCGTCGGCCAGGTCCGCACAGGCCAGGCGACGCCCTCGGGCTGGATGGGAAGCGGCGGCAGGGCGTCGGGGCCCTCGGGGTCGGCCATCAGGCAAGATCCTTGGCGAGCTCCGTTCTGGTCTCCGGCGTCAGAACGGTCAGATGACCGTAGCGCGGATGATCGCAGCCGACCATCACCGTCACGGCCGGATCGACCAGGGCTGCCGCCTGGACGTCGGTGAGCGGGAAGCGCAAGAAATGCACCGCGGAGGTTTTGCCGTCGCGGGTCCGCTCGACCTCGCTTTCGGAGACCGCCGCCACCCGGTCCGATCCAAACGTCAGGAAAAAGTGCGCCTCCACACCGCCCAGCTGACCCAGGATCGAGGCTCGACGCAGCGGATCATCGATCTCGAACATGACCGTGGCCACCAGCTCGCGGCCCTGGGGGATCAAAGGGTTGTAGGCGGCCAGTTCATCGGCCAGCTGTTCGGCTCCGCCCTTCTCGGTGAGCAGCATCTCCTGAACCTGGAACAGCATGGTGTCGTAGCACTCGAAATAGAAGGTGCAGTGCGGACCCAGCGCGATACGGCGAAGGGCCTTGCGCGGCAGCAGGGCGGCGCGGCGGGCCTTACGCTCAAGCGCATAGGTCGCGTCGGGGATGATGTCTTGCGCCGTCACTTGGCGGGACGATGCCGGCATGGGGAAACGCTCTTTCTTCAGACGAACAGGAAACGACGATACGGCGGTCAGACCAGACCATAGGCCTGGGCGAAGACCTCGATGGGATGGGCCTCGCGGGGCGGCTTCGTCCCGGCGGGCAGATCGGCGGAAACCAGCTGGCCCAGATGTTTGCAGGCCAGGGGGCAATCCGAGCACAGGGTGGCGTTCCCCTTGGCAGCCACTTGTTTAGCTGCGGGTTTGCCCACCTTCACCGCCATGGCCCGGGTCTCCTTCATCACCCCGAAGGTGCCCCCATGGCCCGAGCAACGCTCGACCACATCAACCTTGGCGCCGGGAATGAGACGCAGCATCTGGGCCGACATGGCGCCCATGTTCTGCGCCCGGGAATGGCAGGCCTGATGCAGGGTGACACCGCCTTCGGGGGCGGTGAGGCCGGGCGCCAGGCCGTAGGCCTTGTTGAGCTCAACGACATATTGGCTGATGTCCCGCGTGGCTGCGGCCAGGCGCTTCACGTCCTGGTTCTCGGGTAGGATCAGCGGCCATTCGAACTTCATCATCAGGCCGCAGCTGGCCGTGAGGGTGACGATGTCATAGCCCTGATCGACGAGGGGCAGCAGCTCGGCGGCCACGCGTTCGGCGCGGCGGGCGACTTCGGCGATGTTGCCGGCTTCGAGCTGCGGCATGCCGCAGCATTCCGGATAGGCGAAGCGGGTTTCCACACCCTGCTTGGCCAGCACCCCCACGGCGGCCACGGCGGTGTCCGGCTCATTGTAGTCCACGAAACAGGTGGCGTAGATCGCGACCTTGCGCTTGCCGAAAGCCGGACCAGCGGGGTCTGGCGCGCGGGGCGTCTTCAGCCGGTCGCCGGCGGTCCTGGAATTATAGAGCGGCAGCGCGGCGGTCTTGTCGATGCCCGCGACGGATTCCATGAGGCTGCGCATGGGCTTGTTGCGCAGGTCGGTGGCCCAGTTGGCGAGGCCGGCGATCGGCTTGGCCAGCTTGCCGTTGCGATCGGTCTCGCCCAGCTGTTCGCGCACGAAATCCCCGCCGCCGTCGGCCTTCCGGTGGGCGGCGCGGTGACGCAGGATCACATGGGGGAAATCCAGGTTGAACTCATGCGGCGGCACATAGGGGCACTTGGTCATGAAGCACATGTCGCAGAGCGTGCAGGCGTCGGCGACCTTGGCGTAGTCAGCCTTGTCCACCCCGTCGAGTTCGCCCGTCGGGCTCTCGTCGACCAGGTCGAACAGGATCGGGAAGCTGTCGCAGAGATTGAAGCAGCGACGGCAGCCGTGACAGATATCGAACACCCGCTCCATCTCCGCATCCACGGCGGCGAGGTCGTAGAATTCGGGGTCGCGCCACGCCAGAGGATGGCGGAAGGGCGCGTCGAGGCTTCCCTCGCGGCGGGCCTCGGAGGGTTTGGGTGTGTCGGTCATCGGTGGGCCTCAGGAAGTGCGTCGCCCCCCGCGTAACCGCGGAGGGCGAAACGAAAACGCAAGGCGAGGAAGGTCCCGCCCTGGGTATTCTTAGTCCAGGCTGTCGAGGGCGCGCTGGAAGCGGCCGGCGTGGGACTTTTCAGCCTTGGCGAGGGTTTCGAACCAGTCGGCGATTTCGTCGTGGCCTTCCTCGCGGGCGGTGCGCGCCATGCCCGGATACATGTCGGTGTATTCGTGGGTTTCGCCGGCGATGGCGGCCTTGAGGTTCAGGTCGGTGGCGCCGATCGGCAGGCCGGTGGCCGGGTCACCCACGCCTTCCATGAATTCCAGGTGGCCGTGCGCGTGGCCGGTTTCACCTTCGGCGGTGGAGCGGAAAACGGCGGCGACGTCATTGTAGCCTTCGACGTCGGCCTTTTGCGCGAAATAGAGATAGCGGCGGTTCGCCTGGCTTTCGCCGGCGAAGGCGTCCTTCAGGTTTTGCAGCGTTTTGCTGTTGGCCAGCGACATGGGGGTGTTCCTTCTGAGCTTTCAGGGCGCGGATTGGCCGAAGCCTCCGCTGTTCGCGTGCTCGAAATAGGCCCCCAGCGTCCCTGCGTCCAATCGATTGAACCCATGACGACGATAGAATGTCTCGATAAGGGAGCTCAGACCGCCGGCTCGGCGGCGAACTGCCGCACGGCGTCGACGAGACCCGCCGCCGCGAGCTTGACCAGCTCGCCGCCCTTTTCCGGCGTGGCCAGCCCAGGGTCGGAGCCCATCCGGCCGTCGGGATAGCGCGCCCGGAAGTCGCCGGCCTCGCGGATCGGCCCGGTGGGCGCGATCTGGGGGGCGTAGTTCGCAGCCTTGATGTGTTCCGGATAGGCCCACTGGGTGACGGCGATCTCCGAAGGCGTGGCATGGCTGCCATGCCCGACCGGGAACTGCTGCTGGGCGAGCCGCCCGACGCCGCTCAGATCCCACCAGTTCTTCAGGCGCAGGGCATAGCCCGATCGCCGCCCGGCGTAGCTGTCCTGCGCATAGAGTTCCGAAAACGCCGCCTCGACGGTGGCGACATTCCCGCCGTGGCCATTGAGGAACAGAATCCGGGTGAAGCCGTGGTGGACCAGGGAGCGCGTCCAGTCGCCGATCGCCGCGATGAACGTCGAGGGCCGCAAGGAAATGGTGCCGGGGAAGTCCAGATGATGCTGGGCCATGCCGATGTTGAAGGTGGGTCCCACAAGAATGTCGGCCGTCTTCTGCGCCTCGTGGGCGATGATCTCCGGACACAACCAGTCGGTGCCGAGAAGCCCCGTGGGGCCATGCTGCTCGTTGGAGCCGATCGGCACGACGATGGCCGTCGAGCGGGTGAGATAGGCCTCGATCTCGGGCCAGGTGGAGAAGTGCAGGAGCATGGCCGCCACCCTAGACGAAGACGCAGCCGAGGCGCTTCAGAAATCGCTCCGGCCGAATCGCGCCACGCCCTGATTGACGCCCGGCGGATCCAGCACGCTGAGGTCCAGGGCGAGGGTCGCGCCAATCCAGTCCGCCAGGGTGGTGTGATCGGCCAGGTCGTCGTTGGTGAGCGGGTGAATAAGAACGGTCAGCCCCGCCGCCGCCAGCCGCGATCGAAGAGCCGGCAGGGCCCCGGACAGGAAATGAATCTCGAACTGCGCCAGCGGATGGGGCCCGACCGGCGCATCCCACAGATCGCCGACGAAATTGGGCCCGGTCGCCCCGGCGGTGTCCCTGAGCGCAAGCAGGCCCTCGCGCAGGCCTGCAGCCCGGTCGCGTTGGTGCGGCTGGTAGTAGATGTGCGCGTGCCAGGGCGCGTCGGAGCTTGGCAAGGTCATGGCGGGTTCGCTTCCAGGACAGGAGGCCGGACACTAACCGGCCGTCGCGCGGGATTGAACCGCCGGCGGGCGCAACGGTTTCTTGCTTCGGCGCCCCCGGAGCGGATAACTGCCTGCAAAGTGGCTAGCAGGGAGAGATGATCGTGAGCGAGGGTCAGGTGTTTCCGGTTCCCGAGGCCTGGGCCGCGCGGGCCCACATGGACGCCGCCGCCTATGACGCGGCCGTCACGCGTGTCGAGGAAGACCCCCAGGGTTACTGGAGCCACATCGCCAAGCGCCTGGACTGGATCAAGCCGTTCAGCGTCGCCAAGGACGTGTCTTACGATCAGTCCGATTTCCACATCCGCTGGTACGAGGACGGGGTCCTCAACGCGTCCTACAACTGCCTCGACCGGCACCTGCCCCGGCGCGCCAATGACGTGGCGATCATCTGGGAGGGCGACGATCCGTCCGAAAGCCGCTCGATCACCTACGGCGAGGTGCATGCCGAGGTGTGCCGCATGGCCAATGTGCTCAAGGCGCGCGGCGTGAAGAAGGGCGACCGGGTCACCATCTACATGCCAATGATCCCCGAGGCGGCCTACGCCATGCTGGCCTGCGCCCGCATCGGGGCCGTGCACAGCGTGATTTTCGGCGGCTTCTCCCCCGACTCGATCGCCGGCCGGATTCAGGACTGCAAGTCGACCTTCGTCATCACCGCCGACCAGGGTCTGCGCGGCGGCCGTATCGTGCCGCTGAAGCAGAACGTCGATCTGGCCCTGCTGCAATGCCCGGATGTGGCCCACGTGCTGATGATCCGGCGCACCGGCGCGAGTGTGCTGATGCAGGAGGGTCGTGACCTCGCCTATGAGGTTGAGCGCGAACAGGTGTCGGCGGACTGCCCCTGCGAGCCCATGGGCGCGGAAGATCCGCTGTTCATTCTCTACACCTCCGGATCGACCGGAAAGCCCAAGGGCGTGCTGCACACCACCGGCGGCTATCTGGTCTGGGCCGCCCACACCCATGAACTGGTGTTCGACTATCGACCCGGCGAGATCTTCTGGTGCACCGCCGACGTGGGCTGGGTCACGGGCCACAGCTATATCGTCTACGGCCCCCTGGCCAACGGCGCCACGACCCTGATCTTCGAGGGCGTGCCCAACTATCCGACCGTGAGCCGGTTCTGGGAGGTCATCGACAAGCACCAGGTCGAAATCTTCTACACCGCGCCGACCGCCCTGCGCGCCCTGATGCGCGAGGGCGAGGAGCCTGTGAAAAAGACCTCCCGAAAATCCCTGCGTCTGCTGGGTTCGGTGGGCGAGCCGATCAACCCCGAGGCCTGGCTCTGGTATCACCGCGTGGTGGGCGAGGGCCGCTGCCCGATCGTCGACACCTGGTGGCAGACCGAGACCGGCGCCTGCCTGGTCTCGCCCCTGCCGGGCGCCACGGCCCTGAAACCCGGCTCCGCCAGCAAGCCGCTGCCAGGCGTAAAGCTTCAGTTGGTGGACGCCGAGGGCAATGTCCTGGAGGGCGCCACGGACGGCAACCTGTGCATCACCGACAGCTGGCCGGGTCAGATGCGCACGGTCTACGGCGACCATGAGCGCTTCATCACCACCTATTTCACCACCTATCCCGGCAAGTACTTCACCGGCGACGGCTGCCGGCGGGACGCGGACGGCTACTACTGGATCACCGGCCGGGTGGACGATGTGATCAACGTCTCCGGCCACCGCCTGGGCACCGCCGAGGTGGAAAGCGCCCTGGTCTCAAACCACGCCGTCGCCGAAGCCGCCGTGGTCGGCTATCCGCACGACATCAAGGGTCAGGGCATCTACGCCTATGTCACCCTGACCTCGGACCATGAGCCGACCGAGGCGCTGCGCAAGGAACTGGTCACCTGGGTGCGCCGGGAGATCGGCCCCTTCGCGGCGCCCGATTTCATCCAATGGGCGCCGGGCCTTCCCAAGACCCGGTCGGGCAAGATCATGCGACGCATCCTTCGCAAGGTGGCCGAGGGCGACGTGACCAATCTCGGCGACACCACCACCCTGGCCGACCCCTCGGTGGTCGACGACCTGGTGAAGAACCGGGCGGGATGACCCTGGGCGGCGGCCGCGTCGTTCCCGCCGATCCGCCCGGGATCGTCGCGCCGCTGCTGGAGGCCTATCTCACCGCGCATCTGGAGGATGTCCGGCGTGTGCTGGGCGTCACCTTGCCGGCCTCCGAGGTCCTCGCGGAGGATCTGGCGCAGTTCTCGATGTTCGCGCCGCCGACGGGCGCTCTGCTGCTGGCTTTGGTCGAAGAGCAGCCGGTGGGCTGTGTCGGCGTGCGATCCGCCCACGACGGTCAGCGGCCCTATGCGGAGATCAAGCGCCTCTATGTGTCGCCGGCCGGACGCGGGCGCGGCCTGGGACGGGCCTTGTTGCGCGCCGCGCTCGCCGCGGCGAAGGATCTGGGCCACGACCTCGTGCGGCTGGACACCTTCGAGACCATGATCGAGGCCCGTGCGCTCTACGCCGCCGAAGGTTTACGGACCATCGGGCCCTACCACGGCGGCGGGGGTCCGGAAGCGTTCCGGTCGCGGCTGACGTTCATGGAACGCGATATCTGAGGCCGGGACTCAGGGCTCAGGCGGACTGGCGAACGGCCGGCCGTCCGACGACAGCAGGACGGCGATGCCTCGCGTGGCGGGAAACTCCGCGCAGACGGCCATCACCATCACGGTCAGCGGCGTGGAGAGAAACGCCCCGGCCACGCCGAAGATCACACCCCAGAAGGCCAGGGACAGCAGCACCACCAGAGGGTCCATGTTCAGCCGGTCGCCCTGCATGCGCGGCAGGACCACATGAGCGGCCACGAAATGGATGATCTCCATGGCCACGAAGATCACCGCCGGCTTCCAAAGGGCGTCGAGCTCGATCAGGCCAAAGACGGTGGGGATCATCACGGCGATCGCCACGCCGATCACGGGGATGTAGTTGCCCAGAAAGATCAGGAACGACCAGAACATCACGTGCGACAGGCCCATGCCCCAAATGATCAGGGCCGAGCCGGCGGCCACCAGAACGCCGACCACGGTCTGGAGCCAGATGTAGCCTTCCACACCGTTCTGGATGCGGGCGAGAACGGTCAGCGCTTCGGCGTGGCGGCCCTCCTCGAACAATTCCGTCAGTTTGCGGCCGAACCCGGCACGCGAGGCGAGCAGGAATCCGAGATAGATCAGGACCAGAACCGCCTTCTCGGCGATGTCTCCGACCGCCCCGGCCACGCCCGCAATATAGTGTTCCGGTTTCGTCTGGCGGAACAACTGATCGATGGTCGGAGCGGCGCTCACGCCAAGCCGGTCGGCCCCCATCTTGATCAGGACGTCGAGCCGCGCGGCGTAGCCACCGGATTCCGCGACGATGTGCGCGCCGTTGTCCGCGATCAGCCAGATCGCCAGGCCGAACAGGGTCAGCACGCCGATCATCGCCGTCGGCAGAATGGCCGGTTTCGGCAGCGGCGTACGGCGGCGCAAGGCCCGCTCCAGCCCGCCGATCGTCAGCATCAGAAACACCGCCAGGATCAGCGGCGTCAGCACATGGCGCAGCGCCCAGGCGGCGAAAGCCGTCAGGATGACGGCAATGATCGCCACGCTGACATTGAGCAGGGCGAGACGGCCGGGGCGGGACTCGGAAGGCGGGAACGTCATGGAACCTGTCCTAATGCATCGCGCGCGGGACGTCGAAGCCGCCGCGATGGGCGGCCGCATTGCCGCGCCCCGGCCTATCGGTTAGAAGCGCCCGCCGCCCCGGACGACGCGCGCGTCCGGCCCCATAGCTCCCCATCCCTGGATTGATGTCATGGTCACCCCCGCACAGCCCGATAACGGCCAGATCTCCGGAAACGTGCTGTTCTATTCGAAGCCCGAACCGCTCAGCAACGAGACCCACGCCCGGGTCGGCCTGCGCCGCATCGACCGTCCGTTCGCCTTCGCCGCCGGCGCCCAGGCGGTGCCGCTGACGGTGACTGAATTCCCGGTGGCGGCGCTCAGCTACCCGATCATCTTCGCGGGCGAACGCCGCCAACCGCTGGCGGTCATGGGCGTGACCGGCGACGCCAACATGTTCGTTCTGCCAAATGGCTATTTCGACGTGGGCGTCTATGTGCCGGCCTACATCCGCCGCTATCCCTTCGTGCTCGCCAACGACCCGGCGCGCGATCAGATGGTGGTGTGCATCGACCGCGGCGCCCCCATGGTCGGAGACCTGCCGGACCTGCCGTTCTTCGATCCGGCCGGCCAGCCCACCGACTACACCAAGAACTGCATCCAGTTCTGCAACGACTATGAGACCGAGATTCGCCGCACCGAGTCCTTCGTGAGCCTGCTCATGGAGATGGACCTGTTCGACACCCGCAAGGCCACCTACACCCCCACCAACCCGGACGGCACCCAGGGCGCGACCCAGGAAGTGGCCGAGTTCTTCGGCGTGTCGGAAGACAAGCTGAAGGCGCTGCCGGACGACAAGGTCCGCGCCCTGCTCGACAACGGCGCGCTGGGCCAGATCTACGCTCACATCACCTCCCTGGCGGGCTGGGACCGGCTCATCAACATGGCCGTCGCGCGCCAGAACGGCGGACAGGCGGCGAACGTCAACTAGCCGCGTTCGCGCTGGAGCCAGCTGGCTTCAGCGCGAAAACACGCTACGGGTCAGGCAGGAAAACACCAGCCGGCCCGATTCGTCGAGCAGGTCGTGCTGGGCGATGATGATGCCCTTGCCGTCGCCCACCGGGTCCTTGCCCATGATCGTCATGCGGCCACGCAGCAGTTCTCCCGCCGGCGGATTTCGCGCCCAGCGCAGGGCGTCCACACCCACGCGTTTGGTCTGGGGCCAGTCCGCCGTGGCTGCGGCGTCCATCTTCGACCAGATGGCGAAAACCATGGCGTCCGGCGCCCCTTGATCGAGGCTCCATCCCGGCGCGAAGGCGTCGATGAACGCCCGCAGGGCCCGCTCATCGACGACCGTCGTCCCCAGATGGGTCACCAATCCGATCTCCAGGTCGTCGAACGGGGCAGGCATGGGCGGCTCCAGGGCGGGCTGAACGGAACAGCGATCATGCGGCGCGTCGGACTGTGGAGGCAAGCGCCGTCGGCGCGATCGGGCGACACCCATGCCTCAACCGTTCCCCTGAGGCGCCCGGCAGACTAAAGGGACGTCATGCAACGCGTTCTCGGCCTTCTCTTCGCACTGCTGACGCTCCTCGGCGTCGCGCCCGGCGCCTTGGCCGCCGCGTCCCCGCATGCGGGGACGATCCTGGTCGCCGAGACGACCGGCGCGGCGCCGGGTTCAACCGTCTGGGTCGCGGTGGTCCAGACTCTGGATAGGGGCTGGCACACCTATTGGCGCAACCCGGGCGACGCGGGCGAGCCGATGACCGCCAAGTGGGCGTTGCCCCCCGGCTGGCGAGCCGGCGAGATCGCCTGGCCGGCGCCGAAGCGCCTGCCGGTCGGACCGATCATGAACTACGGCTATGAAGGCCAGGTGGTGCTGCCTGTTCCGATCGAGGTTCCGCTGACCGCGCGGCCCGGTCAGACCGCGAACATCACGGCGGCTCTGAATTTCCTGGTGTGCGCCGAGGTCTGCATTCCGGAAAGCGTGGAGGTGTCGCTTGCGATACCTGTCGTCGCTGGCGCGCCGGCGCCCGACCCGAAATGGGGCCCCGTGATTGCCGAGGCTCTGGCCGCCGTCCCCAAGCCGTCAGGCCTGACGGCTGCGTTCCAGTCCGCCGGAACGAAGCTCACCTTGGCGATCGCGGGCGCTCCGCTCACCGGAACCAGAGCCGCCGACGCCTATTTCTATCCCTACAGCGAGAGTCTGATCGATCACGGCAAGCCGCAGGTCGTTGATCGTGGCCCCAAAGGCCTGACGCTCACCCTCGCGGCGGTCCCGGCTGCCACCCCGCCGACGGTGGCGGCCGGCGTGCTGGCCGTAGATGGCAAGACCTATGAGATTTCGGCCGTCGCCGGCCCCGCGCCAACGGGCAGCGGCGGGCTCGGCGTCCCCGCCGCCCCGTCAGGCCCAGGGACCGGACTGCTGGTCGCGCTCGGGGGCGCTTTCCTGGGCGGCCTGATCCTCAACATCATGCCGTGCGTGTTCCCGATCCTGTCGATGAAGGCGGCGGCGCTGGCGGCCGAGGGCGGAGACGCCCGCGCCGCGCGGCTTCCGGCCATGGCCTTCCTCGCAGGCGTTGTGATCAGCTTCCTCGGCCTGGCCCTGGCCATGCAGGCCGCGCGCGCCGCGGGCGCAGCCGTGGGCTGGGGCTTTCAGCTGCAATCGCCGGTGGCTGTGGCGGCGCTTGATCTTGTCATGCTCGGCGCGGCGCTCAATCTCTCCGGCCTGTTCGAGATCGGAACCTCGGCCCAGGGGCTCGGCGCGGGCCTCGCCTCGCGCGGCGGCGTGGTGGGCTCGGTGTTCACCGGGGTCCTGGCCGTCATTGTGGCCGCGCCTTGCACCGCGCCGTTCATGGGACCTGCGCTCGGCTTCGCCCTGACCCAGCCGACGCCCGTGGCTCTGGCGGTGTTTCTTTCGCTCGGCCTGGGCTTCGCGGCGCCCTTCACCGTGCTCTCGCTCAGCCCGGCGCTGATCCGCCGGCTGCCGCGCCCCGGCGCCTGGATGGACATCTTCCGCAAATCCCTCGCCTTCCCGATGTACGGCGCAGCGGCCTGGCTGGCCTGGGTGCTGACGCAGCAGGCTGGACCCGCGGGTCTGGCCCGCGTTCTCACCGCGGGGGTGGTCCTCGGCCTCGCCGCCTGGTTGTTCGGCCTGGGTCAACGGCGTGCGACCGTGCAGGGAGACCGCCTCGCCCTTGGTCTTCAGGCCACCGCCGCGCTTGCGCTGGCCGCCGCCGTCGCGCTTGTCATTGTTGGCGCCTACCCGGCCGCGCCCGGATCCGCCACAAGCGCCGCAGCCGCGGCCACGCCGGGCGAACTCCCCTCCGAACCCTGGAGCCGCGAACGGGTCGCCGCGCTTCAGGCGGCGCACCGGCCCGCCTTCGTGAACTTTACGGCGGCCTGGTGCGTCACCTGTCAGGTGAACGACCGGGTGGCGTTCTCCAGCGACGAGGTCCGCGCGGCCTTCAAGCGCGCCGGCGCGGTCTATCTGGTGGCCGACTGGACCAATCGGGACGGCGCCATCGCCGCAGCTCTCGCCGAGCAGGGACGGATCGGCGTGCCGCTCTATCTTGTGTACGGCGTCGACGGCGGACCGCCCAAAGTCCTGCCCCAGCTGCTGACACCTGCCCTCGTCGCTGACGCGCTGGATACGGCCGCCAAACACACATCCTGAGCGGAGACGGGACCCTTCCGCCTTGCCCCCGCCCTCCCGAACCGATAAGCGCCCCCCTCATGACAACCGACGCTCTGCCAAGGCCCAAGGCGCGCGCGCCGCGCGGGTTCCAGGACCGGCGCGCCGACGCCCTCATCGCCGAACGCGCCATCCTCACGGCTGTTTCGCGCGTCTATGAGTCCTATGGCTTCGAAGCCCTGGACACGGGAGCCATGGAATACGCCGACGCCCTCGGCAAATTTCTCCCCGATGCGGATCGTCCGAACGAAGGCGTCTTCGCCCTGCAGGACGACGACGAGCAGTGGATGGCCCTGCGCTACGACCTCACCGCGCCCCTCGCCCGCTTCGCCGCCGAGAACTGGGATAGCCTGCCCAAACCGTTCCGCCGCTACGCCTTCGGGCCGGTGTGGCGCAACGAGAAACCCGGACCGGGTCGCTATCGGGAATTCATTCAGTGTGACGCCGACACGGTCGGTTCCGACCGTCCCGAAGCGGATGCGGAGATCATCGCCATGGCCGTGGAGGGCTACGCCGCCGCCGGCCTTCCGCGCGACGCCTACAGCCTGAAAATCAACAGCCGCAAACTGCTCAATGGCCTGCTCACTGCGGCCGGCGTGACCAATGACTATCAGAAGCTCGCGGTGCTGCGGGCCGTGGACAAACTGGACCGGCTTGGCGCCGAAGGCGTTACGGCGCTGCTGGGCGCCGGGCGCAAGGACGACTCCGGCGCATTCACCAAGGGCGCCGGCATTTCCTCGGCGGCCATCGATTCCGTCCTGGCCTTCGTCGAAGGGGGTCGCTCAACCCGCACGGCGACGCTCGACCGTCTGTCACAGGTCATTGGCGGTTCCGAGGAAGGGGATCAGGGCCTCGGCGAACTGGCCCGTATCGGCGCGGCCCTGAGCGGACTGGGTGTCGGCGAGGATCAGGCCCTGTTCGATCCCTCGATCGTGCGGGGTCTCGAGTACTATACCGGCGCCGTCTATGAGGCGGACATCTCCCTGCCGGCCGTCGGCGAGCGGGGCGAACCCGTCCGGTTCGGTTCGATTGGCGGCGGCGGACGCTATGACGACCTGGTGGCCCGGTTCACCGGCCAGCGGACTCCCGCCACGGGCTTCTCCTTCGGCGTGTCGCGTCTCGCCGCGGCGCTGGCCGCCGCCGGCGCCCAGGCCGAGAAGGTCCGCGGCCCCGTGGTAGTCCTCGCGCTCGACGCCGCCTTGATGGGCGAATATTTCGCCATCGCCGGCGAACTCCGCGCCGCGGGCTTGGCCGCGGAAGTCTATCTCGGCGGATCGGGGATGCGCGCCCAGATGAAGTATGCTGACCGGCGGCTGTCTCCGGCCGCCGTCATCCTGGGGGGCGACGAACTGGCGGCGGGAACCGTCACCATCAAGGATCTCGATCTCGGCCGCGCCCTGGCCAGCACGGTGGCGGACAACCAGGCCTGGCGGGAAGGTCGGCCCGGCCAGATAACCGCGCCGCGCGGCGACCTGGTCGCTCAGGTGCGGCGCATCGTCGAGGCCGCGGGATGAGACTCGAAACGCCCGTTCCGGCCGACGTTCTCGCCGCAATCAGCGCGCCCTTCGAGGACACCGCCGCCGAGGTGCTCGACGCGCCCCTGCTGCAGCCGCTCGGCCTGCTCCTGGACCTCGCCGGTGAAACGCTTCGAGAGAGGCTCTTCGTGGTTCAGGGCGACGGCCCCGAGGCCTGCCTGAGACCGGATTTCACCGTCCCGGCCGTGAGGGCCCATATCGATAGCGGCCGGCCGGCCGGCCGGTTCTTCTATTCAGGCCATGCCTTCCGGGTGTCGCCCCCCGGCGAGGCCCGCGCCGAGGAGTTCCGGCAGTTGGGCCTGGAAGCCTTCGAGAACGGCGACATCGCGCAGGCGGACGCCGAGATGGCGGCGCTGGCCTGGCGGGCGTCTGCTGCGGGTGGTCGCAACGACCTTACCTTGCTGATGGGAGACGTGGGGCTATTCAGCGACGTCGTCGCCGCCCTGTCGGTGGCGCCGCCCCTGGCCGCCCGCCTGAGGCGCGCCTTCTCCACACCGCGCCGGTTGCAGGCCGAACTCGAGACCGTGACCGGGCCGGCGCCCACCCTGGATGACGGTCATGGTCGCCTCGCCGCGCTCCTGTCCGGCCTTTCCGAAACAGCCGCGACGGGCGTCCTCGAAGAGATCTGGGCGCTGGCCGGGGTCGAACCGGTGGGCGGGCGCTCGGCCGCGGAAATCGTTCATCGTCTGGCTGAACGCGCGGCCCTGGCCGCCGCGCCGCGCCTTTCCCCGGATCAGGCGGCGGTAATCCGTCGCTTTCTCGCCATCGGCGGTGAACCGCGCGCGGCCCTCGCGGAAATCGGCCGTCTGGTCGACAGACCGGCGCCGGGCCTGAAACAGGCGATTTCGACCTGGGAGCGGCGTCTCGAGTACCTCACATCGGCGGGCGTTCCGGCCGAGCGGATCAGGTTCTCCGCCGCCTTCGGGCGATCCTTTGGCTACTACGATGGGGTGGTGTTCGAGGTGCGCAGCGCGGCCTTGGGGACCGGTCGCCCCGTGGCTGCGGGTGGGCGGTACGACGGCCTGCCCGGCCGACTGGGCGCGGCCACAGCTTCCGGCGCCGTGGGCTGCATGGTCCGGCCTGGCCGGGCATGGGTTGGAGCGGAAGCATGAGCGCGCCGCTGATATTGGCCATTCCATCGAAGGGCCGCTTGAAGGAGCAGGTGGAATCCTGGCTCGGCGACTGCGGGCTTGGGCTTAAGGTTGTCGGGGGCGCGCGCGGATATGCCGCCGCGCTGGAAGGCTTCGACGACGTGCAGGTCAGGCTGGCCTCGGCGGGCGACATCGCGGGATTGCTCAACGCTGGCGATGTTCATCTGGGCGTGACCGGCGAGGATCTGCTCCGGGAAACCGGCGAGGGTGTCGACGATCGCGTTCTGCTTCTGGCCGCGCTCGGCTTCGGACGGGCGGATCTGATTGTGGCGGCCCCCAAGAGTTGGGTCGATGTGGACACGATGGCCGACGTCGACGATGTCGCTCACCTCTATCTGGCGCGCACCGGCCGCCGCCTTCGGGTGGCGACCAAATACCTCTCCCAGACCCGGGCTTTCTTCGCCCGTCACGGCATCGCCGACTATCGTCTGGCGGAATCGGGCGGCGCCACCGAGGGCGCGCCGGCGGCCGGCACGGCGGAACTGGTGGTCGACATCACCACCACCGGCGCCACGCTGGAGGCCAATGGCCTGAAGATTCTGTCCGATGGCCTTATCCTGCGAAGCCAGGCCCATCTGGCGTCGGGCCTCGGCGCCGCTTGGACCACCGAACAACTCGCCACCTGCCGGCGACTGTTGACCATTTTCGAAGCCAGGGCGCGCGGGCGTGGGGTCGCTAGCCTGGCCTGGCCTGCGTCCTTTTCCGGCGCGGCGCGGGTTGCGATGGATGTGGCCGGCGCCGCTGGGGACACGGTGAGCGATACCGGTGCGCTTGTGCCCCGTAAGGCCCTGTTCGCCGCCACCGCGGCCCTGGCCGAGGCGGGGGTCGGTCCCGTGATCGTGTCCCAACCCAATTATGTCTTTCAGCCCTCCAGCCCCGCTGCGGACGCTCTTACCGCTGCGGTGGCGAAGCGCGACCGGGCAGGGGGTTAAATCCACCTGATCCGGCCTTCGGATAGAAAATCATGCCCCAAGTCGGCGGCTGTCCCCTTGACGCGGGGGTTTTATTACCGCTTTGTGACGAGGAGAGAAACTAAAGGTCGAGCTTACAAGACCTGGGGTCTCCGGCGTTTCGGGGAGGAAACGCCCTCTAAAAAGAACGGTGCGGCAAGCATCGGGAACCCGTCGCGGAGCCGTCCGCGACGGGTTTTTTCATGCTCACCAGATTCGGACACGCTGGTCGGGCGGCAGGAATGAGGCGTCGGTGGGCTTGACGCCGAACGCTGCGTACCAGGCATCGATGTTGCGCACCGGCCCGTTCGAACGGAAGTGGGCCGGCGAATGCGGATCGACCGACAAGCGGCGCCGTTGATCGTCATCGCGGATCGCGGAGCGCCACACCTGCGCGGCGCCCAGGAAGAACCTTTGATCGCCCGTGACTGCGTCAAGCACCGGCGCTGGCTTTCCCTTCAGCGACACGTGATAGGCGTCAAGCGCGATCAACAGGCCGCCGAGGTCGGCAATGTTCTCGCCCATGGTGAGATCGCCGTTGACGTGCGCGCCGGGAAGCGGCTCGAACGCCGAATATTGCGCGCCGAGACGCTTTGTCTGGGCGACAAACTTGGCCGCATCCTCAGGCGCCCACCAATCGGCCAGAGCGCCGGTTCCATCGAACTGCCGGCCCTGATCGTCAAAGCCGTGGGTCATCTCGTGGCCGATCACCCCGCCCACGCCGCCGTAGTTCACGGCCGGGTCGGCGGCCGGATCGAAGAACGGCGGTTGCAGGATGGCCGCTGGGAAGACGATCTCGTTCTGGAGCGGGTTGTAGTAGGCGTTCACGGTCTGCGGGGTCATCCCCCATTCACCGCGATCCACCGGACCGGCGAGCCGTTTGACCTGGCGGGCCCATTCGAACGCCGAGGCCCGCATGACGTCGCCATAAAGGTCTTCGGCATTGAGCGAGAGAGACCCGTAGTCACGCCAGGTCGCAGGGTAGCCCACCTTCACGGACAGTTTGGAGAGCTTCTCCAGCGCTTTGGCCTTCGTCGCGGGACTCATCCATTCGAGCTTGCCGATTCGGGCGGCGAGCGCGATCCGGAGGTCGCCGATCAGAGCCTCCATTTTCGCCTTGGACTCGGGCGGGAAGTACTTGGCCACATAGACCTTGCCAACCGCCTCCCCGACCTGGGCGTCAAGGATCTCCGCCGCGCGCTTCCAGCGTGGCTTCTGCGCGGGCTGACCTGAGAGGGTCTTCTTGTGAAATTCGAAATTGGCGTCGGCGAAGCGTTTCGAAAGATAGGGCGCGGCGTCGTCCACCAGGGTGAAGGCCTGCCACGCCTTGAGGGTGTTCAACGGTGTTGCGGCATAGAGCGCGGCGAGCTTGGGGAAAGCGCTCTTTTCGGCCACCACAACCTTGGCGGGGTCGCCGAGGTCGGCGGCGGCAAGATACGGGCCCCAGGGGAACCCCGGGGCCAGCGCGGCGAGTTCCGCCGGAGCCATCGGGTTGTAGCCTTTGACCGGATCGCGCTGCTCGACCTTGGACCAGCTCGCATCGGCCACCGCGGTCTCGAACGCCACCACCGCCTTGGCGGCCTCATCTGCGTCGGGCCAATTCACGGCCTTCAGGGTCTGGGCGACGTAGGCCTCATATTTCGCCTTCTGCGGGGCGAACTCCGATTTTAAGTAATAGTCGCGATCGGGCATGCCGAGTCCGGCCTGGCCGAGGTAGATCGCATAGTGATCCGGCGCCTTGAAGTCGTTGATGATCCCGACGCCGAAAAGGCCGCCGAAGAAGCTGGCGTTGCCGCGCCCCATCTGCATGGCCAGGGTGGTTCGGTCGGTCGCCCCGGCGATGGCGGCGAGGTCTCCGGCCAGCGGCCTGGCGTCCAAGGCTTCAATCCGCGCTTCGTCCATGTAAGCGCGGTAGAAGGCGCCGACCTTAGCCTCCTCGCCCGTGGCCGAAGCCTTGCCGGCGGCCGCCTCCAGGAGATCGTGCAAACGTTGGGCCGACAGTTCGGTCAGCGCATCGAACGAGCCGTAGCGGGCGCGATCGGACGGAATGACCAGAGTCTTGAGGTAGGATCCGTTCGCATACTGGAAGAAATCCGCGCCGGGCGTTGTGGAAAGGTCACGTCCCGCGAGATCAAACCCCCAGGCGCCAAACTGCGGTCGCGCTGCGTCGGCATGCGCCGAAGACGCCGCTAGGGCAATGGCAGGAACGATGGCGCTGGAGGCCAGCAAAGCAGCGGCTGCAACGCCGCGAACGGGGACACGCATGAGTTGATTCCGATCAGGTGGCGCCACGACGTGACGGTCTGCACCCTCGGCGGCTCTCTGGCGCGTTAAATTTCGTTCATCAGACGGAGCGCGTCCTCTTTGCGGCCGCGCTCCGTCCGGCTGAAAGGGCGTGGACTAGACGCCAGGCACCATCAGCGGCGCGGGGCGGTTGGTGTGACCTTTCGTCGGCGCGCCCTGGCTGGTGGCGGACATTACGTTCGCGAGCGCCGGGGACTTCACCCGAATGCCGCCATTACTGGTCTGGCTGATGACCGTCTTTTCAGTGGCAACAGTGTTGGTATTCATAGGTTACTCCTAGTGGTTAAAATTCTAATTTTACGACACGGGACTGATTTAGTACAAACCCATCTCTCGCTGGATCATTTCCATCGTCTTCTATTAGCAACTCGCGCATCCTCGTCAATGCCTCCGGCGCCGGTGTCACCACCGACTCCAGAGGGACGGATAACGACAGCAATCGCTCTCCTTCGACACAGATCAATCCCAATTCCCGTAAACGCGCTATGACATCCGTCAAACCGGAGGCCTCGGCATCGTCCGTGGGCATCTGGGCCGGGGTTATAATCCCATCCGCCCACAACATTACCTTCCGGAATAAGCCGGTAAGAGCGATTGTCCGGGGCCCGTCGAGAGGACGGGTATCGAATATAAGCATCTCCGCGCCGTCATCGACATGCGCCAGAAGGCTCTGCGATCCCTCTCGCCGCCACGTCTCGATTTCCCGCTGCAGATTCGCCGTATAGACGCCTACGCCGTCACGGTTTTCATAGGAACCCGTGAAATAGTAGGCGATCTGCCGAATATCGGCCTCTTCCAGACCGGGATAGATAAATCGATAGGCCGGATACGGGGACAAGTCCTCAATACCGAATTTGTCGGGCGTTGAGACATAGGGACTGAATCGGTCGAATCTCAATTGCCCCGACGCACAAGGTGGATCCAAATGACTTAAATGGCCGATTTCAGCAGCGATTTCGTCATAGGAATCGGGTCTCTCCCCAGGAAATCCGAACAGGTAGTTCCAAAATGGGTATATGCCGAGCTCTTTGCACCACTTTAGTAACTGAATATTTTGAATTCCTGAGACACCCTTGCGCATAATTCGCAGTATATCGGTATCGAGGCTTTCAATTCCAGGCTGGATCTCCACCATACCGGCATCTCGATAGGCGACAAGCTGGTCTTTCTTGAGATTCGCCTTTGTTTCGTAAAACAGCGATAGCTTCATATCAAGTTCAATGACACGGGGCAAAAAATCATCGAAGTACTTAAAAGGTATGATGTTGTCTGACGCGAAAAAATGCTCAGTGAAACGGCCATACCTTCCGAGCAACGACTGGATTTCAGTAATCGCCCGCTCGGGTGACTTGTAGCGGAACGCCATCGAGGCGCCGTTCAGACCACAGAAGGTGCAATGATTCTTTTGGCCCCACCAACAACCGCGGGAGGTCTCGAAAATCAGCCGCAAAGGTCGCAGCGCGTCGGCTCCGCGCCCCTCAAACTCGGCGAAGAATTCATCGAAGTCGGGGATCGGCAAGGCGTCCATGTCCACGGTCGGCTCGCTTGCCGGCGCTTCATTTTCCCGGTCCAGGGCCGCAAGGGCGTCTCGCGTGATAATATTCGTCGGCGCGTGCGCCGAACCGGCCAGCACGTCGGCCACATAGGCTGGAAAGGCGGTGTCACCCTCGCCGATGCAGACGGCGTCCACAAAGGGAAAGGCGCGCAGGGTCGCCAGCCCCATGGGCCCTTCGCAGTTCGCGCCGCCGAAAATGATCTGCAGGTGCGGGTAGCGCGCCTTCAGACGACGGGCGAGGGCCAGAGACGCCACGTGCTGCTGGAAGACGGAGGTGAAACCGACGATCCGATGGGCGGCCCAGTCGTGTTCGGCGAGGCAGGCCTCAAGAAACGCCTCGACCGACTCGCGGCAGTGGAAGGCCTTGTTCCATGCCTCGAGGATTTTCGGCTCATCCAGGTTCTTTCGCCGCGCCGCTTCCGGACCGGTGACGACATTGCGGAAATAGACCTCATCCGAGGTGGCCAGATCGTCCCAAAGGGCGCGCGTGAACACCCACTCGGCGAGCAGATCGGTGTTGTCCGGCGCTCCGTCGGACATGGCCTGATAGGCGTCGACCCCCACCCGGTCCGAAAATTTCGTGTTGAGATAGATGACGCGGCTGGGGACGCCAGACCGCGTCAGCGCGGCCTTCAGCAACCCCAGGCCCAGCGACGGCCAGGTTGTGGCCGCGAAGGGCATCTGCACCAGCGCCACTTCGACACGCCTCTCACTCACCTGAAACCCCTGCGGCTCTTCGATCGGTTGAAACGACAACGAGATTACTCTTTATCGGTCCGGGCGCCTCCGCGCCAAATACATTTTGGGATTGTGTCAGGACTCTTTGGTTTAAGGTCGGACTTTGCCGCGACGCTGAAGACAGCCCCCCCCGGCACGGTGATTAAATCGAGCGAGATGGGGAGATATGGGCCATGGACACCAGCTTGATAGAGGAATCCCTCGAAATCGCCGCGGAAATCGGTGGCGACCTGACGCGGAAGGTCTATGCGCGATTATTCTCGGAGCACCCGGACATGGAGGCGCTGTTCGTGAGGGACACAAACGGTTCCGTCCGCGGCGAGATGCTCGCCAGGGTGTTCGAGATGATCCTCGATTTCATTGATCGGCGCGCCTACGCCGCGCAGATGATCCAGTGCGAGGTCATCACCCACGATGGCTACGGCGTACCACCCGAGGTGTTCGGTCTGTTCTTCGGGGTAGTCAGGGACACGCTTCGCGACGCCGCCGCAGCGGCCTGGACGCCGGAGATGGACGCCGCCTGGTCGTCGATGCTGGAGCAGATGGATTGGTTCGCCCGTCACCCTGTCCAGTCGGTCGAGCCCGCTTTTGTCTGACGCCACGCTGTCGGCGCGCCAGGCGCGCCGGATCGCCCTGAAAGCCCAGGGCCTGCTTCGTCCGGCCCCGGCCACGCCGGCGGATCGGAACCGATTCCGCCGCCTCGTGAATGACCTCGGCGCGATCCAGATCGACTCGGTGAATGTCCTCACCCGCAGCCACTATCTGCCGGGGTTCTCCCGCCTCGGCCCCTATGCGCGCGATATTCTCGACACCGAGGCCTGGGGACCAAAGCCAAGCTTGTTTGAATACTGGGGTCACGAGGCGTCCCTGATGCCCGTCGGGCTCCAGCCGCTGTTTCGGTGGCGGATGGAACGAGCGCGGGCCGGCGATCTCTGGAGCGGCCTGGCCAGGTTTGGCCGCGAACGCGCCGATTTCGTCGCCGCGGTGCTGCGGCGGATAGAGACCGAGGGGCCCCTGAGCGGCGGAGATTTCGCCGAGGGCCCGAGGCAGGCGGGCTGGTGGAACTGGAGCCATGGAAAGCGCGCCATGGAATGGCTGTTCTGGGCCGGATTGGTGACAACACAAACGCGGCGGGGGTTCGAGCGCGTCTACGACCTTCCCGATCGCGTGCTTCCCCGTTCGGTCGTGGACTCCCCGACCCCCACCGAGGCCGAGGCCCAGCGAGAGTTGATCCGGATCGCCGCCGTCGCCATGGGCGTAGCGACGTCAGCAGACCTGCGAGACTACTTCCGCATGCCCGTCGCGGGTTTCGCCAGTCGTCTGGCGGAATTGGTCGAGGAGGGCGCGCTGCTGCCCGTGGCCGTGGAAAGCTGGCAGAAGACCGCCTTCATGGCTCCGTCTTTGTCGATCCCGCGTCGCGCGGAGGCGACCGCCCTGTTGTCGCCCTTCGACAACCTGATCTGGCGGCGCGAGCGCGCGGAGCGTCTGTTTGGAACGCGCATCCGTCTCGAGATCTACACACCCGCGCATCTGCGCGAACATGGCTACTATGTGCTGCCGTTTCTCATGGGCGACCGGATCGTCGCACGGGTCGACCTCAAGGCGGATCGCACGTCGCGCGTCTTGCGCGTGCAGGCGGCGCATCTTGAACCCGGCGAGGATCCGTCGGTCGTCGCCAGCGCGCTGGCCTTGCCGCTCGCGGAGATGGCCGACTGGCTTCACCTTTCGGACATCGCCGTCATACGAAAGGGCGACCTCTCGGCCGCCCTCTCAAGCACGATCGGCCTCGACTCTGCGCTCAGAACGGCGTGAGCAGTCGCATCATCGCACGGGGTGGGACGCCACGGAGCATCTCGAAGGTAGGCTCAAAAAGAGTGTTAAAACCATTTATTAGAAACACGAACACGATCAACTCCATTGCTGCAGCGCAAATGCTGCGTTGCGAAATAGACCTTTCACGGCGCGAATCAAGGCCCGCGAGGCCGGCGGACGCGGCGTCTGGATTTGTGTCCGCCCGAGGACTATGAATAAATTCGGACGTTCTGTTCGGCACGGGGGGGCTTAGGGCGGTCATTTGCCTTGCAATAGCCAAGCAATGCCGACTGAAGAGCCTGGAGATTTCACCGATCGGATTTCGGGACGATTCATGAGAAAGATCGCTGTCGTCGAGGACGACCCTGACGAACTGAGCCGCCTCACCGGAATGCTGGAGACGCTCGGGCAATGCGTGCTGTTCGGGGATGGGCAATCCTTCCTCAAGGCGCTACATCGCGACACTTTCGATCTGGCGTGCATCGATTGGAATCTGCCTGACGTCACCGGCGTGGAGGTCGTCAAGCGCATCCGCGGAGGTTCGCTTGCGCCGACCCTACCGATCATCATGATCACCGCCAGGAGCACCGACGATGACGTGGTGACGGGTCTGGTGTCAGGCGCGGACGACTATGTCACCAAGCCGGTGCGCAAAGCCGTGCTCCTGGCCCGGGTGGACACTCTGCTGCGGCGCCTCTCCCCCCAGGCCGACGATCACCTGGAGCGGTTTAACGACTACATCTTTGATCGCTCGCGCGACGTGGTGACAATCCGCGGCGAGGAGAAGGTGCTGACCACCAAGGAGTTCAACCTGGCCCTCCTTCTCTTCCGCAATCTGCATCGCCCCCTGGCGAGAAGCTACATGCTGGAGGAAGTCTGGGGGCCGTCGGCCAAGGTCTCCTCCCGAACCCTGGACACCCATGTCTGCCGTCTCAAGACCAAGCTTGGACTGACCCCGGCCAACGGCTACAGCTTTGGGCCGGTCTACGGGTTCGGCTACAGGCTTGAGAAGGCTAATCCGGCCGCCGAACTTGCCGCTGGCTAGAGACCGACCACGTTGATGACGAATTTTCTCGATGAGGAGCCATCGTCAGCGCCTGAGCACGCGCCAGTCCGGTTTCGGGCCCGAGGCAGGCTGATCTTCGAATGGACAGCGCTGCTGATCCTGGCGACCTTGCTGGTCTGCGGATTGGAGTTGTCGAAAGAAACCTCCCGGCTAGACAACCCCATCTACGATTTCGCCATGAAGCTTCGCCGCCATCCGGCGCCTGCTAACATCGTCATAGTCTCCATCGACTATCCCAGCATGACCCGCGCAGGGCGTTGGCCGTGGCCGCGTGAGACCCAGGCGGCGATGCTCGCCAACATCGCCCGGGATCACCCGCTCGCGATCGGCCTGGGTATCCTCTACCAGTCTAAAGGAACGCCGGCCGGCGACGCCGCGGTGCGGGACGCCATCTCCAAGGCGCCTGTCTATATGCCGGTCATTCTTCAGGCGCCCAGAGACGGTAAGGCCGGTGTGATGGCCCTGCCCACGCCCGCGATCGGCCAGGCTGCGGCAGGCGTGGGAAGGGCCGGCGCGACACCCGACCGGGACGGGATCGTCCGCCGGGCTTTTCTCACCACCGAGTTCCAGGGCCGCAGGATTCCGGAGTTGATGGTGCTGGTCGCCGGCCATTCTCCCCACGCCAAGGCCGTTCGGGCGCGCGCAGAGCGGTCGGACTCCTTTCTCAAACTCATCCGTCAGAACGACGAATTCCTGATCCCGTTCGCCGGGCCTACCGATCACTTCGACAGGGTGTCCGCGGCGGACGTCGTCGACGGGGTGACGCCGCCGGGCCGCTTCACCGGCAAATATGTTCTGGTGGGGGCGACGGCGCCCGGCCTGCTGGACAACTATCCAACGCCCGTGTCCGGCGCCGACGGCATGCCGAACATCGAGCTTGAGGCCAACATCCTCGACGCGCTCCTGCGGCACAAACTCATTCACGAGTTGCCCTACGGCGGGAACTTGGCGCTGACCCTGCTTCTGGTCTGGGCGCTGTTTGCGGAGCTGTTGTGGTTACGGCCAACGCAGTTCGCCTACCAGCCCGTCGGAAGTCTGATCATCTTCGGAGCGTCGGTCGCCGCCCTGGTGATCTGGGGCGTGTGGTTCCCCCCCATGACTGCGGTCATCGTCCGGACGCTCGTGCAGATCGTCTGGTCTTCCCGGCGGCTACAGGCGGCGAGCGACTATTTCGCCCGGGAGTTGGCCGAACTGCAGACCCGGGCCGGCGGGGCGGTCATGCAGCCGCGGGCCGGCGGACTGGCCATGGGCGATAGCGTGGCCCGCCAGATGGTTCTCATCGATGAGACCCGCCAACGCATTCGCGAACTGCGCCGCTTCGTCAGCGGTGTGCTCGCCAATTTTCCCGACCCAGTGTTCGTGGTTACGCCGCGCGGCCGGATCATCATGTTTAACCACGCCGGCACGCTTCTCGGACAGAGACTGGGCCGCGCCACCGATCCCGGCGCGCCATTGCAGCCGATCCTTGAGGATCTCGCAAAGGCGGCCGGCGGCAAGGTGAAACTCTGGCCGCCATCGCTGACGCCGGAAGGCCCGCCGCCGCGGGGCGTCGGACCCGGCGGCCGCATCTACGAGGCGCGCTATACGCCCACAGGGGAACTGGAGGGGGAGCCGCGGGGCTGGACCATTCATCTGGTCGACGTCACCGACCTCGTCGCGGCCATGCGGCAGCGGGAGGAGGCGATGCAGTTGTTTACCCACGACATGCGCGCCCCCCAATCGGCCATCCTCGCGGCTCTGGAACATGAGGATTTCCGCGCTGTGCCCAAGGCTCTCCGAGACCGGATCGAGCAAAATGCGCTGAGAACGCTGAGCCTGGCGGAAAACTTTGTGCGTCTGGCCCAGGCCGAGGCCGCCGACTACGCCTTAGCGCCCATCGATCTGTTTCATCTGCTAGGGGACGCGGCCGACGCCCTCTGGGCGATCGCGGAGGCGGCGGGCGTCCGGATCATCGTCGAGGATCCCGGCCGCGAGTTCGTCGTTAACGCGGACAGGGGGCTACTGGCCCGCGCCTTCATCAACCTGGTGGACAACGCCGTGAAGTTCAGCCCGCCAGGCAAGATCGTCACCTGCTCGCTGGCCGAAGCAACCCTCAGAGGGCGCCCCGCCGTGGCCTGCGCCATTGCCGATGAGGCCCGAGGACTTAGTCAGGCGCAGCAAGCTAGTCTCTTCAAACGCTTCGCACGCCCCCCCGTGGACGATCCCGATTCCGAAACGGCCACCATGGGGACCACCGGCGTGGGGCTTGGGCTGACGGTCGTTCAGACCGTGGTCAGCCGCCACGATGGCGTGATCGATTGCCGCAGCGAGCTGGGCAAGGGCACGGTGTTCACCGTCACGCTCCCACTGTGCGATGAGGCGGACCCGTCGGCCTCGGGACCCCGGGAGGCGTCGCGTCAGGGTTAGAACGAATCGGCATAGCCGCAGGCGGCATGGCGTAACGTTGCCGGCGGCACTAAGACTTGGGAGACACACGGGGAGGCTGGGACATGGCGCGGATCAAGGCGGGTGACCTTCATCTGGAACACGACGCGCACGGCGATCCGTCCGGCGAACCCTTGCTGCTGATCATGGGTCTTGGCGCCCAGATGACCCGCTGGAGTCAGTCATTCGTTGATCAACTCGCGGCGCGCGGCTTTCGCGTGATCCGGTTCGACAACCGCGATGTGGGCCTCTCCGACAGATTGGATCACGTCGGCCCACCGGACATGGCGGCGATCTTCGGCGCCGTCTCGCGCGGTGAGGCCCCGCCTGTCGCCTACGACCTGAGCCACATGGCCGGCGACGCTGTCGCGCTTCTCGACGCCCTTGGCATCGCGAGCGCGCATATCGTCGGGGCGTCCATGGGCGGCATGATCGCCCAGCTGGTGGCGGCCGACCATCCGGCGCGCACGCTGTCGCTGACGTCGATCATGTCGACCACCGGCCATCCGGATCTTCCGAGGGCCACGCCGGAAGCCGTGGCGCGCCTCGGCGCGCCGGCCCCAGATCCCCGCGAAGATCTGGAAGCCTACGTCGCTCACTCGATCGTCAGCGCCCGGGTCATGGGCTCGCCGGCCTATCCCGTCCCCGAGGCGGAACTCCGCGAACAGGCCATCTCCACGGTCGAGCGCGCCTATTACCCGGTGGGATTCCAGCGCCAGTACGCCGCCATCCTGGCCTCGCCGGAACGCCGGAGCAAACTGGCCGGGGTCACCGCGCCCGCCGTGGTGATCCACGGCAAGGCCGACCCCCTGGTGCCCGTCGAGGGCGGCCGCGACACGGCCACCGCCATCCCGGGCGCGGAACTGGTGGAGATCGAGGGCATGGGCCACGACATTCCGGTCCCGCTGTACGGGGCCGTCATCGACGCCATCGTCCGCGTCGCACAACGCGCCCGGACCTGACCGACGCCACGCCCGCGGCGGGCCTCAACCCTTCTTGACGAAGGGCGCCGGAACCCGCGCGGCCGCCTGCATGGCGAGCATCCAGCCCGGATATTCGGGTGGCAGGGCGCTCACCGCGTCGAGCCGGGCGATCTCCTCGGGCGACAGCGACAGGTCCGCCGCCGCGAGGTTGTCGTCAAGCTGCTCGAGGGTCTTGGCCCCGATAATCACGCTCATGACCGCCGGCTTGGCCAGGAGCCAAGCCAGGGCGACGCGCGCCACCGAGGCGCCGCGGGCATCGCCGATCTCGCGCATGGCGGCGACGCAGGCCCAGGCGCGATCCTTCTCCACGGGCGGGAAATCGAAGCTGGCCCGCCGCGCGTTGTTGGGCGCCGCCGACCCGGGTCCGAACTTGCCCGACAGCAGCCCGCCCGCCAGCGGCGACCAGACCATGAGACCAAGCTTCTCCTCGGTGAGCATGGGGACGAGCTCGCGCTCCAGATCCCGGCCGGCAATGGAGTAGTAGGCCTGCAGGGTCTCAAACCTCGCGTAACCCTTGCGCTCGCTGATCCCCAGCGCCTTGGCGATGCGCCAGGCCGTCCAGTTGGAGACGCCCACATAGCGCACCAGCCCTTGGCGCGTGAGATCGTCCAGAGCGCGTAGGGTCTCCTCGATGGGCGTCACCGGATCGGTGGCGTGGATCTGATAGAGGTCGATATGGTCGGTCTGCAGACGCTCCAGGCTGGCCTGAACGCTGTCCATGATGTGGCCGCGCGACGCGCCGCGATCGTTGGGTCCTGGTCCCATGTTTCCATAGACCTTGGTGGCGATGACCACGTCCTTGCGCGGCGCGCCAAGATCCTTGAGGGCCTGGCCGAGGCGGCGTTCGGACTCGCCGAAGGAATAGACGTCGGCGGTGTCGAAGAAGTTCACGCCGGCGGCCAGGGCGGCGCCGACGATCTCGTTCACGATCGGCTGTTCCAGCGCGCCGATAGCCTTCCACATGCCCGCGTCGGCGTTGCCGCCGAAGGTCATGGTCCCGAGGCAGATCTCGGAGACATAGAGGCCGGTACGGCCCATCTGATTGTACTTCACGACCGCTCTCCCGGAGACACGTCTCCGATATAGGCGCGCTTGCCGGTCAGGAGAACAGGCGCGCCAGCGTATAGATCGTCAGACCCACCAGTCCGCCCACCAATGTGCCGTTGATGCGGATGTACTGGAGATCCCGGCCGACCTGCAGCTCCAGGCGGTCGGTTACGCCCCGCGCGTCCCAGCCGGCGACCACCTGGGCGACGAACCCGCCTATCGCCTGGCGCTGCGCCGAGAGCGTCCGGCGCGTGGCGACCCGGATCCAGCGGTCTAGCGCCTCGCGCGCGGCCGCGTCCTCGGAGAGCCATCCCCCCAGGGCCGCGAGACCGCGGGCCAAGGCGCCGGCGATGATCTCCTCCCGCGCGCCTGCATCGCCGCCGAGCCGCCCGGCCAGCTCTTCCCAGAGACGATCGAGCCATCGGGCCAGATCGGGATCGGCGAGCAGCTTCGCCTTCAGCGCCTCGCCCCGGTCCAGATAATCCGGATCATCGGCGAGGCGTGCGATGAGTTCCTCCACGGCGAGGTTGAGTTCTTCCCGCCAGGGATGGTGGGGATCCTCAAGGCCGTGGACGGCGCCCACGAGTCCATGTGTGAATTTCTCGGCCAGCATGCGGTCCAGCCACTTCGGCATCCACTTCCAGGAGGCGCCGGCCACCTGCGTCTGGATGAACTGCTCCTGGCCCCCCACATAGCCGGCGAGGGACTCCACCGCCCGGTTGACCAGGTTCTGCACGCCGGGATCCCGCCAAAGCCATGCCAGAAGCCGTGAGGCCAGCGGGGCGAGCGGACGGGCCGCCGCCGTGCGCTGCAGCCCTTCGGTGAGCACCGCCCGCAAGGCGGCGCCGGCGCCGGTGAGATCCGGGGTGAGGGCGGCCAGCCGGGCGGCAAGACCCGCGGTATGCTGCGGCGCGCTCAGCCAGTCCGCGAGACGGCGCGCCGGCTCAAGCCGGGCCAGGCGCTGTTCCAACACCGCGGGGGTGAGAAAGTTGTTGGCGATGAAGTCGCCCAGGGCCTCGCCAATGCGATCCTTGTTACGCGGGATGATGCCCGTGTGCGGGATAGGCAGGCCCAGGGGACGGCGAAAGAGCGCCGTAACGGCGAACCAATCGGCGCAGGCCCCAACGAGCCCGGCCTCGGCGAAGGCGCCGACATAGCCGGTCCAGACCCAGGAGGCCGGGGCGAGGCGTGTCACAAGGAAGATCGCCGCCATCAGGGCGAGCAACCCGGTGGCCAGGGCGCGCATCCTGGTCAGATCCCGCCGCCGGGCGAGGTCGGCGCTGGCGGCCGGGATCACGGCGCACCGTTCGCTATTGGCGCACGGGTGGGATAGGTCAGGCGTCCGGATGGCGGCGCGAATCGCCGTTCCTCCCTGAAACCCTCACCCGTGAGCATGCCAATGTCCCTGTCGATGTATGACGTTTCCGTCCCGGTCTTCCTGCGCATGCTCGGCAACCTCGCGGCGATCCTGCGCAAGGGCGTGGAGTCCGCGGAGTCGCGCGGCATCGATCCCGAGGTGTTCGCGTCCGCGCGGCTGGCGCCGGACATGTTCCCGCTCACCCGCCAGGTGCAGATCGCCTGCGACGCGGCCAAGGGCGCCGGCGCCCGCCTCGCCGGAATCGAGGCGCCCAGCCATCCCGACGTGGAAACCACCTTCCCGGAACTGCAGGCCCGCATCGACGCCACCATCGCCTTCCTGAACACCCTGACGCCCGAGCAGATGGCGGGGGCGGACTCCAAGCCCGTCGTCCTGAAGATGCAGGGCGTCGAGATGACCTTCACCGGCCAGGTCTTCCTGCTCAACCTGGCCATGCCGAACTTCTATTTCCACATCAGCACGGCCTACGACATCCTGCGCCACAACGGCGTCGCCCTGGGCAAAAGGGACCTGCTCGGCGCCGCCTGACGGCGCCGGCGGCGGCCTCAGAGGAAGGCGCGCAGTTCGTCCAGAAAAGCCTCAAGCCGGTCGTGGTGCACCCAGTGGCCGGCCCGTTCGAAGCTGACGACCCGCGCGTTGGAGAAGTGCCGGATACGACCGTCCGTCTCGGGATTGGAGGCCCAGCTCTCCTTTCCATAGACCAGCAGGGTCGGACAGGTGATGCGCTCCCAGAGCGCGTGCTGATCGTCCAGCGAGATGTCGGCCGGCGACATCCCGCGCACATAGTTGTCGAACTTCCAGCTGTAGGTGCCGTCCTCGTTCTGGCTTACGCCATGAACGGTGAGATAGCGGGCCTGCGTCGGGGTGAGATGGGTGTTCTCCGCCTGCATCCGCGCCAGAGCCTCGTCGATGGAGGCGTAGCGGCGCGGCATCCGGCCCGCGACGGCTCGTTGATCGTCAATCCAGCGGCTGAGCCGTTCATGGATCGGCGTCTCGATACGCTTGGCCACCATGGCCGGCGACGGCCCCATGCCTTCGATGGAGACCAGTCGCGTAACGTTTTCGGGATAGAGTCCCGAGTAACGCAGGGCAATGTTCCCGCCGAGGGAGTGAGCGACGATCCGCACCGGGGCCAGGCCCTGGCGATGGATGAGCTGGGCCAGATCATAGACATAGGCCGACATCGAATAGTCGCCGCTCGGCGAATAGGCCGAGTCGCCGTGGCCCCGGAGGTCGGGTGCGATGACGTGCCAGTCCTTGCGCAGGGCCTGGGCCACCCAGTCCCAGTTGCGGCAATGGTCCCGTCCCCCGTGAACCAGGATCAGGGGCGGCGCGCCCGCATTGCCCCAGTCCACATAGTGAAGTCTCAGGCGTTGAGAGATGAAGCTGTGCGAGGTCGGGCCGAGCCCGGTTTCAAAACCTTCCGCGGTCATGGTCAGCTCTAGGCCAGGAACGCGTTGGGCGCTTCCTTGAGGCGCATGGTTTCGATCACACCGTCAAAGACCGCCAGAACTCTGGTCCGCAGCGCCGGCGACGCCAGGGCGCTGAGCGGAATGCGCACATCGCCCTTGAGGTCCACGTCCGCCAATCTCACGCCCGCCGCGGCGATTTCGCCGACCAGGCTCCGGCGAGCCTCCTCCGCCTCATAGGCGCGGGTGGACGACAGCGAGCCGAGGTTGAGGGCGGCGTCCTTGCCGACGGTGACGCCGAACGGGAACCGGTCCTTGCCACTCTCTTTGACCGAAAGACGGTAGGTCGGGGTCGGCGAACTCGAGACCGACGTGACCCCGTATTGTTCGCTCATCCAACGCAGCAGATCGTCGAGCGCCGCAGCCTCGCCGTCGTCACACGAGGCGCGCAGCGCCGCCAGCCAGGTCTCACGCGTGGCGGCCGCCGTCGGAGCCGGCGTGCGACCCGTGCGGGCAGGCGCGCCGCCGGCAGGGGAGGTGGCGGCCGAGGCGGCGAT
>CAIQJF010000030.1 GCA_903872075.1 uncultured Caulobacteraceae bacterium | reverse complement strand
TGCCGCGCTCTTCCTTGACGACCTGCACCAGCATGATCTGCCGGCGCTTGATCACTTCCTGAATCTTGTACCGGCGCATCAGCCGCCGGCGGCGGCGCGCGACCTCCTCGTCGACTTCGTCCTCGTCGTCGCCGCCGAGCTCTTCCGCGCCGTCCTCGCCAAGGGTCGGGGCGGGCAGGGCGTGGTCCTCGTCGTCGGCTTCCGCCTCGCGCATCAGCGCTTCGCGGTCGGCGTGGGGAATCTGATAATAGTCGGGGTGGATTTCGTTGAACGCCAGGAACCCGTGACGGTTGCCGCCGTATTCGATGAACGCCGCCTGCAGGCTGGGTTCTACCCGGGTAACCTTGGCGAGGTAGATATTGCCGCGAAGCTGTTTCTTGGCGCGGCTTTCGAAATCGAAATCTTCAACCCGTGTACCGTTCATGACGACGACCCGGGTCTCTTCCGGGTGGGCGGCGTCGATCAACATTTTCTTGGACATAAACACGATCTCCGGGGCGCCGGGCGGATCCTGGATCCGGGCGCCAGCTAAGGGCGCGCGCGCACGAGACGTCTTTGACCGCACGGCCGCGATTTGCGGCGGCGAGAGGGGACAAAATCGGAGCGAAGGCGGCGCTGCCCATGGTTGTTCTCAAGGTCGCGCACACGAAACCGCGGCGCGGGTAGGGTGACGCGTCCACGCCAAAATAGCGCAGGCCCGACGCGGGAGGCGCGCACCATCGCTGAAGTCTGATTGACAGCGCATGCGCCCCGACACCTTAGGGGAACCCGGACGGAAAGGAAAGGCGCGGAAATGGCCGTGTCCGGCCGGTGGATTCCCCCTGGCGCCTTAACCGTTTGGCTACGGCCTCGCGCGCATAAGAGCCCGTTTTTGGTGTCCTAAAGAGGATCATCGGGCGTGTTGCGTGCGGTTCTGGCCAGGTTGGGGGCGTTTCCGTGGAGCCGGCTGGGTTTCACGGCGATGTTGCTCGTCGGCGCGACCGCCGCGCGCGCCGTCCCCGTTCCGCCGCCGGCGTCCGCCGCGGTCGGCCTCATCGGTGTGCGCCTCGGCGGCGATTCGACCTCGACCCGCGTCGTCCTCGACCTCGACGCCGCCGCCGCGGGCAAGCTGCTGGCGGAGGAGGGCTCTCCGGGTCATCTCGTCATCGGCCTGCCGCCGCTGCTTTCCACCGATCGCCTGCAGGGTCGGGGTCTGGGCGTGGTCTCGGCCTGGCATGTCACCGTCGGCCCGCGCGCCAGCCGCCTCGTCCTCGACGTCGCTCCCGGCGCCGGTGTGGTCCATCGCTTCCTCATCCCGCCGCCGGCCGAGGGCGGAAACTGGCGCTATGTCATCGATGTGAAGCCGGCCGCCGCCGGCGACGCCGTCGCCGCGCTCACCGCCCCATCGAAGCCCGTCCCGGCAAAGGCCGCGCCGCCTGTCCGCGTCGCCAGCGTCGCGGTGGCCAGCCCTCCGCCGCCGGCGCGAGCGCCGATGATTGGCGCGGAATCGGGGGTCATGAAGATCTCGAACCGCGCCATGGCGGTGACGCCGCCCGCGCCGCCGGAAGACGATGTGGACACTGCCGCGGGGCTCGCGCCGACACTGCCTCCGCCGACCCCCGCGCCGCCGTCAGCGGTGTCGACTCGAACGCCCTCGCCGGGTGCGGCGCAGCGGCTGGCGTCAGCGTCCGCGGATAAGCCCGTCGCGGCGATCGCCAAGCCTGCGCCGTCTCCCATCGCCCGGCCGGCCCCGGCCCGCGCGCCCGCCCCCGCCGGACGCGGCCTGAAGGTCATCGTGGTCGACGCCGGCCACGGCGGTCACGATCCCGGCGCGCGCAGCCTGGTGCGCAACGAAAAGGACCTCACCCTCGCCGCGGCGCTCAATCTCAAGGCGCGCCTGGAGAAGATGGGCCGCTACAAGGTGGTGCTCACCCGCGACAGCGACGTCTTCATCCCGTTGGAAAGCCGGGTGCAGATCGCCCGCAAGGCGGGAGCCGATCTGTTCATCTCCCTGCACGCCGACTCGGCCGGGTCCGATCCCACGCCTCACGGCGCCAGCATCTACACCCTCTCCGACAGCGGCCAGACCCGGGTGAACTATGTGCTGGGGCCGCACGAATGGTTCGCCAACACCGGCGGCAAGCGCACCGATGTGGGCGTGCGCCAGATCCTGCTCGACCTGACCCAGCGCAGCACCCGCAACCGCTCGTCCCAGTTCGCCAGCGTGCTGATCGAGCACATCAGCGACAAGGTCGATCTGCTGCCGCGCAGCCACCGCGACGCCGGCTATTTCGTCCTGCTCGCCCCCGATGTCCCGGCCGTCCTGCTGGAGATGGGTTTCATCACCAATCCGGGCGACGAGATGCGGCTCACCGACCCGGCCCAGCGCGACCGGCTCATGGGCGGGGTGGCCGCGGCCATCGACGCCTATTTCTCCGGGGCGACCCGTCTGGCGGCCGGCTGACAAACCCTTCGTTGGCGTGACCGCGGAACGTTGCTAGACGTCGCCGGGGCGGGAGGGTCGCGCCGCCTGGAGGTCCGGCAGTCTTGAAGTTTGAAGGTCGTTGGATCGTCACGGCGGGCCTCGCCGCCCTGGGCGCGGTGGCCGTGGCCGCCGTCTCGGCCGCGATCTATGCGGCCGTGCTGTTCAACCAGCTGCCCAGCGCCCAGGAACTGGCCGACTATCATCCGCCCACCGCCACCCGCGTCTACGCCTGGGATGGCACCCTGATCGGCGAATTCTCCAAGGTGCGGCGTATCTATGTGCCCTACGATCAGATTCCGCCGCGGCTCGCCTATGCCTTCCTGGCCGCCGAGGATCACAACTTCTTCCAGCACGGCGGCGTCGACGTGGCCGGCGTCTCGCGGGCCCTGGTCAAGGATGTCTTCAACATCATCCAGGGCCGCCGCCCCGAGGGCGGTTCGACCATCACCCAGCAGGTGGCCAAGAACATTTCCTTGAGCAATCGTGTCTCCGTCGGCCGCAAGCTGAAGGAGGCGCTGCTGGCCACGCGGCTGGAGGAGACGCTCAGCAAGACCGAGATTCTCGAACTTTATCTCAACGAGATCTGGCTAGGCTATCGCTCCTTCGGCGTCGGCGCCGCGGCCTACAACTATTTCGGCAAATCGTTGTCCGATCTCACCTTGGCCCAGTGCGCCTATCTGGCGGCCCTGCCCAAGGGCCCCGACAACTATCAGCCCGTCACCCACAAGGCCGCCGCCCTCCGCCGCCGCAACATGATCCTGCGCGACATGGCCGACCTGGGCTGGGTCACGCGCGCCGAGTCCGAGGCGGCCATGCGCGAGGATCTCACCGTCCAGGGCGCGCCGACCCGGACGAAATATCACGACGCCGACTATTTCGTTGACGAGGCCCGCCGCCAGGGACTGCAGATCAAGTCGGTGGGCGCCGACCTCACCCAAGGCGGTTACTACGTCCGCACCACTCTCGACCCCAGGCTTCAGACCGCGGCGCGGATCGCTCTGATGGACGGGCTGGAGACCTACGACCACCGCCACGGCTGGCGCGGCGCCTGGGGCCACGTGGCCAATACGCCCGGCTGGCAGAAGGCCACCCTGGAGCACGCCCCGCCCGCCGAGCGGAGCAAATGGCTGGCGGCCCTGGTTCTCGAAGCCAAGGGACGCGTCCGGGTCCAGACCGCGGCGGACAATATTGCCGGCGAGATCGTCCCCGGCGATGTCGCCTGGGCGCGGGCCGGCAAGGGCCTGAACGAGGGCGATCTGGTCTTCGTCGAACCGGCGCCCTCCGGGGGCTTTCGCCTGCGCCAGGTGCCCCAGGTCAACGGCGCCCTCGTGGCCATGGAGCCCAACAGCGGCCGGGTGGTCGCCATGGTCGGCGGCTACAGCTTCTCGCTGTCAAAATTCAACCGCGCCACCCAGGCCTATCGCCAGCCCGGCTCGTCCTTCAAGCCGTTCGTCTACGCCACGGCCCTGGAGACCGGTCAGTTTACCCCGGCCAGCATCGTGCTCGACGCGCCGCTCTCCCTGCCGGGCTTCGGCGGCGAGACCTGGAGCCCGGAGAACTATGAGCACAACTTCAACGGCCCGCTGATCTTCCGCCGCGGCCTGGAGCTGTCGCTCAACACCATGACCGTGCGCATCGCCCAGCAGGTGGGCATGCCCAAGATCGTCGCCACCGCCAAACGCTTCGGCATCGTCGACAAGATGGAGCCGGTGCTGGCCATGGCCCTGGGCGCCGGCGAGACCACGCCCTATCGCATGACCGCCGCCTATTCGGCCCTGGTCAACGGCGGGCGCAAGGTGAACCCGCACCTGATCGAACTGGTGGAGGACCGCGGCGGCGAACTGCTCTACCGTGCCGACGCCCGTGACTGCCGCAGCTGCGCCGCCAGCTTCGCCGGCGATGACGGCCCCGAGATCCAGCCGCCCGGCGCCCAGCTGATCGACCCGATCACCGCCTATCAGATCGACACCATGCTCGAGGGCGTGGCCCTGCGCGGCACCGCCGCCGCCGCCCACGCCGCCCTCGGCCGGCCGGTGGGCGGCAAGACTGGCACCACCAACGAATTCCGCAGCGCCTGGTTCATGGGTTTCTCGCCCCAGCTGGTGGTCGGGGTGTTCATCGGCTTCGACGACAACCGCTCGCTCGGCAAGGGCGAGACCGGAGCCGTGGCCGCCCTGCCGGTCTTCATCGAGTTCATGCAGGAGGCCGTGAAGGGCTCGCCGCCGCTGGACTTCAAGGCCCCGCCCAATACCCGCTTCGCCCAGATCGGCCCCAACCGCGAGGCCTTCCGCCCCGGCACCGAGCCCAAGGTCGTCGTCGCCCCCCTCGATCCCAATGCGCCCCCGGGCGTTCCGGGCGCCACCGTGCCCACCGCGCCCCTGCCGGCGCTCCCCGATGCGCCCAAGGGCCTGCCCAAGGCCGGCAAGCCTCCCAAGACTCCCGACGAGATGGGCGGACTCTACTGACAATTGTATTTCGCGAGCGCCCGCGCTATCGGGCGCGCCCCGCCTTCAGTTGCAGGCGGACCGGCGAGGCGAACCATCATGCGTGCGGATATCGAAGCCATGGCGACCGATATCGAGCAGTCCGTAGGACTGCTCAGGAGGCGTCTTTGACTGGGAACCTGCCTTAAGAAAGCTCGACGAATTTAACGCCCGCATCGAACATCCCACCTTCTGGGACGACGCGGAGACGGCCCAGGGCATCATGCGCGAGCGCACCCAGCTGTCGACCAAGGTCGAGGCGGTGCAGCGACTGGAGCGTGAGCTCAGCGACGCGCTTGAGTTCGCGGAAATGGCCCAGGCGGAAGGCGACGACGGCTCGCTCAACGACGTCGCCGGCCAGCTGGCCGAACTCAAGACCTTCGCCGCCAAGGCCGAACTCGAGGCCCTGCTCTCCGGCGAGGCCGATGGCGCCGACGCCTATCTGGAAGTGAACTCCGGCGCCGGCGGCACCGAGTCCACCGACTGGGCCAATATGCTCCTGCGCATGTACACCCGCTGGGCCACGGCCCACGGCATGAGCGTGGAGATGATCGAAGAGACCGAGGGCGAACAGGTCGGCATCAAGTCCGCCACCATCAAGATCAGCGGCGTCAACGCCTATGGCTGGCTGAAGACCGAGGCCGGCGTGCACCGCCTTGTGCGCATCTCGCCCTTCGACGCCGCCGCCAAGCGCCACACCAGCTTCGCCTCGATCTGGGTCTATCCGGTGGTCGACGACAAGATCGAGATCGACATCAATCCCAACGACGTGCGCACCGACACCTACCGCGCCAGCGGTTCGGGCGGTCAGCACGTCAACAAGACCGACTCGGCCGTGCGCCTGACCCACATCCCCACGGGCATCGTCGTGGCCTGTCAGAACCAGCGTTCGCAGCACCAGAACCGCGACCAGGCCTGGAAGATGCTCCGCGCCCGCCTCTATGAAGCCGAGCTCCAGCGCCGCGAGGCCGTGGCCCAGGCGGTCGCCGACGCCAAGACCGACATCGGCTGGGGCCACCAGATCCGCTCCTACGTCCTGCAGCCCTATCAGATGGTCAAGGACCTGCGGACCAACGTCGAGACCTCCGACACGTCCGGCGTCCTCGACGGCGACCTCGACCGCTTCATGGGCGCCTCCCTGGCCCAACGCGTCGGCGTCACCCGCGACGCCGCCGACGCCTAGGCCCTCTTCCCCTGCTTCGCAGGGACTTCTCCCAGCGGGGGAAGAGAGAGTCTCTTCTCCTCCCCCGTAAGACGGGGGAGGGGGACCCCGAAGGGGTGGAGGGGGCCTCCGAACCACCCGAATCCCGACTCCCTGGCCACTTACCCCAATCGGCGCGATAGTCCCCCCCAACGGCGCGGGGCTGCGCCGCAAGGGGAGGGGAAGCTGGCCAAGGTCACCTTCACCGATCGGCTGCGCCACGTGGCGCCGGCGGGGACCGTCGAGGTCGCCGCCGCGCGTCTGCTTGAGGCGATCGACGCGATCGGCCAGGACTATCCCCACCTCGCGGCCTATGTGCTCGACGAGCATCGCCGCCTTCGCAAGCACGTGGCGGTGTTCGTCGACGGCCGGCTGATCCGCGGCCAGGCGGCGCTCGACCTCGTGCTCGCGCCGGAGACCGACATCTATGTCATGCAGGCCCTGTCGGGCGGCTGAGGGAGGCTGGCGATGCGCGATCGACTGCTGGTGGCGACCCGCAAGGGCCTGTTCGAACTGCGCGGCGCGGGCCGCGATCTGAAGATCACTGGGCGCTGGTTCCTCGGCGAGCCGGTCACCGCGGTCCTGCGCGATCCGCGCGACGGGGCGCTCTACGCCGCCCTGGATCTCGGCCACTTCGGGGCCAAGCTGCACCGCTCGGACGACGATGGCGCCTCCTGGCGGGAGGTGACCGTGCCGTCCTACGCCGGCGTCCCCGGCGATCCGCCGCCGGCCCTGTCGATGATCTGGGTGCTGGAGGCCGATCCCAATGCGCCAGGCGGCCGCATGTGGGCCGGGGTCATCCCGGGCGGCTTGTTCAGCAGTTCCGACAAGGCCGAGAGCTGGACCCTCAACCGCGCCCTCTGGGACAATCCCCTGCGCGCCGACTGGTTCGGCGGCGGCTTCGACCAGCCGGGCCTGCACTCGATCAGTTTCGATCCGCGCGACGCGCGCAAGGTGGCGGTGGGCGTCTCCTGCGGCGGCGCCTGGCTCAGCGACGACGCCGGCAAGTCCTGGCGCGTCTCCACCGAGGGCATGTGGGCGGCCTATCTGCCGCCGGAGGAGCGGGAGAACCCCGCGACCCAGGATCCCCACCGCATCGTCCGCTGCGCCGCCGCGCCGGACGTGCTGTGGACCCAGCATCACAACGGCGTCTTCCGCTCCGTCGACGGCGGCCAAACCTGGCGCGAGATCGCCATCGCCCCGTCCAGCTTCGGCTTCGCGGTCGCCGTCCACCCCACCGACCCGGACACCGCCTGGTTCGCTCCCGCGATCAGCGATCAGCAGCGATATCCGGTTGAGGGCCGCTTCATCCTCACCCGCACCCGCGACGGCGGCGCCACCTTCGAACGCCTCACCGCCGGACTGCCGGACCACGAGAGCTATGATCTGGTCTATCGCCACGGCCTCGATGTCGACGACACCGGCGCGCGGCTCGCCGTCGGCTCCACCACGGGCTCGCTCTGGGTCAGCGACGACGCCGGCGACCGCTGGGCCTGCGTCAACGCCAACCTGCCGCCGATTCATGCGGTGCGGTGGATGTGAGCCGGCGTGTGGCGGCGGTGGTTGACTTAGGACTGGGTGGTACCTAACTATCCCAAAGTCAACTTGAGGTTTGTCATGGCGTCGCTTCCCGCGTCTCCCGAAACGCTCGGTTTTGTGCTCAGCGCCGATCCTGTCCGCGCGGCGTTCCAGCGGCGGTCCATGGCCGCGCTCAGTCGCATTTCGACGCAGGCTTCGACCACGAGCCTCACCGACGCCCTGGCCGCGACGACGGATGTCGGGACCCTGGCGCGCGTCCTGGGCGACGCCGGCGTCCTTGGCGCGGCGATCGCCTCGCTTGAGCCCCTTGTTCCGCTGATCGCGCGCAACGCCGAGCATTGCCTCGAGCTCCTGGCCGAAGCTGGCGGAACCTTGTCGGCAGAGGAGGTTGGCGACCTGCTCGGCATATCCCGTCAGGCTGTCGATAAGCGCCGCCGGGCCAACGGGCTGCTGGCCTGCCGGCGGGGCGGCGACTGGCGCTATCCGCGGTGTCAGTTTGACGAAGAGGCCGGTGACGTTCTGGAAGGCCTGCCGAAGGTCGTTCAGGCCTTCGCGACGGCGGGGCCATGGGTGACCCTGGATTTCCTGCTGGCGCCGGACGACGCCCTGGACGGCCGGCCCCCGATCGAGGCGCTGCGCGCGGGCGGCTGGACCGAGGACCTTGAGCGGCTGTTGCGCATCGAACGCGGTGATGGCTTCGCGTGAGCCAACCGCCGCGACCCGCCCGGCGGGGTCCATCAGGCCGCGCGTCGCTCCCGCCCGCGCGCCTGAACAAAATGACCCTGCCGCTGGTTGTCGTCGCGGCCGGGGCGGCCCTGGCGCGGGTCCACCGCGCGGGAAACGATCCAGTTTTCTTCGGACCCGGCGCGGGCGGTCCGCCGACCTATCGCTTCGATAGCCTCACCCGGGGCTTTGGCGTCCTCTATGTGGGCCTCCACCTGCGCGGCGCCCTTGTGGAGACCCTCCTGAGGAACCCGAGGCGAAGGATGATCGCCTACCGAGACGTGGCCTCGCGCGCGTCAAGCGAACTGCGCTGCGCGCGCGACTTGCGTCTGGCGCGACTCCACGGGGAGGGCCTGCAGCAACTGGGCTGCGACAACGCCATCTCGACCGGCCCCTACGATCCCTGCGGCGCCTGGGCGGACGCGCTGTGGGCCCACCCGGACGCCCCCGACGGCGTCGCCTATCAATCGCGCCATGATCCGCGTGAAATCTGCCTGGCCATCTTCGAACGGCCGGACCTTGCGTTCGCGGCCTCCGGCGCCATTCCGCTTCTCGACCAGCTCTCCGCTGTCGCCGCCACCCTCGACGGCTACGGCAAGTCGATCGCCATGCCGCCTTAGGCCCGCGGCCCCATGGTGTTCTGCCCAAGGATCAACGGCAGATCCAGGAACGTGCGAATCCCCGGCTTCGCGTCGCACACCGCGCCAATGGCGTTGACCGCGTGCCAGGCCGTCGCGCCCAGGGGATCGTCCAGCCAGGTCTCCCCCAGCTCGAGCCGCATCGTCGGCTCGCCCGCGATGACCACGCTGTTCGGCCCCTGCGCCCAGTGCGGCGCGACCGAGTGGTGCATCCGCCAGACGGTCTCGTGCACCACCCGCGCGCGGCCGTCCTTCAGGCCCGTCCAGGTCCAGTGCTGGCCAGCCACGCGGCCGGCCGCGATGGTCCCCGCTGCCACCGTGAAGCTCTCATCGGCCAGGGCCAGCTCATAGGTCTCGACGATCTCGTCCAGCGGGCAGCCCAGCCCGTCCGCCACCATCATCACGCTCTCGCGGAACAGCCCGCCCAGCCACAGCTTCAGCCGCCCGGCGCTGGCCTCGAACTGGTCCGGCGTCTGGCCCATCCGCATCATGCCCATCATGATGTCGGGGGCCGGGTAGTAGGCGAAATTGGAGATCTCGGTGACATAGACCTGATCGATGCGCCGGCTCATGGACGAGAGCACAAGCGGCGTCAGGTCGCCGATGAATCCCGGGTTCAGCCCCGTCCCGTGCAGCGACACCCCGCCCTTCAGCGCCGCCGCCGACAGCCGCGATTCGATCTCCGCGCCATAGGCCTTGGGATAGAGATAGCCGACGGTGGTGATGACGTTCTTGCCGCTCTCCAGCAGCCGGATCAGGTTTTCGGTGTCGGCGCCGGGATCGTTGCCCCAGATGAGGGAGGGCAGGGGCATGTGCAGCACGCAGTCCGCCTCCATCGCCAGGATATCATCGAGGCTCGACGTCGCCTTGACCCCGATCTGGCGCCCCAGCCCGCAGATATCGCCCACGTCCTGCCCATGCTTGCCGGCCGAATGGACATACAGGCCGACCAGCTCGAGATCGGGATTGCCCAGAACCGCCTGCACGGCCTTGGTCCCGACATTGCCGCTCGCCCACTGGATCACCCGATAGGTCATGGTCGTCTCCTGTCGCTTCGCTCTTGTGGCGGTTGTTGGAGACGATCCTAGCGGGGCTGAACGCGTTCGTCTCGCTTGGCGCCGGCCGTCAGCGATCAACTGATTGGGCCGCCCCCATCCCCTGCTTCGCAGGGACTTCCCCCAGACGGGGAAGAGAGATTTGTTTCTCCTCCCCTTCTGGGGGCTGAGGGCGTATACGCCCGAAAGGACCCCGAAGGGGTGGAGGGGGCCGCCGAAACACCCAAATCCCCCCGCCAGACCGTCACGCCGCCGATCCGTCAGCCGGGCAGTTTGCGCGCCGCCAGCCGCTCGCGTCCTCGACGCTTAATGTCCTCGACGTCGAGCGGCCCGCCGTCGCCGCTGCCGACACCATCTCGCCAGAGCTTTCGCAGCGCCTCTAGCCGCGTCTTGTTCGGATCGATCTTGCCCATGAACGGCGCCTCCGCAATGTCGAGATCATATAACTGTAGTCTCGAATTGCAAAGTTCGCCTGACCGAATTCTCTCCGGCGATCGACGATTCTCCCGCGTCGTTCAGACCGGCCCGACGACGACCAAACCGCCCTGACCGTCCAGCCGGACATAGACCCTGGAGCCATCCGGGCTTTCGCGGATCACCAGGCCCGCCGGCGTTTCCGGCTCGGCGTAGTAGATCGGCCGCCCCTCCGCCAAATGACGCGCGGCCTCCGAGCCATCGTCCTCGAAATCCTCGTCCTCCAGCATGAAGTCGTGGGCGGCGTCCTCATCGATCGGGTCGATGTCCATCTTGCCCATCTCGTGATCCTCGGCGCCGGGTGGAGCGGATAGTGCTGCCGCTCACGCGGTCAATTCAACACACCTCGGCGTGATGTCCGCCGGCCCCTAACGGCCGGTGTGCCGCGCCCCTACTAGCCACGCACCGCCCAAGCCACAGTTTCTCATGGACCTCAGGGGTCAGCTTGACCTGCGTTGACGAAACCTGGGAAAAGATTGCATAATGCAATCTAACGCGCTCTCCGCGCCCGCTCGGTCCCCATCCCGCCCATGACTCCTGCTGCCAAATGTTGCCATTCCGCTGCCAATCGGCTGCCAGATGTTGCCCGGCGTGCGACCATCGGCGGCCCATCCGCGGCCGGAATGTTGCCCGGCGGCTGCCAATCCGCTGCCAGCATGTTGCCAAATGCTGCCAATCGGCCGCACTGGCCGGGGCTTAGGCCGTCGGTCAATTCATTGAAGAACCTGAAGAAATGGGAATCGTCCGCCCGGACCCTTGGAAAACATACGTTTTCTAGAGGCCTCGGCGGCGACCTAAAGCCCTTTCGCCGCCGCCAGCACCTGGGCCACGTGCCCCGGCACCTTCACCTTGCGCCACACCTGGCGGATCACCCCGGCCGCGTCGATCAGGAACGTCGCCCGTTCGATCCCCATGTACTGGCGCCCGTACATGCTCTTCTCCACCCACACCCCATAGGCCTCCAGCACCGCGCCCTCGGGATCCGACCCCAGGGTGAGGTTCAGGCTGTATTTCGCCTTGAACCTGTCGTGGCTGGCCACGGAGTCCTTCGAGACACCGACCACCGCCACGCCGGCCGCGGCGAAATCGGCCGCCGCCTCGGTGAAGCCCTTGGCCTCGTTGGTGCAGCCGCTGGTATCGTCCTTGGGGTAGAAATAGAGGACCACCGCCTTGCCCTTCAGGCCGGCCAGGGAGACGCGGGCGCCGCCGTCGGCGGCCATGTCGAACGCGGGGGCCGGATCGCCGGCTTTCAGGGTGACGGTCATGGTGCGGGTCCCTTTGCTAGTCTGTCAGCTGACGACGAGGCGTTTACGCGCATTGCCCTTGCGCAGTTCAGCTTCCGATCCGGAAATCTCCACCAGGGCGTTGGCGTCGGCCACCTTCACCCCGTTGATCCGGAACGCGCCCCCGGCGATCTGGCGCCGGGCGTCGCCGTTGGAACTGGCGAACCCCGCCGCCACCATCAGGGCGGTGTTGGTCATGGCGCTCAGATCGCCGGCGGCGATCTCCACCGTGGGCAGGTCTTCCGACAGCCGGCCGTGCTCGAACGCGGCCACGGCGGCGGCGGCGGCCGTCGCGGCGGCCTCCGGTCCGTGCAGCAGGGTCGTGGCCGCATTGGCCAGCACCTTCTTGGCCTCGTTGATCTCGGCTCCGCCGAGGGCTTCCAGGCGGGCGATCTCGTCCAGGGGCAGTTCGGTGAACAGCTTCAGGAACCGGCCCACGTCGGCGTCCTCGGTGTTGCGCCACATCTGCCAGTAGTCATAGGGCGACAGCCGCTCGGCGTTCAGCCACACCGCCCCGCCCAGGGTCTTGCCCATCTTCTGGCCGGAGCTGGTGGTCAACAGCGGCGTGGTCAGGCCGAACGCCGGCTTCTGGGCCACGCGCCGGACCAGCTCCACGCCGTTGATGATATTGCCCCACTGATCCGATCCGCCCATCTGCAGGATGCAGTTATGGCGGCGATGAAGCTCCAGATAGTCGGTGGCCTGCATCAGCATGTAGTTGAACTCGAGGAAGCTCAGCGGCTGCTCGCGCTCCAGCCGCAGCTTGACGCTGTCGAAAGAGAGCATCCTGTTGACCGTGAAATGCACCCCATAGTCCCGCAGGAATTCGATGTAGCCGAGCTTCTCCAGCCAGTCGGCGTTGTTGACCATGATCGCGTCCTGGCCGGTCTCGCCGAAGGTCATGAAGGCGCTGAAGGTGCGCTTGATGCTGGCCAGGTTAGTGTTGATCACCGCGTCGGTGAGCAGGGGCCGCTGCTGGTCCTTGTCGGTGGGATCGCCCACCTTGGTGGTGCCTCCGCCCATCAGCACGATCGGCCGGTGCCCGGTCTTCTGGAACCAGCGCAGCATCATGATCGAGATCAGATGGCCGATGTGCAGGCTGTCGGCCGTGCAGTCATAGCCCACATAGGCCGTGATCGGCCCGGCCGCCGCCGCCGTGTCCAAGGCCGTCAGGTCGGTGCACTGGTGGATATAGCCGCGCTCCTGCATCACGCGGATGAAGTCGGACTTCGGGACGAAGGTCTCGGCGGATGGGTCGGTGGTGGTGTCGATCGACATGAAACGGCTCCAGGGAGGTGGGAAGGTCGGAGACCGTCTCCTCAGTGTGAGAGCCGCCGCCGACCGGAGAGGGCGGCGGGCGTGACAGACCTACCGCGCGCTACAGGGGCGTGCGGTAATAGGAGCGGGCGAAGGGCGCGCGTGTCGTCATGGGCGCTAGCTACCGGGCCGGGGCCATGGCAGTCAAGGCGGCGATGCGAGTCCTCGGCTTCATGACCGGCACCTCCCTCGACGCGGTCGACATGGCCCTGCTCGACACCGACGGCGCCCACATCGTCGGCTTCGGCCCGGCGGGCGAGCGCAAGCTCGATCCGGCCACCCGCGCCGCGGCGGAAGAGGCCATCGTCGCCGGCCGGTCCTGGGGCTGGGACGCGCCCGAGCCGGAGGCCTTCGGGACCGCCGCGCGGATCATCGCCGAGACACACCTGGCCGCGGCGCGGGATTTCCTGGCCGCCCAGGGTCTGACCGCCGGCGACATCGACCTCGTCGGTGTTCACGGCCAGACCGTCCTGCACGAACCGCCCCTGCCGACGCGCCCGCGCGGCCGCACCGTCCAGCTGATCGACGCCCAGCGGCTCGCCGATGGCCTCGGCCTGCCGGTCGCCTTCGATTTCCGCACCGCCGACGTGGCCGCGGGGGGGCAGGGGGCGCCCCTGGCCCCGGTCTATCACGCCGCCCTGACCCGCTTCTCGGGGCTGGAGGCGCCCGTGGCCGTGCTCAATCTCGGCGGGGTCGGCAATGTCACCCTGGTGACGGCCGACGGCGCCCTGGAGGCCTATGACACCGGCCCGGCCAACGGCATGATCGACCTCTGGGTCCAGTCCCGCACCGGCGCCCGCTGCGATGTGGACGGCGCCCTGGCCCGGGCCGGGCGGGTGGATGAGGACAGTCTCGCGGGCTATCTCGCCCATCCCTATTTCACCACGCGGGGGCCGAAGTCCCTGGACCGGTTCGATTTTTCCCTGGACCCGGTCGCGCATCTGACCCTGGAGGACGGCGCCGCCACCCTCACCGCCTTCGCCGCCCGGGCCGTGGCCCTGGGGCTGGAGGGGCTCTCCGTCCGGCCCGGCCGGGTGATCGTCTGCGGCGGCGGGCGGCTCAATCCGGCCCTGATGGCGGCGATCGCCGAGCTGCTTCCGATGCCCGTCCAGACCGCCGAGGCCGTGGGCTGGCGGGGCGATTCCATTGAGGCCGAGGCCTTCGCCTATCTCGCCGCCCGCACCCACGCCGGCCTGCCGATCTCCTTCCCGGGCACCACCGGCGCGCCGCGCCCGCTCACCGGCGGGCGGATCGTTCAGCCCCGCGCCTGACGCACCGCCGCTTCAGGACCTTCAGATCGGCTCCATGGCAATGCGCTTGTCGAGATAGTTCCCGACCCGCGTCTCGACCTCGACCAGGTTGTCGCTCCAGAAATGGCCGCCGCCCTCGACGAGTTCATAGTCGATGACGATGCCCTTCTGGGTGCGCAGCTTGGCCACCACCTTCTCGACCTCGGTGTTGGGCACCACGGTGTCGGCCGAGCCGTGCAGGATCAGGCCGGAGGCCGGGCAGGGGGCCAGGAAGCTGAAGTCGTACATGTTGGTGGGCGGGGAGACGGAGATGAAGCCGTCGGTCTCCGGGCGGCGCATGAGCAGTTGCATGCCGACCCAGGCGCCGAAGTCGAAGCCCGCCACCCAGCATTGCGAGGCGGCCGGGTGCGTCGACTGAAGCCAGTCCAGCGCCGTGGCCGCGTCGGCCAGCTCGCCGATGCCGGAATCGAACTCGCCCTGGCTGCGGCCAACGCCGCGGGAGTTGAAGCGCAGGACGTTGAAGCCGCGCTTCATGAACAGGTGGAAGAGCTGCACCGCCACGGGATGATTCATGTGGCCGCCGGCGCGGGGATGGGGGTGGAGGATCAGCGCGATGGGCGCGGTATCATCCTTGCGGGGAGAATAGCGGGCTTCGATGCGGCCGGCGCTGCCGGGCAGTACGATCTCGGGCATGGACTTCCTGGCATGAAGGCGCGGCGGCTAATACTTGACCGCGTGGGTTGGTTTTTCCTATATCGGACGCCTCGGACCCCGAAGGGCCCCGGCTGTCCGCAAGGGGGCGCTATGTATCAAACACCGACCCTGTTTTGCGAGAAAATAGCGACATTCGCGGAAGGCGCCTGACCTCACCATGCAGCTGAGCACCAAAGGGCGCTATGCGGTCATGGCCATGACCGAGCTGGCCGGGCAGGAAGCCGACCGGGCTGTGACCCTCGCCGCCATCGCCGAGCGCCAGCAGATTTCCCGCCCTTATCTGGAGCAGTTGTTCGCGCGGCTGCGTCGTCAGGGCCTGGTCAAGTCGGTGCGCGGCCCTGGTGGCGGTTACCGCCTGTCGCGCCCGGCGGGTGAGATGTCGGTGGCCGAAGTGGTCACGGCGGTGGACGAGCCGCTGCGCGCCACGCGGTGCAAGGGCGAAGGGCCCGGCTGCATGAGCGGCGGCGCGCGCTGCCTCACCCACGATCTGTGGGTCGAGACAGGCAAGCAGATTCACGACTATCTGGCCGGGATTTCCCTGGCCGATGTCCTGGCCGGGCGTCTGCGTCCGGGCGAGGGGACGATCCAATGACCGCCGCCCCGCCTGCCGGCGCGGTCTATCTGGACTACAACGCCACGGCCAAGGTCCGTCCCGAGGCCGCCGCGGCGATCCTCGCCGCCCTGGAGCACACCGGAAATCCGTCCTCCGCCCACGCCGCCGGGCGCGCGGCGCGGGCCACCCTGGAGACAGCGCGCGCCGATGTGGCCGCCCTGGTCGGGGCGGCCCCGGCGGCGGCGACCTTCGTCAGCGGCGGGGCCGAGGCCAACGCCCTGGCCATGGAGAGCGCCATCCGCGCCGGAGTTGAGCGCCTGATCATAGGCGCCATCGAACATGACACGGTCCGCGAGACGGCCGTGGCTAGCGGCCTGCCGGTGGGGATCTGGCCGGTGGACGGCGATGGCCGCGCCGACCTTGCCTGGCTGGAGCGCGAACTTGCGCAAGGCGGCCGCGCGCTGGTCTGCCTGATGCTGGCCAACAATGAGACCGGCGTGATCCAGCCGGTTCGCGAGGCGGCGGCCCTGGTGCGGGCGGCCAACGGCTGGCTGCATGTGGACGCGGTGCAGGCGGCCGGCAAAATGCTCATCGCCTCTGACGACCTTGGCGCTGACACCCTGAGCCTCTCGGCGCACAAGATCGGCGGTCCGCAGGGGATCGGCGCCCTGATCGCCGGCCCCCGCGCGACGATCGCGCGCCGCCAGCATGGCGGCGGGCAGGAGCGGGGACGCCGGGCCGGCACCGAGAATGTGCCGGGCATCGCCGGCTTCGGCGCGGCGGCCCGCGCGGCCCTGGCCGATCTGCCGCGGTTCGCCGGTGATACCGCCGGGCGCGATGAGTTCGAGGCCCGCCTGATCGCGGCCGGCGCAGTGGTGTTGGGCGCCCGCGCGCCGCGCCTGCCGCAGACGAGTTGCCTGGCGGTGGCCGGTTTCGCCTCGGAGATGCAGGTCATTTCCCTTGATCTGGCCGGGGTGCAGGTCAGCGCCGGCGCGGCTTGCTCGTCCGGCAAGGTCAAGGCCAGCCCGGTGGTGGCGGCCATGGGTCGCGGCGATCTCGCGCCGTTTTCCATTAGGGTGAGCGGGGGCTGGGCGTCGTCAGTGTCCGACTGGTCCCGCGCCGGCGATGTCCTGCTGGCCCTGAACGAACGCCGCGCCGCGCGCCGGCTGGAGGTAGCGTAAACGTCATGGCCGCTGTTCAACAGACGAGCGAACAGGTGCTGGAGCTTGAGCGTTACAAGCACGGCTTCATCACCGACATCGATCAGGAATTCGCGCCCAAGGGCCTGTCCGAGGACACGGTGCGCTTCATCTCGGCCAAGAAGGGCGAGCCCGACTGGATGCTGGACTGGCGTCTGGAAGCCTATCGCCGCTGGCTGGCCCTGGACGAGCCCGACTGGGCGCGGGTGAACTTCCCGAAGATCGATTACCAGGATGCCTACTACTACGCCGCGCCCAAGGACAAAGTCGGGCCGGACAGTCTCGATGAGGTCGATCCGGAACTGCTCGCCGTCTACGAAAAGCTCGGCATACCGCTGAAGGAACAGGAGTTTCTGGCCGGGGTGAAGGGTTCGGCGAAATACGCCGTGGACGCGGTGTTCGACAGCGTGTCGGTGGTCACCACCTTCAAGAAGGAGCTGGCGGCGGTCGGGGTGATCTTCTGCTCCATGAGCGAGGCGATCCGCGAACACCCCGAACTGGTGCGTCAGTATCTGGGCTCGGTGGTGCCGGTGTCCGACAACTATTTCGCCTGCCTCAACAGCGCGGTCTTCTCCGACGGCAGCTTCGTCTATGTGCCGCCAGGCGTGCGCTGCCCGATGGAGCTGTCGACCTATTTCCGCATCAACGCCGCCGAGAGCGGCCAGTTCGAGCGCACCTTGATCATCGCCGACAAGGCCGCCTACGTCTCCTATCTGGAGGGCTGCACGGCGCCGATGCGGGATGAGAACCAGCTTCACGCGGCGGTAGTGGAACTGGTGCTGCTCGACGACGCCGAGATCAAATACTCCACGGTCCAGAACTGGTACCCGGGCGACAAGGACGGCAAGGGCGGCATCTACAACTTCGTCACCAAGCGGGCCGACTGCCGGGGCGATCGCTCCAAGGTCAGCTGGACGCAGGTGGAGACCGGCTCGGCCATCACCTGGAAATACCCGTCCTGCGTGCTGCGCGGGGAGGGTTCCAGCGGCGAGTTCTATTCCATCGCCATCACCAACAATCACCAGCAGGCCGACACCGGCACCAAGATGATCCATCTGGGCGCCAACACCCGCTCGCGCATCATCGCCAAGGGCATCTCGGCCGGCCATTCCACCAGCACCTACCGCGGCCTGGTCTCGGCTCACCCCAAGGCCAAGGGCGCGCGCAATTTCACCCAATGCGACTCCCTGCTGATCGGCAAGTCCTGCGCGGCCCACACCACGCCCTATATCGAGGCGCGCAACGCCTCGGCGAAGTTCGAGCATGAGGCGACGACGACCCGGCTGTCGGACGATCAGCTGTTCTACGCCATGCAGCGTGGCCTCTCGCAGGAAGAGGCCGTGCAGCTGCTGGTCAATGGCTTCGTCAAGGACGTGCTGCAGGAACTGCCCATGGAGTTCGCCGTCGAGGCGCAAAAGCTCGTGGCCATCTCGCTCGAAGGCAGCGTGGGATGACGCTTGAGGCCATCGATCACGTTCAGCTGGCGATCCCGGTTGGCGGGGAAGACATCGCGCGCGGGTTCTATGGCAATCTGCTCGGCCTCGCCGAGGCGCCGAAGCCGGCTGAGATGGCCAAGCGCGGGGGTTGCTGGTTCGAGCATGGCGCGATGAAGGTCCACCTCGGCGTCGAGGATCCATTCCGCCCGGCCCGCAAGGCCCATGTGGCTTTCCTGGTCAGCAATGTGGCGGAACTCGCCGCCCGCGCCCGTGCCGCCGGTCTCGAGGTCAAGGAAGACACCGATCTGCCAGGTCATGAGCGCGTCTTCATCTACGACCCCTTCGGTAATCGCCTGGAGTTCCTGCGGCCGATGGGTGAAGTTTAGTGTCAGGATTATCAATGCTTTCGATCAAGAACCTCTCTGTTTCGGTGGAGTCCAAGGCGATCCTTTCCGGCTTGTCGCTGGAGGTTCCCGCCGGCGAAGTGCATGCCATCATGGGGCCGAACGGGGCGGGGAAATCGACCCTGTCCTACACCCTGGCCGGCAAGCCCGGCTATGAGGTCACGGGGGGTTCCGCGACCCTGGATGGGGTCGATCTGCTCAGCCTCGATCCCAGCGCCCGCGCGGCGCAGGGCGTCTTCCTGTCGTTCCAGTACCCGCTGGAGATCCCCGGCGTGCCGGCGATCACCTTCCTGCGCACGGCGATGAACGCCCAGCGCAAGGCGCGCGGAGAGACCGACATCTCCGCGCCTGACTTTCTGCGTCTGGTCCGCGCCAAGGCCGCGGCCCTGAAGATGGACTTCGACATGCTCAAGCGGGCGCTCAATGTCGGCTTCTCCGGTGGCGAGAAGAAGCGCATGGAAATCCTTCAAATGTCGGTGCTTTCGCCGCGTCTGGCGATCCTCGACGAGACCGATTCCGGCCTGGATATCGACGCCCTTCGGATCGTCTCGGAGGGGGTCAACGCCCTGCGCGCGTCCGACCGGTCGATGCTGGTGATCACCCACTATCAGCGCCTGCTCGACTATATCCGTCCCGACCGGGTGCACGTGCTGTCGGCCGGGCGGATCGTCGCCTCGGGCGGGCCGGAACTGGCGCTCGAGCTTGAGGCCGAGGGCTATGACAAATACGTCAGGGCCGCCGCATGAGCGCGACCGCCCGCGCCATCGAGTCCGGCGATGCCGGCCTGCTGCCATCGCGGCGGGATGAGGACTGGCGCTGGAGCGACCTGCGCGGCCTGATCCGCGCGGTCCCGGCGCCCTCGCCGGAAGACCTCGCGCCGCTGGCGGCCTCGCCGTTCGGCAATCTCGCGGAAGCCGAAATGGCCATCGTCAACGGGCGCGGGCCGGCGGGTCTGACCTTGGCGGCCGGCGAGAGACGCGTGGTCGCCTTGCGGTTTGTCGCCGGAGCCGGCGCGGGTTCGCATGTGGCGCGCCTCGCGATCGACCTGGGGGAGGGCGCCGATCTCGTGCTGCTCGAAACCTATGAGGGCGGCGGCCAGGACTATCTCGCCGACGCGGATCTGACGGTCTCTCTGGCCGCGGGGGCGCGGCTGGAGCGCATCGTTCTCGCCGACGACAGCGCCGCGGGCGTTTCGGTGAGCCGCGCCGATATCTCGCTCGCGGCTGGCGCGCGCCTCGCCCAGACCGTGCTCACCACCGGCGCCCGGCGCCAGCGCCTGGAAACCCGTGTCAGCCACCCAGGTCACGGCGCCGACGTGCGTCTGGACGGAGTCTATCTGCTGACCGCCCGGCGCCACGCCGACATCACCACCATCGTCACCCACGAGGGTGTGGACGGAACCACCGACCAGCTGACCAAGGGCGTGGCGGACGATCAGGCCCGCGGCGTGTTCCAGGGGCGGATCGTGGTGTCTCCCGGCGCCGACCGGACCGAGGCCCGCATGGGTCACCACGCCCTGATCCTCTCCGATCGGGCCGAGATCGACGGGAAGCCGGAACTTGAGATCTACGCCGATGACGTCTCCTGCGCGCACGGCAACACCGTGGGCGCCCTGGACGACGAGGCCCTGTTCTACGCCCGCCAGCGCGGGATTCCCGAAACGGAAGCGCGCGCCATGCTGATGGCCGCCTTCCTGGGCGAGGTCATCGACCGCATCGCCCATGAGGGCGCCCGCGAGATCGCCCAGGCCTGGGTCGCGTCCCGGCTGGAGGCGCGCGTATGAGTTTCGATGTTTCCGCCGCCCGCGCGCAGTTTCCGATCCTGTCGCGAGAAATCCACGGCAAGCCTCTGATATATCTGGATTCGGCCGCGTCTTCGCAGAAGCCGAAGGCCGTGATCGACGCCATGAGCCGGGCGATGGAATACTCCTACGCCAACGTCCACCGGGGTCTTCACACCCTGGCGAACGAGACCACCGACGCCTATGAGGCCGCCCGCGAGTCCGTCCGCCGGCTGCTCAACGCCGGCGAAGCGTCGGAGATCGTGTTCACCAAGGGCGCCACCGAGGGCATCAATCTGGTGGCGTCGTCCTTCGGCCTGTCGCTGAAGGCCGGCGACGAGATCGTGCTCTCGGAGATGGAGCACCACGCCAACATCCTCCCTTGGCACTTCCTTCGGGAACGCTCGGGAATCGTTCTGAAATTCATCCCGGTGACAGACGACGGCCGGCTGGACATGGACGCCTTTCGCGCCCTGCTCGGTCCGCAGACCCGCATGGTTGCCGTGGGGCACATGTCCAATGTGACGGGCACCGTGAACCCCGTGGCGGAGATCATCGCCGCCGCCCACGTCGCCGGGGCCCTGACCCTGATCGACGGCTGCCAGGCCGTGGTGCATCAGAAGGTCGACGTGCGGGCGCTGGACGCCGACTTTTATGTGTTTTCCAGTCACAAGCTCTATGGCCCGACCGGCATCGGCGCCCTTTACGGCAAGGCGGAGCTCCTCGCGCGATTGCCGCCCTACCAGGGCGGCGGCGAGATGATCGGGACGGTGAGCCTCGATGAGATCACCTATGCCGATCCGCCGCATCGCTTCGAGGCAGGCACCCCGGCGATCCTGGAAGCCATCGGCCTGGGCGCGGCGATCACCTGGCTGGAAGGTCTCGACCGGGAGGCGATCACCGCCCACGAGCATGCGCTCTACGACAGGGTGAAGACGGGCCTGAACGGCGCCAACTGGCTCACCGAGATCGGCACGGCGCCGGGGAAGGGGGCGATCTTCTCCTTCAACATGGCCGGGGCCCATGCCCACGACGTCGCCCAGATTCTCGACCGCTACGGCATCGCCGTGAGGGCCGGGACCCACTGTGCCGAGCCGCTCATGCGCCGCTTCGGCGTCACCTCCACCGCCCGCGCTTCCTTTGGCCTTTACAACACCCTCGCGGAGGCGGACGCCTTCGTCGAGGCCCTCACCAAGACACGGACCTTTTTCTCGTGATGGACGCCCACACCCCCCCGGCCGATCAGGCCCCCTCCGCGATCCCGCAGGCCGAGCTCGACGTGCTCACCGACAAGCTGGTCGTCCAGCTCAAGACGGTGTTCGACCCGGAGATCCCCGTCGACATCTATGAACTCGGCCTTATCTATAAGGTCGACGTCGCCGACGACTACGGCGTCGCCATCGACATGACCCTGACCGCGCCGGGCTGTCCGGTGGCGGGGGAGATGCCGGAATGGGTGAAGGACGCCGTGGTCAAGATTCCCGAGGTGACCAGCTGTACGGTCAATCTGGTGTTCGATCCGCCGTGGGATCCGTCGCTGATGTCGGACGAAGCCAAGCTCGAACTCAATATGTTCTGATCTGAGGTTTGATCGACCCATGAACACCATCGCCGCACCCCGCGTCCGCCGCCCGCGCCCCAAGGTGGTCACCCTCACCGACGCCGCCGCGGCGCGGGTGAAAGAGATCATGGACCGGGCTGAGAAGCCCTACGCCGGCCTCCGCGTCGGGGTGAAGAATGGCGGCTGCGCCGGGTCGGAATATGTCCTGGAGTACGCCGAGGAGATCGCGCCGCTCGACGAGGTGGTCGAGGACAAGGGCGTGAAGATTCTCATCGAGCCCAAGGCGGTGCTGTTTCTGATCGGCACCGAGGTCGACTACGAGATTTCGCGCCTGGCGTCGAAGTTCGTGTTCCGAAACCCCAATCAGACCGACGCCTGCGGCTGCGGCGAGAGCGTGACTATCAAGCCGGCCGACAGCGCGGAGTAGGGGCGTGGGCGAAACGGATGCGGCGGGCGACGCGCCGGACATCCATCAGTGCCCGGACATCAGCTACGGCGACTATCTGGCCCTCGACCAGATTCTGGCCGCCCAGCATCCGCGATCGGATCAGCATGACGAGATGCTGTTCATCATCATCCATCAGGCCTCCGAACTGTGGATGAAGCTGATCCTGCACGAACTCACCGCCGCCCGCGACCGGATCGCGGCGGACGATCTGCCCTCCGCCCTGAAAATGATCGCCCGGGTGGGGCGCATCCAGGCTCAGATGATTCAGTCCTGGGACGTGCTGGCGACGCTGACCCCCAGCGAATACGGCCGCATTCGCCCCGCGCTTGGCCAGAGTTCCGGTTTCCAGTCCTATCAGTACCGCCTGCTGGATTTCATCCTCGGGGCCCGGAACCCGGCGGCCATGAAGGTCCATGAGGCGACACCGGCCATACACGCCCGGCTGACGGCCATGCTCGCCTCGCCCAGTCTCTATGATGAGGCGGTGAAGCTTCTGGGGCGGCGCGGTTTCGCCCTGCCGCAGGACGCCGTGAGCCGTGACTGGAGCACGTCGTGCGCGCCCCGCGCCGAGGTGGAGGCGGCCTGGCTGGCCATCTACCGCGCGCCCGAGGCCTACTGGGACCTCTATGAACTGGCCGAGAAGCTGGTCGACCTCGAATACCGCTTTCAGCAGTGGCGGTTCAGCCATCTGAAGACCGTCGAGCGAATCATCGGTCACAAGATGGGAACAGGCGGCAGCTCCGGCGTGGCGTATCTGTCCAGAGCGCTGGAGTCGTCGTTCTTTCCTGAGCTTCTCAAGGTTCGCGGCGGATTCTGACGCCGGCGGCACGGAACCGCCGCGCGATCTGTGCAAAAGCGAGGGGTCTGACTGGCGGCGTGGGTAGTTTCCGACGCTAGGCCAAGTGTTCGAATCATCGGCATAGTCAATCCACGGACAGCGGCGGACCCGACGATCATCGTCGGTAATCGCCTCACTCTCCGAAGGGATAACCCGATGAACAAGGACCGCATCGACGGCGCCGCGAAGGAAGCCGTCGGCTCCATCAAGCAAGAGGTCGGCAAGGTCGTCGGCGACAGCAAGATGGTGCGCCAGGGCGTGGTTCTGGAAACCAAGGGTAAGATCGATATCGCCATCGCCGACGTTAAGGACGCTCTGAAGTCCTGACGCTGGCGGGAGACGTCCGGGGACGGTGCCCCCCCCTCACCCCCGGACGTCTCCAATTCTTCAGCCGGATCTCCGGCCCCGACCACGGCTCAGACGCCGGTCGCAAGCGAGGCGCTCACGCCTCACAACCTCCAAGGTAAACCAACATGAAACACCTTCTCCTCGCGGGCGCGGCCCTGGCGGGCTTCGCGCTCGTCACGGCTGCGCCGGCCTTCGCTGAACCGGCGTCCGGCGTCTACGGCGCCGTCGATGTCGGCTACAGCTTCCCCAATTCAATCAACACCGGCGGCCTGACGCCGGGCAATGTCCGTATCAAGGACGACTGGATGGGCGCCGCCCGTCTGGGCTACCGTTTCAGCCCCAACTGGCGCGTGGAGCTCGAGGGCGCCTACCGCCCCGGGCACCTCGACCAGAGCGTCGCGACCGGTCACTTCCGCTCGGCCTCCTCCATGGCCAACCTGCTGTTCGACCTGATGCCGAACTCCCGCATCCACCCCTTCATCGGCGGTGGCGTCGGCGCGAACTTCCCGATGATCGGGGAGACCTTCCCGGTCATCCGCGGCGACGGCCCGCCGGGCTCGCTCTATGTCAACTCACGCCGGGCCAACTTCGCCTGGCAGGGCATCGGAGGCCTGACACTGGCGGCCAGTGAGCGTCTGAATATCGATCTGACCTACCGCTACTTCGATGGCGGCGCCGAAACGCTGCGCTGCGCCGGGGATTGCCCGACCTTCCCGGTGCGTTTCAGCCATTACCGCGATCACTCGGTGAGCCTGGGCCTGCGCTACGCCTTCGGCGCCATCGCGCCGCCGCCCCCGCCGCCGCCGCCCGCGCCGCCGGCTCCTGTCGTCCAAGCCGCACCGCCCCCGCCG
>CAIQJF010000029.1 GCA_903872075.1 uncultured Caulobacteraceae bacterium | reverse complement strand
GCGACGGCTTGGCCATCGTGATCTCCGGCGGGGCCGGGTTGATCAGGCTGCCATGATTGGCAGGCTGACGATGGGACTATCGCTCAGGCCGGCGACGGATTCCAGACTGAGATATCGGGACCGCTGGACGATCCATTCGTCGTTTTGTTCGAGCAGGATAGCGCCGACCAGTCGGACGATAGCGGCTTCATTTGGGAAGATTCCGACGACTTCGGTTCGGCGCTTGATCTCGCCGTTCAGGCGCTCGAGTGGAGCTTGGTGCGGTGGGCCGCCGGGAAGGCCATGTAGGCTAGTACGTCGGTCTCCGCCTCATCGAGGACGCCCGCCAGCTTGGGCAGTTTGGGCCTCAACTGATCGGCCACCCTTCTCCATTGGGTCTTGGCGGCCTCGGCGTCGTCCTGGGCGAAGGCGGCGCTCATGAAGGCCGAGACCACCCGCCGACCACTCTTGCCGGCGTGGGCCATGACGTTCCTCATGAAGTGCACGCGGCAGCGCTGCCAGGTGGCGTGCATGACCTTGGAGACCGCCGCCTTGATGCCCTCGTGGGCGTCGGAGATCACCAGCTTCACACCCCGCAGACCTCGTCGGGCCAGTTTGCGCAGGAACTCCGTCCAGAAGGTCTCCGCCTCTGAGGGGCCGATATCCATGCCCAGCACCTCGCGGCGGCCGTCGGCGTTGGCCCCCACGGCGATGATGGCGGCCACCGATATGACCCGGTCGTTCTGGCGGACCTTGATGTAGGTGGCGTCGATCCAGAGGTAGGGCCAGTCGCCCTCGATCGGACGATCCAGGAAAGCCTTCACGCGCACGTCGATCTCTTCGCAGAGCCGGCTGACCTGGCTCTTGGAGATGCCGCTCATGCCCATGGCCTTGACCAGGTCATCGACCGAGCGGGTCGAAATCCCCTGGATGTAGGCTTCCTGGATCACCGCCGTCAGCGTTCAGCGGGAAAACGATCCCCCGGATCGTTTTCTCATCCGCCTCACTCTCCGCCAGCCGTCGCGGCTCCAGAAAGCCGGGGAAGTAGCTACCTTTGCGAAGCTTGGGGATCCGTAGCTCCACCGTACCGGCCCGGGTCTCCCAGTCGCGGTCTCGATAGCCGTTGCGCTGGGCCAGCCGATCGGCGCTCTTCTCGCCATGAGCAGCCCCGGTCAGGCCGCCCACCTCCAGTTCCATCAGCCGCTCGGCGGCGAAGCCGATCATCTCGCGCAAAATATCCGCGTCCGAGCTCTTCTCCATGAGCCCGCGCAGGGCCATCATCTCATCGGTCATCTTCGGTCCTTGGTTCAGGGTTGCGTCTGCAAACCCGACCCTACCGAAGATCGTTGATGACCACCGCTACGCAGCTCGCTCGCTACAGCGCCACGGTCAGAGGCGCGCTCCGCGAGCAGCTCCGCTACCGCCAGGAGCTACACCACCACCGGGGACACGACCCGACGGCGGGGGCGACCTCCGTGGCTCTGACCGAGCGTTCTTCGTTTGCGCCTAGAGTGAGCGGCACTGGGTCCGACACCCGCCCGAATGAGACTTGGATTTCCGACTCCCAATGTCCGCGACACTTCCGTCCGTTTTTGTCGAAAATCCAACGATCCAGGCCGTCGCCAGGCGGCTTAAGCGTTTGGACTTGTGCAGGTGCGTCTCTATCGGACGGGCCTTCGACTCACTGAACCCCATGACGCAAAATGCCCAGAATTTCCGGTGTTTCCAAGCCGATTGGCGGGCGAAAAATCCTACCTGGCAACTCAGTTCTTGCGGGTATTCCAGTATGGAGCCGCTCCCGCAAAAGATCTCTAAGTCGTGTTGCCGATAGACAGCACGACCGGATTTCTCCCGTGACCCAGAGCGCCAGACGAGACCAGTTCAACGGAGCCGCACCCGCGGTTTCTGTGATCGTGCCGTGTTTCAACGCCGAGGCGACCCTGCGGGACACGCTCACCTCTGTCCGCGGCCAAACCTTCAGGAACTTCGAAGTGATTCTCGTGGACGACGGCTCCACGGATGGCACGGCCGGCCTTCTGGCCGGCTGGGCGTTGGCCGACGGCCGTTTCCGGGTCGTCACCCTGCCGAATGGCGGCCCGAGCCGCGCGCGTAACCACGCCGCGCTGGACATCGCCCGCGGCCGCTACATCGCCTTTCTCGACTCCGACGATATCTGGCCGTCCAACAAGCTGGCCCAGGTCGTCAAGGTCATGGACGCCGATCCGACCCTTGGCGCCGTTTATGGCAGAACGGCCTTCTTCCGCGACCGCCCCGAACTCGCGCGCACCGTGTCGCAGGTTCGAGCCCGCCCGCTGACCCCCGGCGATCTGCTCCGGGGCAACGCCGTCTGCACGATGTCCAACGTCGTGGTGCGTCGGGAAGTCTTCCGGGCCACCGGCGGTTTCGACCCGTCGATCGTCTACAGCGAAGACCTGGAATGGCTGGTTCGGCTCACCGCCGCCGGCGTGCGCCTGCAGGCTATCGACGCCACCCTGGTCTACTACCGCTCCACTGACGCCGGCATCTCGATCAATGTCGAGAAGATGTGCGCCGGCTGGAAAAGCGCCGCCGACTCGGCTCGCCGAGCTGGCTGCGACCTGTCCGTCGGCGAATTCCGGGCGGCCGAGGCCACTCACATGCGACTGATGGCCCGCCGGGCCCTGCGCGGCCTGGCGCCTCGCGGCGCGGCGCTGAAGCTCGTCCTGCGCGGTGTGGCGCACAGCCCGTTCGGCTTCTTCGCCGATCCGGCCCGCGCCCTGCTCACGCTCCTCGCGGCCTGTATCGAGCCGCTCCTTCCCGCCGGCCTGCGCCGTCTCGCGCTGAACGCCTGATCGAAAGCCCGCCCCATGTCCGACGCTCCCATCGCCAGCCTGATCGTTCCCTCGTACAACGTGTCGGCCACCCTCGCCGAAACGATCCAGTCGCTGCTGCTGCAGACCTTCACGGATTTCGAACTGATCGTGGTCGATGACGGCTCCACCGACACCACGCCCCAGGTTGTCGACACCTTCACCGATCCGCGCATCCGTTACATCCGCCAATCCAACCGCGGCCTGTCCGGCGCGCGAAACACCGGCATCCATCACGCGCGCGGGACCTATGTCGCCTTCTGCGACGCCGATGATCTCTGGCTCCCCGAGAAGCTTGAACTGCACATCGCCCACCTTGAGGCCAACCCGGACGTCGGGATCAGCTTCTCCGGCTCGCAGATGATCGACGAACACGGCAAGGCGCTGGGCATCAGCCAGTCGCCGAACCTGCGTAACATCACCGCCGCCGACATCTATAAGCGCAACCCGATCGGCAACGGCTCGGCCGCGGTCATCCGCCGCGAGGCGCTCGACGGCATGGTGTTCCGGCCGATGGGCGAGACCGAGCGCGACTGGTGGTTTGACGAGACCTTCCGCCAGTCCGACGACATCGAGGCCTGGACCCGCTTCGCGCTCACCCAGGACTGGCGCGTCGAAGGCATCGAAGGCGGCCTGACCCTCTACCGCATTCACTCCGGCGGCCTGTCGGCCAATGTCGAGAAGCAATACGCCACCTGGAAGCGGATGACCGAGCGGATGCGGGCCATCTCGCCCGATTTCATCGCGCTGCACGGCGCCGTCGCCGAAGCCTATCAGGTCCGCACCCTGTCCCTGTCCCTGACCCCCCTGGTCGAAGAGCCCTTGAAGACCATCACCACGCTCGGCGCGGCGACCGTCCTGAAGATCTTCGGCGCCGACACCTATCGCAAGGCGCAGTCCAGCGTCCTGCGCCTCAAGAACGCCTGATCGAACCCTACGTCGACCTCAAGCCCTGCCTGGCCGCCGAGCTGTGCACCGGTATCAAGCCGCGCATCGTCGCCATGGAAGCGATGGCCTCGAGCCAGCCGATCATCTGCGCGCGGGTCGATGGCACCGATGCGCACATCAGCGGCGGGGCGATCGACATCGGCTCGAACACGCCGGAAGGCTGGGCCGACATGCTCAGCCAGCTGCCCAGCCTGGATCTGGAAATGGCCGTTCTGCGCGGCCACGTTCACGCCCATCGCGCCCGTCGTCGCTTCATCATGGCCTGGAACGCGCTGGTCGACCGGATCGTGCATCAGCCGCACGAACTGGAAAGCCAGCGCCTGGCGGCCTGACGACAACCCAAGATCCGGTTGCGCCAGGCGCCGCCGGACTCAGGCGCGAGGTCTGGCGCGTGGCGGGTCCGTCCCTATAGTGACGCCCGGGGCGCGCCTGCCCCGGACGTCAGGTTTTTGAGATGGATCTCGCCCGCTTTCCGCGCCGCCGCTACACGCCCTACGCCACCGCCATCGAGCCGCTGACCAATCTCACCCGGGCGCTCGGCGGACCATCGCTGTGGATCAAGCGCGACGACACACTCGGCCTGGCCGCCGGGGGCAACAAAACTCGCAAACTCGAATTCCTGGTGGCCGACGCTCTGGCCCAGGGCGCCGACACGCTCGTCACCTGCGGCGCCCCCCAGTCAAACCACTGCCGTCTGACCCTGGCCGCGGCGGCGCGTGAGGGGCTGAAGTGCCGTCTGGTGCTCGAGGAGCGGGTCAAGGGCACCTATGATCCCAAGGCCAGCGGCAACAATTTCCTGTTCGGCCTGATGGGCGTGGAGCGGGTCACGGTGGTTCCCGCCGGCTCCGACCTGATGGCCGCCATGGAGGTCATGGCCGCCGATCTGCCGGCCGCGGGCCGAAAGGGCTATCTCATCCCCGGCGGTGGCTCCAATGCCTTGGGCGCCCTGGGCTATGTCTCCTGCGCCGACGAGATCATCGCCCAGGCCTTCGATAGGCGCCTCGCCTTCGATCATATCGTCACGCCCAGCGGCAGCGCCGGCACCCACGCCGGCCTTCTCGTAGGGCTGGTCGGGCGCCAGACCGGTATCCCGCTCACGGGAATCAATGTCAGCCGTCCGCGCGAGCTACAGGAAACCAACGTGCACACCCTGGCCCTGGCGACCGCCGAAAAGCTCGGCCTGCCGCCGATCCCGCGCGAGGCGGTGACGGCGCTCGGTGACTGGGTTGGGCCCGGCTACTCTCTGCCCACGCCTGAGATGATCGAGGCCGTGCACATGCTGGCCAGGCTGGAGGGCGTGCTGCTTGATCCCGTCTACACCGGCAAGGCCATGGCCGGGCTGATCGGCCTTGTCCGCCGGGGTCATTTCAAAGCCTCGGACAATGTGCTGTTCGTGCACACCGGCGGATCGCCGGCCCTGTTCGCCTATCAGGACGTGCTGCGCGACTGATGGGCCGGACCGTCGGGGTGATCGGCGGCATGGGGCCGGCCGCCACGGTGCATTTCATGGGCCGGGTCATGGCGCTGACCCCCGCCTCGGCGGACCAGGATCATGTGCGCCTGATCGTCGACAACAATGGCGCTATCCCCGACCGCAACGCCGCCCTGCGCGGCGAGGGCGTTTCGCCGGGTCCGGTCCTGGCCGGCATGGCGCTAGGGCTTGAGCGCGCCGGGGCGCAGCTGCTGGTCATGCCCTGCAACACCGCCCACGCCTTCGCCGCCGACATTCGCGTGGCAACCGGCCTGCCCTTCATCGACCTGATCGAGGCCGCTTGCGACGAGGCTCTGGCCGGCGGCGCGCGGCGGCTGGGCGTCCTGGCCGCCGAGGGGTGCCGTCTGGCCGGTCTCTATCCCGCGGCGCTCGCCCGGCGCGGCGCCGAGGCGGTAATGTCCGCCGACGCTGACCAAGTCCGGTTCATGCAGCTGCTCTACCGGATCAAGGCGGGCGATGTCGGCCCCGAGGTGCGCGGCGGCATGAAACATTTGGCCCAGGCCCTGGTCGGCGCCGGAGCCGAGGCTCTCATCGCCGGCTGCACCGAGGTTCCGCTGGTGCTGGGCCCCGGCGACGTCGCCGTTCCCCTCATCGATTCCATCGACGCCCTGGCCCGGGCGACCATCGCCGCCGCGGGAGAGACCCCATGATCGACATCAACGGCATCGCCCATGTCCAGCTGAGCGTCACCGACTTCGCGGCCAGCCGGGCCTTCTATCACTGGTTGCTGCACGAGATGTTCGGCATGACCATCCAATACGACAGCGAGCGGTCGTTCTATTGCATCGGCGGACGCACCGGCGTGCTGATCACCCCGGCCGATCCGGCCCTGTCCGAGGCCGGGTTCGATCAGCGCCGGGTGGGCCTGCATCACGTCTGCTTCCGCCTGCGGTCCAACGCCGATGTGGAGACCCTGCACGCGGCGATGCTCGCCCGGGGCGGGGTGAAGATCCTGCGCGCGCCGGAGCCGGGCTCCTGGGCGCCGGGCTACTATTCCATCCTCTTCGAGGACCCCGACGGCATCCGTCTGGAGGCCAACCATGTGCCCGGCCGTGGCAATCTCGCGGTCATCGGCGACGGCCCGCCGCTCGACGCCACGGGGTTCGGCGACTAGCCGTTCTCGAGGGAGTCGCGCCCGGCCCGCGCCCATGGCAATAGACCGCGAAGACCATCCGGCGGCGACCGGACCGAGAGTTGGGAGGCGACACTGACCGGCGATCTACTGGACCCCGCGACCTTCGCGAACGGTCATCCCATCGATCTCTATGCGACCTTGCGCGCGCAGGCGCCGGTGTTTCGTAATCCCGAACCGGACGGCCCGGGTTTCTGGGCGGTGACGCGCTATGACGACGTCTTCGCCGTCGACCACGACTTCCAGCACTTCTCGTCAGAGCCGACGATCATGATCAAGGATCCGGGGATCGGCGAGGGCGGGACCCTGGGCGAGGCCAAGATGATGCTGATGATGGATCCGCCCCATCACACGGCGTTCCGCAAGCTGATCCGGGGTGAGTTCACCAAGCCCGCCGCCGCCGGCAAGGGCTCGCGCCTGCAGGAACTGGCGCGTCAGATCGTCAATGCGGTGATCGAGAAGGGCGAATGCGACTTCGTCGCCGAGGTGGCGGGCGAGATGCCGTCCTATGTGATCGCCGAACTCATGGGCATGCCGCTGGACGATGGCCGCGAGCTCTACCGGCTCACCGAGATCATCCACTCGGCGCCCGAGACCATGGAGGAGGGCGCCATTCCCCGGGCGGTCATGGGCATGTTCGCCTACGCCACCGACCTGATCGCCAAGAAGCGCAGCCGGCCGGGCGACGATCTGGCCACCCGGCTGCTGAACGCGGAGGTCGAGGGCCGGCGTCTGACCGTTCCCGAGTTCCTGCTTTTCTTCCTGCTGCTGATCGACGCCGGCGGCGACACTACCCGCAATCTGCTGTCCAGCGGCCTGCTGGCGTTGACCCGGAACCCGGCCCAGAAGGCCTGGCTGATGGCCGATCTCGATGGGCGTCTGGACAGCGCCCGCGAAGAGCTGCTGCGCTGGGCGAGCCCGGTGATCTACATGCGCCGCACGGCCACCTGTGACACCCGCATCGGCGAGACGGCGATCGCGGCCGGCGACAAGGTGGTGATGTATTTCGGGGCGGCGAATCGCGATCCGGCCCGGTTCGCCAATCCGGACAGCCTGGACCTGGCGCGCACGCCCAACGAACACGTCGCCTTCGGCGGCGGCCCGCATGTGTGCCTGGGTCAGCACTTGGCCCGTATCGAGATCGACGCCATCCTGCGCGAGGTCCTGACCCGCATGGACGATTTCGAGATCCCGGCTCCGCCCGAATGGCTGGCCTCGACCTTCATTTCCGGTCCTCGCGTCATGCCCGTCCGCTTTAAACCGGCCCGCCCCCTTTGATCATTCGGGCAAGCGCCCCTTCCCACGAACCAGGATCCTCTTCACATGCCTGAATTCCGCACCGTCCCCGTGGGCGAGCTGTCGCTGCGCGTCGCCGTCGAGGGCGCCGGCCCCCTGGTCCTGATGGTCCACGGCTTTCCGGAATCCTGGTTCTCCTGGCGCCATCAGATCGGGCCGATCGCCGCCGCCGGGTTCACCGCCGCGGCCATCGACGTGCGCGGCTACGGAGGCTCCGACAAGCCCCAACCGGTCGAGGCCTACGCCATGGAGCGCATGGTCGGCGATGTGGTGGGCGCCATCGAGTCCTTAAGCCCCGGCGGCGCGCCGGCCGTGCTGGTCGGCCATGATTGGGGCGCGCCGATCGTCTGGAATTCGGCCCTGATCCGCCCGGACCGGGTGCGGGCCGTGGCGGGTCTGTCGGTGCCGTACACCGGCGTGCCGCAGCGCTCGTTCTCGGAGATGTACCAGGAGATCTTCACCGCCCGCGGCAAGTTCTTCTACCAGCACTATTTCCAGGCCGAGGGCGTGGCCGAGGCCGAGATGGAGGCGGACGTCCGCGGCGCCCTGCGCAAGTTCTACTACGCCATCAGCGGCGACGCGCCGGACGGGACCTGGCCCTCGGACAAGGTGGTGGGCGATTCGCTGCTCCACCGCCTGCCCGATCCCCAGCCCTTCCCGGCCTGGCTGCCCAAGGCCGATGAGGACTATTTCGTCGCCGAGTTCGAGCGCTCGGGTTTCCGCGGGCCGATCAACCGCTACCGCAATCATGACCGCGACTTCGCCTATCTCAGCCAGTTCAACGGCCGCACGATCGATCAGCCGTCGCTGTTCATCGGCGGCGAGCGCGATCTCGTGCTGACCATGTTCGGCCGGTCGGACTTCGTGCCCCTGATGAAGACCCAGCTCACCGATCTGCGCGGGCACGACGTGCTGCCCGGCTGCGGTCACTGGACCCAGCAGGAGAAGCCCGCCGAGGTGAATGAGAGGCTGCTGGCCTGGCTCAAGGGGCTCTGATCCGGGGCCGTGCCAAGTCGTGTGTGACACCCTCGTCGCGCTTCCAGCGGCCACGGCGCGCGGCGCGACCCTGTTCGCCAAGAACAGCGACCGCGAGCGTAACGAGGCCCAGATTCTCGAGCTGATTCCAGCCGCGCGTCATACTGCCGGCGCGCCCGTTCGGCTGACCTATATCGACATCCCCCAGGTGGAGCGCACCCACGCCTGCCTGCTGTCGCGGCCGTTCTGGATGTGGGGCGCCGAGATGGGCGCCAACGAACATGGCGTCGTCATCGGCAATGAGGCGGTGCACGCCGTGGTCCCCGCCCAGCGTCGCCGCGCCCTGATCGGCATGGATCTGGTGCGGCTTGGTCTTGAGCGGGCCGCGAGCGCCGCCGAGGCGGTGGAGGTGATCGCCGGCCTGCTGGAAACGCACGGCCAGGGCGGCGACTGCGGTCACCTGGGACGTTTCTACTACCACAACAGCTTCCTGATCGCCGACGCGGCCGAGGCCTTCGTCCTGGAGACGGTGGGGCGGTGGTGGGCGCTGGAGCGGGTTACGTCCACACGGGCGATCTCCAACGCCCTGAGCATCGCCGACGCCGCCGACGCGGTCAGCCCGGCGCTCGCAGCTCATGCCAGCGGCCAGGGATGGCGCGACGCCAAGGGTCGCTTCGACTTTGCCGAGCGGCTGCTGGACCGCGAGCGGGACAAGGTCTCCCGGGGAATCGAGCGCTGCGCGCGGGGCTCGGCGCTCCTGGCGGCGCAGGCGGGCGCTCTGACCGGGGCGCGGATGGCGTCGATCCTGCGTGATCATGGCGTGGCCGGGGCCGATCCAGCCTGGACACCGGCGGGTCTCGTTGGAAGGACGATCTGCATGCACGCGGGGCCGGGCGACCGGCGCAGCCAGACGACCGCCTCGCTGGTCAGCGAACTGCGACCGGACGCCCATGTTCACTGGGTGACCGGGTCGTCGGCGCCGTGCCTGAGCCCGTTCAAGCCGGTGATCCTCGGCGCCGGCCTTCCGGATCAGGGCCCGGGGGCGACGGATCATTTCGACGCCGCCACGCGCTGGTGGCGCCATGAGCGCCTGCACCGGGTGGTGCTGCCCGACTATGCGGCGCGGATCGCGATCCTGGCCGGTGAGCGTGACCGGCTGGAAACCGCGTTCCGCGCGCGGATCGACGTGGCCCTCACCGCCGGCGCCGGGCCGGCGGCTCTGCGAGCCGAAGTCGAGGCGTGCTGGATCGAGGCCGACGCCGCCGAGGCGCGCTGGGCAAAGGCTGTCGCGGTCGCGCCGGCCCCGGCCCGGCCAAGCGGCGCCTACCGGCGCAGCTGGGCCCGGCTCAACGCGGTGGCCGGCCTGCCGCCGCCGCCTTGAAGGCCTCGAACAGGCCAGGCTTGCGGCCCATCTCGGGCGAGGTCTTGCGGGGGATGCGGCCTTTTTCGAACACGACGATGCTGTCGTAGAAGCCGATCGAGAAGGTGTCCCGGGTGAAGGCGTCGGGCTCCACGGCGCCGCGCGCGTGGTCGGCGTTCAGCTTGTCCACCAGCGACTTGGCGATGTTGATGAAGGTCTTGGGATCGTCCACCGAGCCGCCGAAGTCCGGCCAGTAGCTGCAGTGCAGATCCTCGACCATATAGACCCCATTCTTCGGCAGCTTGGGGTAGAGGAAGTCGAAGGTCGCCTCGATGTGATGCATCTGGTGGCTGCCGTCGTCCAGAACCACGTCCGGGATTCCGAACTCCTCGATCACCGATGCCAGGAATTTCGGGTCGGACTGATCGCCGATCCGCACCGCCACCCCATCCTCCTCGTGGGCCTTGCACTTGGGGTCGATATCGATGCCGACGACCTGGGCCAGGGGACCGAAGTAGCGGCGCCACATCTGCAGCGACCCGCCCTTGGCCACGCCCACCTCGAGGAAGGTCAGGCTGCGTCCGCGCCAGGGCGCGAAGTGCCGTTCATAGACTGGGAAATAGTGCTCCCACTTGTGGATAACCTTGCCCTGATTGGTCAGGAAGTCCTGCCAGAGATCCATGTTCGCCGCGACGTTTGAAAGCGAGGCGCGGAGGCCTCGGGGATTGTGAATTTACAGCTAACGATCGTTGTCCGGCATGGAAAGCGACGGGCGGCCGGGATCGAGGTCCCAGTCCCCGTCGGCCGCCTCCACGAACCCCGCCGCGCGCAGGGTCCCGCGGGCGCGGGCGGCGTCGTCCTCGTCGATCATCAGCCGCAAGGGAATGATCGCGCGCCACAGGCCGCCGGCGGCGCCGTCGAACACCTCGCTCTCCACCTTATCCGCCGCGAGCAGGGCCTGGGCGGCCGAGAGCTTGATCGGATCGGTCGTGGTGAGGATGGCGATCACGGCCGGGTTTGGGTTCAGGCCGGGGCGAGGGCGGGCTGGCGGGGAATCCGCCGCGCCTCGCGGAAGGAGATCAGGCGGCGGCTGGTTTCGTCCCACAGGGCGAGGCTGACGCAGCTGAAACTCTCACGAAGGGTCAAGCGCCCGGCGTCGCGCAGGGCGGGCTCATCGCGCATCACCTGACCCAGGCGATAGTAGGGAATCCGGCTGGCCAGATGGTGAACATGGTGGATGCCGATATTGGCCGTGAGCCAACGCAACGGGGCGGGAAGGTCATAGTGCGAACTGCTGTGGAAGGCCGCTTCGTGGAATTCCCACTCCCCGTCTCGGGCCCAGAATGTGCCTTCGAACTGATGCTGTACGAAGAACAGCCACACGCCCATGGACGCGGCCAGGGTCACGATCGGCAGGTAGACGAGCAGAAAGGGCAAGATCCCGAACGCGAGCGCCAGGGTCGCGACGAGCACCGCGGCGCAGAGATTGGTGACCATGGTCGACACCCAGGGCCGCCAGCCGTCGCGCATCATGCCCACCGGCAGGCGATGCTGCAGCAGGAACACAAAGGCGGGGCCGCCGCCGAACATCACCAGCGGATGACGATACAGCCGGTAGCCCAGACGGCGCAGGCGCGGCAGGGCGCGGTATTCCTCCACGGTCAGGGTGTCGATGCCGCCGATCTTACGCCGGTCGAGCGCGCCGGAGGTGGCGTGGTGGATGGCGTGCGCCCGCTGCCAGTAGTCATAGGGCGTCAGGGTCAGAACGCCGATCGCGCGGCCCAGCCAGTCGTTGACGGACTTTCCCGGCAGGAAAGCGCCGTGGCCGCAGTCGTGCTGGATCATGAACAGGCGCATGAGGAACACCGCCGCGACGGGCACCAGCAGCAGGCCCCACCAGACGTGATGAATAACCGCGACCCAGGCCAGGACGGAGGTCACGGCCAGGGGGCCTGCGGTGATGGCGATCTCAACCAGGGCCCGAAGGCGGCTGGGTCGGCGGTATCGGACGAGGCGCCGGGCAAGGTCTGCGGGGCTTACATCGGAGGCTGACGCGTCCGGTCTTGAAGACATCGACAAATGGAGGGGTCCTGAACAGCGCGGCGCGCCAGCCTTGATCGGCGAGGGCCTCATCTAGCCCAATTCCCCTTGCGGGCGAAGGGCGTTCACGCATTGACGCAGGCCCCCAGGCGGCCGAACAGTGGCCGAATCACAGGACTAAAGGTCGCACGTCGGGTCATATGTCTGCAGCGCCGACCGCCTCGACCGCCCGGAACGCACAGGTGATCATCGCCGTCATCCTCGCCGGCGCGGCCCTGCGCTGGCTGGCCGACATCATCACGCCCCTGCTGCTGGCGATCTTTCTGGCCGTGATGATGGATGGTTTCAGCCGGGTGATCCGGCGGCGTCTGCCGGCGCTGTCGCCTGGCGCGGCCGTCGCGGCGGCCATTGTCATCGCCACCCTGGCCTTCCTGCTCAGCGTGGTCATCGTGGCCGCCAACATCAACGGCTTCCTGGCCAGCCTGACGGCGGCGGAACCCAAGATCAACGCCATGATCAGCCATGCCGCCCACGCCCTGCGGGTGAAGGGGCCGGGCACCATCGACCACATGCTTCGGCGGCTGGATCCTGTGCAGTACGTCGGCTCCATCGCCAACGTCCTGGAGAGCTTTGTCTCTCGGACCATCTTCGTGCTGGTCTATCTGGGCTTCCTGCTCGCCTCGCGGGCGGCGTTCGAACACAAAGCCGCGAAACTCTTCCTCATGGCCCAGGACCGCGAGGACGCCATGCGGGTGTTTCTGCGGGTGCGCGACGGCATCGAACGCTACCTGTGGATCCAGACGGTCACCGGCCTGATGATCGCGGTGGCCTCATGGCTGCTGATGGTCGCTGTCGGTCTCGACAATGCGCTGTTCTGGGCCTTCCTGATCTTCGTCGTGAACTATGTGCCGATCTTCGGGGCGACGGCCGGGATTGTCCTGCCGGCCCTGTTCGGCCTGGCCCAGTTCGATGGCTACGCTCGCGCGGCCATACTGCTGGCCGGCTTCTGGGCGATCACCTTCGTGGTCGGCAACATCGTCCTGCCCCGGATGCAGGGCGACAGCCTCAACGTCGACCCGTTGGTGGTCATGCTCTCCCTGGCCTTCTGGGGCGCGCTCTGGGGCCTGACCGGCATGTTTCTGTCCACACCGCTGACCGTGCTGGCGATGGTGGTGCTGGCGCAGTTCGAGGGCTCGCGCTGGATCGCCATCCTCCTCTCCGCCGACGGCGATCCCCGGGCGGTCGAGGGCGGCTTCGCCGCCTCGCCGGAAGAGACGGCGAGGCCGGCGTGAGACTCAGGCGCGGCGGTCCAGCTTGCTGTATAGAGCCGCCAAACTCATGGGAGGCGCGCGGGACTCATGGCGCACGATCAGGTCGTTTCGTCGGATGACACCGTCACTGTCGATGCTCTGACCAGAGCTTTTCTGGCCCGTGCGGCCGCGGCCGCCGGGGACGAACCCGGACAGGCGTCGTTTCTCGACGCGGTGCTGGAGGATTACCGCGCCGACGAACTGCCGGGGATCGGCGCTGAAGATCTCGCGGCGGTGCTGGCCGGCTTCTGGACCTTTGGCGTCTCCGCCGACGGCGATGCGCCGGTGGTGAGCCTGCGGCGAGCGCGGGGCGGAGGCGATCGCGATCTGGGCCTTGACCTGCTGGAGATCGTTCAGCCCGACGCGCCCTTCCTGGTGGACAGCGTCATGGGGGCCGTCACGGACTGGGGCGGCGAGATCCGCGCCATGTTCCATCCCCTGCTCGGGCGCGCCGGGACCAGACGCTCCCTGATCCAGGTCTGGCTCGCGCCGATCGCCGAGGAACGGCGCGGCGGCCTGCTGGACCAGGTTCGGGAGACCCTCGCCGACGTCCACCTCGCCGTGGCTGACTTTCCAGCCATGCTGGCGATGCTGGCCAAGGCGACAGGCGAATTGATCCGCGCGGCGCCGGGGGATTCGTCCGATCTCAAAGAGGATATCGAGTTTCTACGCTGGATGGACGACGGTCATTTCGTCTTCCTCGGCGCCCGGATCTACGACTATCCGCGCACCGCTGACGGCGGCTACGCGGCCGAGCAACCTGATTTTCGCCCGGAGGACGGCTTGGGCGTGCTGCGGGACTCGGACCGGTTTGTCCTGCGCCGGACCGATGAGCCCGCCGTGCTCGCGGCGTCTCCGCGCCACCGGCCTGACGCTCCCAGGCCGGTTATCGTTGCGAAGTCGAACATGCGCTCGAGAGTCCATCGCCGCGCCGTGATGGATTATGTGGGGGTGCGTCGCTATGGGCCCGACGGCGCGGCCGTGGGCGAGATTCGCTTCGTCGGCCTGTTCACCGCCCACACCTACAACGAGCCGGCCCGACACACGCCCCTGCTGCGCCGCAAGGTCGAGTGGGTGCTGTCCGAGGCGGGATTTCCGCAGGGTAGTCACAACGCCATGCGGCTGTCGAATATTCTGGAAACCTACCCCCGGGACGAGCTGTTTCAGGTCGACGCCGAAGCTTTGCTGCCGATGGCGCTTGGCGTCCTGCACCTCTCGGACCGGCCGCGTATCAAGGTTTTCGTCAGGCGCGATCCCTTCGACCGATTTCTCTCGATCCTGTTTTATGCCCCGCGGGACCGCTACGACGCCCGGCTGCGCCGGCGCGCGGGGGAGATTCTCGCCCAGGCCTTCGGGGGTCGCGTCGCGTCCTCCTACCCGACCTTCTCCGACGCCCCTCTAGCCCGGGTTCACTACATTCTCCAGTTGACCGGCGGCCGCGCCCGCGAGGTCGACCTTCCCGCCGTGGAGGCGCTGATCGCCCGCGCGGCCCGCACCTGGCGTGACGATCTCGAAGCCGAGATCCGCGCTCAGCTCACGGAACCCGGCCAGGCGGCGACCGCCTTGGCTGCCTACGAGCGGGCGTTTCCGGCCGGATATCGCGACCGGCACGACGCCGTCGAGGCCCTGGCCGACCTGCGCGTGATCGAAACTCTGGCCGCCGACGGCCAGATGCACGTCCGGGCCTTTCGCCGGGCGGACGATTCGGCCCGGCGGTTCCGCTTCAAGCTCTATCACCGCGGCGATACGCCGGCGCCGCTGGCGCGGATGCTGCCCATCCTCGACAACATGGGCCTGGACGCCATTGCCGAGGAGGGCTTCGAGATCAGCCCCCACAGCACGGTCAGTAAGGTCTGGATTCACGCTTTCCTTGTGGAGGATCCCCGGGGCGAGCAGCTCTCGTTCGATCGTGTCCAGGACCCCTTCGAACAGACCTTCATGGCCGTGTGGAACGGAGAGGCTGAGAACGACCGGTTCAATCGCCTGTCCCTCGAACTGGGTGTGCACTGGCGCGAGGCGGCCCTGATCCGCGCCCTGGCCCGTTTCCGCGCCCAGTCCGGTCTCGACCCCGGCCAGGACGTTCAGGAGGCGGCGCTGGCCGCCCACCCCGAACTCGCGTCGCTGCTGCTGCACCTGTGGGCGGCGCGGTTCGACCCCTCCGTTGACGCCAGCCTTGAAGCCCGCGCCGTCGCGGCGGCCCATATCGCCGACCGGATCGAGGCTGGCCTCATGGACGTGGCGAGCCTGGACCACGACCGGGTGCTGCGCCGGATCACCGCGCTGGTCTCCGCCGTCCTGCGCACCAATTTCTATCAGCGCGACGCGTCCGGCGCCCCCCACCCCTACATCAGCTTCAAGATCGCCAGCCGCGAACTGGCTGACCTGCCGGCGCCCAAGCCCTATCGGGAGATTTTCGTCGCCTCGCCCATGGTCGAGGGCGTCCACCTCCGTTTCGGCCCGGTGGCGCGGGGCGGCCTGCGGTGGTCCGACCGCCGCGGCGACTTCCGCACCGAGGTGCTGGGGCTGGTGAAGGCCCAGCAGGTGAAGAACGCCGTGATCGTGCCCGTGGGCTCCAAGGGCGGCTTCTATCCCAAGCAGTTGCCCCGCGGCGGATCGCCGGCGGAGACCCGCGCCGCGGCGGTCGAGGCCTATCGCACCTTCCTGAGCGGCCTCCTCGACATCACCGACAACATTGCCGCCGACGGCGTCGTGATTCACCCGCGTGAGGTGGTCGTCCACGACGGGGAGGATCCCTATCTGGTGGTGGCCGCGGACAAGGGTACGGCCACGTTCTCCGACATCGCCAATGGCGTGGCCGCGGAGTACGGATTCTGGCTCGGCGACGCCTTCGCCTCCGGCGGCTCGGCCGGCTACGACCACAAATCCATGGGCATCACCGCCCGCGGCGCCTGGGAGTCGGTGAAGCGCCACTTCCGCGAACTGGGCAAGGACATCCAGAGGGAGCCTTTCCTGGTCATCGGCGTCGGCGACATGTCCGGCGACGTGTTCGGCAATGGCATGCTTCTGTCCCCGACGATCCGCCTGAGGGCGGCTTTCGACCATCGTCATGTCTTCGTCGATCCCGAGCCCGATCCCGCCTCGAGCTGGACCGAGCGCAAGCGGCTGTTCGATCTGCCGGCGTCATCCTGGGATCTCTACGACCGTGAGCTGATTTCGCCCGGGGGCGGGGTCTGGTCGCGCGCGCAGAAATCCATTCCGCTCAGCGAGGAGATGAAGGCCCTGTTCGACATCGCCGCCGATGAGGTCTCGCCGTCGGATCTGATCACCGCGATTCTCAGGAGCCGCGCCGATCTGCTCTACCTCGGCGGCATCGGCACCTATGTGAAGGCCACCACGGAGCCGCACGGCGAGGTCGGCGACAAGGCCAATGACGGAATCCGGATAAATGGCCGCGAACTGCGCGTGAAGATCATCGGCGAGGGTGCCAACCTTGGCTGCACCCAGGCGGGCCGGATCGAGTTCGCCCTGGCCGGGGGCCGGATCAACACCGACGCCATCGACAATTCCGCTGGCGTCGACACCTCCGACCATGAGGTGAACATCAAGATTCTCACCGGCATGGCGGAGCGGGCGGGGGAACTCGCGGCCGCGGACCGCGACGGCCTGCTCGCCTCCATGACCGACGACATCGCCGGCCATGTCCTGCAGCACAACTACGATCAGACCCTGCAGCTTTCGCTTCAGGAAGCGGGAGGCCTGGCCGATCTGGACGCCCAGGCCCTGTTCATGACCGAACTGGAAGCGCGTGGGCGGCTGGACCGCGCGCTTGAGGGCTTGCCCTCGCCCGCGGTGCTCGCCGAGCGCGCCAAGATCGGCAAGGGCCTGACCCGGCCCGAACGGGCTGTGCTCCTGGCCTATGGCAAGCTGGAGCTGTTCGATGAAATCATCGCCTCGTCGGCGCCGGACGACCCCCACTTCGAATCGACCCTGAAGGCCTACTTCCCCGCCGCCCTGGGACAGTTTGAGGATCAGATGCAGCGTCACCGCTTGCGGCGCGAGATCATCGCCACGGTGATCGACAACGATATTGTCAATCTTTGCGGTCCGACCTTCGCAGGACGACTGAAGGCTGGAACAGGATGCGATGCCGGGGCCATGGTGGTGGCCTTCGAAGCGGCCCGCCAGAGCCTGCGCCTCTCGGACGACTGGGCGCGCGTCGCCGAACTGGACGGGCAGGCGCCCGCCGCCGCGCAACTGGCGCTGTTCGCCGAACTGGTTCGCGTGCTCCGGGGCCAGACCTACTGGTTCGCCCGGCGTGCGGCGCGGGACGGCGGCCCGGTGCGCAGTTTGGTCGATCGCTACCGCCCAGCGGTCGATGTGCTCCGCGGGCTGATACCGGCGGTGCTCTCTCCCTTCGAGCGCAAGGCGGCCGTACGGCGCTCGGCCCATTGGATCAAACTCGGCGCGCCGAAGACCGTGGCTCATTCCTTCGGCCTGATGCGTCCCCTGACCTACGCCGCCGATCTCGGCGATCTGGCGGCGGCAACGGTCTGGCCCCTGGCCAACGCCGCCTATGTCTATCATCGGGTCGGCGGCCACTTCGGCTTCGACCGCCTGCGGGAGGCGGCGGCGTCACGCTCGGCCGGGGATCCTTACGAGCGGATGGCCGTCCGCCGGCTGATCGAGGATATCCTGGCGGAACAGGCCGCCCTGGCGGCGTCTGTCATCGCGTTCGCCGGGGACGCCGATCACGACGAGCCCGCCCGCGACGTCTCCGCCGTCGCCGCCTGGGCCGGGGCGCACGCCAAGGCCGTGAAGGCCGCCCGCGCCACCCTCGAAGAGATCGAAGCCTCGCCCGGCGGCTGGAGCTTCGCCAAGCTCACAATCGCCAACGCCGGCCTGCGGGAGCTCTCCGCGGCGTGAGACCGAGTGCGCCGCCGACCTGGCCCGGCGCCCGACGGATCGTGGTGCTTGGCTGCGCCGGCGCGGGCAAGACGACCCTGGCGCGGCGTCTCGGCCAGGCGCTCAGCGCGCCCGTGTTCGTGCTCGACGACCTGTGGGTGCGGCTTCAGCCGGCGGGGGATACACAGGCGTTCCGGGACCATCTGCGCGACCTTCATCGGGCCGAGGCCTGGGTCAGCGACGGCAATTTCGCCGCGGTCAGCTTCGATGTCCGCCTGATGTCGGCGGACGTCATCATCTGGCTTGAGCGCCCGCGGTGGGTCTGTCTGTGGCGGGCGGTGACTCGCGTGCTGCGGGCCGGGGAGTCGCATCGACCCGGCGATGTGCTCAAGGTGTGGCGGTTCATCTGGGGCTTCGACCGCAACAACCGGCCGAAGATCGAGGCGGAGCGTCAGGCCTTCGGGCCGGACATCCCGGTCCTGCGGGTCCGCGGCGACCGCGGGATCGCCGGGTTGCTGGCCGCTGCGCGTACGGCCGCCTGAAGCTTCGGTGTGGACAGGGCGGGAGGCCGCCCCCTACCATGGGGCGCTTCCATTGGAGGACCTCATGCGCCCGGGCCTGTTCGCCGCCGCCGTCGCGGCCGTCTGCGCTCTGTGCGGTTTCGCCGCCGCGCCGTCCACGGCCGCCGATTTCCCCAATCCTCTGCCCGTCGAGACCATCCCGCGCGTGCTCGGCCTGCCCGCGACCTACCCCAAGAGCTGGGCGTTCGTGAATTCGGTCAGCAGCCTCGAACTCATCGACACCGCCGCCACGGCCCCGGACCGTGTGCGCGGTCAGATCGGCGTCGCCCCGTTCCCGAACCTGATCCCGTCGACGCGTCGCCCTGAAGTCTATGTCGCCGAGACCTTCTATTCGCGCGGCACGCGCGGGACCCGCACGGATGTGGTGACGATCTACGACACCCGGACGCTCGCCCCGACCGGCGAGATCGTCCTGACTGGACCGCACCGCTATCTTTCCGGGCCGCAGCCGAACGCCTTTCAGCTCACGGGCGATGAGGCCTTCGCCCTGGTCTTCGCCTTCACCCCGGCAGGGTCGGTGAAGGTGCTGGACCTGGCCAACCGCAAGATCCTCAGCGAGGTCCCGATCCCGGGCTGCGCCCTGATCTACCCCACCGGCGAGCACGGCTTCTCGACCCTCTGCGGCAGCGGCACGATGCTGACCGTCCAACTGGATGCGACCGGAAAGGTGACCGGCCAGAGCGAGACCGCGACCTTCAACGACCTGGCAGACGATCCCCTGTTCTCTCTCCCGGCCCGCATCGGCGGCGTCAGCTATTTCACCAGCTTCAAGGGCGGCGTGCAGCCCATCGACCTGAGCGGAACAGCGCCCAAGCTGCTGCCGCGCTGGTCGCTGGTGACAGCTGAGGAAGCCAAGGCCAACTGGCGTCCGAGCGGCTGGCAACAGGCCGCGGGCGGTCCGGACGGGCGCCTCTATGTGATCATGCAGCCGGGCGGCCATGAGGGCACTCATAAGGACGGCGGTCCCGAGGTCTGGGTGTTCAATCCCGCCACCCACGCCAAGGTCGCCACCATCAAGCTGAAGACTCAGGCCCGGTCGATCGCCGTCGCCGACGGCGCGGCGCCCGCCCTGCTGGCGGCCGGCGCGCCGGCGGACTCTCCGCTGGACCTTAGGCTCGACGTCTATGATCCATCCACTGGCGCTCTGACCAACAGCACGCCTCTGAACGGCCAGGGTGGCGCGCCGATCCTCTTCCCGGCCGGGCGCTGAGGGGCGCATGGCTGCTGTCATCGCCTCCCTCGGCGCCTACGCCGCAGCCTTCATGGCCGTGCTGCTGCTCGCCTCGGCGGGGCACAAGCTAATTTCGAAGGCGCGGATGCGCGAGGCGGTCATGGCCCTGACCGGGGTTCCCGCCTGGGCCGCCATGGGTGTGCTGGCCGCCGCCGCCGTGGTCGAGGCGGGCGTTACCCTGGCGCTGCTCCTACCGGCGACCCGGTTTGTGGCCGCTCTCGCCGCGGCCGGGCTATGGGGCGCATATCTTGTGCTGATCCTCCGCGCGGGCCGCGCCGTGGATTGCGGCTGTACCTTCGGCGGTCGCGCAAAGGCGTCCACCGCGGCCCAGGGCGGGCGTAACGTCGGGCTTGTGGCTATGGCGCTGCTCGCGGCGGCGGCCGCGCGCGTCTCGCCGCCGCCTGGCATCGATCTGCTGTATGGCGTCGCGGCTCTGGGACTCTTTGCCCTCTATCTGGCGCTGGACCAGCTCTCCGCCCTGACGTCGCCAGGCGCCGTGACATGACGGCTTTCGTTGTCGCCTCCCAGTTGGTCCTGTGGATCGCCGTCATCGTGCTGGCCGCGGTCTGTGTCGCCCTGGCCCGGCAGGTGGGGGTGCTGCATGAACGCATCGCCCCGGCCGGCGCCCTGATGCTGCCGCAGCAGATCGTGGCGGTGGGCGAGCCAGCGCCGCGCTTCACCCTGACGAGCCTGGCCGGCGCGACGGTGGAGGTGGGCGGCGCCCCCGGCGGCCGCAGTCAGCTGCTGTTCTTCCTCGCCCCCGACTGCCCGATCTGCAAATCCCTGCTGCCGGCCCTGAAGACCAGCGCCCAGTCGGAGCGAGGCTGGCTCGATGTGGTCCTGGCCAGCGACGGGGCCGGCGAGGACCACCGCGCCTTCGTCCGGGCCAGCGGGCTTGAGGCCTTCGACTATGTGGTCTCCGAGCCTCTAGGGCGCGGTTTCGGCGTCTCGAAGCTGCCGCATGGCGTGCTGATCGACGAACAGGGCCGCATCGCCGCCATGGGCCTGATCAATTCCCGCGAACACCTCGAGAGCCTGTTCGAGGCCAAGGAGCGCGGTGTCGCCACCCTGCAGGATTTCCTCACCCACCGGGCCGCCAAGGCGCGGACCTAGGAGAGTAACATGTCGCGTCTGGACAAGTTCGCCGAAAAGGCCATGCGCGGTCTGGCCAGCCGGACCTCACGGCGGAGCTTCTTCGCCGTGCTGGGGGGCAGCCTCGCCGGCGCGGGGGCCATTCCGGCCCTGCCGGTCTCGCGAGCCTCCGCGGCCACGCCGGGCGCCACCATGCCCAATCCCCAGGATCCGGGCGATCCGCACAGCTGCGACTACTGGCGCTACTGCGCCATCGACGGCTTCCTGTGCAGCTGCTGCGGCGGGGCGGTGAACGCCTGCCCGCCGGGAACGGAGATGTCGCCGATCACCTGGATCGGCACCTGCCGCAACCCGGCCGACAACCGCAACTACATCATTTCCTACAACGACTGCTGCGGCAAAGCCCCCTGCGACCGCTGCTTCTGCGACAACATGCAGGGCGAGCGGCCTCTCGCCCGCACGCAAAGCAACAACGACACCGTGTGGTGCCTGGGAACCTCGAGCCAGGCCTACACCTGCTCGACCGCCATCGTTGTGGGGGTGGCGACGGACAAGAAGCAGTGAGGCTGGCCCAGGCCGCCTGCGCCCTGGCGCTGGGCGCCGTCATCGCAACCGCCGTCGCGGCCCAGGACCTTGCGGACGGTCCGACCCTCTTCACCCGCTGCGCCGCCTGCCACCTGCCCGACGGCGCGGGCGTTCCTGGCGCGTTCCCGGCGCTCCGGGCCCAGATCGGGCGCTATGCCGCCGATCCCGCCGGGCGGACCTACCTGGTGAGCGTGGTGACCCACGGCCTGATGGGTCCCTTGACCGCCGGCGGCGTCGGCTATGCGGGGTTCATGCCGGCCCAGAACCTCTCCGATGCCGAGGCCGCCGTTCTGCTCAACCATCTGGTGAGCGTCATCGCCGCACCGGCGGTGAAGGTTCCTGACTTCACGACCCTGGAAATCGGCGCCCTCCGCAAGGGGTGCGAGGCCGCCGGCGCGCAGGAGAGCCGCGCCCTCCGGCCCGACGCCCTCGGGACCGCCCCATGATCCGGCGGGTTGTCGCGCTGGTCCTGTCGCTGACCGCCGCGGCCGCCAGCGTGCGGGCGTCCGGTCCCGATCCGTACGGCGCAGGGCCAGACACACCTGCGCATGGCGTGGCGGACGCCGAACGGGCCTGGCGCAACTACGCCCTCAACTGCCAGGGCTGTCATCGGCCGGATGGAACCGGCGGAGCCGACACCGCCCCCGCCCTGGCCGGCCACCTGGGGGTCTTCACCCATATCGACGGCGGGCGGAGCTACCTCGGGCGGGTGCCCGGCGTCGCCACCGCGCCTCTGCCGGACGATCAGCTGGCCGAGTTGCTCAACTGGGTCCTCTGGCGCTTCGACCCTGGTCACATGTCGCCGGAGTTCCTGCCTTACACGGCCGGAGAGATCGCGACCCTCAGGCGCGCGCCGCTGCGCACCGAGGCCGACGCGACCCGCGCGGCCTTGCTGGCGAAAGCGGCGCCCTGAGCCCTGCTCAGGCGGCGGCCACCGAGCCGCCGTCGCAGGCGATGGTCTGACCGACCACATATTGCCCGGCGCGCGAGCTGAGGAAGATCGCCAGGCCGGCGATGTCCTGCGGCGTGCCGACCCGGCCGCTGGGGTTGCCGCGCCCGACGCGGTCCCAGTCGGTGTTCTCCACGTCACCTTTGCCGCCAACGCCGGTGCTGAGCATCCAGGTCGGGAAGGGCCCCGGCGCGATGGCGTTGAAGATGATGTGTTCCTTGGTCAGGTGCGCGGCCATGAAGCGGGTCAGGTGATGTACGGCGGCCTTGGAGGCGCCGTAGGAGAAGGTGTCGAAGGCGGCGGTCTTGATGCCGTCGATCGATCCGATGTTGATCACGCGCGCCGGCGTCTCGACGCTGGCGGCGGCCCGCAACAGCGGCAGCAGCTTCTGGGTAAGGAAGAAGACGCCCTTGACGTTGGTGTCCATGACCTTGTCCCAGCCGATCTCCGGGAAACTTTCGAGCGGCGCGCCCCAGGACACCCCGGCGTTGTTGATCAGGATGTCGAGGCGGCCTTCGCGTTCCGCGAGGCGGTGGGCGAGGCCTTCCACGCCGGCCAGTTGAGAGAGATCGGCGGGCAGGGCGATGCACTCGCCGCCGTAGGTATCCGTCAGCTGCTTGGCCGTGTCCTCGCAGGCGGCGGCCTTGCGTGAGGAGATATAGACCTTGGCGCCGGCGGCGAGGAAACCGGCGGCGATCATCTCGCCGATGCCGCGCGAGCCGCCGGTGACCAGGGCGGTCTTCCCCTTGATGGAAAATAGATCGTCGAAAGCGGTGGTCATGAGGGCGTCCCTGCCGTGTGTGTGATTTGCCGTCAGATAGCCCCTTGGCGAGGCCCTGCGCAAATCCGGCGGTTGACGCGAAGTCTGCGGTTGAAGGGCCCTTACCCCTCCCCCGCGCTTGGGGGCGGGAGAGGGGGGTGGCCGGACGCGTGGAAGGCTGGACTTAGGGGCACGCCCTCCCGCCACGCGCCAAGATCAGACGGCCAGGATGGGCCGGCGTGTGTCGTCGCGCTTTCGCCGCGCCAGGCCGCCGACGGCGCCGAAGCCGGTCAGCATCAGCGCCCAGGTCGCCGGTTCCGGAACCGAGCCGTTGAGGACCACAGTCCGCGGCGGCCCGCCTGGCACATAGTTCAGCTGGCCTGCCGCGAGCAGCGAGCCATCGGTGTTTCGCAGTACGAGGCCGAACTGCCAGTACTGCTCCGTGGCCGGATCAATCGTGTGAACGATGGTCTGGGAGGGATCGACACTGGGTACGAAGGGATCGCTGGAATTGTCGATCATCACCAGCTGCCACAGGTCGCCGCTGTCGAACGGGCCGGTGTTCTCGGTGATGTTGGCGCCCAGGCCGTAGGAATTGGGCAGCGTGCTGGTGATCGCTGATACGCCCAGGGCGGCGTACTGATCGGGGAAGGGCTCGTCAGGCGGGCCGAAAGTATGACTGAAGGTGTGGCCGTCGATGGTGGCGGTGATCGTGTTCTGGTTGCAGCCGTATGCACCGGCCGACTGGCCGAAATTGCCGACGGTGCAACCACCGCTGAAGGTGTCGGTGAACACATAGGCGTCACCGAGTTTGAAACCGTAGGCGGCGAAGGAGCCTGTGGCGGTGAGCGTCGTCAGCTTGCCGTAGGTGGTGAGGCTGTAGGTCTGGGCGCGCGTGGGCGTGGTGGCTAGGGCGGTCGCGGCGGCGAGCACCGCACCTACGATCATAAGGCTTGATCTGCGCATGGTCATTGGCCCGTCGTCGCCGGCGTGGCGATCACCCGCGGTTGCGACCCGGGGTTGCGCCGATGCCGCCGAAGGGCCGCGCCGAGCCCGCCGAAGCCGACCAGCATGAGCGCCCAGGTCGAGGGTTCCGGGGCCGAGGCCAGAGTGAGGAACAGTGGGCGCTCGTTCTCGGTCAGACTGAAGGTCATGATAGGATCGCCTTCGCCGGAGAAGGCGAACTGGCCTGCCAGGAAATCGCCGGGCGGTTCCGGCTGAGGGTTGAACGCCGCCCAATCGATCACCGAGCCCGGGCCCGAGAAGTTGATCAACAGCTTGAACACTGAACCGTCGGCCGTGAAAATCTCGCCAGTGTTTCCGTCGGAGTTCGGCGCCCGCGGCAACGGAAGATGTCCGTCAGGGCCAACGTTCAGAAGACCGATCAGGAAACCGTAACCCGTCCCGCTCGGCGGGGTGAAAATCGAGGTGTTGAATCCGTCGCCGGGCAAAAAGCGGCTGTCGCCGAAACCTGGAGGGTCGGGCTGCGGGTTGAAACCAACGATCACTTCCGGGTTCACGAGCCCGCCGTGACTGGTGAACAGGAAGCCTTTTGAGCCGTCGGGAAACCTGTAGTTCGGCGCAACCGGCGACCGGCCGGACGCCACGGCCAACGGCGCAGCCGTCAGGCTGGCGAGGAGCGCCCCAGCGAAGATGGCCGTCGACAGGTAACGCATACAGGCAACTCCCAGACCGGCGATGTGTTCGCCATGGGAGAACCATAGGCGGCGGGCCGGGATGCGGGCAGTTGCAGCGGAGAGCGCCGCGGTGCACCGGCAGGCTTGCCGGTGC
>CAIQJF010000028.1 GCA_903872075.1 uncultured Caulobacteraceae bacterium | reverse complement strand
GCTCGCCGACGTCCTCGGCCGCATCGCAGGTCACCCCGCCCGCCAAATCGACGAGCTGCTGCCGTGGAACTGGAAGGCCGCCCGCAGCGCCGAGGCCGCAGCCGAATAGCTACGCCGATGCGGGGTTCGCCGGATGCTTACAGACCGAGCACGTCCACCATCAGGTCTACTCAACCCGCGACCAGACCCGCCGGGATCTGTTCGGATACATCGAGGGCTTCTACAATTCCCGTCGCCTGCACTCAGCCCTGGGCTACATCAGCCCAGCCGGGATGGAACGCAGAGCGGCTTAACCCCGTCCACTTGTACGGGGGAAGATCAGCCCGGCTCCCGCAAGGCGGCCTCCGGCGGAGGGGTACGTCGATGACGCGATCCCACCCTGAACTGGGGATGGCGAGTGGCGGCCGCCATGAACGTTTCTATTCCGAAGGCAGACTATCAACCGAGGCTGATCCAAAAGCACCAGATCGAAGCGTCTCAAGTTCGACGTCAAATTCGGCCTTGGCCGCCAAAAGTTGGCTCAGATCGCTTTCCACAGCCACCCAATCCCCGCGTTCCCCGGCTTTCTCAATCGAGAGGTTCAAAACTAGGAATCGTTCGCCGCCTATGTAGCTAGATGAACCCCTAATGCCATGGGCGGAAGCGCGAACAGCAGGAACATCCTTGCGTCTGCAGGCGTCCGTCAAAACGGCAACCTCTTCAGCAAGACTGCGTTGATAAAGTTCAAGCACATCGCGAAGAGCCTCGACGTCGCTTCCAACGTGCTCTGCAAGATTAGTGATGTTCAGTACCCGCATGGCTCTATCCGCGCGCTCCGCGGCAGCGCGAGCGATTCCGAGCATATATGTCATACGGCCCGGTTTCCGCAATCAGCGTCGCTTGTCAGATCCTGCGCCAAGGGCGAGTTCGTCGGAGGTCAACAGCGGGACTCCCGCGCGAAAAGGCCCTTGAGCGCAGCCTGCGTCTGAGGTCCACTGACGGGCATGTGAGGCGTGACTTAAGATGCCGCATCGTTCGCGTGGCCGTTTGCCGCAGCCGGCAGCCACTGGTCCAAGCGCTCCCGCAGGACCTCCAGTGAGACGGGCTTGGTGACGTAGTCGTCCATGCCGGCCGATAGGCACATCTCTCTGACGCCCCCCAGGACGTTGGCGGTGACCGCGATGATCGGCATCCTCCGTCCAGCCGGCTCCAAAAGGCGAATCTGTCGTGCAAGCTCATAACCGTCCATCACCGGCATATGGCAGTCGGTGAGAAGGAGATCATATTCGCTGGCGGCGAGAGCGGCTGCGGCCTCCTGACCATTATTTACGTAGTCCGCTATAAAGCCAAGCGTCCGGAGCTGCCTGAGGAGCACTTCACGATTCACCGGGTGATCCTCCGCAACCAAAATCCTGGCGGCGTGCGAGGTCGGTCGCTCGTCCATCTGGACCACCTTGGTCCGGCCCAGTTCCGAACTCCTTCGGCCGATGGCATCGGCAACCGCGGTCAGGATGCGGGAACGCGACCTTGAGGTTGTAACGATCGTGGCGTTCGAAATTTGCCGGTCAACAGCGGGGTCGCGATCCGCATATACCACCATCTTGCCAAATATCCGCTGCTTAGCGTTATTGCGACTTTCGAGTGCATCCGTGATCGATTGCGATAAATATTCCGGGGCTAATATTATATCAATTAAATTAGCGTTATTTTCAGTTCGCATAGTCTCAAATGGAACCGGCATGACGGACGCTCCCGCGTACGCCAGGTAGCCGGTAATATAGCGCTGCTCGTCTGGATCGGATGTGCAAATCCCAACCCTGACGCCCGAAAGCAAAGTCCTATCATCTCCCGCCCCCGGTTTAGGCGTCGCAACCGGCAGTTGTAACTCGAATATGCTGCCTGTCCCGTCGATACTCTCGTAAATGAGGTCGCCACCCATCAATATCGCCAATTCCTTTGCGATCGACAGGCCTAGTCCCGTTCCGCCGAACCGCCTGAGAATGCTTTCGTCGCCCTGGCTGAAAGGCTGGAACAGATTCTCCCTTACATCTTGTGATATCCCCATCCCCGTATCCACGACCCGAAAACGGAGCATGGAATTTTGAGGGTCCACCGAAGTGACATGCAGGTAGACGGTAACCTCACCTTCGAAAGTGAATTTCAGGGAATTGCTTATCAAATTTCCAATAACCTGGCCCACTCTCAGGCGATCAAAGTTGTAGGACCCGCTGACGGCCTGATCACTGAAGCATCTGAGTTTAATGCCCTTGGCCTCAGCGGCGCCAAGAAACAGCCGCGTTGAGGTTTCAATGAGGTCGACCGGGTCGTTGGGCTCAGACAACGTACTGAGAGCGCCCCGCTGTAGACTGGAGTAGGTCAGAACGTCATCGAGAACGCGGTTCAAGGACTGAGCTGAACTATCTATGGTCTCTATCAGTTTGGCTTGGTCCGGGTTCAAATCGCCATTTCGGACAATTTCCAGGAGCGAGATCACGCCACTCAGGGGAGTGCGGATTTCGTGGCTCATATTGGCCAAAAACTGCTGCTGCGCCGCCGCTTTTGCATGCGCGAGGGCAGCTTCCTCTTTTAGAAATAGCTGGTCAGCGAAGAGTTCATCGATCTCGGCCAACATCTGCGCACGCAGCTGCAGCTCGAACCCGTGGGCCGGTCCCGGGTCTATCTTCCAGTAATCAGTCACCCTGATATCTGGACAACGCGCAATCTTTATTGGATCGGGCCTGCCGAAGAAGAGGTAGCCGGCCGGCTCTTTGAGGATCAGCCCCCTCAGGGGAAACTTGCTGACTTTGATTTCGAAATCCACGACCTCGTCAGTACCCGCGATTTCGCAGGGCTCAAATGGCCGATCGCTGCGGAAATGGTCCCAAAACCGCGATCCGATCGCAGCGGGAGGCAACCGCAGGAGAACCGCGGCTCCCGCATCGCGCAGGCAAAGCTCATGGTCCAGTCTTATAAAGGTCGGGCATATGAGCGACAGGTCTGGGCCCTCGATGGCGAGGGGGGGGGACGCATGCAACACAATCACAAAGTCGGCCCCGCCCGCGACCAGGCCCTCGCGCATGACTTCTCCTTGGAGGTGAAACCTTTTCAAGAGACCCTTGAGAAGACCCGCTACAAAAGGCTCTAGTCCATCTCGATCCGACCGATATGAAACATGAATACCTTCAGAGTCGCTCCGTGTCAGCGCGAATGTCGGTAGACGCGCGCCCGGCATGGCAACCATAAGTTGATCATGCATTTTGTTGAGATTGCACAGGAAAGTTATCAAGTCATTGCCGGAAGCCTGCATTTGCGCCGAGAAATGGCTCCGGTCAGCAAACTCGACCCAGTATTCCCCGAACGCGACAAGAACTTCCTTCGCGGGCATGTCTAACACTCGGGCCGCTGCGTCAATCAGAGAAAAGGTGTCTGCATCAGAATAGATTCGTGCTGAAATGAATGATTCACGCCCCAGTCCGGACTCCTTAAGGCAGCGCTGCCAAATGGCCTCACCTCCCTGCGCCAGCACCATCTCGCGCGCGGCGCGATGAATCATCCCGTACATCTGAAAACTAAACCTTGTTTCTTATTCGAGAGCTCCGCAGGCTCCACAACCGCATTCAACGCGAATCGCGACGTCGCCGACACCTCGCAAAATTGCTTAACGAAGCCACCACAACGCCGTAAGACTGCGGAAAAAAGGGCAATTATGTATAACATTTATATCCATTGGAGCCGGATGCGATTCCCCCTCCCTCGCGGCCGGCGGACAGGCTGGGCGGCAAGACCACCGATCGGTGCGTCGTTCACCAACTGCGCCGACACCCGCGACCCCGCGCAGCAGTAGAGGGTGTAGCGACATTGTCCGTCCTATGGGGACGACGCATCCGCAGTGGACCTCCCCTCCCAAGCGCCCCCGATCCGACTCCAAACGCTCACGTCGAATTCGCGAGATCCAGCCGGAATAGACATTTCTCACGTTCGCCCTGGGCGTAGATGTTATACTCTTCTGGCAGGGCGACGGTTTCCACATAGACGGCGCCGAGACGCTCCGGGGTTCGCCGCGAGGCGACGTTGGCGGGGTTGCAGGTGAGCCAGAGCGGCTGAAGCCCGTGCGCGCTGGCTAGCGGCAGCAGCAGCCGCGTGGCCTGTTCCGCGAAACCACGGCCGCGAAACGGCGGGTCCACGACGAAGCCAAGCTGTCCGGCAAACCGGACAACAAGGTCCGTGAGGCCGATGCGCAGGCTGATCGTGCCCGCTCGCGCCCCGTCGGAGAGAATTTGGAACCGGTAGGCGGGAACGCCCCAGAGGGAGTCCGCGAGGTCGTAGATCCGATGGAACTCAAGGGCGACGGCCTCGCCCACGGTCGCTGCGGCGAAGGCCCTGGCGCGGCCGTCGGAGACCTGAATCATAACGGGGCCGGGCGCGTGGCTAGGCGGCGAGGCTGCGCACCCGGCGGTATTCCTCTGACGCCTCCGCGATGGCGGGCGCCACGTCGCGTGGCAGCATCACGCCGGCGTCCACGGCGCGGGAGGCCGCCCCCTGGAATTTGGCCAGGTAGTCCGCCTCTTCCGCGTAGAGCCGGTCCAGAGTCGCGGTGCCGAAGGGGGGACTGGAGCCGCGCAGGAGATGGAGGATGTCGTTGCGCAGGGGTATGGCGCTGTGGCGCGCCAGCGGGGCCTCGGCCTGCGGGAGGCGGACGCCGCCCGTGGCGATGCCGAGCGGGTCGCGGACCACGTCCGGCGGATCGCCGGCGAAGTCGATCTTCGGCTGGCTTGGCGGCGGCGCCCCACCATCGATCCAGCGGTTCAGGTGATGAAGGGCCGCGTCGTAGAGCGGGGTGATCGGGATGCGGTTCATGGCCTCAAGCACCGGCAGGTCGGGGCCGAAGTCGCGGGCGTATTTGGCCGCCCGGACCAGGGAAATCCCGTGGGCGACATGGCTCGTGCCGGCCGATTCCCAATAGCGGAAGCGCGGCGTGTCCGGCTGCCGGACGTTGTGGCAGGCGATGGCCTCCAGCTCGGAATTGACCACCATGACGGGAATGGCGAGATCGTCGCGGATCAGGTTGGCGCCGACCAGGCCCGTGCGGCGCATGAGATCGCCAAGATCCGCCTCGCCGAGGTGGGCGGTCATATCCAGATTGACGACGCCGGGACCGCTTTCCAGCAGGGTCCCGCGGCCGAAATAGATCTGCATCAGCAGGCCGTCGTAGACCCGCGCCAGGGGCTGGATGGCGTTGGCGTAGGTGGCCAGCCGTCCGGCCGACTGCGAGGCGCCCAGGCCGATCACCCGCCGCACCTGCAGGCCGCCCAGGGGGTCGACGCCGGCGTGGTCCCGGTTCGGACCAACGGCGCGGCCCACCTGGGTGAAGATGTCGTAGGCGGCATCGTCGCTGGGGATACTCAGCGTGCCGTAGCGTTGCGGATCCCAGGCCGCGAGGCCCTGGCTGTTGTCCGGAAAGCCGTGGACGCCGACCCGCTGCACCGTGGCGCCGACGAAGGCGTAGCCGCCCCCGAGGATCTCGCTGCTCTCGCCCTGGAAGAGCTCATAGCCGGCGGTGACATTGTTCCAGCTGACCACCACCGTGCCGTTGAAGCGCGCCGGGTCGGCCGGGCGATAGACGAGAATCCGGGTCTTGAAGGGGATGGAACCCTTGGCCTGCGCCTGCCAGCGTCCGTCCCGGCCCCAATCACTGCCCGGCGCCTGCTGGAATGTCGTCGCGTCGCCGCTGAGGAAGAACTCCTCTTCGACATAGCCGTGCCCGGCCAGATCGAACAGCGGGCGTCCGAACGCCCAGCCCCTGGCTCCCCCCGTGACGGGTCCCTCGATCATCGTTTCCTCCATCATTCCAGTTATGGCCGCGTGTCGCGGGAACTGTCGCGCCGCGACGCGCCGTCGCCTTCCAATCTGAGAAACCGCGCGGCGTTGTCGTGGAGGATGGCGCGTTTCTGGGCGGGCGTAAGGAAGTCGGCGGAGGTGATGGCCGCGATGGCCGGGACGATCGCCCCCGGCCAGACCATCTGATCGGAGCCGAACATCACGCGGTCGCCGTAGCCCGCCTCCACCAGCCGGCGCAGATAGCGGTGAAACTCGGCCTTGGGCTGGGTGTAGTCGATCACGGCGGTGTCCACATAGACCTGCGGGAAGGCGTACATCAGCGCGATCATGTGATCGATGTTTGGCCAGCCGGCGTGCATCACATAGAGGCGCAGGTTGGGGTGTTTGACGAGCACTTCTTCCAGCAGCAGCGGATCGCCCGCCGACATGCGGAAGGCCCCGAGGCCCAGCGCCGTGGCGCCCGGCGGCCCCGGGCCCACATGGATGCCGACCGGGATATCCAGCTCCTCCGCCAGGGCGAAATAGGGCTCGAGCCGCGGATCGTTGGGCGCGATGCCCTCGTATTGGGCCCCGATCTCGCCCAGCACCGCCAGCCTGCCGGCCTTGTGCAGCGCGCGCAGTTCGGCGATCGAGGGCGCATCGGCAACGCCGAAGACGATGCCAGGAATGATCCGGTCGGGGGCGGCCTTGCGCCAGGCCTCCACAAGGGACGCCGGGCCGCTGGTGACGGCGAGAATATCCAGCCGCTTCAGTTCGGCCACGCTCTCGCGCTGCAGCGCCGCGTCATCGGCCGCCGACCAGATCCGGTGGGCGCAACGCGCGGTCTTGAAGGCATAGGCGGCATAGGGCTCGGCGCCCTTGGCGACATCGCGGGTTGGGATCGTGTCGTAGGGCGCGCAGACCACCACCGGCGGCGGGCCCTGATCGTCCGCGTGGACGGCGTGGAGGTGCATGTCGATGATGGCGGGCCCGGCGGCCTGCGCGCCAGACGCCATGGCGGCGATAAGCGCCGCCAGCCCAAAGATCATTTTCATCCGCCGCCCCTTGCTCGGCCTGAGATGCCACCCTGACGCCGGCGCCGCAACCTTCGCGGAGAGCCCGCCGTGCGGACGTCTCCAATCGCCGCTTGGGGTGGAAGCGTGCCTTTTGCCGTGGAGGGCGTAGACCTGTAGCGAACGCCGAGGTTGTGGAGGTTCCGCGCGCGGCCGATCCCCGTTCAACCTGTTCATCGGGAGGCTGACTATGAGAACAATCGTCGCTTCGGTCGGCTCAGCGCTATCCGTGCTCGCCGTCGTGGTTTCGGCGCACGCGCAGGCCCTTACACCCCCGCAGCCCGATCCCGTGCGCTTGCAGCTCGCTCGCGACGTGCTGATGGCGAACGGGGGCGCCCAGGCCGCGGAAGCCAGGCTGCGCGCCATTTTCTCAGGCGCGATCCAACTTTCAGTCGACGCTCAAGCGGACAAAGATTCCAAAACCGCGGCAACGGTCGCCGCTGTGATGAAGGGTATTGCTGATGAGGAAGTTAAGGCCATCCCTCAACTGCTTGATCAAACCGCCACGATCTATGCTAACAACCTGACCGAGCGCGAGTTACGAGATATGCTCGCCTGGACACTAAGCCCGAGCAGCCAAAGCATTCGCGGAAAGATGGGGACAATCACAGCGCAGTTGATGGCCGAGCAGGGTCCGCTGTTGACCAAACTCGTGGGAGGCTCGGCCGCCGCAGCCGTTGATCGGGCCTGCGCTGAGGAAAAATGCACCCCAGATCAACGCAGGCAGATCGGAGCCATGATTCAACCTCGGCTGCCAGCACATTAGGCGACTGAGGGGCGCGATACGCCAGAGGGCGGACCTCGGCGACGACGACAGAGAGTGGCGAACGATCATCCGTCAACCAGTTTGCGGACGAGGCGCCCCGCCTTCCTTGAAACAAGCACCCAGGTGTCGGCGCCGATGCATGTCATGCTGTGGGGACAGGGCTCTCCCCGGATCGTCGACATACCAGACATCGCCCCTGAGCGTGGCCGAGTTGAACCTTCACGTCGGCGTGTGTCGACAAGCGATTTAGATCGCCGTCGCCGCGTCCGGAGCCACGGAGGTGGCGCAGGCGGACAAGGTGAAGACGCAGCTGAACGCCGCGATCGCAAGCCTCGGCAAAAACATCCGCGGTCCCCCGCCTAGCTCTGGCCCGGCATGTTGACGACATAGATCGGGTGGCCGTGGATCCTCGGTGGGGCTCTGGCTGCCGAAATGACCCGGTGGTTCTAGCAAAACCCCCGTCATCACGATCCTGTCCGACGAACGGACAGTCGGACACGCCACCGCCGGGCGGGCCAGCGCGCTCACGGCGTTGGCGCGACGCTGCCCTGGAACACAAGGAACGCGCCGCCCAGCATCAGGATGAAGCCCAGACCCTGGAGGGGGGTGATCTTCTGGCCAAGGTAGAAGAAGGAGAAGGCCACAAACACCGACAGGGTTATGACCTCCTGAACTGCCTTCAGTTCAGCCGCCGTATAGACGCCGCTGCCCCATCGGTTGGCCGGGACGGCGAGGCAGTATTCGAACAAGGCGATGCCCCAACTCGCCAGAATGACGAGCCAAAGCGGGCGGTCCTTGAACCTCAGGTGTCCGTACCAGGCGAACGTCATGAACACGTTCGAGAAGAGCAACAGGGCAATCGGGACGATGCGCGCCGCGAGGTTAGACATCGCGGCGTCTCGTCCCGCGCCGGGAGGCGGTCCCCCCGGCTCGTGATTAGTGCCGCTCGGGCGGGGTGATGATCACGGTCGAGCCGCCGGTGGCGCCTGTGCGACCCCGCGTCCCGGTATCACCGGTCGCGCCGGTCCGCCCCGTGCTCCCGGTATCGCCGGTCGCGCCTGTATTACCGGTATCCCCGGTCGCACCTGTGCTTCCGGTACTGCCGGTATTGCCCGTCGCGCCGGTGTCTCCGGTATAGCCGGTCGCGCCCGAGGCGCCGGTATTGCCGCTCGCGCCGGTGGCGCCGGGAGCGCCGGACGGCCCGGCAGGCCCAGCCACGGGCGCGGCCGCCGCGGGCGGAGGATTGTTGCAGGCGCTCAGCGAGAGTGCGAAGGCCGCGAGGGCTGCTGGGGTCAGATACTTCATGGTCGCGTGTCCTGTGTCCGCCTTCGGGGCGAGGGCGAGTTTATCGGATGGATGGGTTGCTGGAGCCGTCGTGCGGCGGCCCTGGGCGGCCACGTGCCGGCCGCCATCGTCCTAGGAGAAGCGCTGGGGCGGACTTTGGTTCCGTTTCGGCTGCCGACCTCCGCGCCGGTCAGAACCCCAGCGCGGCGTTCAGGACGGCGGCCAGGCGGATGCCGGCGACCTTGATCTGGTGGGCGGCGTCCGACGTGGCCTGGGCCTGGTAGTAGGGGCTCAGCGCGACGGCGCCCGGCGCGGCGCAGGTGGGTTTCACGGGCAGGTTGTAGGCGTCGGTCTTGCCGATGAGGAAAACCTCCTGGGCCCAGGTCTTTGGATCGCCCTTCACCCAGGCGTCGAGCTCGCCACCGGTGATCTGGGCATGGAGTTTGTCCGCCATCTGGGCCGGGGTTCCGCCGATGGCCTCGACCGGCGTCAGGTCCCAGTAGGCGTGCAGCGTCTTGACCTTACCGTCCGGCGACGGCGCCAGGGCGACGCAGTTGCCGCCCTTGTCCTGGTGGTCGGAGCCATGGAGCGGCTGGTGCATGTCGCCGACCAGGTGGAGCACGAACTTCAGGGCCAGGAGCCGCTCGGCCTGCGGCGTGGCGGGGTCGCGCAGCTCCTGGGCGAACTGGGCGATCTTGTTGGCAGCGCAGTCGTCGGCGGGCCCTTCGCTGGCCACATGGCCGGGCGGCATGGCGGGAAAGCCGAAACAGGCCGCCGCCAGGTCCGGATGGTCGATATCCATGTCGTTGAAGTGCCAGGCCGCCGTCTCGCGGTGCGTGACCCGCCAGGCGTCGGCCCAGGTGGCGCGGGAGGCGATGTCGGGCTTCGTGAGGGTGTCGTGGTCGCTGGCCAGCAGCGCTTCCACGCGCGCCTTGGCCGGGGGCGTGAGGTGTTTGTAGGCGATCAGGGCAATCGTCTCATGCCCGGGTTCACGCCAGGCCAGGGCCGGGCCGGCGGCCAGGATCAGGCTGGCGGCCATCAGGCCCGCGGTCCATCGACTCATGGCTGTGTCCCTCACCTGACGCGCGCCGGTCAGCTGCGAGAGGGATACACGCCATTGGCCGCCATGATCCAGCAGGGCGCGGCCTCGCCTCGCTTGCGCGGTGCGGCGGCGGGGCGATAGGGTCCCGGACGCCCCGGGAGGACAGAGGACCCTAGATGACCAGACGCCTGAAGATCGACTTTGTCTCGGATGTCTCCTGCCCCTGGTGCATCATCGGCCTGGGCGGGCTGGAAGAAGCTCTGCGCCAGGTGGAGGGCCTCGTGGAGGCCGACATCCATTTCCGCCCTTTCGAACTCAACCCGGACATGCCGCCCGAGGGCCAGAACATCGCCGAGCATGTGGCGATGAAATACGGGGCCACGCCGGAGCAGTCGGCCGGGAGCCGCGCGATGATCAAGTCGCGCGCCGCCGACGTCGGTTTTGACATCGCCACGGGCCCGGACAGCCGCATCTACAACACCTTCGACGCCCATCGCCTGCTGCACTGGGCGGCGCTGGAGGGCCAGCAATACCAGCTCAAGCGCGCCCTGTTCGAGGCCTATTTCACCAAGGGCCTGAACCCCGGCGATCCCGAGGTGCTGGCCGACGCCGCCGGACAGGCGGGACTGGACGTTGAGGCGGCCCGCGAGGTGGTGGCTTCGGGCCGCTACGCCGCGGAGGTCCGGGCCGACGAGAACCGCTGGCGGGACGCCGACATCCACGCCGTGCCGGCCGTGATCATCGACGACCGCTACATGATCTCCGGCGGCCAGCCGGCCGACGCGTTCGAGCGCGCCCTGCGCAAGATCGCGGCCATGGCCGCCTGAGCGGCGGCCAACAAGGCATAGGGAGGACAACCATGGCGGACGGAAACGTGGATCTGGCGGCGAAGGCGCGGGCGGAGGCCTATTCAACGCCGCTGGACAAGTTCCGGGTGCACGACATCGGACACTTCACCAACGACACCCTGTGGCCATGGTTCGAGCGGCTGCGGGCGGAGGACCCCGTCCACTATACCGCCGAGAGCGAATACGGGCCCTATTGGTCCCTCACCCGCTACAACGACGTCGTCGCGGCCGACGGCGACCATGCGAGGCTGTCGTCATCGTCCGTACACGGTGGAATTACCCTGTTCCTGCCGCCGGAGGGGTCGCCGCCGGAAGCCTTCTCCGAGGATCGCACCCCTTTCATCTCCATGGACCCGCCGCGCCATGACGATCAGCGCCGCGCGGTCTCGCCGATCTTCTCCACCCCGGCCCTGGCCGAGCTGGAGCCGCTGATCCGCTCGCGCGCCGCTCAGATTCTCGACGAGCTGCCCATCGGCGAGACGTTCGACTTCGTCGACAAGGTCTCCATAGAACTGACAAGCCAGATGCTGGCCACCCTGTTCGACTTCCCCTTCGAGCACAGGCGCGTGCTGCCGCGGTTTTCCGATCTGCTGCTGTCGGGGCCGGCGGCGACGCCGGAGGAACAGCTGCAGCGCCAGGCCGAGATGTATGGGGTGCTGGCCCAGTTCGCGCCGCTGTGGAACGCCCGCTCGGGCAACAAGACCGGGCGCGACCTGATCTCGCTGCTGGCCAACAATCCGGCCACCGACGGCGGCAACGATCCGCAGCGCTACTTCAACAACATCATCCTGCTGATCGTGGCCGGCAGCGACACCACGCGCCATTCGATCACCGGCGGGCTGCTGGCGCTGAGCCAGAACCCGGGCGAGTACGAGAAGCTGCGCAGGAACCCCGGCCTGCTCGACAGCGCCGTGCCGGAGATCATCCGCTGGCAGAGCCCCGTCGCCTATATGCGGCGCACGGCCCTGGCGGACGTGGAGTTCGGCGGCAAGACCATCCGCAAGGGCGAGAAGATCGCCATGTGGTACGTCTCGGCCAATCGCGACGAGACGGTCATCAACCGCGCCAACGACTTCATCGTCGATCGGGCGCGCCCCCGCCACCACGCCGCCTTCGGCTTCGGCATCCACCGCTGCCTGGGTCAGCGTCTGGCGGAGATGCAGCTGCGGGTCGTCTGGGAAGAGATCCTGGCGCGGTTTCCGCTGATCGAGATCGTCGGCGAGCCGGTCCGGCTGACTTCCAACTTCGTCAAGGGTTACACCAGCCTGCCGGTGCGGATTCCGGGCTGAGGGGGCAGTCCTGATCGCAGGCGGAGGGTGGCGATCCGGCGCGCAGGGCGATACGCTGTCTGCATGCCTCAGTCTGACGACGCCAATGGCGCCCCGACGCTCATCCGTGTCCGGTCAATCCCGCGCGCCGGATGATCAGGAACCTTCAGGCGTTGCGGGCGCTGGCCGCCATGATGGTGGTGTTCGTCCATCTCCAACCGTTGCTGGCCACGATCTCCCTGCCGGAGTTCGGCCGCGCCGGGGTCGACCTTTTTTTTGTGATTTCCGGCTTTGTCATGGTCCACACCACCCGGACCGCGCCGCCAACGGCCTTCGATTTCGCCCGAAACCGGGTGGCGCGCATTGTGCCCATCTATTGGGTCATGACATTCGCCGTGTTCGCGATCGCCTGGGCGGCGCCGGCCCTGGTCGGCGGCACCAAGCCGATCGTCGGGCAACTGCTGATGTCGATGCTGTTCGTTCCGTTCGTGAAGGCGTCGGGCCTGGTCCAGCCCGTCCTGTTCGTCGGCTGGACCCTGAACTATGAGATGTTCTTCTACGCCCTGTTCGCGATCGGCCTGGCGACGGGCCGCTACTATGCCGGCATGGCCTTGGTGGCGGTCATCCTGATCGCGATCGTTGTGTCCGGGCATCTGCTACACCCCACCGGGGTTCCGGCAAAATTCTACAGCAACCCCATCGTCCTGGAATTCGCCGCGGGCATGGGCCTCGCCCTTCTCACCGACCTGGCGCCCAGGTCGGTCTCCGCAGGCGCGCGGCTGATCGCTTGGCTGTCGTTGCTGGCCATCCCCGTCCTGATCGCCGGTCCCATCCTGTGGCCCGACGCGCCGAGGCTGCTGGTCTGCGGTTCCGCGGCCTGCGTCCTGGTGGCCGGCGCGGTGCTGCTGGAGCGATGGGGCTGGCGCATCGACAACGGCGCCGTGCTCCGCGTGGGCGACGCCTCCTATGTCCTCTATCTGAGCCATCCCTACATCGCGCAGCTGTTCACCAAGCTGACCGCCCGCCTTCACCCGACCGGTCTGCTGTCGATCGCCCTCATCCTAATCTGCCTGGGGCTGGTGGTGGCGGCGGCTCTGGCGCTGCACGCCTGGCTCGAGCGGCCGCTGTGGCGCCTCGCCCGGCGGCTGTTGATGACAGAACGCCTGCCCGCACGGCCCGCCTGAGATCTTCGCCGCGGTCGCGGCGTTGATCCAAGGTCGAAATGGAATCACAAATGTCGCCGGCGGCGGCCACCGGGCTGCGTCACGCCAAATGAGGATTGCCCACATGACCGACCTGCCGGCCTGGCTGCCGCCCGCCCTCGCCTATATCCCGCAGTGGCTGGGCTATCAGATACGTGCGACGGAGCAGCCGGGCTGCGCCCTGGCCGTCGCCTACAAGGGCGAGATCGTGTTTGAGGCAGCGTTCGGCCACGCTGACCTTGTGGCCGGCGAGGCGCTGACGCCCCGGCACCGGTTCCGGGTGGCCTCGCATTCCAAGTCCTTCACCGCCGCGGCGATCCTGAAGCTGCGCGAACAGGGCCGGATCGGTCTCGATGACCCGGTCGGCAGCTATGTCGGCGGGCTGCACCCGGACACCGCCACGGCGACCATCGCCCAGGTGCTGTCCCACACCGCCGGCCTGGTGCGCGACGGTCCCGACTGCGCCTATTGGGTCGACCGGGCGGCGTTCCTGGATGAGGCCGCGCTGCAGGCGGAGCTGATCGCCGCGCCGACGATCGATGCAGGGACGCGCCTGAAATACTCCAACCATGGTTTTGGGCTGGCGGGTCTTGTGATCGAAGCCATCACCGGCGAGCCCTATGGCGTCTGGGTGCAGCGCGAGATCGTCGACGCCGCGGGCCTCCTCGAAACCACGCCAGACGCGCCCGTGCCCAACGGCGCGACGCTGGCGCGGGGCCATGGGGGCAAGGCGCTGCTGGGGCGCCGGCTGGTGTTTCCCGGAGATCAGTCGACCCACGCCCTGGCCTCGGCCACTGGGTTCGTCAGCACGGCCGCGGACCTGGCCCGGTTCTTCGGGCAACTTTCGCCCAACGCGGAGCGTAGCGTGCTCTCCGTCGCCAGCCGCCGGGAGATGAGCCGGCCGCAGTGGAAGGATCCCTGGTCGCCGCTGGCTCAGAGCTATGGGCTGGGCACGATCAGCGGGTCCTTCGACGGCTGGGATCATTTCGGCCACAGCGGCGGCTTCCAGGGCTATCTCACGCGAACGGCGGTGGTTCCGGCGCGGGACCTGACGATCTGCTGCCTGACCAATGCGGTGGACGGGATGTCGCATGTCTGGCTGGACGGGACCTTAAGCATCCTCAAACGCTTCAGCGACGATGGCGCGCCCTCCCCGGCGCTGGCGGACTGGATCGGCCGGTGGTGGAGCGTGTGGGGCCCGACCGATCTGGTCCCCGTGGGTGACAAGGTGGTGCTGGCGTCTCCGGGCATGGCCAGCCCCTTCCTCAAGGCCTCGGAAATGACGGTGACGGACAAGGACGAGGCCCGCATCAGCCAGGCCGGCGGCTTTGCCAGCTTCGGCGAGCCCGCGCGGCTGGTCAGGGGCGACGACGGCGCGGTGACCGAGGTCCGCATCGCCGGCGGACGATCGGTGTCGGAGACGGCCTTGGCGGCGGAATTGGTGACCCGCTATGACACCTTGAGCTCTTCGCGGTCCGGTTGAAGCCAGAGCAGGGCCGTCGACGTGGGGAGCTTCCGACGCGGCAGACGGCCCGTCTCAACTCAGGGGGGCGCTCCAGGATCGGCCGTCAGCGGAACGGACTGGTCTCCCCGGACCCCTCGCAGGCCACGACGGGCTTTGGCCCGGCTGTTCAGGGACCGATCGGGACCCGGGTGCGCACCACGGTCAGGGAATAGGGCGGCAGGCGTACGGCCTTGGCGGACTGACTGAAGCGCCTCGGCGGTTCGTTGCGGACCGGACGGCCGGCGGCGCCGTCCGCCTTCCACCGATACTCCCCAGCGCCGTACTGGATCACGTCCAGCGGGCCCGGCAGGTCGGCCGGCGCAGTTCCGACAAGTCTGCTGGTCATCAGGCGAATGGCGTGACCGTGGAGCGGGTCACGGTTGACAACCAAGACCGCCAGACGGCCATCGGGACGTCGCACCGGATAGGCGACAATCCAGGCCTTGCCTGCGGGCGGCCGCGCCGCGCGCGCCGCATAGATGACATGCTGGCCAGCGCCGGCCTGGGCCCAATCACCCGTCAGCATGCGCGCACCCCAATAGGCCGGTGTGGGCCAGGTCGCCCGCCCCTTTTCGTCCTGCCCAAACAGCATGAGTTCGCCATAGCCGGCGCATGGCGTTTCGGGCGCGAAAAGTTGCTCCGGCCCATAACCCAGCATGTAGGCCCCGCGCCCGCCAAGGGTGAGGAACTGGGCTGTGAGGTCGGCATTGAACAGAGCGCCCGGCATGTCCACGGCGGCCTGGCCCGAAAGGGCCGACAGTCCGAATTCGATGATCACCCGGGGGACGCCCGGCGGTACGCCATCTTCCTTGAGCCGAGCGGCGCTGGCGGCCAGGGACTGGTTTTCGGCGATCAGCTTCGCGTCCAGCGCCCCACAGGCCACGTCGTAGGGATAGTGCTCGAAGGTGAACAGGCCGAGATCCCGCAGATGTCCTCTGTCCCTCAAGCCGTTAAGGAACCTCCGGGTCCAGGAGTGGTCGGCCGTCTCGTCGAGCCACGTGTCGGAAATCGCCTGCTGCAAGCCTGGTCCGGCCAGAATCAGGGCCGGCTCCACGGCCCGCAACGCGTCGGCGGTCTGGATGAACAAGGCGGCGAAGTCTTCGGGCGAGATGTTCTGGCCGTCGGGCTCCAGCCCGATCTCCACCTCATGCACGGGATAGCCACGCCCCTTCAGGAACCGCATCTGCGCCGCCGAATTTTCGGGTGTGTCGTAGAGCGCGCCGACGGTGAGCAGCACGGGCAGGCCGTTGGTGACCTGGTTCAGGAAGAGGCTGTCGAAACCTGGCTGCTCGGTGTCGCTGTCCCGATCGCTGGCCCGATGCCAAGGATCGGTCGATGACACATAGATATTCGTCTGTTCGCCGCCGGATCTGGCGTGATGCATCGCGTCGACAAAGCGACCGTCTGGCCCCGTTACGCCCAGCCCGATCTCGTTGAGCGCATAGCCCATCGCGTCCCGCCTATCGACGCTACCGGGCGGCGAGGTATGCGACGATTGCTCCAGCAGGACGCGCACGAAATTGACGGAGATCGGCTCTCGCGACAGTGCGAGGCGCACATCACCGCCCGCGCCGGCGCCGACGTGGCCGTTTGGAAAGTTCACCCACCGGCCTGCCCGGTCGTAGGGGTCGATCCCTGTCCAGCGTTGCACCTCGTAGCGGCGCGCGAACGGCGCCTCCCAGGTCAGCCGCGCCGCGGAGACGAGCTGCGGAGCCGGGAACGACACAACCACCCACTGCGGACTCGACGGCAGGTGGGTGTAGGCCTGATCGAGATAGGGATTGGACTTCCAGAACGTCCCGCGGTCGCCGTCATCCAATCGTGACCAGCCGACATCGTTGGCCTGGTCGATGCTGTCTCCTCGACGCGGCAGGAAATATCCCCACCCCATCAAGACCGGTCGCACGGGGCGATCCGATCCCACCCAGTAGCCCTGCTGGCGTTTCGCATCGCTCCACGCCCCCTCATTGCTCCAGTGCCAGGCTTCAATGCCGAGTTCTGTGCGCAGGTTGTAGGCGATCGGGCCAAGACCGGCCCGCTTCAACGCCGTTATGTTGGCTTGTGTGTAGACCTGCGCGATCCGCCCGGCCGGCAGGCCGTCCACCACAGCGCCAAACGCCTGATCCGGCCGGAAGCGGCTCACGCCGCGCGCGAGGTCAACAATCACCGCGTCCCGAGGCAGACGGGATGGCGATCCGCAGGCCGACGTCAGAAGCAGGACCACGGCGCCTGCTGTCAGCGCCCGGCTTGTCTGCAGAGAAAGTGGGACCATGTCCTCGTCGATCGGCCGGCGCACAGATCGCCGACGCGAGGTTGATAGGGATCGCTGCGGATCGCCGGTAGGCGCGGGATATACTCAGCCCGCCTGCTTGACGGGCGATCGGAGTTAGCCCAAGCCTGAGATTTGACGCTGTCGTCCGGAGTGGCTCTTCCCGTGATCAATATCGCCCAAATCTGAGACTTCGGGTCCTGGCTCTCGCCAGGCCCGTTGTGAAGCCATTGGCGCCGCCGGGCGCCGCCTTCCTCTCATGTTCTGGACGATCCATGTCACACCCCCTCCCCGGCGGCCCCAATCCGTCCGCGCGCCGCGCCAGACCTGCCGGCCTGACCTTCATTCTGATCACCATATGGATCGACGTTCTCTCGTGGGGCGTGACCCTGCCGGTCTATCCGCGGGTGATCCAGACGTTCACCAAGGGCGACGTGGGCCAGGCGGCGGCGATCATGGGCGCCCTGACCACCTTGTTCTTCGGCGTGCAGTTGTTCGCCGCGCCCGTGCTGGGCGCGCTGTCGGACCGCTATGGCCGGCGTCCCGTCATCCTGGCGGCGTCGCTGGGCCTCAGCGTGGATCTGTTCGCCATGGTGGGGATGATGTTCCGGCCCACCCTGTGGGTCCTGGTGGTGACCCGCATCGTGCATGCCGTCACCGCGGCGATCGGGCCGATGGCCATGGCCTATATCGCCGACATCACCCCCGAAGAGGGACGCACGCGCGCCTTCGGCCGTTATCTGGCGATATTCAACACCGGCATCGTGGTAGGACCAGCGCTGGGCGGCCTGCTCGGCGCCGTGGCGCTCTGGCTGCCGTTCGCGGCCGGCGGCGTCTTCGCCCTGCTCAACACCGCCTATGGCCTGTTCGCCCTGCCCGAATCCCTGGGCGTGGAGCACAGGCGCCCCCTGGCGCTGACGACCGCCAATCCGTTCGGCGCGGTGGCCTTCCTCCGGGTGGACGCGACCCTGGCCGTTCTGGCGGGCGCCGTCTTCCTGATGATGTTCGCCAACCAGTTCTGGACGGTCTGGGCCCTTTACGCCTCGTACCGCTACGGCTGGGGGACGATGGAGGTGGGCCTGTCGTTCGCTTTCATCGGCTGTATCGGCGGTCTGGTGCAGTTTTTCGCGGTGGACCCGACGGTGCGCCGGATCGGCGAGCGCTGGGGGATGATCATCGGAGTAGGCCTGTTCCTGGCCGCGCAGATTCTGTTCGGCCTGGCGAGTTCGGCGCTTCTCTTCGTGGCGGGCCACGTGCTCCTCTGCCTCGGAGGCCTCGGAACGCCCGCCTATAATGCGATGATGTCCCGGCGGGTGGACGCCGACCGTCAGGGCGAGTTTCAAGGCGCCATGGGCGCCTTGCAGGGCTTCGCCGGGCTGATCGGGCCGCTCATCTTCAGCGGATCCTTCGCCTACGTCACCTCCGCCGCAGCCCTGCGGCCCTTCACAGGCGCGCCCTTCTTCATCGGCGCGGTGCTAGCGGCCGGGGCGCTGGCCCTGACCTTCAAGGCGCTGAGGCAGCGCCGAGGCGACTGACCCTGTCTCGAGACGACTAAGGGGCCGCCTCGACCCGCACGCCCTTCCAGAACGCCACCATCCCCTTGATCTGGCGCGCCGCGGCCTTTGGCTCCGGGTAAAGCCACGCCGCGTCGGCGTTCACCTTGTCGCCGACGACCACGGAGTAGTAGCTGGCGGTTCCCTTCCACGGGCAGACCGTCTTGGTGTCGCTCGGCCGAAAGAACCCCTCGCGCAGGGATTCGGGCGGGAAATAGTGGTTGCCTTCAACCACCTCCGTCGTCGCCGACTCGGCGATCACCGTTCCGTTCCAGATGGCCCTGAACATGGCGTCCACTCCTCGATTGCCGGCGGCGGGATGACGGGCGGGCGAACGCTTGCGTCTGCCGCCCGTCATGCAGTCTGGGCGGACCCTAACCCATGTCGTCACCCAGGTCTTCGCCGGTCATAAGGCTGTGGCCGGACGCAGCGACGCCGGAGGTTCACCGACGTCAGGCCGAGACGGTCCGGATCATGCTCACCAGTGTGCCAAGCTCAGGATAGCGGCGAAGGGACCGACACGATCCGCTCATCCGGCTTTGCGTCGGCGCGGTAGCCATCGAACAGGCGCCCGCCGAACGGCGCGAGGACCTGGTCGGCGAAGGCGACGAGCGGCGCGGGATCCCGCCGGTCCAGCACCTCGTCGAACGCCGCGTCAAAGGCGGCGGCCAGGGCCGGATCGAAGGCTGCGAGCGTGCGCGGAACCCACTTGGCCGTGGCCGCCCAACGGCCGTTGGCGCGCATGATGAAATCGGCCAGGGTCGGGAGCAGCCACGCAATTGTGGCCAGGACCTCCGGCCAGGGACGCGCATCCTCAAGGTCCTCGACCCGCGAGGAGATCAGGTAGCGGAAGAAATCGAGGGTGGCCGAGTCGAACGGGGGCGGACCGGCGGCGAGAATGGCCGCCGCCTCCGCCTTCATCGTCGCGGCGAGCGCCGGCCGGGGACCGACGATCCGCCCCTCCGTGACCATGGTCAGCATCGCCGACTTCCCGGCGTCCACCTCCTTGCCGAACCAGGCGCGAAGGGTCTCCGGATCGTGGACAAAGGCGTCGACCGGCAGACCTTCGAAGAAGAAGGACTCCCGGTAGGCGTGGGGCAGACGCTCGAACAGGACGACGATGTCGAGATCGGACGTCGCCGTGGCGCCGCCCCGCACCAGCGATCCGGCGGCAAAGCCCGCGTCGGCGCCCGGGTAGCGCGCCGCCAGCAGCCGCCCGGCGAGTCGCGCGGTCTCGTCGGCGCTCAGGATTGCCGCCATGCCCCCTCCTCTTTGTCTCTTGCCCGATGACCAAGGGAGGATGCATCCAGGCCGCGGTCAAGTCGCCTACGGTGAGGGGGAAAGCGCAATGCCCAGCGAGGTCATATCCATCAGGGCGGACGACCTGGAGGAAGCCGGTGAGATGCTTGCGCCCTTACTGGCGCTCAACACCGCCCATGAGGTCGAACTCTCGCCCCTCACCGCGCCCAGATTGCGACAGCTCGTGGCGGCGGCGTTCGCCGCCTGGCGGATCGGCGACGCCGAGGCTTTCCTGATCGCGTTCGATCAGGCGTCCGACTACGACGGCGCGAACTTCATCTGGTTCCGCGAGCGTTACCCACGGTTCGTCTATGTGGATCGCGTCGCCGTGGCGGCCGCGGCGCGCGGGCGGGGCCACGCCCGGCGGCTCTACGAGAACCTCTTCGACCTCGCCCGCCAGGACGGCCACGAGGCGATCGTCTGCGAAGTGAACTCGTCGCCCCCCAATCCTGGGTCGGACGCCTTTCATCTCGCGCTCGGTTTCGTGGAGGTCGGGTCCGGCCCGGTCCCGGGGACCGACAAGACGGTGCGCTATCTCCTGCGCCGGCTAGACGCAGGTGAGCGATAGGGGCGCCGGTAGCCGGAATGGCCCGCGGCGGCTAAGGATCGCCGCCTAGCGGGGGGCAAGCCATGGCGTCAGTCGATATCGCGCGGCAGTTCGGTCCGGGGACCGACCGGCGCTTCTTCACCGTCATGGCGGGGATCGTCGCGCTGGTCGTGGCCGCCGGTTTCGGTCCGAGCTACGCCGCGAGCCTGCCGCCGCCCGGCCTGCCGCTTTGGGTCCATCTCCATGGCGCGATCATGACCGCCTGGGTCCTGCTGTTCGGCGTGCAGAGCTGGCTGGTGGGACGCCGGTCGCTGGCGCTGCACCGGCGCCTGGGATGGGGATCGGTGGGCCTTGTCGCCGTCATGGCGCCGCTTGGCCTCCTCACCAACGCCCTCGCCATCCAGCGGGGCGCGACCCCGCCCTTCTTCACCCCGGCGGCGGCGATGGCGGCCGATGGGCTGGATCTCTGCCTGTTCCTCGGCCTTTACGGGTCGGCCGTCGCGCTGCGGCGGAACGGGGCGTGGCACAAGCGGCTGATGCTCTGCGCCACCGTCCTGCTGACCTGGCCGGCGCTGGGACGCCTCATTCCGCTGCGCAGCCTCGGCCTGTCGATGATCCTTCCCGCCGCCAGCGCCCTGTTGATCCTGCTGGCCCTGGCCGGCCCGGCCTTCGATCTGGCCACCCGGCGTCGCATCCACCCGGCCTATCTCATCGGCGTCGGCCTGATTCTCGCCGCCCAACCCCTCCACGGCGTCCTGGCGGCCACCCCGCTGATCCAGGAGCTGGCGCGGCGGCTGGTCGCTTAAGGCGCGCCGTCGGGCATGGGAGACCCTCAAGCCACGGAGAGAACGCGGCCCCCCAAGGTAAGTAATCCCTCAGGTTACCGCGATTTAAGTGGCGAAACGCACGTCGTGACCGGCATTAGGCGGTTATGACGGCGCTTCGCCCCCTGCCCGGCCCCCAATGGGTCTCACGCCTGACCATGATCTTCGCCCTGACGGCGGCGGTCGTGGGCGGCGCGGTGCGACAGGCGCTGGCCCAAAGCGACGGCGTGGTGGTCCCGCGGGTGATGTCGCTGGGGGGACGCTGCGTGCACTGCGACCTCTCTACCCGCAAGCTGGCGGGCGCGCGGTTCGTGGGCGGCAATTTCGAAACGACCTCGTTCGTGGGGTCGGACCTGAGGGGCGCAACCTTCCTGGGGTCGAACTTCAGCGGCGCCGATTTCTCGCACGCCGATCTTCGCGCCGCGTCCATGACCGGCTCGAATTTCCAGGGCGCCGATTTCGGCGACGCGAACCTGACCGGCGTCCAGGCGCTGAACGCCAATTGGAGCGGGGCCGACCTGCAGGGCGCGCGGGTGATTTCAGGCGCCCTTATCCATTGCAACCTTGCACGCGCCAACGCCCAGGGCGCTCGCTTCGATGACGCCAACATGCTCGACGCCCGCCTCGACGGCGGCGACTTCGAAGGCGCCTCTTTCCGCCAGGCCCAGCTGTTGGGCGCCGTGCTGACCGGGGGCGACTTCTCCGGCGCCGACTTCAAGGGCGCGAGCCTGCGCGGCGCGGTGATCGCCGGCACGGACCTGTCGGAATCCCTCAACATCACCCGCGACCAGATCGCCGAGGCCTGCGCCGACCGCGGCACCCGCCTGCCGGGCGGTCTGACGGCTCACGCCTGCGCGAACCGCGTGATCGTCATCCGCCGCCAGCCCTGAAGGGCGGCGGGGCCCGCCGTCAGGCTTTGACGGCGGGCGCGAGGCGGATGCTCAGTTCCTTCAGCTGGCTCTCCAGCACGCCCGCGGGAGCGTGCATGAGCAGATCCTGCCCCTGCTGATTCAGCGGGAAGGCGATGACGTCGCGGATCGCCGTCTGACCGGCCAGCAGCATGACGATACGGTCAATGCCTGGGGCCAGACCGCCGTGCGGCGGCGCGCCGTGACGGAAGGCGTTGATCATGCCGGCAAAGTTTTCCTCGACGAAGGCGGCGCTGTTACCGGCGATCTCGAAGGCCTTGATCATGATTTCCGGCTTATGGTTCCGGATCGCGCCCGAGCACAGCTCATAGCCGTTGCAGACGATGTCGTACTGATAGGCGAGGATGTCCAAGGGATCCTTGGTCTCCAGCGCCTCCAGTTCGCCCTGCGGCATGGAGAAGGGGTTGTGCGAGAAGTCGACGTGGTTGGTCTCGTTGTTCAGCTCGAACATCGGGAAGTCAACGATCCAGCAGAACTCGAAGCGGTCGTCGGCCACCAGGCCCAGTTCCGTGCCGACCTTAGTGCGCGCCTGGCCGGCGAACTTGGCGAACACCTTCGGATCGCCGCCCACGAAGAAGGCCGCGTCGCCGATGCCGAGGCCCAACTGGGCGCGGATGGCTTCGGTGCGCTCAACGCCCAGGTTGCGGGCGATAGGCCCCGCGGCGCCCGCATCGTCACCCTCGGCCTCGCGCCAGAAGACGTAACCGAGGCCCGGCTGGCCCTCGCCCTGCGCCCAGCTGTTCATACGGTCGCAGAAGGCCCGAGAGCCGCCGCCCGGCGCGGGAATCGCCCAGATCGCGCCTTCCGGGGTCGTGAGCATGCGCGCGAAGACGCCGAAGCCGCCGCCGCGGAAGGGCTCGGAGACGTCCCGCATGATCAGCGGGTTGCGAAGGTCGGGCTTGTCCGAACCGTAACGCTGAATGGCGTCGCGGTAGGGAATGCGCGGGAACGGATAGGGCGTCACCGACTTGCCGTCGGCGAACTCGGTGAAGACGCCGTGCATCACCGGCTCGATGGCGGCGAAGACGTCGTCCTGGGTGACGAAGCTCATCTCCACGTCGAGCTGGTAGAACTCCAGCGAGCGGTCGGCGCGCAGATCCTCGTCGCGGAAACAGGGGGCGATCTGGAAATAGCGGTCGAAGCCGGCCACCATCAGTAGCTGCTTGAACTGCTGGGGCGCCTGCGGCAGGGCGTAGAACTTCCCCGGATGCAGGCGCGAGGGCACCAGGAAGTCGCGCGCGCCTTCCGGACTCGAGGCGGTGAGGATCGGGGTCTGGAACTCCAGGAAGCCCTGGTCGGTCATGCGCCGGCGGATCGAATCGATCACCTTGGACCGCAGGACGATGTTGCGATGCAGGGTCTCGCGGCGCAGGTCGAGGTAGCGGTTGGCCAGCCGGATCTCCTCCGGATAGTCGGGCTCGCCGAACACCGGCAGGGGCAGCTCGGCCGCTTCGGAGAGGACGGTGACCGCCCTCACCCGCACCTCGACCTCGCCAGTGGGCAGGGCCGGGTTGATGGTCTCGGACGTGCGGGCGACCACATCGCCGTCGATGCGCACCACACTCTCGGCGCGCAGGCGTTCCAGGGTCTCGAAGCCGGGGGTCGAGGGGTCGATGACCAGCTGCGTGAGGCCATAGTGATCGCGCAGATCGACGAACATCAGGCCGCCGTGATCGCGCTTGCGATGCATCCAGCCGCTCAGGCGCACATTCACGCCCTGGTCCGCGAGCCGAAGGGCGCCGCAGGTATGGGTGCGATAGGCGTGCATGGTGAAAGCTCTCGTCGGGTGTCGGGGCCGGGGATGGCCGGTTTTCAGAAAGGGGCGCAAGCGCGCACGGGCGCCCGCCGCTGTCAAGTCAGGCGTGGATGAACGCAGGCTGAACGGCGTTCTCAGCAAGGCTTCAGACAGCGGGGATTAGACCGGTTGCACGGTTGGCCAGGCGGCCGGCCGATCAGGTCCGAGGGAGCATCCACATGGCCAGGACAGCGGGAAATATCGACTGGATCTATCTGAACGTGGCCGACGAGAACTGCGTGCGCGTGGGCGAACTGATCTCGGCGGAGGCCGGCGGCCTGCCGATCTACAAGGTTATGGCCCTGTCCAACGGCCGCGCCTGGCTGAAGGACCTGGATGACGGGTCCGACCGGGTGACGCCCTTGAGCGCCTTCTCCTGGAAGGCGCTGCCGATCGCCAGCGCCTAAGCTCTGGCGGCCGCGACGATGGCTTCACTGGCGTCCCACAGCCGCCGCCCTGCCTCGCCGTCGCGCGCGGCGGCCGACGGTTGCGTCAGGGTCCGCTTCGCCCAATAGCCGCCGGTCTTGCCGGCGACGTCGGGCGCGGAGGCCAGCCAGATCAGAGTGTCTGCGCCCTGGGCCGGGGTCAGCATGAAGCGCTTGCCGAGCCCAAACAGCAGGCGGAGCGCGCCCTTGGCGTTGTCGCCGAAGCCGGTGTTCACCCCGCCTGGATGCAGGCAGTTGGCGGTGACGCCCGTTCCCTGCAGGCGGCGGGCCAGCTCGCGGGTCCAGAGAATGTTGCAGAGCTTGGAGCGGCCATAGGCTCCGAAGGCGGAATAGCCCTTCTCGGTCTGCAGATCGTCGAAATCCAGGCTGGCGTAGGCGTGGGCGGTGGAGGCCGTGCTGACGATCCGCGCGCCGGCGGTGAGATTGGGCCGCAGCGCCTCGGTCAGCACGAAATAGGCCATGTGATTGACCGCGAAGGTCTTCTCCAGGCCGTCGACGGTGACCTCGCGCCGGTCGAAAATGGCGCCGGCGTTGTTGACCAGCACATCGATACGCGGCGCCTTGGCGGCCAGGGCCGCGCCGGCCGCCGTCATGGCCGAGACGGTGGAGAGATCCGCCTGAACCCAGTCGTGGGCGGCGTCCGGATTGGCGCGGAGGAGCCGCGCCGAGAGATCGCGGGCCCGGGCTGGATCGCGGGCCACGAAGACGATCCGGGCGCCCTCGGCCGCCAGAGTTTCGGCCGCCACCAGACCGATGCCGTTGGTGGCGCCGGTGATGACCACTGTCTTGTTGCGCACGTCGGGGTCTCCTTGGCCGGGGCTCACGGCCGCCGGAAGCAGGCCTTACACCTGCGCCTCGAAGAAGGCATCGGGAGACTCGACTTCCACCAGCCTGCCCTTGCGGATTTCCACGAAACGGGTCGCCGCGACCTTGGTGAACCAGCGGTCGTGCGAAACGAAGATACAGGCCACCTCGGCCTCTTCCAGCTGAGCCTCCAGATCTTCCTGGCCCTCGATGTCCAGATGGCTGGTGGGCTCATCCAGCAGATAGACATTCGGTTTCATCAACTTGAGCTTCAGGAAGGTCAGGCGCGAGCGCTCGCCGTGGCTGAGCAGGGCGATGGGCTCGCGAATCCGCGCGAAGGCGAAGCCGGCCTGGGCCAGACACTTGATCGCCTCGCGCTCGGTGACGCCCTCGGCGGCGACCACATAGTCCAGCAGGCTCTCGTGCAGCGGCAGATCGCGCATGGTCTGGTCGAAATAGACCAGGCGCACGCCCGGGTTGAAGCGCACCGGCGCGGAGCCGTCGTAGTGCGGATCCTTCGGGTTCCAGGCCGCCGCGAGGGCGTTGAGCAGGGTCGATTTGCCCGCCCCGTTCACCCCCAGCAGCGCCACCCGGTCTCCGGCCGCCACCGAAAAGCCGTCGATTTTCAGCAGGGTGCGTCCGCCGCCGGGCGTGGTGACGGTCAGGTCGCTGAGACGCAGGGCGACCTTGGCCTCGATCTCCCCGTCACCCAGTTCCAGGCGGCGTTCGCGGGCCTGGTAGACCTGGGTCTTGGCGGACTCGATATGGGCGATCCGGGTCTCGGTGGCCTTCTGGCGGCGGTGGAAGTCGGAGTTCTTCACCCCCCAGATCTTGTAGCGAGCGGCCACGGCCTCCAGCCGCTTGATCTCCCTCTCCTCGATCTTGCGGCGCACGCCGGCCGCGGCGTCGCGGCGCAGGAGTTCCTCGCGGGCGTGGGCGAAGGACGATTTGAACAGGTGGGCGCCATCCTCGCGCAGAAACAGGGTGCGGGTGCTGACCCGGTCGAGGAAGGCCCGGTCGTGGGAAACCACCAGCATGGGCATGGAGATGTCCGACGCCAGCCAGCGCTCCAGGACGTTGATGTTGCCGATATCGAGATGGTTGGTGGGCTCGTCGAGGATGAGGATGTCGGGCTCTTCCAGCCGCGCCGCGGCGGCGATCAGGATCAGCCTCTGCCACCCGCCTGACAGGGCCGCGAACGGCCCCGCCGCGACGTCGGGGGAGACCTCGATCTCGTCCAGCATCACGTCGATGCGCCAGTCCTCCTCTGCGGCGCCCACCTTGCCGAGGGAGCGTTCGAGCACTTGCCGGACCGTGAGACCGGCCAGCTCGGCCGGAACCTCCTGGGGCAGGGAGCCGATCTTGAGATTGCGCGAGCGGATGACCTTGCCGCGGTTGAGCTCAAGCTCGCCGGACAGGCATTTGAGCAGGGTGGATTTGCCGACGCCGTTCTCACCCACCAGGGCGGTACGGTCGCCATCGAGCAGGAAGCTGATGCCGGAGAACACCTTACGGACGCCGTGGAAGAAGGCGCCCTCCTCCATGCCCAGAACCGCCTGACGGGCCACGTCCCCTCTCCCCCCTCGTCCTGGTCAGTCGACGGGTTCGACGCCGCAGCGCGCCAGAACCGTCCGCAGGTCCTTCAGAGCCGGGAACACCTCATTGTTCCAGTCGGCGCCCTGGGCCTCATAGGCGCGCTGCTCAAACTCCACGATGTCCTTGTCCTCGGCGAAGATGCCTTCCGTGAACCAGATCACGAACGGCCAGACCGCATCGATCAGACCCGGCAACGGCGGGCGCTTGACCGAGAGGTAGCCGAAGGTGCGGTTGGTCATCTGCGCCGCGTCGAGGGGCGTGTAGCCGAGCCAGACGTCCAGAACCGGATCGTCCGTCTCCTGAATGTCCCGGCCGACCCAAACCTTCAGGTTCTGACTGGGATAGTCGGTGCGGATGCGCATGTGGTCGGAGAAATCGGCCTTGGCGTCCGCGCCCCGGGGCCGCATGAGATCGACGATCACGGCCTCGCCCAGGCTGCCTTTGCCGTCGGTGCGGCTGAAGCTGTACTCCACTTCCGCCCAGTCCTCGCCATGGCGACGGCCCAGGCAATGGGCCTTGATCGAGCCCATGAGCTTCCGGTGCATGAACTGATGGTTCATGTCGAACAGGTTCTCGTGCATGAACGTATAGTGGCAGTCGACCTCGCGGTTCAGGCGGCGGGTCTTGTAGTCGCGGCGGCGGAACGAGCCGATCGACGCCGGCAGACGGGCCTCGGCCAGGCTGGGATCGCCCGGAAAGATGAAAATCAGGTCGTCGACCTGGGCCGCCGGATAGGCCTTCACGCCGTTGGGCAGGCGCTCGCGGCCAAGGTAGGGGACATCCACGCAGCGGCCGGTCTTGTCATAGGCCCAGCCATGGTAGTGGCACTTCAACCGCTCGCCATCCACGACACCGAGGCTGAGCGGCACCTGGCGGTGGGCGCAGCGATCCTCGAGCGCGAAGACCCGGCCTTCCTTGCCGCGATAGAGCACGATGGGCTCGCCCGCGAAGCGCCGGCCGATGGCCTTGCCCTGTTTGACCTCGTCGGCCCAGGCGATCGGATACCAATGATCCGGGTGGGCGCGCACGCGGCGCAGGTCAAAGGCATTCGGCGAGTTCGCCGGACGCAGGTGTATGGGGGGCGTCCCATCGTCCGGCATGGCTGTCTCCTGGGTGACAATCCTCCTTGCCTTACAAGTTTGTAATCCGGCAAGGCCGCTGACGCTTATTCCGTCAGCCGCACCGTCGCCTGGAGTTCGATATCCGCGGCCGAGGCGCCGAGGAGCAGGTCATAGGATCCCGGCTCGGCCACCCAGGCGTTCTTCGCGGGACACCAGTAGGCGAAATCGCGCGGGCTGAGGGTGATCGTGACGCGGCGGCTTTCCTGGGGCGCGAGGGCGACCTTGGCGAAGCCCTTCAACTCCTTCACCGGCCGGTCCACCGACGATCCGCGCGGGCGCACATAGAGCTGAGCCGTCTCCTGGCCGGGCCGTTCGCCGGTGTTCTTCAGGGTGAATTCGACGGTCACGGAGGCGCCGGCCGAGACCTCATCTGGCGCCTCGACGTCCGAATAGGCGAAGCGGGTGTAGGTCAGGCCGTAGCCGAACGGGAACAGCGGCGGCTCTGGCGCGCGGTCGAAGTGGCGGTAACCCACATAGAGCCCCTCACCGTAGATTGCGTCGGCGCCGCCGGGATACCAGGGATAGGCGGGCGTGTCCTCCAGGCGGCGCGGGAACGTCACCGGCAAACGGCCGGACGGCTCGGCGCGCCCGAACAGGATGCGCGCCAGGGCGTCCGGCCCCTCCTCCCCGCCCAACCAGGGCAGGACCACCGCCGGGGCGTGGTCGATCCAGGGCATGGTATAGGGCGCGCCGCCCACCACCACGATCACGGTGCGCGGGTTGGCCGCGAGCACCGCCTCCACCAGGGCGTTCTGATCGCCCGGCAGATCCAGATTGGCGCGATCGTAGCCCTCCCCCTCGGTCACAGACGCGGCGCCGATCACCACGATGGCGGCGTCCGCACCGGCGGCCAAGGCCGCGGCCTCGGCGATCCCGCCGCGCGGCTGGCGCACGCCGACGCTGACCTGTTCCCAGCCCAGGGTTCCGGCTTCCGGCGGGCGGACATAGTCGATGGCGATGGCGTAACCCTTGCCCGCCGTCAGCTCGACGGCCGCCGTACGGCACAGGATCGGCTCGCCGCCCAGATCGGTGTTGTCGGGCTCGCCGCCCGTGGTTTCATCGATGAGGGTTTCGCCATCGAGGATCAGACGACTGGGTCCCGGCGCGCGCAGTGACATTTCATGCCGGCCGTCGCGTTCGGGCCAGAACCAGCCGGTCCAGCGCAACGCGCCCAGGCCCTGGCCCAGCGACGGGAAGGCGGTGGTGGCCACCAGTTTGCCGATCGACCGCTCCACGCGGGCCCGATCCGGCGCACCCTCGAAGCCCCGGGCGCTGAACTGCTCGCACAGCAGTCCGGACTCGGCCCGCGCCGTGTCGGCGCTGAACATCGTCGCGCGGGCGGCGGGCGGGAACTGTTCATTGTCGCCGCCCTCGGCGTGAACCACCTCGCAGTCCTGGCCCACGAAATCGGAGATGGCCTGCAGGATCGAGATCTGACGGCCGCCGCGTACCTGAGAGGAGCCGCCGCCCTGGATCCGGCGCTCGGCGGCGTTGGGACCGACCACGGCGATCCGGCGCAGGGCGCCGGTGTCGAGGGGGAGGATCTCCTCGCCGTTCTTGAGCAGGACCACGGCCTCCTCGGCGGCGCGGGCGGCGATGTCGCGATGGCGCCTGGTCCTGATCTCGCCCTCGGGCGCCGGGCCGCCGTCGAGCGCGCCGGTGCGGAGGATGAGCCGGACCATCCGCCGCGCGGCGTCGTCGATATCCTTGAACGCCACGGTCCCGGCGCGCACCTGGTCGAGCAGCTTCGCGCCATACCAGCGGGCGGGGCCTGGCATCTCCAGGTCGTTGCCGCCGGTCACCGAATCGGCGGTGGTGTGCACCGCGCCCCAGTCGGAGACAACGACGCCGTCATAGGCCCATTCGCCCTTGAGGATGTCCTTGAGGATGTAGTGGTTCTCGGTGGCGTAGGTCCCGTTGATCCGGTTGTAGGAGGCCATCACCGTCCAGGGATTGGCCTCGCGGACCACCGTCTCGAAGGCCGCCAGATAGATCTCCCGCAGGGTGCGCTCATCGACGATCGCATTGACCGTCATGCGGGCGTGTTCCTGATTGTTCACCGCATAGTGTTTGAGCGAGGCGCCGACGCCCTCCCCCTGCAGGCCGTGAACGAAGGCCGTTCCCAACGCACCGGCGAGGAACGGATCCTCGGAATAGGTCTCGAAATTGCGGCCCCAGACCGGCGTGCGGACGATATTGATGGTCGGGGCCAGGATCACCCGGTTGTCGAGCGCCAGGGCTTCGCGGGCGATGGCCGCGGCGACGTCACGGGTCAGATCGGGATTCCAGGTGGCGGCCATGGCCACGCCGACCGGAAAGACCGTGGCGACCTCCCCCTCATTGGACCGCACGCCGGTGGGTCCATCGGCCACCCGGATGCGGGGCACGCCCAGGCGCTCAACGCCCTCGAGGGTGAAGGCGGCCGAACCGGCCAGAAGGCCGACCTTCTCCTCCAGGGTCAGGCGCCCGAACAGTTCCTCCACCCGCTCTTCCAGGGCGCGCGCCGGGTCGACGAAGGGAGCGGACGCCCGAGCCTCCGGCGAGAGGGTTTCGGCCATGGCTAACCTCCTGAGTTCGAGGTCGGAACCCTACGACCGCCGCCACGTTAGCGGCAAGGACATGACGCAACGACGGGTGATTGGCGCCCGCAGCACATCGGCCTAGGCTCCATGGAGTTTGCGGCCGCAACTCACTCTCAAGGAAGCCACGCATGCGCGCACTCCCGACCCTCATCGCCGTCACGGCGCTCAGCCTCGCCGGTCCTGCCTTCGCCGAGGCTCTCAAAGCCCCCATGGCCCTGGCCACGCCGACCGGGCCCGGCGCCGACGTCGGAACGATCACAATGAAACCCGGCAAGGACGGGGTTCGCTTTGTGCTGAAGCTGCATGGCCTGCCGCCCGGGGCGCACGGCTTCCACGTCCACGCCATGGCCTCCTGCGCGCCGGGCGAGAAGGACGGCAAACCGGTTCCGGCGGGCGGCGCGGGCGGCCATCTCGATCCGGCCAAGACAGCCATGCATATGGGACCGACGGGCGCCGGGCATATGGGGGATCTTCCGGTGCTGACGGTGGCGGCGGACGGGACGGCGAAGGAAACGCTCACCGCGCCCCACATCACGTCACTGGATGACCTGAAGGGTCACGCCCTGATGATCCACGCGGGCGGCGACAACTACGCCGATCAGCCCGCGCCGCTGGGCGGCGGCGGGGCGCGGCTGGCGTGTGGCGTGATCGGGAGCTGAAAGGGTCGGCGCCGTTCCCGATTGGGAACGACGCCGTTTGTTTCTTAGTTTCCGCCGGTCATCGAGGCGACTTCGGCGGCGAAGTCGCTGGCTTCCTTCTCGACGCCTTCGCCCAAGGCGAGACGGGTGAAGCCAACCACCTTAATCGGGGAGCCCAGGTCCTTGGCGGTCTGGGCGACGAGGCCTTCGATGGTGATGGCCGGATCGCGGACGTAAGCCTGCTTCAGGAGCACCGCTTCCTCGTAGAACTTGCGGATGCGGCCTTCGACCATCTTCTCGGCCACCGACGCGGGCTTGCCCGAGGCGATGGACTGTTCGGTGAAGATGGCGCGTTCGCGGTCCACGGCGGCCGGATCGAGATCGTCGACCGACAGGGAGAGCGGGGCGGTCGCCGCAGCGTGCAGGGCGATGTTGCGCGCCAGTTCGCGCAGGGTCGCCTGGTCGCCGGCGCCTTCAACGGCCACCAGCACGCCAATCCGGCCAAGATCCGGCGCGCCGGCCAGGGCGCCGTGCACATAGGCGCCGATGGCGCCCTGAGACACGGAGAAGCGGGCCGAGCGGCGCAGCATCATGTTCTCGCCGATGGTCGCCACGAGCGCGGTGACCGCATCGCCGACCGTGGCGCCTTCGAAGGGCGAGGCGCGCAAGGCGTCGACGTCGCCGTCCACGTCGAGGGCGGCGGCGCCGATCTTACGGGCGGCGGCCTGGAAGCCGTCGTTACGGGCCACGAAATCGGTCTCGGCGTTCAGTTCGATGACGGCGGCGGTCATGCCGGCGCCGTCGACGCGCGTGGCGACGGCGACGACGCCCTCGGCCGCGACGCGGTCAGCCTTCTTGGCGGCCTTAGAGAGGCCCTTGGCGCGCAGCCAGTCGATGGCGGCTTCCATATCGCCCTCGGTTTCCTGGAGGGCCTTCTTGCAGTCCATCATGCCGACGCCGGACTTGTCGCGCAGCGCCTTGACCAGGAGGGCGGTGATTTCAGCCATGAGTTTTCAAGCTCCGCATAGGGATTCGATTTGCCGACTGCCCCATGTAGGGAGCCGGCATGACGGTTTTTAGAGGCGGGGCGCTTTCGCGCCCCGGCCGGTTCAGGCCTCGGCGGCCGGCGCTTCGCCGGTGAAGGCCGCTTCGAGTTCGGGCTCGGGGGCGGCCGGAGCTTCCACCTCGGCGCCGGGCTCGATCGCGGCGGTCATGCGCAGGGCCGGCTCGATCGGCGCTTCCATGGCGCCGATGTCGACGCCCATGGCGACCTGGCCTTCGGTCAGACCGTCGAGGACGGCGTCGGCCATCAGATCGCAATAGAGCTGCAGGGCGCGGGCGGCGTCATCGTTGCCCGGGATCGGGAAGGTGATGCCCTGCGGATCGCAGTTGGTGTCCAGGATGGCGATGACCGGAATGTTGAGCTTCCGGGCTTCCTGGATGGCGATGCCTTCCTTGTTGGTGTCGATCACGAACATCAGGTCGGGAATGCCGCCCATGTCCTTGATGCCGCCGAGGGACAGTTCCAGCTTATCGCGTTCGCGGTTGAGCTGCAGCAGTTCCTTCTTGGTGCGGCCCGAGCTGTCGCCACCGTCCAGCACGCCTTCCAGCTCGCGCAGACGCGCGATGGAGCCGGAGATGGTGCGCCAGTTGGTCAGGGTGCCGCCCAGCCAGCGGTGGTTCACATAATACTGCGCGCAGCGCTTGGCGGCGGCGGCGACCGGATCGGCGGCCTGACGCTTGGTGCCGACGAACAGCACCCGTCCGCCCGAGGCGGCGACTTCCCGCACCTTCACCAGAGCCTGGTGCAGCAGGGGCATGGTCTGGGAGAGGTCGATGATGTGGATGTTGGCGCGCGCGCCGAAGATGTAGCGTTCCATCTTCGGGTTCCAGCGGTGCGTCTGGTGGCCGAAGTGAGCGCCAGCTTCCAGGAGCTGTCGCATGGAGAATTCAGGTAGCGCCATAGTCGTTTTCCTTTATCCGGTTGAGCCTCCGCGAAACAAACCCCTCCCCGTGGGAGCGGACCGGAACGGCGAAACACGGGGATTGACCCGTATCAGCCGAACATCTCGCGTGCGTGATGGCGGGTCGTATAGGCGCAAGGGCGTAGAAAGACAAGGCGAAGGACTGGGTGGGGGGTGCGGCGGCGGCGCGCGCGGGCAAGCCGACCGGATGGCCGGAAAGCCCATGTTTTCCAGCGCCCCACGGACTATGGAACGTTTTTATTATTATATTCATTGGGTTGTATGGATTTCTTCCCGCGACGCCAGACGCGGCGGATGGCAGCAATTGGCAACATCCTGGCAGCCCACAGGCAGCGCCCTGGCCGCGGCGGGGCAGCGGATGGGCCGCGCAGGGCAACGCGGACGGCAACGTCTGGCAGCGGACTGGCATCAGATTGGCAACAAATGGCAGCACGACCGGGACGGTGCGCTCTTGATCGGACGCCGGCTCCCGCAGACTCGGAAGGGCGAGTCCGTCGGGATGTGAGCCTTTTGAGAGACCATCGCGAGATCCTTGGCGCCCGGCGATGTGCGCCGAAGTGGAGGTCAAAATATCACGAAAGATTGCATTTTTTCAATTTCACAAATGCGGTGCGGGGCCTGCGCCGAGGCGGCCAATACCCGGACGGTGGCGTGAGCGCCCGTAGAAGCGAGGCGCCTCACGCCTTCCGATATGCGCCAGAAGCGGACTCGCGCCGAGTTGCGGAAACCAGACATTCGCGTCCGCGACGCCAACGTCCGCTTGCGAGCCCGAAGCCAATGCGAAGAATCGACCCGAAGCGGAAGCTCAGCCCGGTCGATTGATCCCCGCGCCATCGAGCACCAGCCGCACCTTGATGGCGAGTTCGTCGATCGTGAAGGGCTTGGAGATGAGGGCCACACCGGGGTCGAGGACCCCGTTGTGGACCACGGCGTTCCTATTGAATCCGGTAGTGTAGAGCACTTTCAAGTCGGGGCGCGACTCCCACGCCCTGTCGGCGAGCTGGCGGCCGTTCATGTCCGGCATGACGATGTCCGTGAACAGCAGATCGACGCGCGGCGTCACCGCCAGGATCGCCAACGCCTGGGAGGCGTCGCCCGCCTGCGCGACCGCGTAGCCTAAATCGCGCAGAGTCTCGACCGACAGGTGGCGGATCTTTTCATCGTCCTCGACCACGAGAATGACCTCGCCATCCTTGGCCTGGGAGGATTCTGCGCTGAGCGCAGGTGTTTCGGCGTCGAGGCCGGTTTCCGCGCCGACGTCGCGGGGAAGATAGAGCTTCACCGTGGTGCCGAGCCCAGGCTCGGAGTAAACCTTCACATGGCCACCCGACTGTTTGACGAAGCCCTGCACCTGGGAAAGGCCCAAACCTGTGCCCTTGCCGAGGCCCTTGGTGGTGAAGAACGGGTCGAACACCCGCTCGATCACGTCGGCGGGCATGCCCGTTCCGGTGTCGGTGACCGAGACTAGGACGTATTGGCCGGCAACGGCCTCCGCATTGGCGACCGCATATGCGTCATCGAGGTGCGCGTTCGAGGTCTCCACCGTCAGCCGGCCGCCGTCCGGCATGGCGTCTCGCGCATTAATCACCAAGTTCAAGATCGCGTTCTCGAGTTGGCTCCGATCGACGAAGGCGCGCCAAAGACCGCCCGCGATCACGGTTTGCACCCGCAGGTGCTCGCCGACGGTTTGGCGAAGCATCTCCGACATACCGCCCACCAGTTTGTTGACGTCCAACGCGCGCGGATCGAGCGGCTGTTGACGTGAGAAGGCGAGCAGACGCGCAGTAAGCAGGGCTGCGCGATGCGCGGCGTCCAGGGCGTCGTCGATACAGACCAGGGCCCTGGCCCGGTCGCTGTCGAGGCGGCGCTTGGCGCTCCCGAGCGAGCCGATCACGATCGCCAGCATGTTGTTGAAGTCGTGAGCGATCCCACCGGTTAGCTGGCCGATGCTCTCCATCTTCTGCATCTGCCGGACCTGCGCCTCAGCCGCCTCGTGGGTTTCCAGCTCCCGTTTCAGAGCAGCGTTCGCGGCGCTGAGTTCCGCCGCGGTGCTGACGGCGAGCGCGAGGCGGGCGCTCCCCTGGCGAAAGGTGATGAAGATCAGGACGAAGATCACCATCCCGCTACCGAGCAACCCCGCCTGGGCCAAGTCCGTCCGGCGGATCAGGGCGCGTTCTCTGGACTGCAGGAGTCCACTTTCCTCCGCCCGCATCGCGATGATCACGTTGCGGATCTGGTCCATCAGGGCCTTGCCCGGGCCGAGCTCCCGGAGCGTCACCGCGCCGGCACGGTCGCCGCTGCGGTACCGCGCGAGGGCATGGCTAAGACGTTCCTGCCTTGCGGGGGACAGATCGCGCAGGCGCTTCATCCAGGCCTGCTGACGGGGATTGTCGGCCGTCGCCGCCTCCAGGGCTTTGACATTTCCATCGACGCGGAGGATCGCGGCTTCATAGGGGGCCAGATAGTTAGGTTGGCCGGTGAGCAGATAGCCGCGCTGGCCGTCCTCGGCGTCCTGAAAGTCGGAGAGCAACGTGGACAGTCGGTTTTCGACCTCCAGTGTGTGGCGGACGAGGGCGAAGCTCCGCTTCTGCTGATCAGCAAGCCACACGGACCCGAGGATCATGACGGCGAGCAGGGCGAAGCCTAGCAACAGTGTCGTCTGTGATCGATTGTCGCGGGTCATGGTGGCAGGCTTGGGCCCGCATCCACCAGTTAGCAAGCGTGGACGGTTTCCGCCTGCGTGCGAAGGTCTTCAGTCGGCTTGATTGCTTGTCGGCTCGCCACCCATCCCTTCCGTTGGGAAGGTCCGCAAGGTGGCGCCCGAGTCCTGGGCGTCACCAAGCGGTTGACTGTCTGCCCCGGTCCACCGCCCGTCAGAGTTCGATTTGCTCGGACAACGCCAGAGCGTCGTCCACCTCGATGCCGAGATAGCGAACCGTGCTCTCCAACTTCCGGTGGCCAAGCAGCAACTGGCAGGCCCGCAGATTGCCCGTCTTCTTATAGACCAGCGCCACTTTGGTCCGACGAAGGCTGTGCGTCCCATACGCTCGCGGCTCAAGATCGATCATGGCCACCCAATCGCCGACCAGGCGGGCGTACTGACGCGTGGTGATATGCTCTCCCGGTCGACTTCGGCTGGGGAACAACCAGTCATCATCACGGCGCCCGCGAAGTCTGAGCCAACTGGTCAGGGCCTCGCGCGTCGAGTCGGTGATCTCGAACGGCACGGGCCGCCCGGTTTTCTGCTGGATCACCGTGGCGCGTTGGCGAAGGGACCCGCCCGGGGCCAGGTCGCTAACGCGGAGTTTGACCAGGTCACAGCCGCGCAGCTTGGCGTCGATGCCGCAATCGAACAGGGCGAGGTCGCGGACGCGGCCGGCCGTCTTCAACTGCTGGCGGATCGCCCAAACATGCTTGGGCTTGAACGGTGGTTTGGCGCCAATGATGCGTCCCGAGTTCCAGGGTCGGCGTGTTGTACGAAAGAGATCTGGTTGCGCCATGGCAGGACTCCCGAAGGTGGTTAGCCCCCCGAATGCATGATCTCATATGCCGTCCCAGAAGGATGGCCCGCGATGGAGGCTCGCGCGGGTCCGTCGCCTGAAAACGGACCCCTCCAACTTCTGCACGGGGTGGTGAGCTGCCCAAGCGGGCCAACGGGCAAACGACAATAACCGCCCTTGGTTAGGCACATGCCGCGACGACCGCGCTGCGAAGACGCCGGGCCACCCGGACGATGCCGGAGGAGCCGCCTCCGCAGATGCCCTGGACAATCAAGGGGCGGGAAATATGGTGTCGCATAATTTCGCCGTATTAAAGGCTCTCCATTGACTCTGGACGTGTCAGACGTCGCCTCTTGAGGTCAGGCGCACAGCTGCGGCGACATCCCGGCGCCGCGTTTGGAGAGCTGATATGCAAACTGTTTCGAAGACGCTGTTAAGCGGCGCGTGTGCGGGTGCTCTGGCCGTCGTGGCGGCCATGACCATCGCTTCGCCCGCCTGGAGCTCGCCCGGAACCGTCTGGTATTTTCATGACGTGGCCATGTCGGGCGGGACGTCCCTAAACGGAAACTTCACCACCAATCCGGCCACCGGCGCGCTCGAGGCGTGGGACATCACCGTGAATGGCGGGCCCTACGGCACCGGGAGCGGCTACCTATTCTCCAGCAGCATCGCCAACTATCCTACCTCCGACGGCCCTAGTAATTATGGAATAACGAATGACGGAACGAACGGAATTAATTTTAATTTCATTAATCCTCTGAACTCCGGCCTGACACAGGTTGCTGTGGTTTCTGACAATTTCTACTGTGGTGCGTGTGGTGGCTATTACGTGTCCGGAGGATCGGGGTTCGCAGCGACGATTCCTGAGCCCGCGTCCTGGGCGTTCCTGCTCACCGGCTTCGGCGGCATGGGCGCGGCCCTGCGTTCGCGGCGTCGGCCTGCTACCGGCCAAGCCTGAACCTCTTATTCCTAGCAAATTCAACACGCCGTCGGCTGGAAGGTCGGCGGCGTTTGTCTGTCCGGACAAAGCCTAACCGCGAAGCCGTCACGTCGACCTATTAGCCCGAGAACGGACGAAGACTAACGACTGCGTTGGGTCCAGGCTGTCGTCTAATCGCACCGTAATTCGCAAGCCTTTTTGGGGTCGGGACGGTCCTTTGCCGGGAGCGCGGTCGTCTTCGCGGTCGCCAAGGGTTCGCCAGCGAGCCGATATTCGTTGTGGCCCTGGAGGGTGGTGGCGAGCGGTCGTCTGCCCGCTATGATCGGCGCCATGCAACTCGACCCCGCGCGTTTCACCAATGACGTCAGCGACGGTACGGGATTGGCGGCAACGAAGTCGTCGCTTGTTCCGCCCTACTGGACGAAGATGCGCGACATTGACCCTGGTTCTCAGAGCCTCGTCATTCTCGATATCGTGCTGGTGGCCGACGACGCGGAGTGGAGCTTGGTTGCGTTCGATCCGCTCGCCGCCGGTGAATTTGTCCTGGCGTGGCAGGACCCTGATCCCGACAGGGCTGGAGCCGTTGACGTCGTATCCTGTGCTCTACGTGGCGACGCAGTCGGTTGCTTTCTGTCGCGCTGAGAGTCCGCTCGGGGTCGATTCCACCTTTTGGCTCCAGACGAGGCTATTCCGACGGATCGACAGTCAGCCACCTCGTGCCGAGGGTCTTTCGTTTCAGCAGATACCAAACCATCGCCCCGACCAGAATGAGCAGATTCGCGATCAGGCTGGGGCGCCCGACATTCAGATCGGTCCATTCGCAGTAGAGGATATAGGCGAGCGCCATCAGGCCCAGCGCCGGAGCCAACGGGAACAGCGGCATACGATAGTCGGTTTTCGAGGTGCGCCCGGTGAGGCGCCCGACGATCACGCCGACACAGGCGAACCCGTAAAGCAGCACCATCGATGTCCCCGTCAACACGAGGATCAAGCCGAAAGGCAGGAAACAGGCCGCTATCCCGATCCCGCCAGCCAAGAGCGTCGCCACCCAAGGTGAGTCGAAGCGCGGATGCACCTTGACCAGAGCCTGGTTGACGATCCTGTGCCAGACTAGGTCCCGCCCGGTGGAATAGAAGAACCGGCCGATGATCAGGACGCCAACGATCACGGCATTGACGACCGCGACCGCGATCGCCAGGCCGATGGTCACTCTCAAACCCTGGCTGCCGCTGTCCCTAAGGAAATCGCCGAACGGGCTGGGCGAGGCCAGCAGCCGTTTGAGGTCGGGCGTGGCCAGCAGCACCGCGGCTAGGGGCAGGATTTCCAGCGCCACGGTCAGGGCGAGCGCCCAAAGGATCGTCCGGGCCACCTTGCGCCGCGCATCGTGCATCTCCTCGCCGAAATAGACGGCCTGACTGAAACCGAAGTAGGCGAAAACGCCGACGGCTGCGGTCGACCCGAGGGCGCTGATCGGGGTCGCTTCCAATCCGGCGCCCCTCAGCACCGTCGGATGCAGGATCAGGCAGAGCAGTGGGCGATGAACGTGACTGAAGCCCAGGGCGGCGATGACGAGGATGGCGAGAAGTTCGACCAGGAGGAACAGGCCTGTCACCCAGGCGCTCACGCGGATATTCAGGACGCCGAGGATGGTCGCCCCCGCTATGATGCCGATGGCGACCGGCACGGGCCCGGCCCCGGGCCAGAACGCCGTCACATAGGCGCTGGCGCCCAGCGCCAACACGGTCGAACCTATCGCCCCGGTGATCACACTCTGGCCCATCAGGACGAAGCCCACGGCGGGTCCGAGCACGCGTCCGAGCATCGCGTAGTCGCCGCCGGCCAACGGGAAGGCAGAGGCCAGTTCGGCATAGACAAACGCCATAGCGAGCGAGATCAGCGCGGCAGCGCCCATGACGATCAGCGCGCCAGAGCCAGCCTGCTGGATGATCCCCGGAACGACGACATAGAGCGAACATGCAGGGGTTGCGTTGGATAGGGTCAGCAGGAGCACCCCGCCGACCCCCATGCTGCGCGCTAAAGCCTTTGGCGCAATGACAGAGCTCGATACGTCGGCCAAAGGCAACCCCGCGATGCCCGGTACAATGATTGGCTAGATCGCGCCAAGTTGGCGGACCATGCGCCGACGGATCTGCGCTCTCAAGAGTAGAAGTTGACGGGCGACAGCGCGCCGTTGGCGCCGGAACCGGACATTACTAGCCGCCGCACGGTGTGGAGAACGGACGGAGCCCCAGCGGTTGAGGCGGAGCCATAAACCCCGACGCGTGGCAGATCCCGAGACGCCCTGGCCGAGCGAAGCATCAAAGCCTGCATCCCCTCGAAATCAAACCGGAAAATCCCCATCCCCCACGACAAGTCCCTCTACCGACAGCGCCACAAGATCGAGAACATGTTCGGCCGCATCCAATACTGGCGCCGCATCCACGCTCGCTACGATCGCTGAGCACACACCTTCATGTCCAACATCTGCATCACAGCGGCCGCGATATTCTGGCTGTGATCAATGAGTCCTTAGCCTAGGATTTCAAGTCGGGAATTGACGGCAAGGGGCGCTTATGAAAGACGTAATTTTCTTGGTATTCGAACGAGCGCAATGATTACTCTTGAGGGTCAACCATGAAAACCATACTTCTAGCGGCGGCCTCGGTCGCCGCGCTGTCGCTCGCCGGCAGCGCGGCCGCTACAACCTACGTCTATGTCGGATCGTGGAACGTAGCGGATGGTCCGCATTGGAGCGGTCCGGACGCCACAGGGATTGCGCCGTCCCTGTCGGCAGTAGAGACTGCGGCCTATCTGTTCGGCGGAGTTGCTTCCGACTATGTGACGTCCACGGCTGGCAGTTCTGTGGGGTCGATCGACTTCTTAGCATGGGTCGATGGCTACGCAGACTCATCGCACCTAAGACTTCCGTATGGATCACCCGGTACGCCCGTCGCTGACACCTTCGTCGGAATCGTTGGACCGGACTACAAGTCGGGATCCGGGAATTACTCGGCTTACGTGTTCGATCATGCCTGCGGAATATCCTACTGCGACGGCGGCAGTGGGGAGATTTCGACCAACTATGCATTCCGCGCTGTGGGCGTGCCCGAACCGGCCGCTTGGACGTTGATGCTCATCGGTTTCGCCGGACTCGGGGCGGCCCTTCGTTCGCGGCGTCGGTTGGTTACCGCCCACGTCTGAACTCTCCTCCCGCGTAAGCAACGGCGCGCAGTCGGCCAGAAGGCTGGCGGCTTTTCGTTCTGGGCGATCATCTAAGCGACTCTTAGGTCCCCAGACTGACGTTCCCGATTTCAGCTTAGTGTCGCCGCGCGCGTCGTGACTCAATGATCAGATTTTGACCACGACGTCATTCACGCTAAGCGATCGCGACACGCCTCCGCCGACATGCCCCGTCAGGCTGGAGGCGTCAGGTCGCCCGACGGTTTTTCGGGCCGACCCAGGGCCGCGCGGATAGGCCCCCACTCCGCGCGGCCCGTTGGAGAGAACCGCGGCGGCGCTTTGGGTCCGCTTGGGGTCGAACTTCCTTGTTGGCGTTCGGCCGGAACGCGGACATTGAAGCTGCGCTGCCCATTTGGCCCGAGAGCGGCCCTTCCCAACTTCCGAGATGAGTCAGATTCGGTCACGGCGGCGCATTTCATTCTCGGCCGATTAGCGTCAGCCGAGCATCAAGAGAAAAACGCCACCAACGACCTCTGGCGCCCTCAGGAGGGCTTCTCGACGTGGCTCAGCATATATTCCCGCAACGCCGCGTTGATCCGGGTCTGATAGCCGTCGCCTCGGGACTTGAACCAGGCCACGACGTCCTCATCCAGACGCAGCGAGTATGGCTTTTTGATCGGGCGATAATATCTCCCTCGCACGGCATTCGACCAGTCGAGCACCTCGGGCATGTCGGTCAGATCGATATCCTCATCCCGTTTGGCCTCAAGCTGCTTCAGCTGTTCCAGCATGTCGGGCGAGATCGGTTCACCGTTGCGATCTTTCATGGACTTGGCTTTCATCCGAGCAACCTACCACAGCAAACCCCGAGGTAAGGCCTAGCCCCCTACAGATCCTCCACAAACGCCACCCCCGGCGCGACCTTGAGCGCGCCGCGGACGGCGGGGTCGAGCTGGAAGCGGCCGGGCAGCCGCATCTCCACTTCCCGGCCGCCGGGGAAGGCGGCGACGAAGACCACCGGGCCGCCGCCGGAGACGGCGGGTTTCAGGCGGGCCTTGAGGGCCTCGATCTCGGCGATGGCGGGGGAGAGGTGGATGCGCAGGCCGCTGGCGACCTTTTCGATGGCGCGGTCCAGGGGTTCGGCGTCCTCGCCGAAGAAGCGCACCTCGCCGTCGTTGGCCTTGGCCCGGGCGGTCAGCACGATCTGCTGGCCGGGCTCGAGCAGGTCGCGGCAGCGGCGCAGGACGTCGGACTGAAACAGCACCTCATATTCGCCGCTGGGATCGGAGAGGGTGACGAAGGCGAACTTGCCGCCGCCGTTGGACGAGGTGCGCTCCTGGCGGCGGCGCACGACGCCGACCATGCGGAAGGCCTCGGTTCCGTTCTCGGCCTGGGCCGCGGCGTCGACCACGAAGGTGATCCGGTTGCGCCGCAGAACCTCGGCCATGTCGCCCAGGGGATGGCCGCTGAGATAGAAGCCAACGGCGGCGAGTTCCTCGTCGAGCTGGCGGACAGGATCCCAGCGTTCGACTCGCGGCAGGCGCGGCCGGGAGGCTTCGGCGGCGTCGCCGAACAGGCTCTCCTGGGCCGAGGCGCGGTCGGCGGCCACGGCCTGGGCATAGCCCATGAGGGAATCGGCGGCCTCGACCAGCTGGGCGCGGTCGCCGTGCAGGGTGTCGAAGGCGCCGGCGCGGGCGAGACTTTCAAGAGCGCGCTTGTTCACCTGCCGCGGATCGATCCGTTCCAGGAAGTCGAAGACATCGCGGAAGCGGCCGCCCTTGCGGCGGATGTCGACCACATGGGCCATGGCCTGTTGGCCGACATTGCGGATGGCGCCGAGGGCGTAAATCACCTGACCGTCGACGACGTCGAAGTCGGAGCCGGACCGGTTCACATCGGGTGGCAGTATGGTGACGTTCTGGCGCTTGGCGTCCTGGTAGAAGACGGCGAGCTTGTCGGTGTTGGAGATATCAAGGCTCATGGAGGCTGCGAAGAACTCCACCGGGGCGTTCGCCTTGAGCCAGGCGGTCTGGTAGGCGATCAACGCATAGGGCGCGGCGTGGCCCTTGTTGAATCCGTAGCCGGCAAACTTGGCCATGCGGTCGAACATGTCGTTGGCGTCGGCCTCGGTGAGCCCCCGTTCGGCGGCGCCGGAGAGGAAGCGGGCCCGCTGCTGGTCCATCTCCTCCTTCTTCTTCTTGCCCATGGCGCGGCGCAGCAGGTCGGCTTCGCCGAGGGAATAGCCGGCCAGGATCTGGGCGATGCGCATCACCTGTTCCTGGTAGACGATGACGCCATAGGTCTCGGTGAGCACCTCCTCGACGCCGGGGAGGATCTTCAGGGGGCGGCGACCCATCTTCACGTCGACATATTCGTCGATGGAATCCATCGGCCCCGGCCGATAGAGCGAGATCAGGGCGGTGATCTCCTCGATGGAGCCGGGACGCAGCTTGCGCAGGGTGTCACGCATCCCCTGCCCTTCCAGCTGGAACACACCCACCGTCTGGCCGGAGGCGGCCAGCTCATAGGCGGCGGCGTTATCCAGCGGCAGGGTTTCCAGATCGATCCCCGCGCCCCGGCGTTCCAGGTGCTTCATGGCGCGCTGGATCACCGTCAGGGTCTTGAGACCCAGGAAGTCGAACTTCACCAGGCCGGCGCTCTCGACCCACTTCATGTTGAACTGGGTGGCCGGCAGGGTCGAGCGCGGATCGCGATAGAGCGGCGCCAGTTCCGTCAGCGGACGATCGCCGATCACCACCCCGGCGGCGTGGGTGGAGGCGTTGCGATAGAGCCCCTCAAGCTGGAGGGCGATTTCGAGCAGCTGGGCCACCGCCTCGTCGTCATCGCGCGCCTGTTTGAGCCGGGGTTCCATATTGACCGCCTCGGCCAGGGTGACCGGCGAGGCGGGATTGTTGGGGATCATCTTGGCCAGGCGATCAACCTGGCCGAGGGGGAGCTGCATCACCCGGCCGACGTCCCGCACCACGGCGCGGGCCTGAAGGCTGCCGAAGGTGATGATCTGGGCGACCCGGTCCTCGCCATAGCGCTGCTGGACATAGGTGATCACCTCTTCCCGACGCTCCTGGCAGAAGTCGATGTCGAAGTCGGGCATGGAGACCCGTTCGGGGTTCAGGAACCGCTCGAAAATCAGGCCGAACTTGATCGGATCGACGCCGGTGATCAGCAGCGACCAGGCCACGGCCGAACTGGCGCCCGAACCCCGCCCCGGCCCGACCGGAATGTCGTGGGCCACGGCCCACTTCATGAAGTCGGAGACGATCAGGAAGTAGCCGGAAAAGCCCATGGTCTGGATGACGCTGATCTCGCGCTCCAGCCTCTGCCAATAGACGTCCTCGCCGCCCTCCGGCGGTGCGGCGTCGAGGCGCCGCCGCAGTCCCTCCCGCGCCTGGCGGGCCAGTTCGTCGTCCTCGGTCAGGCCGGCGGGGGTGGGGAACCTCGGCAGGATCGGCGCACGCTTCTTGACCATGAAGGCGCAGCGCCGGGCGATCTCCAGGGTGTTGTCGCAGGCTTCCGGCAGATCGGCGAACAGGCGGCGCATGTCCGCGGCGGTCTTGAAGTAGTGTTCGGGAGTGACGCGCCGGCGCTCGTCCTGGCCGAGAAAGGCGCCGTCGGAGATGCACAGCAGGGCGTCATGCGCCCGCCAGGTCTTCTCCAGGGCGAAATAGACATCGTTGGTGGCGACCAGCGGGACGTCGTGGTCGTAGGCCCAGCCGACGAGGCCAGGCTCGGCGGCCGCTTCCGAAGCCTGACCGTGCCGCTGCAGTTCGACGTAGAAACGATCTCCGAAGGCCCGCGCCATCTCGGCCAGGGCCTCGCGGCCTTCGGCGGTCCGGCCCGACGCAAACAGGGGATCGATAGGGCCGTCGGGACCGCCCGAGAGGGCGATCAGCCCCTCGGTATGGGCGAGCACCTTGGACCAGGGAACGTGCGGCGCCTCGTTCGGCTCGACCTCCAGAAAGGCCGCGGAGGAGAGTTCGCAGAGGTTGCGGTAGCCGGCCTCGTTCTGGGCCAGAAGCACGATGGTGGGGGTGCGCGCCCAGCGCTCGGGCGGCCCGGCGCCCAGGCCCGACACCGGCAGGGCGCAACCGACGATGGGCTGAACGCCGCCGCCGCTGGTGGTGACCGAGAATTCCAGGGCGCCGAAGAGATTGGCCCGGTCGGTCAGGCCCACGGCGGGCATGCCGTTGTCACGGGCCAGGGTTCCGATCACATCGGCCTTGATGGCCCCTTCCAGCAGGGAATAGGCCGACCGGGTTCGCAGATGGATAAATCCGTCGCCCCAGACATCGCCCGCGTCCATGCGCTCATCTCCGGCGGCCGGACCCACGCGAATCGCGCGTTCCGCCGCCTGTCTTTTTAGCCCGCAATCTGGGCCATCTGACACACCATCCAGACAAATCCCGCCACGGAGGCGAAGGCCAGGGATTCTCTCGCGAACCGAACCATGTGAATGACTCCAAAAACGTTCTGCTTTCGTTCTGTTCCGCTTTTGTTCGCGCGTCAAGCGCCTTTGTTCGAGCGCATCCCGGCGCCCGATCTCGGGACAAGTTGTCGAGACGAGCCGCTTTCGGTCTGCGGCCCGGCAAGGCCCGTGTCTATTCGAGGGTATCCGGATCCCGGAACACCAGCAGCGCGTCGGCCGAGCCGTCGGCTGTCCAGTGCGGAATGACCGACACCAGATAGGGCAACGCAGAGCCATTGCGGCTGACTTCGATGACCGTGGCCCCGCCCCCGTCCATGGCGGTCGCCTTGGCCAGGGCGGAGTCGAAGGCCGATTTGTCGGACGCCCGGGCGCAGGCGACAAGCCCGCGCGACAACCGGAGACCGTCGCCGCGACACAGAACCCTGTCGGCGAGGCGGTTGGCCGAGGCGATGCCGCCGTCCGCGCGAAGCGCCACCGAACCGAGTCCCACCTTGTCGAGATCGTCGCCACGCACCCTGCGAGCGCGCGCCCGGGCCGCAACCTCCCCCCGCGCCATGAACAGGCGGCGCAGATGGGGCAAGGGCTCCTCCAGACCGTCGAGATCGGCGGAGGCAAACGGAGCGCCATGGGGACCGCGCCCGAGCCTGAGAATGCCGCAGCCGCCCGTGAAATCGAAGGCCACACCGACTTCCAGCCGCGACGCCGTGCGGGTGACGGCGCGCGTCGTCGTTCCGGAAACCACCGGCCAGGTCTCCTGCGCCGCGGAGGACGCGGCGGTTTCGCCGACGACCGCCGCCGACAGAAGCTCCGCCGTCCAGGGATCATCGGCCGCCTGCCGCCGCAGGTAGGCCGCGGCGTCCGCCGGCGTCAGGCCGCTGTAGGCCAGGACTTCGTCGGTCCCGTCGCGGTGTCGCCATTGCAACATAGCCGTCCGGGCCCCCGCCGCCCGCGCCAGCCAGGCCGGCAGGGCGAGGAACGCCTCGTCATCGAGGATGGCCGCGTAGATCGTTTCCTGACGCAAGGGCCCCACCGCCTCATTCTCCCGGTTCGACGCAACTCCTATCGGCGCGTTTGCCAACGGCGTCGGTGGCGTTTCTCACGATCTGGAAAAAGGCCTTCGCCTCCGGCGCGTGCTATGCTGAGGCGGAGTCGCTGCACGCGCCGGAAGGGGATGGATCGATGACGAAGAGGACGCCGGCGACCGACGCGGACACCCCGATCGATCTGGCGGGTTCACACCGCACGCCCGTCGCCGGGGCGACACGGACGGGACGAACGCGCGCCGACAGCCCGGTGACGGTGACGGTGAAACTGCGACGCCGCGCGGCGATGACCCACGACGTTTCCAGCGGCGAGGCGCTCAGCCGGGACCAGCTCGCCGAGGCGTTCGGCGCCGATCCGGACGATCTGAAGAGGGTCACGGACACGTTCGAGGCCCTGGGGTTGTCCGTCGCAGACGCCAGTCTGGCGACGCGCAGCCTGACCCTGACGGGATCGGCCGGCGCCATGGAGGCGGCCTTCGGCGTGGAGCTGTCCGACTATGCGATCCCCGGCGGCGGCTATCGGGGACGGACCGGCGCGGTACAGCTGCCCGCTTCCGTCAGCGATCTCGTGGTGGGCGTGTTCGGTCTGGACGACCGCAAGGTGGCGCGCCGGCGTCATCGTCTCCGGACTCACGCCCATGACGCCGGCGATCTGGCAGGCGGCGCCGCAACGCCCCTCACCCCGGCCCAGCTCACCGCGCGCTACAGCTTCCCGCCGGGCGATGGCGCGGGACAGACGGTGGGCCTGCTGGAGTTCGGCGGCGGTTTTCAGCCGGCCGACCTGAACCAGTTCTGCGATCTCGCTGGTGTCGGCGCGGCGCCGGAGGTGCGCGTGGTGAGCGTCGGCGGCGCGCCCACCGATCAGATCGATGACGCCACAGGCGAGGTGATGCTGGACGTAGAGGTGATCGCGGGCGCCTGTCCCGGGGCCCGGATCGCGATCTATTTCGCCGCATGGACCGAGCAGGGCTGGCTCGCGGCGCTCGACGCGGCCCTCCAGGACAAGGCCAACGATCTTGGCGTGCTGTCGATCAGCTGGGGCGCGCCGGAGGAGGCGGACATCTGGACGCCCCAGGCCATGCAACAGGTCAATGAGGCCCTGAAGGACGCGGCGGCGCTGGGTATCACGGTCTGCGTCGCCACGGGCGACGACGGCTCCAGCGATGGCGTGAAGGATGGGCGGGCGCATGTGGACTTCCCGGCCTCGAGCCCCTTCGCCCTGGCTGTGGGCGGCACGACCATCCCCGGGGCGGCGGCGGCGGGCGTCCCTTCCGGACCCGACCGGGCCTGGAAGCTGGGGGATGGCCTTCGGGCCGATAGCGGCGGGTCCTCCGGCGGCGGCGTCAGCGGCGTGTTCCCCCGCCCGTCCTGGCAGGCTGGTTTGACGGTGGCGCCGGTGAACGCCGGCGGTCTGGCGGGCCGTTGCGTGCCGGATCTGGCGGTGAACGCGGACTGGACGACCTCACCCTATCTGACGGTGGTGAACGGCGCGTCGAAGGCGGGTGGCGGCACCAGCGCCGCGGCTCCGCTGGTCGCCGCCCTGATCACCCGGATCAACGCCGCGCGGGCGTCGGGCGGCAAGCCGCGCGTTGGATGTCTGACGCCGCGCCTGTACACCGCCGCGACCGCCGGCGGCCCGCCGTTGGGCCATCTGGTCTGCGTCGATGTGGTGGAGGGCGACAACGCCACCGCCGCCGCGGGCGGCTACGAGGCCGGCCCCGGCTACGATGCGGTCTCAGGCTGGGGAACGCCGGACGGCGTGAAACTGGCCGCGGCGCTCTCCTGAAGCCAACCTCCTACCAGCGATTGTAGTGATACTCGTACCGGCCCGGACGCCAGCCCGGACGCCAGTAGCTGGAGCCGTTATTGAAGTACCAGTAGCGGTAGGGGCGGTACACCCAGCGACCGCTGTACCAGATCCATGGGTTGTACCAGGATGGCCCGCCCACGACCCCATAGGCGGGGCCGCCGTAGACGAAGGTCGGGGCGCCTGACCGGATGTAATAGCCGGGCGGGCAACCGCCCTCACGACCGCCGGAGCTTGAGCCGATCGCCGCGCCGGCGCCCGCCCCCAACACGCCGCCCAGCAGGGCGCCGCCGCCGCGGTCATGACGACCGGCCATGCCGGAGCCGACGATGGCGCCCAGAACGCCGCCGATGACGGCGCCGGTGGCCGTGTTGTCGTTGCGGCGATCCATGCAGTGGTCGGCCGCCCAGCGCGAATAGCGGTCGGCATAGTCACGGTCGTAGCGCTGGGCGCGATCGTCATAGACCGCGCCATGACGCTCGTAGCCCTGAGGCGGCGGCGCGTATTCGCCGCGCGGCGGAGCCGGGTCGCCCTGACGCCGCGCCTCGTTCTGATATTGCCCACCACGGTCGTTCTGCGGGTAACGGTCGTTGTTCTGGTAGCGATCGTTGTTGGGATAGCGGTCGTTGGGGTAGCCATTGTTGGGGTAGCCGTTCGGATCGCCGCCGCCGGAATAGCCGCCTGGGCCGCTCTGCGGATAGCGGTTGTCACCATAGCCGCCCGGGCCCTGCTGAGCCGCGGCCATGGTCGCGTCCACGACCGTGGCGAGGGTGGCGACCGCGGCGATCACGGCGACCGCTCTGGCTTTTCCTTGTCTGGTCATCGCGATGTCCTTTCTGTTTGAACCTGTGACGCGAACCTAAGGTCTTCCAACTGAACCGTTTGTGAACGGTGATCTTCAGCGTTTGACGGGCATGACATTCATCACCGTCAGGGTCATGGCCTCCACGCCGGCCTTGATGGTCGGCTCCGGCAGGGGCGCGAAGAAGGGGGAATGGTTGGTGGGCACGGGCTCACCCTTGGCGGCGGCCGCGGCGATCTGGGCCGGATCCAATCCGCCCAGACTGAGATAGGCGCCCGGAACACCGGCGTTGACGAACTCTGAGAAATCCTCGCTGGCGGTCCAGGGCCGGGCGTCATCGTGGGCGCGGGCGCCGAAGGCCGCTTTCAACACCGGCGAGGTGCGCGCGATCAGGGCGTCATCGTTGATCACCGAGCGGCCGGTGGTTCCCAGGATCACATCGGGGGCCGGCGCGCCCGCCATGGCGGCGACCCCCAGGGCGGCGCGACGCACGCCGTCGTGCAGGCGGGCCCGAACCGTATCGTCGTAGCTGCGGATGGTGCCCTTCAGCTCGGCGGTGTCCGGGATGATATTGCCAGCCGAACCGGCCTGGATGGCCCCGATGGTCACGACCCCGAAGGCGAAGGGATCCTTCTCCCGGCTGATCACAGACTGCACGTCCACCACGAAACGCGCCGCCATCATCACCGGATCGATGGATTGATTGGGCATGGAGCCATGGGCGCCGCGGCCATGGAAGACGACGGTGAGATTGTCGGCGGCGGAGGTGACCGGGCCGCTCTTGAAGAAGATCTCACCGGCGGGACCAGAGCCCACATGTAAGGCGAAGGCATAGTCAGGCTTGCCCCCGAAGCGGGTGAAGAGGCCATCGGCCATCATCGCCTTGGCGCCGCCATCGCCCTCCTCGGCCGGCTGGCCGATGAACATCAGCGTGCCGCTCCATTTCGATTTCAGGGTGAGCAGCGCCCTGGCCGTGCCGGTCCAGATGGCCATGTGCGAGTCATGACCGCAGCTGTGGGTCACATAGGTCTCGCGGCCGTTCCACTGCTGCCTGGCCTCGCTGGCGTAGGGCAGCCCGGTGCGTTCCTTCATAGGCAGGGCGTCAAGTTCGGTGCGGATGAGGACGAGCGGGCCAGGGCCGTTCCTGTAGATCGCAACGACGCCGGTCCGCCCCACGTTCTCGGTGACCGTGAAGCCGAGGCCGCGCATGTCCGCGGCGAGTTTCGCCGCCGTGCGCGTTTCCTGAAAGCCAAGTTCCGGGTGAGTGTGCAGATCGCGGTACAGCGCTTCCATCCGCGGCCAGTCGGCGGCGATCTCTTTGTGCAGGGCCGGCTGCACCGCCCCGACATCGAGCGCCCGGGCGGGCGGGCTCAGCGCGACCGCGGCGAGCGCGGCAAGGGCCAGGAGTCTCTGACGGGCGGTGACTATCGACATGTCGGTTCGGCTTTCGGGACGTATCGCGTGATAATGAACACCGGTTCGCGGCGCGACGGTAGGGCGAACCTCAGGCGCGGGCGACAACCTTGCCGTCGCGCACCGCGAGCACGCGATCCATATGCCGGGTCATGTCGAGATTGTGGGTCGCGATCAGGGCGCCGACCCCGGCGTCGCGGGCGAGATCGCCCAGGGCCTTGAACACCGCCTCGGAGGTGGCCGGATCGAGATTGCCGGTGGGCTCGTCGGCCAGCAGCAGACGGGGGCGATTGGTCAGGGCGCGGGCGACGGCGACGCGCTGCTGTTCGCCGCCGGACAGCTGGGCCGGCTGATGCTCGAGCCGCGCCGCGAGACCGAGAGCCGTGAGCAGTTCCTCGGCGCGGGCCCTGGCCGTCTTGCGCGACTGCCCCGCGATCAGGGCCGGCAGGGCGACGTTGTCGAGGGCGCTGAACTCCGGCAGCAGGTGGTGGAACTGATAGACGAAGCCGATGGTGGTCAGGCGGATGTGCGTACGGGCGCGGTCGTCCAGGGACCCGCAATCCTGGCCGGCGATGCGGATGACACCCGCGGTGGGGCGCTCCAGCAGGCCGGCGGCATGCAGCAGGGACGACTTGCCGGACCCGGACGGTCCCACCAGGCCGACGATCTCGCCCGGCGCGACGGTGAGGTTGGCGTCGGTCAGCACTTCCAGCGGTCCCTGCCCGGTCTGGTAGACCCGGCGCAGCCCGCTGATCTGAAGGATCGGCTCACTCATAGCGAAGCGCCTCCACCGGATCGAGCCGGGAGGCCCGCCAGGCGGGGATCAGGGTAAAGACGAAGGAGGCCGCCAGGGCCCAGAGCGAGACGCCCGTCACCTCCAGCCAGTCGACCTTGGCCGGGACGTGGCTGAGGAAATAGACGTCGGCGTTGAACACCTGCACGCCGGTGACCCATTCGATGGCGCGCTGAATGGCTTCGATGTTCAGGCAGAACACCAGGCCGAACAGCAAACCGGACAGGGTGCCGGCGAGACCGATCAGCGCCCCGGACATGAAGAAGATGCGGAGGATCGCGCCCCTGCCCGCCCCCATGGTGCGCAGGATGGCGATGTCGCGGCCCTTGTTCTTCACCAGCATGACGAGGCCGGAGATGATGTTGAGGGCGGCCAGGGCGACGATGAACATGAAGATCAGGCGCATGACGTTCCGCTCGACCTCAAGGGCGCCGAAATAGGCCCGGTTGCGCTCGGTCCAGTCGCTGACGACGGAGCCGGGGCCGCCGGCCTCGGTCAAAGCGCGTTTCATGGCCGGCGCCTTGTCGGGATCGGCCAGTTTGATCTCGATGAAGTCCACCGCCTGCTCGCGGCCGAACAGCAGCTGGGCCTGGACAAGCGGCATGTAGATGAAGGTCTGGTCGTATTCGCTCATGCCGACGGAAAAGACGCCGCCAATGGTGTAGCTCTTGCTGGGCGGCACGGAGCCGAAGGCGGTGGTCCCGCCGGTGGGCGAGATGATCGAGATCGGATCGCCGACATTGACGCCCAGGCTCTCGGCCAGCTTCTGGCCCACCAGAACCACGTCGCCGCCATCCTCGCCGGCCCCGAAGCCCTTCAGCGACCCGGCCTTGATGTTGCCGGCAATGATTTTGGTCGCGCGCAGGTCGGCGGGATCGATGCCACGCACCACGGCCCCGGCCGCCGCGGCAGGCCCCTGCACCAGGGCCTGGGACTCGATCAGCGGCATCGCCTCGATCACCCCCGGCAGGGCGCGGATGCGATGGATGGCGACGGTACGGTCGTCGGCGGTCATGGCGCCGCCGACCACGAAGGCATGGCCATTGAAGCCGAGAATCTTGGAGGAGAGTTCGGCCCGGAAGCCGTTCATGATCGACATGGTGATGATCAGGGCGGCCACCGCCAGGGCGATGGCCACGAAGGAGATCACCGAGATGAGCGCCACGCCGCCATGGCTGCGCTTGGTCAGCAGATAGCGAAGCGCAATGGCGCGCTCCCAGGCTCCGAACGGCGCCCCGCTCATCGGCTCACCTGCAGATCGCGGCCAGCGCCTCGTCCAGGGGAAGGGTCGAGCGCTCGCCGGTGGCGCGACGCTTGAGTTCGACCTTGCCCTCGGCGAGCCCACGCGGACCGATGATCAGCTGCCAGGGCAGGCCGATCAGATCCATGGTGGCGAACTTGCCGCCAGGGCGCTCGTCGGTGTCGTCGAGCAGAGGCTCCTTGCCGGCCGCCGTCAGGGCGGCGTAGGCGGTCTCACAGGCCGCATCCACCGCCGCATCGCCGGGGCGCAGGCTGACAATGCCCACGCCGAACGGGGCCACGGACTCGGGCCAGATGATACCCGCGTCGTCGTGATGGGCCTCGATCAGCGCCCCGACGAGACGGGAGACACCGACGCCATAGCTGCCCATCTGAACCGGCCGATCGACGCCGTCGGGGCCGCTGACATGGGCCTTCATGGGCTTGGAGTATTTGTCCCCGAAGTAGAAGGTCTGGCCGACCTCGATGCCGCGGGCGGTGAGGCGATCGTCCTCGGCGGTTTCCTGCTCGTAGCGGGCCGCGTCGTGGACATCCTCGGTGGCGGCGTAGAGCCGAGTCCAGTCGGCGACCACGCCGGAGAGATCGCTGTCATAGTCGACGTCATCGCCGGGCACCGGCAGGTCGAGCATGCGCCTGTCGAGGAACACGGCGGACTCGCCGGTCTGGGCCAGGACGATGAACTCATGCGAGAGATCGCCGCCGATGGGCCCGGTCTCCGCGCGCATGGGCACCGCCTGGAGGCCCATGCGCTTGAAGGCGCGAAGATAGGCCACGAACATGCGGTTGTAGGAGGCCTGACCCTTCTCATCGTCGAGATCAAAGGAATAGGCGTCCTTCATCAGGAATTCGCGGCCGCGCATCACGCCGAAGCGGGGGCGCTGCTCGTCCCGGAATTTCCACTGGATATGGTAGAGGTTCTTCGGGAGTTCCTTGTAGCTCTTCACATAGGCCCGGAAGATCTCGGTGATCATTTCCTCGTTGGTGGGTCCGTAGAGCAGCTCGCGTTGATGCCGGTCGGTGATGCGCAGCATCTCCGCGCCGTAGTCGTCGTAGCGCCCGCTTTCCCGCCAGAGATCGGCCAATTGCAGGGTGGGCATCAGCACCTCGATGGCGCCGGCCTTGTCCATCTCTTCGCGGACGATCTGCGCGATCTTCTGCAGAACCCGGAAGCCCAGCGGCAGCCAGGCGTAGATGCCGGCGGCTTCCTGGCGAAGCATGCCGGCGCGCAGCATCAGGCGGTGCGAGGCGATCTGGGCCTCGGCGGGGTTCTGCTTCAGGACGGGCAGGAAATAGCGCGAGAGGCGCATGTCGGAAGGATCCTCGAACTTAAAGGCGGTACGGCGGGGTCAGTGCGACCCAGGAATATTCGGCAGGGTGACCAGATTAAAGCGGAGCACCGCCCACAGGATCGCGAACAGGACCGCCGAGATCCAGGTGGTGGTGACGAACTTGCGCTTTAGGTTGGGATTGACCGGCGAGGCGGGATCGCCGCCGCCGGGCACGGCCTTCCCCTCCTCCGCATGGCTGCGCGCGCCGAGCGGAAGGACCGCGAACAGTGTGGTCCACCAGATCGTCAGGTAGATCGCGATGCCTTCCTCGACACCCATCAGTGGGCTGCCGCCGTGGGTTCGGCCATCAGTTCGATGAGCACGCCGCCCATGTCCTTGGGGTGAAGGAAGATCACCGGCACGCCGTGAGCGCCCATGCGCGGTTCGCCTGTGCCCAGGACCGTCGCGCCCTTGGCGCGCATCTCATCGCGCGCGGCCACGATGTCGGGCACTTCGAAACAGACATGGTGCTGGCCGCCCTTGGGATTCTTGGCCAGAAAACCGTGGATCGGCGAGGCTTCGCCATAGGGTTCGATCAGCTCGATCTGGGCGTTGGGCAGGTCGACGAACGACACCCAAACACCCTGCTCCGGCAGCGCCTTCTTGGGCGTCACCGAGGTCGCGCCGAGCACGTCCACATAGAGTTTCCACGACTCCTCGATGGACGGGGTGGCGATGCCGACGTGGTTCAGCTTTCCGATCATATCTGTCTCCGTTGCGCCCCCGCGCGAATGTGAGCGAGGCTTATAGCCTCAGGACGGTGGTCTCGACCACCGGACGGCGCTTCCAAATGCGAAATGCCGCCTTCTTCAAGGCTCGCGACAGGGCCGCCTCCACCAGATGATCGTCTTCCCGATCGTCGGCCGACAGACGGAAGAGGGCGTCCTTCGCCTCCATGGCGAGGTCGTCCATGGCCTCGTCGAGCGGGTAGTCGGTATCGCCCGGCAGGCCCAGGGCGCGGACCTGCGGCCCCGAGGCAAGCTTGCTGCGCCCGTCCAGGGCGACGCTCACCGCCAGCACGCCATTGAAGGCGGCATGACGGCGCTCGCGCAGGGCGTCGCCGTTCTCGGCCGTGACCATTCCGGCGTCCACATAGAGGCGGCCGGCGGGAACCTCGTCGATGATCCCCGGCGCGCCGGGGGCGAGACGCACCATGTCGCCGTTGCGCGGGGCGACGGCGTGGGCGACCTGAAGGTCCTTGGCCAGGGCGGCGTGTTCCAGCAGATGGCGCCGCTCGCCGTGGGTCGGCACGGCGATGTGGGGCCGGGCCCACTGGTACATGCGCTTGAGTTCGTCGCGGCAAGGGTGGCCGGAGACGTGGATGCCGGGGTGATCGCGCTCGGTGTAAAGCCGCACGCCGAGGTCGGCGAGCTTGTTCTGCAGGTTGCGGATCGGGATCTCGTTGCCCGGGATGATCCGCGAGGAAAACACGCAGGAATCGCCCTTGCCCAGTTTCACATGCGGGTGGGTCCCATCGGCGACGCGCGACAGGGCCGCCCTCACCTCGCCCTGGCTGCCGGTGCACAGATAGAGAATACCTGAATCAGGATAGTGCCGCGCCTCGGTGTCGGGAATGAACGGCCCCACGCCTTCCAGCAATCCTACCGACCGCGCGGCGGCGGCCATGCGGATCATGGAGCGGCCGACCAGACAGACCCGCCGGCCGTTGTCCTCGGCGGCGCGGATGATGGTGTCCATGCGCGCCACGTTGGACGCGAAACAGGCCGCCGCCACCCGGCCCTTCAGCTGGGAAATCAGGGCGTTCATCTGGATGCGGACATCCGCCTCCGACCCGGCCTCGCCATCGACGAAGACATTGGTGCTGTCGCAGACCATGGCCAGCACGCCCTCGTCGCCAAGGGCGCGGATAGCCGCCTCGTCCGTCACCGGTCCGGTGATGGGATCGGGATCGATCTTCCAGTCGCCGGTGTGCAGGATCGTGCCCAAAGGGGTGCGGATCGCCACGCCGTTGGGTTCGGGAATCGAATGGGTCAGGGTGAGGAGCTGCAGATCGAACGGACCAAGGGTCAAGGTCCCGTTCAACGGAATCTCGGTGATCTTCGCGCGATCCAGCAAACCCTTCTCGCGCAGTTTTTCGCGCAGCAGGAAAGCGGTGAAAGGGGTCGCATAGAGCGGCGCCTTCAGGCGCGGCCAGAGCCAGGCCACCGCGCCGATATGGTCTTCATGGGCGTGGGTGAGCACGATCCCCAGGATGTCGTCGGCATAGTCCTCGATGTAGGTCGGATCAGGCAGGATGATCTCGACCCCCGGGGTGGTCTGATCGCCGAAGGTCACGCCCAGGTCGACGACGATCCATTTGCGATCATGCGGCGGGCCGTAGCCGTAGAGATTGAAGTTCATCCCGATCTCGTTGGAGCCCCCCAGGGGCAGAAAAACGAGTTCGTCGCCGGAGCGTGCGTGTGTCTTGGTCATTGGCCTCGTACATGGCGATTGCGCCGGAAGATTTCGAGCAGGCCGAGAATGGTCAGATCGTGATCGAAGTGATCGATGGCCTCGGTGGCCCCATGGAACAGTGAGGCGATCCCACCGGTGCCGATCACCGTCATGGGTTCATGGTACTCGGCCTTGATGCGGGTAATGAGGCCCTCGATCAGAGAGACATAGCCCCAGAACACGCCGGCCTGCATGGCCTCCACGGTGTCCTTGCCGATGACGTGCCCTGGCTTCTGGATCGCCACCCGCGGCAGGCGCGCCGCGGCTTCGTGCAGGGCCTGCATGGAGAGGTTGATGCCGGGCGCGATCGCCCCGCCCTCGAAGGCGCCGTCCGAACCGACCACGTCGAAAGTCGTCGCTGTGCCGGAGTCCACGATCAGCAGGGCGCCGGGATAGGTGGTGTGGGCGCCCACGGCGTTGACCAGACGGTCAGCCCCGGCTTCGGACGGTTTCTGAATACGGATGGCGATCCCCAGGTCGACGTTCTCGCCGATGATCAGAGGCTCGACGTTCAGATACCGCCGGGAGAGGTTGCGCAGGTTGAAGATCGATTGCGGCACCACGCTGGAGATGATGCAGGCGTCGAGGTCGGCCAGGGACAGTGAGGCCATGGTCAGAAGTTGCAGCAGCCAGACAGCGTATTCATCCGCCGTGCGCGAGGCTTCCGTCGCCGCGCGCCACTGTGCGATCCACGACTCGCCGTCGTGAACGGCGAAAAGGGTGTTGGTGTTGCCTTGCTCGACAGCCAGTAGCATGCGGATCCTGCGCCGGGGTCTGAACCGAAAGGCGGCGCTATACACGCCAGGGGCCGCGCCGTCCCTCTAGAAGAACACGTCGCCGGCCGTGATCCGGCGGATGGCCCCGTTTTCGAGTCGCAAACGCAGGGCGCCGTCGGGCTCAAGACCTTCCGCGACCCCGCGCACGCTTTCCTGCGTCAGGTTGGCGGTGCAGGGTTCGCCGAGACCAAAGGCCCTGGCCGTCCAGGCCGCGGCGATCGGGGCGAAACCTTCCCGCTCCCATAGGCCGCGCCAGCGCTCCATCGCCGCGGCCAGCTTGAGCGTGGCTTCGCGCAGGGATGGCGGCGGCCGGTTCATGTGGTCGGCGAAGGCGGTGACGGGACGGTTGGAATCGGCGGGCGCCCGCGCGAGATTGATGCCGCAGCCCACCGCCAGCCAAAGCCCGTCCGGCCCCAGTGAACCAGACTCGACCAGAATGCCCGCCGTCTTCCGCCCGGCGATCATGGGATCGTTGGGCCATTTGAGCTTCACGAGTGCGGGAGCGACATAGGCGTCGGCGAGGTCGGCCACGGCGAGGGCCGCGACGAAACTCACCTGCGCCGCCTCGGCCGGCGGGCGGGGCGTGGTGAAGAGATAGGTGGCCGCGAGGTTCCCCTCCCCCGTCTCCCAGGAGCGGCCGCGACGGCCCCGTCCGGCGAGCTGTTGGGCGGCGGTGATCCACAAGGGCCCCGCTTCGTGCGCCTCCGCAAGTCGACGCGCCTCGGCGTTGGTGGAGTCGATATGCTCGAAGTGGATGATGCGGGGCTCAGCCATCGTGCGGATAGGGCGATGGGCCCCCTTCGGCGATGAAACGGTCGATACGGGCGGTGAGCACCGGCATAGGCACCGAACCCATCTGCAGGACGGTGTCGTGGAAGGCGCGGATGTCGAAGCGCGGCCCCAGCGCGCCTTCCGCCTTCCGGCGGCAGGTCTGGATGGTCATCTGTCCGAGGTAATAGGCGAGCGCCTGCCCCGGCCAGGCGATGTAACGGTCGACCTCGGTGCCGATCTCATGTTCGGAGAGCGCCGTGTTCTCGGCCAGATAGGCGAGCGCCTGTTCACGGGTCCAGCCCATGGTGTGCACGCCGGTGTCGACCACCAAGCGCGCCGCGCGCCAGGCCTGATAGCTCAGCATGCCGAAGCGGTCATAGGGGGTCTCGTACATCCCCATCTCCACGCCCAGCCGCTCGCAATAGAGCGCCCAGCCCTCGCCGAAGGCGGAAATATAGGTCTCCCGCCGGAAGGCGGGGAGATCGGTGTTCTCCTCGGCCAGGGGCATCTGGAAGGCATGGCCGGGGGCGGACTCGTGCAGGGTCAGGGCGGTCATGGCGTAGAGTGACCGGGACGGCAGGTTGTAGGTGTTGACCAGATAGACGCCCGAGCCGCCGCGACCGGCGGTATAGAAGGGGGCGATATCGTCCGGCACCGGCACGATGGCGAAGCGTCGGCGCGGCAGCCGGCCGAACCAGTCGCCGGCCTTGCCGTCGAAGCTCTTGGCGATCCAGGCGGCGCGGTCCAGCAGGGCCTGCGGGGTCGTGACGTAGAACCGCGGGTCTGTCCGCAGATGGGCCAGAAACCCGCCCAGCGCGCCGCCGAACTTCACCTCCGCCATGACGCCAACCATCTCCTCGCGGATGTGAGTCATCTCGGAGAGGCCGTAGGCGTGAATGCGTTCGGGGGTCCAGTCGAGGGTGGTGAACTCGAGAATCTTCGACTGGTAGTACTCGCCGCCGCGCGGCATCGCGGCGGCGCCGAGGGCCTCCCGCGCGCCCGGGATATAGTCGTCGCGGAGGAAGCCGAGCAGCTTGCGATGGGCCGGTATGACCGCCTCGAGGATCGTCGCGCGGCCCTCGGCGCGAAGCCGGTCGGCGAGGTCCGGGGCGATCGCCGGGGGGAAGGACGTGAACGGTTTGAAATAGACCGTCGCCTCGGGACCCGAGGCTTCGGCGACGGAGGCCACAGACAGGTCCCTCCCCTTCAAGGTCACTTTCGGTGGTGTGAACCCACGGGCGAGGCCGGCGCGCATATTGGCGATCTGGTCGTCGAAGTGCCGCGGGTAACAACGCAGCCGGGCGATGTAGTTGCGGTAGTCGGCCTCCGTGTGGAACGTGCGCCTGCAGACCCCGGTCAGATCGCTCCAGAAGGCGCTGTCGCTGTTGAGCGGCTTCTCCCAGTCCCGCCATTCCTGCGAGGCCACCAGCACGTCGATCTGGGCGACGTAGACGGTGTAGTTGACCTTGTCCGTTGCGGACAAACTCGCGGGGTCCACGGACTTGAGGCGGGTCTGAACCCCGCGCCAGTAATCTAGCTGGCGAGCCTGGGCGGCCGCGGAGACATCGGGCAAGGTCGCGGGAATCGGCTTGCGCGGGTCCTCGTCGTCCGGGAACTGCGCCTCGCGCCAAGCCCATTCAGTCTTGTAGATCGACTCGAACGTCGCGGTGGTGGTCGCGGCGCGGGCCGCCGCCGGAGCCGCGGCCGCCAGTAGCGCGGCGGCGGCGGGAATATGGCCCGCGAATACGCGGCGGGTGACCTCAGCCAAGACGGCGCACTCCCTTCAGGACAGCCCGGGACCCAGGCGTAACGCGTCTCGTGATACGCTCAGTCGCGCGGCGCCCGCCAGGGCGGAACGGGCGCGCGACGTTTCGTCAGCGTTTTAGCGGAGCGCCAGAGCCGCGGCGGCAGTCTGGGCCAAAGGATCGAGCGCGATCAGGGCGCCCAGCACCGCCGGGAAGGCGAACAAGGCGGCCGCATAGGTGACGACCGTCGCTTCAAGCGGCGGGGCGTCGGTGGCGCCCGGGCTGGGATCCAGCCACATCACCTTGATGAGGCGCAGATAGTAGAAGGCGGCCACGACGCTACCGACCAGGGCTATGGCGGCCACTGGGATCAGACCCGCGCCGGCGGCGGCCTTGAACACGTAATACTTGCCCCACAGACCGCTCATGGGCGGCAGACCCAGGGCCGAGAGGGCGAAGACGGTCATGGCGACGCCCAGGGCGGGTCGCTCACGGGCGAGGCCCGCGAAATCAGCCATGGTCTCCATGGGCTTGCCATCCCGCGACAGGGCCGCGAGGCAGGCGAAGAAGCCCGTCACGTCGATGACGTAGAGGACCATATAGACCAGCATCGACTGAATGCCCGCCTGGCCGCCGGCCGCGAGGCCGATCAGGGCGTAGCCGATCCCCGCGATCGAGGAATAGGCCCAAAGCCGCTTGAGGTTGTTCTGGGCCAGACCGGCGAAGGCGCCGACGGCCACCGAGATCAGGGCCATGACGATCAGGACCTGACGCCACTGATCGATGGCGCCGCCGAAGCTTTGGGTGAGGATGCGGGCCAGCAGCACCATGGCCGCCAGCTTCGGCGCGCCGGCGAAGAAGCCGACGACCGGGGTCGGCGCGCCCTCGTAAACGTCCGGGGTCCACATGTGGAACGGGGCGGCGGAGACCTTGAACGCCAGGCCGGCGATCACGAACACCAGGCCGAACAGGGCGCCGAGACCGGCGCCATGGGTCATGGCCGCGGCGATGACCTCGAAACGGGTCGAGCCGGCGAAGCCGTAGATCAGCGAGGCGCCGTAGAGCAGGATCCCGGAGGAAAGCGCGCCGAGCACGAAGTACTTCAGGCCGGCTTCGGCGGATTTCTCATCGCCCTTGTGGAAGGCGGCCAGGATGTAGAGCGCCAGGGACTGCAGTTCGATGGACACATAGAGCGAGATCAGGTCGCCGGCCGACACCATCATGCCCATGCCCAGGGCGGCCAGCATGACCAGGACGGGGTATTCGAAACGCGCCATGTTTCGGCGGGCGAACCAGCGTTCGCCCAGAGGAATGGCCACGGCGCTGGCAAGATAGATCACCACCTTGCCGAACACCGACCCGGCGTCGACGATCAGTCCGCCGGAGAAGGCGCGGCCGAAGGGCCCCATGGCCGAGACGACGGCCGCGGCCACGAGCGCCGCCATGGACGCCACCGTGAACAACACCGAGGTGGACTTCTGGAAAGCGCCCCAGACCAGCAGGCTGAGAGCGGAGATGATCAGGATCAGTTCGGGCCCCGCGAGGGCCGCCGCGTTCTGGAATGTCATGGCGTGTCCTACCTTCCCGTCGCCGCGCGGAAGGCGTCGACAAGGTGGGCGGTCGAGGCGTTGGTGACCTGGAAGACCAGTCCGGGCTGGAAGCCCAGGACAAGGGTGGCGATGATCAGCGGCACGAAGATCAGGATCTCGCGGCTGTCCATGTCGGCGATGGTCGCCAGGGCGGGATTGGTCAGCTGGCCGAAGACCACGCGGCGATAGAGGCTCAGAGCGTAGACCGCCGAGAGGATCACACCGGAGCTGGCGATGATCGCCGGCCAGGTCGACGCGCCGTAAGTCCCGGTCAGGGTCAGGATTTCCCCGACAAACCCGCTGGTGCCCGGCAGGCCGACGTTGCCCATGGTGAACAGCATGAACACCGCGGCGTAGATCGGCATGCGGTTAACAACGCCGCCGTAGAAGGCGATCTCGCGGGTATGTATGCGGTCATAGACCACGCCGACGCAGAGGAAGAGCGCGCCGGAGATCACGCCGTGGCTCAGCATCTGGAACAGGGCGCCCTGCTCTCCCTGCAGATTACCGGAGAAGATACCCAGGGTGACGAAGCCCATGTGAGCGACCGAAGAATAGGCGATCAGCTTCTTCATGTCGGTCTGACGGAAGGCCACCAGAGAGGTGTAGACGATAGCGATCACGGACAGGGCGAAGATCAGCGGCGAGAACTGCGCGCTGGCCAGCGGGAACATAGGCAGTGAGAAGCGCATGAAGCCGTAGCCGCCCATCTTCAGCAGGATGCCGGCCAGGATGACTGAGCCCGCCGTGGGCGCTTCGACGTGGGCGTCGGGAAGCCAGGTGTGGACCGGCCACATGGGCATCTTCACCGCGAAGGAGGCGAAGAAGGCCAGCCAGAGCCAGGTCTGAGTCCCCGCCTCGAAATGATAATTTGTCAGGGCGACGATGTCGGAGGTGTGGGCGACGGAGATCATATAGAGGATCGCCGCCAGCATCAGCACCGAGCCGAGCAGGGTGTAGAGGAAGAACTTGAAAGCCGCGTAGACCCGGTTCTTGCCGCCCCAGATGCCGATGATCAGGAACATCGGGATCAGCTGACCCTCGAAGAACATGTAGAAAACCAGCAGGTCGAGGGCGCAGAACACGCCGATCACCAGGCTCTCAAGAACGAGGAAGGCGATCATATATTCGATCACCCGGGTCTCGATCGACTTCCAGCTGGCGACGATGCAGATCGGCATAAGGAAGGCCGTCAGCAGGACGAAAAGCACCGAAATGCCGTCCACACCCATGTGATAGTGCAGGCCTGAGAACCAGGGCGAGTCCTCGGTAAACTGGAAGCCTGTCTGACCGCGGTCGAATGAGGCCACGATCAGAACCGACAACGCCAGGGTCGCCAGGGTTGTCGCCAGGGCGATCCAGCGGGCGGCGTTCGAGGCGCGCGCCTCGTCGCCCTTGCCGAACACGCGCAGCATCAGGATCGCCGCGACGCCGAGCAGCGGCGCGAAGGTGGTGAGGGAGAGAATGCCGGTCATCGCGTGAAAGCCCAGAGCGCGAAGGACAGCAGACCCGCAATCCCCAGCAGCATGACGAAGGCGTAGTGGTAGACGTAACCGGTCTGGGCCCGGGCCGTGGCCTTGCCCACCACCATGGAAACCTGTGAGACGCCGTCAGGGCCGAGACCGTCGATCAGGGCCTTGTCGCCGACCTTCCAGAACAGATCGCCCAGAATCTTGGCCCCGCGCACGAAGATGACGTCATAGAGTTCGTCGAAGTACCACTTGTTGTAGAGGAACGACCACAGGATGCCCTTTCGCGCCGCGATCCGGGCGCCCATGCCCTCACGCAGGACGTAGACGTACCAGGCGACGGCGAAGCCGAGCGCGGTGACGGTCAGGGGCGCCCAGACCACGGCCGGCGGCAGATGCTCGAAGGAATCCAGGATGTGGTTGCCCGCGAGGGTAAAGATGGCGCCGCGCCAGAACGCCAGCCGCTCCGGTCCGACAAAGACCTCGGCAAAGACGCCGCCGGCGGCGATCGCGCCCAAGGCGAGCAGCAGAAGCGGGCCGCGCATCGGCCATGGCGCCTCGTGCGGCGTGCCGCCATGGCCATGGCCGTGGTCGTCGCCGTGGGCGGCGTGATCGTCCGCCGCGTGAGCGTGGGCGTCGTCATGCACATGATCGTCATGCGCCGCCGCATGGGAATGGTCCCACTTGGCGCGGCCATGGAAGGTCATGAAGATCAGGCGCCAGGAGTAGAACGAGGTCAGACCGGCGGCGATCAGGCCGGCGATGAAGGCGAAATTCGAAATCCCGTCGGTGCGGCCGGCCACATAGGCGGCGTTGATGATCGCATCCTTGGAAAAGAAGCCCGAGAAGCCCAGGTCGAGGCCCGGCAGGCCGACGCCGGTGATGGAGATCGTGCCGATCAGCATGACCGCATACGTCAGCGGCAGAACCTTCCACAGCCCGCCCATCTTGCGCATGTCCTGCTCATGGTGAACGGCGTGGATCACCGCCCCGGCCCCAAGGAACAGCAGCGCCTTGAAGAAGGCGTGGGTGAACAGGTGGAACATGGCGGCCGGATAGGCCCCCACGCCGGCGGCGAAGAACATGTAGCCGAGCTGCGAACAGGTCGAATAGGCCACCACGCGCTTGATGTCGTTCTGGGCGAGGCCGACGGTGGCGGCGAAGAGAGCCGTGACCGCGCCGACAATGGTGACGACTTCCTTGGCCACAGGCGCGTATTCGAACAGCGGCGAGAGCAGGCAGACCATATAGACGCCGGCGGTCACCATGGTCGCGGCGTGGATCAGCGCCGAGACAGGGGTCGGGCCTTCCATGGCGTCCGGCAACCAGGTGTGCAGGAAGAACTGCGCCGACTTACCCATGGCGCCGATGAACAGCAGGCAGCAGGCCAGATCCACCAGCTTGAAGTCGTGGCCGGCGAAGCTCCAGGCCACGTGAACGTGCGAAGCGACCTGCGGGAAGATCTCGGCGAACCGGATCGTCCCGAAGGCCCAGAACACCGTCATGATGCCCAGGGCGAAGCCGGCGTCGCCGACCCGGTTAACCACGAAGGCCTTGATCGAGGCGGCGTTCGCCGTGTCCTTGTGGTGCCAGAAGCCGATCAGCAGGTAGGACGCAAGGCCCACCCCTTCCCAGCCGAAGAACAGCTGCATGAAATCGGCGGCCGTCACCAGCGCCAGCATGGCGAAGGTGAAGAGCGACAGATAGGCGAAGAACCGGGCCCGGCCGGGATCGTCGGCCATGTAGCCCCAGCTGTAGAGGTGGACGAGCGCCGAGACGCTGGTGACCACCACGAGCATCACGGCCGAGAGCGTGTCGATACGGATCGACCAGGCGGACTGAAAGGCGCCCACATCAATGAACGGTGCGAGGGCGACGGTGAAATGACCGGGCCAGGCGCCCCAGATCAGCGACGTGAAGGTCAGCCAGGCCAGGGCGCAGGCGACGAACAAAAGGCCGGTGGTCACGGCCATGGCCGGGATGTCACCGATCTTCTTGCCGAACAGGCCGGCGACCAACGCCCCCAGCAGGGGCGCGAAGACCAGAACGGTGACGATAAGCTGCGGAGACATCCTAGCCCCTCATCACGGAGGCGTCGTCGACCTCGATGCCGCCGCGCCAGCGGAAGAAGGTCACGAGGATGGCCAGCCCGACGGCCGCCTCCGCGGCCGCCACGGTCAGGACGAACATCGCATAGATCTGTCCGACCACATCGTGGAGGAAGACCGAGAACGAGACGAGATTGATATTCACCGCCAGCAGGATCAGTTCGATCGACATCAGGATGACGATGACGTTGCGGCGGTTCACGAAAATGCCGAGCACGCCGATCGTGAACAGAATGGCGGCGACGGTGAGATAGTGGGCGAGGCCGATAATCACAGGTCGATCCCTTCGCCGGATTTGATGGTCACAATGCGCATTCCGCTCTTGGGCGTGCGGGCGGTCTGGGCGCTGACGTCCTGCCGCTTGACCCCCTCGCGGTGCTTGAGTGTCAGGACGATCGCGCCGATCATCGCCACCAGCAGCACGAGCCCGGCCGCCTGGAAGAAGTACACGTAGTCGGTATAGAGCACCCGGCCGATAGCCTCAGCGTTGGTCGAACTCCCCACCGGCGCCAGCGGTCCTTCGGAGTGCGCCGCGGCCCCGTTCGTCGCCACGCTCGTGGCCACAAGCACCATCTCAACCGTCAGTAGACCCGCGACCGCAGCCCCTATGGGCAGATAGCGGACCGACCCCGCGCGCAGAGCCGCGAAGTCCACGTCGAGCATCATCACCACGAACAGGAACAACACCGCCACGGCGCCGACGTAGACCACCACCAGAAGCATGGCGAGGAACTCGGCTCCCATCATGACGAAGAGGCCGGCGGCCGAAAAGAACGCGGCGATCAGGAACAGCACCGAGTGAACGGGGTTCCTGGCCGAGATCACGGCGAGTGCCGCCCCCACGGTTGTGGCGGCAAGCAGATAGAAGGCGATCGCCTGTAGGACCATCGGGCCGTCTGTTCTCCGTCAGGGCGCTTGGGGGTCTCGGGCGCCTCGGAAGGCGAGAGAACGACCCCTGATCAGCGCGCGGGTGTCTTAGCGATAGGGAGCGTCCAGTTCCAGGTTCTTGGCGATCTCGCGTTCCCAGCGATCGCCGTTATCCAGGAGCCTTTGCTTGTCGTAGTAAAGTTCCTCGCGGGTCTCGACCGCGAACTCGACGTTTGGGCCTTCGACGATGGCGTCCACCGGGCAGGCCTCCTGGCAGAGGCCGCAGTAGATGCATTTCACCATGTCGATGTCGTAGCGCGTGGTCCGGCGCGAGCCGTCGTCCCGAGGTTCCGCCTCGATCGTGATCGCCTGCGCCGGGCAGACCGCCTCGCAAAGTTTGCAGGCGATGCAGCGCTCTTCCCCGTTGGGATAGCGCCGCAAGGCGTGCTCGCCGCGGAAGCGGGGCGACTGAGGGTTGCGTTCGTTGGGGTAAAGCACCGTGGCCTTGGGCTTGGCCAGGTACTTCAGGCCGAGGCCAAACGCGCCCATGAAGTCCATGAGCGCGGCGCCGCGGATGGCCTGACCGATGCGTTGAAACATGTGCCGCTACCTCGCCTTGCCGATCACGCAGTCATAGTCGGCGAGATTGCGCCCGTCCGAGGTGGCCCGAGGCCGCAGCGCGCCACCGCCGGCCTTGCAGGTGTCGGTCGCCGCCTTGAGGGCGTCATAGCTGGCCACACCTTGACCCAGTTCATAGGAGCCGTTCTGCAGGCTGCCGCAGCCGGTCAGGATGACGGCCGCTGCCGGCGCCAAGGTGGACATGAGAGCGCGCATCACGCCCCCGGTCCGAACACGCGCCAGGCGCTGATGGCGATCACCGCCACGAGCGACGTCGGCAGGAACACCTTCCAGCCCAGGCGCATTAACTGATCGTAGCGGTAGCGGGGCACGATCGCCTTCACCATGGCGAACAGGAAGAAGAAGAAAATGATCTTCCCGAAGAACCACATGAACCCGAAGAAGCTCGCCGCCGTGGGGTTCCAGCTGGCGGTGAACGGCGTCGGGAACGGAGCCTGCCAGCCGCCGAAGAACAGCACGCTCATCAGGGCGCACATCAGCACGATGTTGGCGTACTCGCCGATCATGAACAGCAGATAGGGCGTGGAGGAATATTCCACCTGATAGCCGGCCACGAGCTCCGACTCCGCTTCCGGCAGGTCGAAGGGAGGACGGTTGGTCTCCGCCAGGGCCGAGATGAAGAAGATCACGAACATCGGGATCATCACCAGGGCGGCGGGCAGGTCCTTCCAGCCCCCTCCGCCCAGGACGTTCCAGTTCCAGAACCCGCCGGCCTGCTTTTCCACGATCGTCTGCAGGTTCAGTGAGCCGCTCAGCAGGATGACCGTCACGATAACGAAACCGATGGAGACCTCATAGGACACCATCTGCGCCGCAGAGCGCAGGCTGCCGAGGAAGGGGTATTTCGAGTTGGAGGCCCAGCCTCCCATGATGATGCCGTAGACCCCCAGCGAGGAGATCGCGAAAAGGTAGAGGACACCGACATTGATGTTCGACACGACCCAGCCCGGCGCCAGCGGCATCACCGCCCAGGCGCCGAAAGCCAGGGTGAAACTGATGAGAGGCGCCAGCATGAAGACGATCTTGTCGGCGCCGGCTGGGATGACGATTTCCTTCAGCACGAACTTCAGGAAGTCGGCGAAAGACTGGAACAGGCCGAACGGACCCACGACGTTGGGTCCCTTGCGCATCATGACGCCGGCCCAGACCTTGCGGTCGCCCCACAGCATGAAAGCCAGGGACAGCAGGATCCAGACGAGAACGGCGGCGATCTGACCCACGGTGATCAAAAGCCAGCCTACGGGAGAGCCCCAGTCGATCATGGTCGTCCTACTCCGCCGCCAGCCTGAGGCCCGAGGCCAGGGCCGCGCATTCGGCCATGGTCACGCTGGCCCGCGCGATCGGATTGGTCAGATGGAAAGCCCGGACCGGACTGGCGAAGGGCTCGGCGGAAACAGGTCCGGCGACACCCAGAGCCCCGAGGTCGAGGGCCGCGGGAATGGAGCCGGGCGAAAAGTCGATCTGCCCGAAGGTCGGGGTATCGGCGAACAGCTTCGCGCGCAGTTGCTCAAGCGAATCGTAGGGCAGGCGCGCGCCCAGGTGATCCGACAGCGCCCGCAGGATCGACCAGTCTTCCTTGGCCTCGCCCTTCGGGAAGACGGCGCGCTCGCCGCGCTGCACCCGGCCCTCGGTGTTGACGTAGAGCCCGTTCTTTTCGGTGTAGGCCGCGCCGGGCAGGATCACGTCCGCGCGGTGAGCGCCGGCGTCGCCATGCGAGCCCAGATAGACCACGAAGGCGTCGGTGGCGCTGAGGTCCGTTTCGTCGGCGCCCAACAAAAACAGTACGTCGACGGCGCCCTTGGCGGTCATGGCCGCGGCGTTCAACCCGCCTTCGCCCGGCGTGAACCCAAGATCGAGCCCCGCGACACGCCCAGCGGCGGTGTGCAGCACGTTCCAGCCGTTCCAGCCCTCCCGAACCACTCCGGCGGACGCGGCAAGGCCGGTCGCGGCGGCGAGAACGGCCGGACTGTCGGCGCGGTTGAGCGCGCCCTGCCCGATGATGATGGCCGGGCTTTTCGCGCCCTTCAAAGCGGCGCCAAAGGCGGAACCGGCTCCGCCGAGGGCGGCGATGGCATCGGGGCCGGCGCCAAGATGGTCGTAGCCGTAGGTCAGATCGGCGGCCTCGCCGATCACGCCGATCCGCGTCTTGCCGGTGAGCCACAGCTTGCGAAGCCGGGCGTTAAACACCGCCGCCTCGACACGCGGATTGGCCCCGACCAGCAGAATCACGTCGGCCTGTTCGATTCCCTCGAGGGTGCTGTTGAACAGCCAGCTCTCCCGGGGACCGTTCCCGAGGACCGATCCATCCTGCCGGCAATCCAGCGAGGCGACCCCGAGGCCGCGGAAAAGGTCGAGGGAGGCCTTCAGCGATTCGGCGTCCTGCAGGTCGCCGGCCAGGACGCCGATGCGCTCCGGATTGGCCGACTTCAGGCGCGAGCCGACGGTATCGAGCGCCTCCCCCCAGGACACCGGTGAAAGACGTCCGTTCTTGCGGACCATCGGCCGGTCAAGGCGCTGGCGCGAAAGGCCGTCGCAGGCATAGCGGGTCTTGTCGCTGATCCACTCCTCGTTCACCGCGTCGTTGATGCGGGGGAGAATTCGCAACACCGCCGGGCCGCGCGCATCGATTCGGATGGCGCTGCCGAGGGCGTCCATCACGTCGACGCTTTCGGTCTTGGTCAGCTCCCAGGGACGGGCGTTGAAGGCGTAGGGCTTGGAGGTCAGAGCGCCGACCGGGCACAGGTCAATGACATTGGCCGACAGTTCGCTGGCCACGGCCTTGTCGAGATAGGTGGTGATTTCGACGTCTTCACCGCGCGAAATCAGGCCGATGTCCGGAACCCCCGCGACTTCGGTGATGAAGCGGACGCAGCGCGTGCACTGGATGCAGCGGGTCATCACCGTCTTGATAAGCGGACCCATGTATTTTTCTTCGACGGCGCGCTTGTTTTCTCCGTAGCGCGTCTCGTCGCGGCCGTAGCCGACGGACTGATCCTGCAGATCGCACTCGCCGCCCTGATCGCAGATCGGGCAGTCCAGCGGGTGATTGATCAGCAGGAATTCCATCACGCCCTGCCGGGCCTTCTGGACCATGGGCGAATTGGTGATGATTTCCTGGCCATCGGCGGCGGGAAGCGCGCACGAGGCCTGGGGCTTGGGGGGGCCCGGCTTCACTTCGACGAGGCACATCCGGCAGTTGCCGGCGATGGACAGGCGCTCATGATAGCAGAACCGCGGAATCTCCTCCCCTGCGAGCTCGGCGACCTGAAGCACGGTCATGCCGTTCTCGAAGTCGATCTCGACGCCGTTTACCTTGGCTTTGGGCATGGGAGAGACTCAGAGCTCCAGGTGACGCCGGCCGAGGCGGAACGTCGTCCGCGGGACAGGCGTGGAATTTTGTTCAGCCATGGCGAGGGGGGCGATAGACCCCTACTCCGCCGCGATCAAGGTCAGGCCAGGAACATTGGCCCGACGGCTACGGTAATTGGCGATGCGCTGTTCGATCTCCGGCCGGAAATGCCGGAACAGGCCCTGGATCGGCCAGGCCGCCGCGTCACCGAGGCCGCAGATGGTGTGTCCCTCGACCTGGCTGGCCACGTCGAGAAGCATGTCGATCTCTTTCGGCTCCGCCTCGCCGGTGACCATCCGCTCCATGATTCGCCACATCCAGCCGGTGCCTTCGCGGCATGGCGTGCACTGTCCGCAGCTCTCATGCTTGTAGAAATAAGACAGTCGGGCGATCGCGGCGACGATGTCGCAGTCCTTGTCCATGACGATCATGGCGGCGGTGCCGAGGCCGGACTTGCGCGACGCCAGGTCGTCAAAGTCCATAAGGGCGACGTCGCATTCCTCGGCAGGGATCATCCGAACGGAGGAACCGCCGGGAATGATCGCCTTGAGGTTGCCCCAGCCACCGCGGATGCCGCCGAAATGATCATCGATCAGCTGGCGAAGCGGGATGCTCATGGCCTCTTCCACCACGCACGGCTTGTTCACATGGCCGGAGGCGCTCATCAGCTTCGTGCCGGAGTTCTTTTCCCGGCCGAAGCCCAGGAACCACGACGCGCCGCGGCGCAGGATTTCAGGGGCGACCGCGATCGATTCGACGTTGTTCACCGTGGTCGGGCAACCATAGACGCCCGCGCCGGCCGGGAACGGCGGCTTCAGGCGAGGCTGGCCCTTCTTGCCTTCCAGGCTCTCCAGCAGCGCCATCTCGTCGCCGCAGATGTAGGCCCCACCACCGTGCGTGACGCGGATATTGAAGTCCCAGCCGTGGATATTGTCCTTGCCGATCAGGCGAGCTTCGGCGGCCTGAAGTAGCGCCGCCTCGAGGCGTTCACGCTCGTGAACATATTCGCCGCGGATATAGATGAAACAGTCGTGCGCCCTGATGGCGTAGGAGGCCACAAGGCAGCCTTCGATCAGCCGGTGCGGATCATTGCGCATGATCTCCCGGTCCTTGCAGGTGCCGGGCTCGGACTCGTCGGCGTTGACCACCAGATAGTGCGGCCGCTCGCCCAATTGCTTGGGCATGAAGGTCCACTTCAGGCCGGTGGCGAAACCGGCGCCGCCCCGGCCGCGAAGGCCCGAGGCCTTGATCTGATCGCAGATCCACTCCGGCGTCTGGGCGAGCATGTCGGCCGTGCCGTTCCACACCCCGCGCGCCTTGGCGCCCTCCAGGCCCCAGTCATGGAGACCGTAGAGGTTGGTGAAAATGCGGTCCTTGTCTTCGAGAATACCGGCCATGATCAACTCTTCGCGTTTACGGTCCCGCCCCGGGGGGCGAGGGCGCGGTTGTGAGCCACGCGCTTGACGTGGGCAAAGCCAAGAAGGCCCCACCCAAAGACGATTCCCGACACTCCGGCGTACATCAGAACCTGGGGCGCGCCGGGCATGAAACGCCCCGACACCATGACCATGGTTCCAATCAGGCAGACCACATAGCCGGCGTTCCGGAGGAGCAGGTGATCCGCGCGGAGCGCCCGAAGGCGGGCTGGGTCGGGGTCGGCGCTCATTGCGCCGGCTCAGGCGTGACGGCGTTGGGCAATCCGCCCAGCGGCTTCGCCCGGGAGCCGTCGTAAAGACGGGGATCGGTGAGGGTCAGCGCCGGGCCCTCGGGCGCGGATCCCTCACGGCCAATGGCCGATCCGGGCGCTGGGCTCTTGCCGGCGTCGAAATCGGCCAGAAGGGCCTCCAGAGAGGCCTCGGTGAGATCCTCGTAGTAGTAGTCGTTGATGGCGGCCATCGGCGCATTGGCGCAGGCGCCGAGACACTCGACCTCTTCCCAACTGAAACGACCGTCGGTCGAGCAGTGATCCTTCGCACCTATTTTCGCGGCCAACACGCCCTTGAGGCTGTTTGCGCCGCGCAGCATGCACGGGGTTGTGCCGCAGAGCTGCACGTGGGCCACAGTTCCGACCGGCTTGAGCTGGAACATGGTGTAGAAGGTCGCGATTTCGAGCACCCGGATCACGGGCATGCTGAGGGCTTCGGCGACCACGCGCAGGGCGGGCTCGCAAACCCATCCCTGCTGTTTCTGAACCAGCCAGAGCAGCGGAATCACCGCCGATTGCTGACGGCCGGGCGGGAACTTGGCGATCCACCAGGCAACCTTGTCCTGGATGTCCGGCGCGAAGGCGAAGGACGCGGGCTGCTCTTTGGCGAGACGACGGACACTCAACGATCGATCTCCCCGAACACGATATCCAGCGACCCGAGGATGGCGCTCACGTCGGCCAGCATGTGCCCCCGGTTCATCCAGTCCATGGCCGAGAGATGGGCGAAACTCGGCGCGCGGATCTTGCAGCGATAGGGCTTATTCGTCCCGTCCGAGACCAGGTAGACGCCGAACTCGCCCTTGGGCGCCTCGACGGCGGCATAGACCTCCCCAGCCGGCACGTGGAAGCCTTCGCTGAACAGCTTGAAGTGGTGGATGAGCGCTTCCATCGAGCGTTTCATCTCGCCGCGCCGCGGCGGCGACACCTTGTGATCGGGCGTGAGCACGAGGCCCGGTGTCTTGCGCAGGCGGTCGATGCACTGACGCATGATACGGACCGACTGCCGCATCTCTTCCATGCGGCACAGATAGCGATCGTAGCAGTCGCTGTTCACGCCGAGCGGTATATCGAACTCAAGCTCGTCATAGCACTCGTAGGGCTGATTGCGCCGCAGATCCCAGGCCACGCCCGCGCCGCGCAGCATGACGCCGGTGAAGCCCCATTCCAGGGCCTCCTGCTTGCTGACGACGCCGATGTCGACGTTGCGCTGTTTGAAGATTCGGTTGGGAGTCACCAGCCCGTCGATGTCATCGAGCTGTTTGAGGAACGTCCCGCACCAGGTCTCAATGTCGTCGATCAAAGCGTCGGGCAGATCCTGCCGCACGCCTCCCGGCCGGAAGAAGTTGGCGTGCATGCGGGCGCCGGACGCCCGCTCGTAGAACACATAGAGCTTCTCGCGTTCCTCGAAGCCCCAGCAGATGGGAGTGAGCGCGCCGACGTCCATGGCCTGCGTGGTCACATTGAGGAGGTGATTGAGGATGCGGCCGATCTCGCTGTACAGAACCCGGATCAGCTGGCCGCGCATCGGCACCTCGAGGCCCATGAGGCGCTCGATGGCCATGACGAAGGCATGCTCCTGGTTCATCGGCGCGACATAGTCGAGCCGGTCGAAATAGGGTGTGTTCTGGGTGTAAGGCCGGGCCTCGATCAGCTTTTCGGTGCCGCGATGCAGGAGACCGATATGCGGGTCGACCCTCTCGACGAGTTCGCCGTCGAGTTCGAGGATAAGCCGCAGCACGCCGTGCGCCGCCGGGTGTTGCGGACCGAAATTGATGCTGAACTTGCGGACCGGTGTTTCTTCGGTCGACGGAGCGACATTGGATCCAGCGTCGCGCGCAATATCGTGTTCGATGGTCATGCGCCCTACTCCGCCTTCTCGTCGCCGGGCAGCGCATGGCCCGGCTTCGCATAGTCGGCGCCCTCCCAGGGCGAGAGGAAGTCCCAGTTGCGGAACTCCACCGACTTCACAGGTTCATAGACAACGCGCTTGAGCTCATCGTCGTAGCGGACCTCAACATACCCCGTCATGGGGAAGTCCTTGCGCAGCGGGTGTCCATGGAAGCCATAGTCCGTCAACAGACGGCGCAGGTCGGGATGACCGGAGAAGAACACGCCGTACATGTCGAAGGCCTCGCGCTCGAACCATTCGGCGCCCGGAAAAACCCCCACGACAGAGGGGACAGCCGTGTCTTCATCCGTCTGGACCGTCACCCGGATGCGACGGTTCTTGGTCATGGACAGCAGGTGATAGACCACGTCGAACCGCAGCGGCCGCGCGGGGTAGTCGGCCCCGCACACATCCATGAGCTGATGGAACTGAAGTTCCGGATCATCGCGGAGCCAGGTCAGCAGGTCGACGATCCGGTCGGCCGAGGCCGTTACGGACAGTTCGCCAAAGGCCACGGCCGCGCTGGTCACGAGGCCGTTCGAGCCGCTCGTCACCGTTTCCGCAAGCGCGGTCAAAGCTTCGTCGGACAGTCGCCAGTTCATTGGGCGCTCCTCACCGCTCGATCGTGCCGGTGCGGCGAATCTTTTTCTGAAGCTGCAGGATCCCGTAGACCAGCGCCTCGGCGGTCGGCGGACAGCCCGGAACGTAAACATCCACGGGCACGATCCGGTCGCAGCCGCGCACCACCGAATAACTGAAATAATAATAGCCGCCGCCATTGGCGCAGCTGCCCATGGAGATGACGTAGCGAGGCTCCGGCATCTGGTCGTAGACCTTGCGCATGGCGGGAGCCATCTTGTTGGTCAGGGTGCCGGCGACGATCATCAGGTCGGACTGCCGCGGGCTGCCGCGCGGGGCGACGCCGAAGCGCTCAAGGTCAAAACGTGGGTTGGCCGCCTGCATCATTTCCACGGCGCAGCAGGCCAGGCCGAAACTCATGAACATCAGCGAGCCCGTCCGGGCCCAGTTGATCAGGTCGTCGGCCGCGGCGACGACGAAACCCTTGTCCGCCAACTGGCCGGAGATCCCATCGAAATAGGGATCGTGTAGCGCGGGATCATAACCCTCGACGCGGGCGCGACCCGCTTCCAGGGCGGCGGGCGCGCCGGAAACGACTACTCCCATTCCAGGGCTCCCTTTTTCCATTCGTAGATGAAGCCGACTGTCAGAACGCCCAGGAAACTCATCATGCTCCAGAAGGCGAACTGGCTGGCGGCGTGGGGCAACTTCATCAGGGCCACGGCCCAGGGGAACAGGAAGGCCACCTCAAGGTCGAAGATGATGAACAGGATCGACACCAGATAAAATCGCACGTCGAACTTCATGCGGGCGTCATCAAAGGCGTTGAATCCGCATTCATACGACGACAGCTTCTCGGGGTCCGGCGCCTTGGGCGCGACGATCGCCGCGGCGGCCACGAAGCCGACCCCGAGGACGGCGGCGATGCCAAGAAATATGACGATAGGCAGGTACTGAAGCAGGAAGGCGTTCATCGGCCGCTTTCTGGGGGAAGACGTGGCGGGCTTCTAGCCCAAGGGCTCCGCGCATTCAAACTCTGATGCGCCTGCGCGAAGATGCGCCAAAGCGGCGCTCACCGGTTGACGAAAAGGGGCGGTGGCCCTATCAGGCCCGTTCTCGCCGCCATGGCCTCGGCCATCGGGAATGCGGGTGTAGCTCAGTTGGTTAGAGCGCCGGCCTGTCACGCCGGAGGTCGCGGGTTCGAGTCCCGTCACTCGCGCCATTTTTGGCGCGGCCCCCTCCCCTTTCAGGTCACCGAGCCCGGTCCGGCGGCCCGACTCTTACCGGCAGCGGAAGATTGCACACGTCGATCCGCCCCGCAGCGACCTTGTACCAGGCGTCGTGGCGGAAGCGGCGATTCTGCACCACGGCCGCGAAGCTGGCGCTATCGGTTCGCAGGGCCTGGAATCGCGTGCGCTGCGCGGCGGGAAGGTCGGCGGCCACCTTCATGCTGAGAAGCGGAATTCGCTCGGCCGGTGTCTGATAGAAACCGATATCGCCATGGCCCCGTGGCAGGGCGGCAAGAATGTCGATCCCCTCTATGACCCTGCCAACCAGGGTCACGTTCCGATCCAGCTGCCGGGGCGCCTGCCCCGTCACGGCGTAGAGTTCCGGCCCGCCCCCCGAATCGGCGTCCGCGTCCCGGCCGGCGCCGACCATACCGTAGCAGTGGGTGAGCCAGGTCAGGCCCTTGGCCGGATCGCGCGCGGCGGGAAAGCCGGTGGCGAATCCGGTGGCGGGCGCGTAGGTGTCGGCGTCGGGCATCTGGTCGAACGGTTCGGCGGCGGCGTAGGGGCGTTCGAATTCGGCCTTCAGCCGCAATGCGCCGCCGCCAGTCGGTTTCTTGGAATCGGCGTCGCCCCACTGCACGACATAGTTGTCCTGAGACCGCACCACGAAAAGGCCGTCGTAGAAACCGGCCCGAGCCAGGCGCTTGATATTGGCGACATGGTTGGGCGCGAAGGCCGGGGCGAGTTCAATGACCACCCGTCCCTGCGGCAGAGACATGTAGATCGTGTTCTCTGGATCGATTGTCCGCCAGTCGGCGGGCGGGGCGGCCGCGAGGATGTCGGCCAGACCGGGTGGCGGTGCGGCGACGGCGAATCCAGCAGAACCTAACGCAACGCCAATCGGCAAGGCCGCGGCGAGCAGACGCCGCCGAAACGCACTCAAACCTGCCATGCTCCACCCTCCACGCGATTCGTCTAAGGTGATCGCAGTGCGGGGCTGCGTCCACCGCCGTCCCCAGAAGGACCTGCCATGATCAAACTAACTTTCGCCCTGGTGCGCCGATCCGATTTTACCCGGGAAGCCTTTCAAACCTACTGGTTCGAGAACCACGCCCCTTTGGTCGCCAGCGTGCGCCAGATCCTGCGCATTCGCCGCTATGTGCAGTTGCACAGCTTTGACCCCGCCATCTCGGCAGACATCCGCAACTCGCGAAACGGGCCCGAACAATATGACGGTGTCGCACAGCTGTGGTTCGACAGTTTCGAGGACATGGCCGTGAACGCGGGAAACCCCGAAGCCGCCGCCGCCGCCCGCCTGCTGCTGGAAGACGAACGCAAGTTCATCGATCTGGAGAAATCCCCGCTTTGGTGGGGCGAGGAAAAGGTGATCTTCTGAGCCAACGGAGACACGTCATGATCAAAACCGCCCTGCCCCTTGTTTGCCTGACCGTCCTCGCCGCCGGCTGCGCGCGCAGCGGCCCGATGCCGGCCGAGCCCGAGGCTACGTCGTTTCAGGTCGGCAGCCTGCAACTGACGGCTTTACGCGACGCAAAATTCGCTGCGCCGAACGACGGCCGTACTTTCGGCCTCGACGTGGGTCCTGAGGCGGTCGGCGCGGTGTTGAAGACGGCCGGCGCGGCGGAGGATCACATCGACCTTTCCGTCGACGCCCTGCTGGTTCGCACGGGCGGGCGGCTCGTCCTGATCGATACCGGCCTGGGCGCGGGCGCCCAGGGGGTCTTGCCTGCGAGCTTCGCCAAGGCCGGGCTGAAACCGTCGGACGTCACCGACGTGCTGATCACCCACACCCACGGCGACCATGTCGGCGGCCTGGCCAGCGGCGGCGCTCTCGCCTTTCCCAACGCCACCATCCGCATGTCGGCCAAGGAATGGGCCTGGATGAAATCTCAGGGCGGCGCACTGGCCGGCGTCATAGCCGCAAAGGTCGCCACCTTCGAACCCGGGACCATGGTAGCGCCAGGCATCACCGCCGTGGCCGTCGACGGTCACACCCCGGGCCACGTCGCCTATGAAGTCGTCTCCGGACCCGATCGTCTGCTCGATATCGGCGACACCGCACACAGTTCCATCGTCTCCCTGGCGCGACCGGACTGGGCCATGGGTTTCGACACCGACAAACCGCTCGGCAAGGCCAGCCGCATCGCTACCCTCACTCGCCTGGCCGCCAGCCACGAACTGGTTTTCGCCCCCCATTTCCCCTTTCCGGGAGTCGGGCGCATCGAAACGGCCGGATCGGGGTTTCGGTGGGTTCCGGGACTGAAATAGCGGTCTCGGTTCCGTCAGCCGTCGCGGCCGGCGAAGTAGTCGATGGGCCAACGACCGGTCGCCGCGGCGTCGATCAGATCCGCCACCGTGATATGGACAAAGGGCCGGGACGCCCGGCGCTGGCGCGACCACCAGATCCACGCGCCCACGCCCGCCCCCGCCGCCAGGATCGCCCAGATTGGGGATTCCCCGCTACGCGCCAGAGTCCACGCCCAGGCGGCCGCGGCCGGGAAGATCAACAGCCAGGGACTGAGAATAGGCTCCGCACCGAAATGCCGGTCCCAGTGCTGGTAGAGCGGCGCCAGGTCCACATCGAACCGCTGACCGAACTCGCGGAAGAACGCCCCGGCCTCGTCCCCATCCAGGCCGAGGTCGTGCAACAACCGATGCGCCGGCGTGATCAGATCTCCGTGCGAATTGCGGCGCGACGCGATGAAGCTGATGACCTGCGCCTGAAGATCACCCTCAGGTCCGCGCCGCCAACCGTTAAGTCCCACCAAACGATCCCCTCCCTGACGTCACCCGAACCCATACCACGGACAGGGATCGATGAACGGCGTCAGGCGGTGAGGAGGTCAGTCGCGAGCGGCCTGTCTCGGAACGCGAAGCGACTCTGCCGCCCGTCATGGACGGCAGAGCGCTATTGCTGATCGAAGGCGGACGGTCAGGCGGTGTGCGCGACTCGGCGACGGGACCGCAAGCCGGCGCCAGCAAGGCCGAAGCCCACCAGCATCATGGCCCACACCGCCGGCTCAGGGGCGCCGGAGGTGACGTCGGCAACTTCGAAAGCGTTGCCGCTTGAGGACAGGGTCACCGCGTTAACGGGCGCGCTGAAGGTGAACAGAAAACGGCCGTTGGTGTTCGGTGCCGTCTGGTTGCCGTTGGCCGCGCCGGAGATCGCGCCAAGCTGGCTGCCGGTGAAAGTCTGGCCGCCGGGTCCGCCGAAGGTGACCGTGTTATAGGTGTCCAACGAGCCGACATAGATGCTGACGCTGTTGGTGTTGGCGAAAGTGACGGTTCCGGATTCGCCGCCCTGAACGCTCAGGTACTGGGCGGTGTCCTGCGTCGAGGCGCTGAACGCCGGAGCCGCGGAAACGCCGCCCTGCGAGCCGGTGAATAGCACCGCGTTACCAGTCAGATACGCGGAGGTGCTGAAATCGGTGACCAGATTCTGGCCGGTCGGCAGGGCGGTTCCGTAGCTGGTGAACGTAACACCGGCGGCGGCGGAGCCGGCGAGGGCGATGGCCGCGGTGGCGACAAGAACGCTGAGTTTGAACATGGGGTGACGCAACCTTTACTGAAGGAGGACGCGGGCCGATGCCTCGCGACGAAACAAAAGTTGACAATGTCTCTGCATTCCGCCTCTGTTCTGCGAGTGTCAGTACGCCAACTCCGACAAATATCAAAGTTAAATATCGTCCATTTTGACGTAAAAGAGGCTATTTGCGGATATTTTTTTAACAAAACCTAACATTCGCTTATGTACCTATTTTTCCTTGTATAGAACGATAACTCTGGGGCTCCATGCCGCTCAAAACTTTGGCTTAGCGGGTTACGATTGAAAGTGTGGCGAATCCCACATCCGCGCCAAGGTCGGTCGCGAAACGTCCAGGCACAACGAACCTGCCGGCAGGTCCAAGCCGACCAGGGCATGACCGGTGGCGGATACGGTTGCGGACGGTGGTGGGCGGCGAGGGGTTCGAACCCCCGACCTTCTCGGTGTAAACGAGACGCTCTAACCAGCTGAGCTAGCCGCCCGGTCGCCTGGACGCCCGATCGGGGATCCAGGGCGCGCGATTATCACGACACGGCCCGCGCACAAACAAGAGCGGCGCGGATCACTCCGCGCCGCTCCCATTCATTAGCCGTCCGTTTGGCCCTAGTGGGTGATGAGTCCGCCGGTCATGTCGTCCGCCGCCGGCGCTGACGGCTTCACGGCCGCCTCGTCCTCTTCCGTCCACTCGATCGGCACGATCGGGTTGGTCAGCGCCAGGGCCAGGGCCTGATCGACGGTGGAGACCGGAATGATCTCCAGCCCGGCCTTCACATTCTCCGGCACTTCAACCAGATCCTTGGCGTTCTCCTGCGGGATCAGCACGGTGCGGATGCCCGAGCGGAGGGCCGCCAGCAGCTTTTCCTTCAGACCGCCGATGGGAAGGACCCGGCCGCGCAGGGTGATCTCCCCGGTCATGGCCAGGTCCTTGCGGATCGGATTGCCGGTGAGCACCGAGACGATGGCCACGGACATGGCCACACCCGCGGACGGACCGTCCTTGGGGGTCGCCCCCTCCGGAACGTGCAGGTGCACGTCGGTCTTGTCGAACGAACTGGGCTTGATGCCGTAGGTGGTCGCCCGCGACCGCACGAAGGACGCGGCGGCGGAGATCGACTCCTTCATCACCTCTTTCAGATTGCCGGTGATCGACATGCGGCCCTTGCCAGGCATCTTGACCGCTTCGATGGTCAGGATGTCGCCGCCGAACTCGGTCCAGGCCAGGCCCGTGACGATGCCGACCTGATCCTCCTCGTCGGTGACGCCGTAGTGGTACTTGCGCACGCCGGCGTATTTGGCGAGGCGATCCTCATCGATCTCGACCGAGATCAGGTGCTCGCGGCCCATGTCGCGCACGGACTTCCGGGCGAGGTTGCCCAGTTCCCGCTCCAGCGACCGCACGCCGGCTTCCCGGGTGTAATAGCGGATGAGGTCGCGGATGCGATCGTCCGGCACGGTCCACTCACCGTCCTTCAGGCCGTGGTCCTTGGCCAGTTTCGGCAGGAGGTGGCGCTTGGCGATCTCGACCTTCTCGTCCTCCGTGTATCCGGGAATACGGATGATCTCCATGCGGTCCAGCAGGGGCTGGGGCATGTTGAGCGAGTTGGCCGTGGTCACGAACATGACGTTCGAAAGGTCGTAGTCGACTTCCAGATAGTGGTCGTTGAACGTGCTGTTCTGTTCCGGGTCGAGCACCTCCAGCAAGGCGCTGGAGGGATCGCCGCGCCAGTCAGCGCCCATCTTCTCGATCTCATCGAGCAGGAAGAAGGTGTTGGTGGTCTTGGCCTTCTTCATCGACTGGATGATCTTGCCGGGCATGGAGCCGATATATGTCCGGCGGTGACCGCGGATTTCCGCTTCGTCACGCACGCCGCCGAGGCTGAGCCGCACGAATTCGCGGGATGTGGCCTTGGCGATCGAGCGTCCCAGCGACGTCTTGCCGACGCCGGGCGGACCGACGAGGCAGAGGATCGGCCCCTTGAGCGAGCCGGTGCGGGCCTGAACGGCCAGGTACTCGAGGATCCGTTCCTTCACCTTTTCCAGGCCGTAGTGGTCCTCTTCGAGGACCTGTTCGGCGCGGGCGATGTCGATCGGCTTAGTCTTGGACTTGCCCCATGGGATGGACAGGATCCAGTCGAGGTAGTTGCGCACCACCGTGGATTCGGCGGACATCGGGCTCATGTTGCGGAGCTTCTTGAGTTCCGACTCGGCCTTGGTCCGGGCCTCCTTGGACAGCTTGGTCTTCTTGATGCGCTTTTCGAGTTCGAGCAGTTCGTCGCGCGCGTCGTCCTGCTCGCCCAGCTCGCGCTGGATCGCCTTCATCTGCTCGTTCAGATAGTACTCGCGCTGTGTCTTCTCCATCTGGCGCTTCACGCGCCCGCGAATCTTCTTCTCCACCTGCAGGACGCTGATCTCGCCTTCCATGAGGGCGAAGACCTTCTCCAGGCGCTTGGAGACGCTGAACACCTCCAGCAACGCCTGGCGATCCGGAATCTTCACCGCCAAGTGGGCGGCGATGGTGTCGGCCAGCTTGCCCGGCTCGGTGATCTGCGGGATCGCCGCAGTGGCCTCCGGCGGGATCTTCTTGTTGAGTTTCACGTAGCTCTCGAACTGTTCGATCACAGCCCGCGACAAGGCCTCGGCCTCGTGGACATCGCCGCCCGGCTCGTCGATCGGCGCGATCTCGGCTTCGTAGTAGTCCTCGCGACCCGTGAACTTCAACACCGCTGCGCGTGAGCGGCCTTCCACCAGCACCTTGACGGTGCCGTCGGGCAGCTTGAGCAGTTGAAGCACGCTGGCCAGGACACCGACCTCATAGATATCCTCAGGCGCGGGATCGTCCTGGTCGCGGTCCTTCTGGGTCACCAGCAAAATCTGCTTGTCGATCTTCATGACCTCTTCGAGGGCGTTCACCGACTTCTCGCGGCCGACGAACAGCGGCACGACCATGTGCGGGAACACGACAATGTCGCGCAGCGGCAGGACGGGAAGCGTGGTCAGAGTGGGCATCTTTCATTTACTCCGGGCCGGCCCCGGACTGATCGGGGATGGCCGATGTGATGGACCGCGGGAGGATCATCGGTTTCCGGGGGCCATCCTGGCCCGAGTCGCCCGTTCCGCCCGCCGATCTGGCGGTCTTGTTCCTCACCTAAATGGAGGCTCGCAGGACGGTTTCAAGCAAGTCACACCGTGAGCGCCGGTCCAGGCTCAGGCGTACAGGTCGCGGTGCTCCTCGCGCAGCCGGGCTTTCTGGACCTTTCCCATGGCGTTGCGTGGCAGATCGGCGACGAACAGCACGCGCTTGGGTTGTTTGAAACGGGCCAGGCGCGGCGCCAGAGCCTCGAGCACGGTCGCCTCGGTCAGCCCATGCCCGGCGCCAACCGCCACCACGGCCGTCACCGCTTCGCCGAAATCGGCGTGCGGCAGGCCGATCACCGCCGATTCCACCACACCCGGCAGGGCGTCGATCTCGGTCTCCACCTCCTTGGGATAGACATTGAGGCCGCCAGTGATGATCAGGTCCTTGCCCCGGCCGACAATGGAGACATAGCCGCGCGCGTCGCGCACGCCCAGATCGCCGGTGATGAAGAACCCGTCGTCCCGAAACGCCTCGGTGGTCTTCTCCGCATTGCGCCAGTAGCCGGCGCAGACGTTGGGGCCCTTGACCTCGATGACGCCGATCTCGCCGTCAGGAATTTCCGCGCCGGTCTGCTCGTCCACGATGCGGAGAGCCACGTCGGGCAGCGGAAAGCCCACCGTGCCGGCCACCCGCTCGCCGTCGTGGGGATTGGACGTGTTCATCCCGGTCTCGGTCATACCGTAGCGCTCAAGGATCGGCTTGCCCGTGCGGGCCGTCCAGTCGATGTGGGTCTGGGCCAGCAGCGGCGCCGAGCCGCTGATGAACAGCCGCATGGGCGCGACCGCCTCAGGCGTCAGCCCCGGGTGCGCCAGAAGACGCGTGTAGAAGGTCGGAATCCCCATCAGGCAGGTCGCGCGGGGCATGGCCGCGAGCACCGTCGCCGGATCGAACTTCTGCTGCAGGATCATGCCGCCGCCGGCCATGAGCAGCACGTTGGTGGCCACGAACAGCCCGTGGACGTGATAGATCGGAAGCGAATGGATAAGAACGTCGTCCTTGGTGAACTTCCACAAGTTCACCAGGGTCTCGGCGTTGGAGGCCAGCGCGAGGTGGGTCAGCATCGCCCCCTTCGACCGTCCTGTCGTACCGGAGGTGTAGCAGATGGCGGCGAGGTCAGCCGCCCCCCGGGGAACCGTGTCGAACCGGTCAGAGGCCGCCGCGGCCTTGTCGGACAGGGTCCCCTGCCCATTGGCGTCGAGGGTCTCCACCGAAGCCGCGCCCGCCAGGGGCGCCACCCCAGCCAGCGCGGCCGGGTCGCAGACGATAAGGGACGGCTCGGCGTCGCCGATGAAATAGGCCAGTTCCGCAAGGGTGTAGGCCGTGTTCAGCGGCAGATAGATCGCGCCGGCGCGAACCGTGGCCAGATACAGCAGAAGATTTACCGCCGACTTTTCCACCTGCACCGCCACCCGGTCTCCGGGTTTCACGCCCAAATCCACAAGCACGTTGGCCAGGCGGGCCGTCTCCGGACCAAGGTCGCTGTAGCCATAGCGTCGCGTCGGCGTCTCGAAGGCGATCGCGCCGGGTGCGCCTTTCGCCAGCAGGCGGTCAAAAAGATGGTTGCCGGACATGGATCGACGCCCCGTTATTTCCGATGATGCCGCCAGCCCAGCCAGCGAATGGCGGGATGTGGACCACACCTTGAGCAAGGACGGAAGACCTGGCCAGATCGACACCCGCCACGCTCGCGGCCGCCAAGACCGGCGTCGCCTTTGCCCTGCACACCTATGACTATGATCCCGGCGACGACCGTGTGGGTCTTCAGGCCGCCCGGGCCCTTGGGGCGGACCCCGCGCGGGTGCTCAAGACGCTCATGGCGCTCGTCGACGGCAAGCCGGTTTGCGTGGTGCTCGCCTCGGATCGCGAGGTGTCGATGAAGGCCCTGGCGGCGCTGTTCGGCGGCAAGACAGCCAAGATGATGCCGCCCGCCGACGCCGAGCGCGCCACCGGCTACAAGGTCGGGGGCATCAGCCCGTTCGGTCAGAAAAAGGCAGCGCCGACGGCGCTGGACGCCGCGGCGCTTTCGGAACCCGAGGTCTATGTGAACGGCGGACAGCGCGGCCTGCAGATCAGGCTCGCGCCCGGCGATCTTGCGCGGGCGCTGGACGCCCGCGTCGCGGCGATTTCCGTTGCCGCCTGACAGAGATCAGGCCGAGGCCGCGCCGCTCTTTTTCTCGGCGTAGATCATCAGCGGCTGGCCACGACCTTCGACCACCTCGGTATTGATCACCACTTCTTCCACACCCTGGAGGGTCGGAAGATCGAACATGGTCTCCAGCAGGATCGCTTCGAGAATGGAGCGCAGGCCCCGGGCGCCGGTCTTGCGCAGGATGGCCTTGCGGGCCACGGCGCGAAGCGCGTCGTCGGTGAACGAGAGCCCGACGTTCTCCATCTCGAACAACCGCTGGTACTGTTTCACCAGGGCGTTCTTCGGCTCGGTGAGAATCTTCACCAGGGCGCCCTCGTCCAGATCGTCCAAAGTAGCGATCACGGGCAGACGGCCGATGAATTCCGGAATCAGACCGAAGCGCTGCAGATCGTCGGGCTCCACCTGACGCAGAACCTCGCCCGTGCGGCGATCGTCGGGATCCGAAACCTTGGCCGAGAAACCGATGGAGGTGCCCTTGCCGCGGCCGGAGATGATTTTTTCAAGGCCGGCGAAGGCGCCGCCGCAGATGAACAGCATGTTGGTGGTGTCGACCTGCAGGAACTCCTGCTGCGTATGCTTGCGGCCGCCCTGGGGCGGAACCGACGCCACGGTGCCTTCCATAATCTTCCGCTGGGCCTGCTGTACGCCCTCGCCGGACACGTCACGGGTGATCGAGGGGTTGTCGGATTTGCGGCTGATCTTATCGACTTCGTCGATGTAAATGATGCCGCGCTGGGCCCGCTCGACGTTGTAGTCGGCCGCCTGCAGCAGTTTCAGAATGATGTTTTCGACATCCTCACCGACATAACCAGCCTCGGTCAGGGTC